>NZ_SLWM01000002.1:0-500050 GCF_004342085.1 Kribbella orskensis
AGCTGCTCGCTGTCGCTCATCGACCACACCGGCCGCTCACCCAACATCTCCATACCCCAGACCCTAGACACCGCCGCCGACAGTTGCCGGTCCGGAAGGCCCTTATTTGTAAGGGATTCCGATGTTCGTCCGAAATTGTGCCAACACTCCGGATACAGACGAGTTGTCCACAACCGGACGCCAGCTGTGGACCTGGCGGGGTGATGGGACGAATGAGTGCCGGAGCAGGACCTACGACCCGGATGTCAGGCACACGCGGAAGCGAGGTGGACAAGGCGGGAAGGAGGCGAGGCGTGGGCCGCTGGCGACGCGGACGGACGGCGCGGCCGGCAGTCCGAGGCAGCAGGGCAGCAGGGCGCAAGCCCACGAGTGCCGGAGGCGATCCGGATCGGAGGTGGAGATGAGTTGCGGGCGGGTGATCGGAGCGAGGGAGTCGCCCTGCCTCACCCCCTGGGCAGCCCGAAAGGCCTCGAGCACTGGGCAGCCCGAAAGGGCCTCGAGCACTGGGCAGCCCGAAAGGGCCTCGGGCGGATCCGTGCCGAGGACAGCGCGTATCCAAGCCTCGATGAAGCTACAGATGCAGGTGGAGCCGCATACGGATGATCGCGACCCGCCCCTGGGACACCCGCAGCGGCGGGTGACGAGTGGCGCCGGAGGAGCCGGCGCTGAGGGCGTGAGCCTCAGGGACGGCCGGTTGGTATGCGAACACCCCAGTGGCAGAGCACCTGCTGTTGTCAGTGGCGACGCAGGAGCGGCGTGGGAACAGGTGCCACCCCGGCGATAGATGGGTCGGGGCCGAGCACCTGCTGTTGTCAGTCGCGACGTAGGAGCGGCGTGGGGACTTACTCGGCGTCGATTAGGTCCCACTGGCGGCGTTTGGGGAGGAGGCGGGTAGCGAGGAGGGCGGCCGCGGCGCCGAGGAGGGCGCCGGGGATGATCCAGCGCCAGCCGGTGAGGGCTCCTTGTTCGGCTTTGACGGTGCCGGTGGGGGCGGTGGCGGGCTGGTCGACGGTGGCAGGTTGCTCGACCACCACCGGGCCGGACGGGTCGGTCTGGGGAGGGCCGGTGGGGCCGCCGCCCCAGCCGTTGTGATTGGGGTCCTTGTCAAAGAGTCCGAGGGATCCGAGGACCTGGGTCAGGCGGGCGCCGTTGATCGAGCGGTGCCAGACCGGCTGTGCGTCCAGACCCTGGCCCGACATCCCCTTGTCCTCGGTGGTCGCGATCCACGGGCCGCCCGGCGCGTCCGGGTAGATGATGTCGAGGCGCCAGACCGACATGTCATGGATCAGCCAGGTCGCCCGGATGAAGCCGCCGACCGATCGATCGTCACCGCCGGTCTCCGACTTGGCGGGCACTCCCACGTCCAGCAGCTGCTGCAACTCGTTGTACTTCGGGTCCTCGTAGCCGGTGGCAACGACCTTGCCGATGCCCGGCGCGCTCAGCAGCACGCTCGTCGGCCCGCCGGCCTCGGCCGGCGCGACTCCAGCAGCCGCCGTCACCAGTACGGCGACGCCAAGCAGGACGGTACGGCGTACCCACGAGCGCATGACAGCCTCCTTCATTCGACTGTCACTGGTACACCGCCGACGCGCCACGGGTTCCACAAGCAGAACGACTACCTGACAGCGGACACCGCGATCGCCGTCGCCCGCGTCTTGTCCCGCAACCCCTCCAGCCGGAAGGTCAGCCCCTCGTACACCCACACCAAGGTGGGCCCGGCCACCCGCACGCGGACCTCGTTCCCGGCTTCGTCGTCCAGCACCAGCTCGTGCGGCGTGCTGAACCAGTAGCCGTTCACCACCTGCACGAACTCCAGCTCCCGGTAGTACTTCTTGATGTACATCGGCGACAGCTGCGCCTTGAACTGTTCCAGCCGCACCACCCCGTCAGCGGTCTGCCAGCTCATCGCCACCATCCCCTTCGAAGCGTCGACCTTCGCCGGAGTCCCCAGAGCCTTGGGCACGATCGGCACGAAGCCGGCCCGGTCAGCCGCCTGCTGCAAGGTCAACTCCCCCGCAGCGACAGGAGGTTCCGGCGCACTCGTAGGCCCTGTACCGACAGGCTGAGCCTGCACTCCCCCGATGTTGAGCCACTCGGCCACAGCAGCACGCACCGGCGGCGCAATGAGCGCTCCAGCGAGCAGAACCGCCAGCAGAGCCAGCAGCGCCCGCCACCGGCTCCGAACCACCTCAGCGAACGTACGACGTACAGGAGGCTCGGCGATGCGCTCCAGCACAGCAGTCGCCAGCCCGTCAGCAACAGGAGGTACTGCGGCGGTGCGCCCGAGAGCGCGGAGTTCGTCTGCCAGCTGCTCGTCGGTCATCGCTGCACCTCCTTGTCGGGTAGTTGGGTCCGCAGGCGTCCCAATGCGCGGTGGAGCCGCGACTTCACCGTGCCGCGCGGCCAGCCGAGCACCGTTGCCGTCTCCTGCTCGTCCAGGTCCAGCAGGTAGCGGCACGTCACCACCAGCCGGTACTGCTCGGGCAGAGCCTTCAGCGCTTCCAACAGCTCGTCCCGGCGCTCGGTGGACAGCGCGTGGTCAGCCGGGTCCAGCACGAACTCCGGGAGTACGGCCAGCTCCTCCCGGCGCGATCGGCGACTCCGCGACCGCACCAGGTTGCGCGTCTCGTTCGCGACGATGCGCAGCAACCACGGACGGAAGGCGGAACCGCTGCGGAAGCTCCCGAGCGCGCGATACGCCTTGACGAAGGACTCCTGCACGACGTCGTCCGCCTCGGACCCGGCCCCGAGCAGTACCGCCGTACGTTTCGCCACGGGGGCATGGCGCAGCACCAGCTCGCCGTACGCGGTGGAGTCCCCACCGCGCACCCGAGCCAGGATCGCCGGTTCGTCGACCTCGCTGATTCCGCCTCCTGTCCGATCCGCTCATTGTCTCTACACCGCCGGTCACCGATCGGTTCCATCTCGTCGCTCGCCCGCTGGGCCGATGTCATAAGGTCGGCAACGTGCCCGAAGTCGATGCGTCATTCCTCGCCCTGCCCCGCCACGAACTGGCCTCCGCCGCGCTGCAACGGGCGAAGGATCTCGGCGCCAGGTTCGCCGAGTTCCGGCTGGAGCGGATCCGGTCGGAGTCCATCTCACTGCGCGACGGCGTACTCGAGAGCGCCGGCGACGACGAGGACCTCGGTCTCGCCGTCCGGGTGATCCACGACGGCACCTGGGGGTTCGCCGCCGGGGTCGCGCTGTCGACCGACGAGGCCGTCCGGATCGCCGAGCAGGCGGTCCACCTCGCGCAGGTCTCCCGGCCGATCAACTCGGAGCCGATCCAGCTCGCCGACGAGCCCGTGTACGACGACGTCAGCTGGGTCTCGGCGTACGAGATCGACCCGCTCAGCCTGCCGCGGGCCGAGAAGGTCGCCCTGCTCACCGACTACAGCAACCGCCTGCTCGAGGCAGAGGGCGTCTCACACGTCACGGCGCACGTCGCGTCGGTGAACGAGTGCAAGTTCTACGCGAACTCCGAAGGCACCTCCACCACGCAGCAGCGAGTGCGGATCGGCCCTGACATCCAGGCGATCGCGGTGGACGCCGAGACCGGCCGGTTCGACTCGATGGCCAGTTGCGTCCCGCCGGCCGGCCGCGGCTGGGAGTACATGACCGGTACCGGCTGGAACTGGGACGAGGAACTCGCCCAGATCCCCGGCTGGCTCGCGGAGAAGATGGCCGCGCCGAGCGTCGAGGCGGGCGCCTATGACCTGGTGATCGACCCGACCAACCTCTGGCTCACCATCCACGAGTCGATCGGCCACGCCACCGAGCTCGACCGCGCACTCGGCTACGAGGCCAACTACGCCGGCACCAGCTTCGCCACCCTCGACAAGCTCAACACCCTGAAGTACGGCTCGCCGGTCATGCACGTCACCGGCGACCGCATCGCCGAGCACGGCCTCTCGACCGTCGGGTACGACGACGAGGGTGTCGCCGGACAGCAGTGGGACCTGGTCAAGGACGGCATCCTGGTCGGCTACCAGGTGGACCGCCGGATGGCGAAGGTGAACGAGGGCGTCCTCGGCACCAGCCGCTCCAACGGCTGCGCGTACGCCGACTCGGCCGGGCACATCCCGATCCAGCGGATGGCGAACGTGTCCCTGCAGCCGGTGCCGGACGGTCCCTCCACCGAGGAATTGATCGCCAAGGTGAAGAACGGCATCTACATCGTCGGCGACAAGTCGTGGTCGATCGACATGCAGCGGTACAACTTCCAGTTCACCGGTCAACGGTTCTACAAGATCACCGACGGCAAGCTCGACGGGCAACTGCGCGACGTCGCGTACCAGGCCACCACGACCGACTTCTGGGGGTCGATGGAGGCCGTCGGCGGACCGCAGACCTACATCCTCGGCGGCGCGCTCAACTGCGGCAAGGCCCAGCCCGCCCAGTCCGGCGCCGTCACCCACGGTTGCCCGTCCGCGCTGTTCCGCGGCGTCCGCATTCTCAACACCACGCAGGAGGCCGGCCGGTGACGACCGTCATTCAGCTCACCCCGCAGGACACCATCGAGCGGGCTCTCGACCTGGCCGCCGCCGAGGGGGCCGACGGCTGCGTGGTCCTTGTCGCCGAGACCTCGAGCGCGAACCTGCGCTGGGCCAACAACACCCTCACCACGAACGGCGCGATGCGCGGCTCGAGCGTCACCGTGATCGCGACGGTGGGCGCGGGCGAGGGCACCGCCGCCGGAGTCGCAGGGCGCTCGTCGGCCACGGAGGCGGAGTTGCGCGACCTCGTCTCGGCAGCGGTAGCCGCCGCCCGTGCCGCCGGGCCGGCCGAGGACGCCCGCCCGCTGGTCGACGGCACCGTCGGCTCCGGCTGGGACGAGGAGCCCGACGAGACCTCGGTCAACGTCTACGAGAAATTCGCCCCCGCACTCGGTGAAGCGCTCTCCCGGGCCGGCAAGGAGAACCGCTGGCTCTACGGCTTCGCCGACCACGAAGTCATCACCCTGTACGTCGGATCGTCGACCGGCCTGCGGTTACGTCAGAGTCTGCCTCGGGGCTTCGTGACGGCCACCGGCAAGTCGAGTGACCTCAGCCAGTCGGCCTGGGTGGGAGCCGCCACCCGCGACTTCAGCGACATCGACCCGCTCGCGATCGATGCGGAGCTCACCCGGCGGCTCGGCTGGGCCACTCGCACCGTTGCGGTGGATGCCGGGCGGCACCCCACGGTGCTCACCCCTGCCGCGGTGGCGGACCTGGCGACGTACGTGTACTGGCGCCTCGAAGGACGCGACGCCTATGAAGGGCGCAGCGTCTTCTCGAAGCCTTCGGGCGGGACCCGGATCGGTGACGTGCTGTCGCCACACCCGGTCGGACTTCGGTCCGACCCGCACCTGGCAGGGCTGGAGAGCTTCCCGTTCGCGGTGGCTCGGTCGTCTGGTGGATCGTCGAGCGTCTTCGACAACGGGCTCACGCTGACCGCGACGGACTGGATCCGCGGCGGCAAGCTCGAGAACTTGATGCAGAGCCGGTTCACAGCCGATCTCACGGGTGCGCCTGCGGTGACTCCGCCGATCGGCAACTATGTGCTGTCAGTCGACGGCGCGACCGGGTCTGTGGACGACCTGGTGGCCGGGCTCGACCGCGGCCTGCTGGTGACCTGCCTGTGGTACATCCGCGTGGTGGATCCGCAGACGCTGCTGCTCACCGGTCTGACCCGCGACGGGGTCTACCTGGTGGAGAACGGCGAGGTGACGGGCGCAGTGAACAACTTCCGCTTCAACGAGAGCCCGGTCGACCTGCTCGCCCGCTTCACCGCGGCCGGGGCCACCGTGCCGTCCTTCTCGCGCGAGTGGGGCGACGAGTTCTCCCGTACTGCGACGCCGCCGCTGCTGGTGCCCGACTTCAACATGTCCAGCGTCAGCCAGGCCAGCTGACCCTGGCCGGACGTGCAACGTCCCGCGGACGGGCGTCTCTCACCAGGTCCGCGGGACGTTCCGACGTCGGGATCAGACGGTCGGGTAACCCGGCTCCGGCGGGTTGTACCCACCCGGGCCGCCGAAGCGCTCGGCCGCCTTCGGGTCCGGGCCGTACTGGTTGTCCCCGGCAACGCCCTCCTGGGCGGCGAAGACGATGTAGACGATCCACCCCACACAGGGGATCAGGTTGATCAGCAGCCACCAGCCGCTACGGTTCGTGTCGTGCATCCGCCGGACGCCGACAGCGATCGACGGGATCAGCACCGCCAGGCTGTAGATCGAGCCCAGCACACCTTGGTTGGCTGAACCGTAGGTCGTCCCGATGAGGTTGTCGATGATGCCCAGGATGATGCCGATGATCGCGTTGATCAGCGCGAACATCCAGAACTCTTTGCGCCGAGCGCGACCGCTGAACTCGGCGTACTTCTTGATGACGTCCATGTACCACTGCATTGGTGTTTCTCCGATGGTCGAAGGTGAGACGCGGACCGAGCCTGTCGGAACCGGACAGAGGAGTCAATGCAACTTTTCGCTTTGGTGACCACACCGCAACACGGCACGCCGTAGCCAGAGCGGACTTCAGCTCACCGGGTGCGGTTTCGCCTGGGTCACTCGCCACAAGGCGTGCGGGTCCTCGGTATAGCCGTCGGCGCCGCGCAGTTCCCAGCGGTCGGCGAGTTCGTGCACCAGGTCGAGATCGAAGAACCGGCCGACGAAGCCGTCCTTTGCATACAACCCGTCGCCGATAGCGCTGCATTTCCCGTAACCCCGGTCCTCGGTGGACCAGACTGTGTACACGAACAGCCCACCCGGCCGCAGTACCCGGCGGATCTCGTTCACCAGCGAACGCAGCTCCGCCCGGGAGAAGGCCATGTTCAGCAGGACATTCGCGTACACCGCGCCGACAGTAGCGTCCGCGGGGGGCAACGGATCCCGGACGTCGTGCAGCGCCGCCGTCACCCGGTCGTCCAGGCCGTCACGCTGCGCGTCCAGGCGGAGCTGGTGCAGCGCCGCCTCGCTGAAATCCGTGGCGTGCACGCTGAATCCCTGCCTGGCAAGGTAGAGCGCGTCCCGCCCCTGGCCGGCGCCGAGTTCCAGCACGTCATCGATGCCCGCGGCACCGAACAGCTCGGCAGTCCAGCGGGCCGCTGCCGAGGGTTCCGCCCCGTGCAGGCTCGGATTCTGCTCGTAGGCCGTCTGCCATCGCTCTTGCTGAGCCCTTCCGAGCTCGACGTATCCAGTCTTCATCCTGCTCCCCGTGTTCGCCTCGCCGGTCTGGACGACCGGCAGACCCGCAGCAGCCTACGCGACGATTTGAGTAGACGTACTCAGGCGGCAGCTCGTTCCTCCTTCGATAGTGAAAGGGATCCTGAGGAGGACGAAGGATGAACGCCGACTCACCCACCTTCCGCTGCCCCGCCTGCCAAACGCTGCTCCATCTCGCCGTCAACCTCGACGCCACACCATCCCCTTCACCTCCCCTGCAGGCTTCACCTGCCCCACCTCCGGTCACGCCGCAACCGGTCGTACCCCCGGGCCCGGTAGCGACACCGCGTCCGGTGGCGCCCATTCCTTACCCTCCGCCACCAAGCCAGGCTCCGCCCTTGGCATCGCCGGGATCCACCGCTCCGCCGCTCCACCCGGTGACACCGGCTGCCTATCCCGCGCCGCCCCCTCGCGGAGTACAGCGAGGCCCGCACGCCCCGATGCAGGCCATGCCTCCGCTACCCCAAGCCCATCGCCTACCGCCTGTACCCCCGAAGGCGCCCAGACCACGGCACCGGTTGAGCCCGCAAGCAACGCTTCTGAGCCTCGGCGTACTCCTCCTGCTGGCCGCCGGCGTCACCTTCCTCGCCGTGACCTGGGACAGCCTCCCTGTCGCGGTCCAGGCGTCGATCATCGCCACCCTCGCCGCGATCGCCTTGGCCGGCGCCGTTCCTGCCAGCCGCCGCCGGCTCACCGGCACGGCCGAAGCCCTCGCCATCCTCGGGTGCGGCCTCCTCACCGTCGACCTGTACGGCGTCCGCGAGCTCGGCCTGATCCCGCCCAGCGCGATCGACGGCCTCACGTACGCCGGTCTCGCCGCCGCGGTGGTTGCCGCGATCAACCTCCTGATGTCACGGTTCGCGCCCAACGTGATCACGTTCGGTGTCGCGACCGTGATCATCGGTCAACTCCCGCTGCCGCTGATCCTGGCCGACCGCGTCGACCTCGCTCCGTACCTGCTCGGCCTGCTCGCGCAGGTCGTGATCACGGTGCTCTGGTCGGCCAAGGGAACCCGCGTCATCCGGATCACCGGCTCGATCTGCGCCGGTCTCGTCTACTCGGCGCTGCTCGCCGTCGGCTCGGCCCGGGTTCTCCTCAGCCTGATCGCGATCCACTCCCCCTACGACCGTCCCTTCTTCGACGACATCGTCGGCGGATCCGCGACAGCGCTGTCTCCGGTTCTCGCCACGACTGGAGCGGTCTGCCTCGCCGCCCTGACCGGAGTCGGGCTGCTCCGCAAGATCACGCTCCCCCGTTCGCTCCCGCCCGCCTTCGGCGAGTGCCTCTGCGTCGCGGCCGCCGCGTTCACCGTCGCCACCTGCTTGCCTCAGCTGCCCGCCGCCGGCCGTTGGCTGACCACCGGCGCCGCGACACTGCTGGCAGTCGCCGCACTCCTGCGACCCCGACGTACCGGCGTTCTCACCCCTGTCCTGGAGATCGCCACGCTGGTTGTTGCCTCAGTCAACCTTCTGACCTGCCTGGCCCTCGAAGACCTTCGGCAACTGGGTCTGATCTCCGCCATCGTCGCTGCCTTGTCGCTACTTGCTGTCTGGCGCAAGCGGCTGCCCGCCCCGACCGCAGCCATCACCGCAAGCCTCGCGACCCAACTGGCAATCCTGCTGGTCCTGGCCGACGGACTGTTCAGCACCTGGACGAGCGCGATCACCCTCTCAGTGGTCGGCGGATTCAGCATCGCCCTCGCCTGCCTGCACGTCGGCCGACCGCTGGAGCCGGCCCTCCTCGGCCCGGCCGCCTCAGCCGTCACCCTCGCAGAGCTCCTCATGCTGCTGGAGTCTCCGACCACCGGCACTGGCATCGTCCTCACCATCGCAGCGGCCCCCTTGGTCGCCTACGGCATGCGCCCAGCCCGTCGCAACGCTCAACTGATCGCCGCCCTGCTCCTGATCGTCGCGAACACCGCCTTCGTCCTCGGCGCCGCCTCGACCACCATCGAGTGGTACACCGTCCCCCCGGCCCTCATCCTCCTGGCCATCGGCCTCCTAGGCTGGCGCGACCAACCCAGCTGGATCTACCTGGGCCCCGGCCTCGTCCTCGGCCTGGTCCCCTCCGCCCTAGTTGCCAACAGCAATGAGGACTACCTCCGCAGCACCTTCGTAGTGGCCACCGCAGTCACGATCATCCTGATCGGCGTCCGCTACACCCTCCAAGCCCCCTTCATCATCGGCGCCGCGGTCCTCCTCAAAATCGCCCTCTGGCAACTCCTGGAGGTGGCCCCCCTGATCCCCCGCTGGATCACCCTCGCCACCGCCGGCCTGATCCTCCTCACCGTAGGCGCCACCTACGAACGCCGCCTCCAAAACGCCAAACAAGCAGCCCGCTGGGTCACCGCCCTCCACTGACCCACGCAATACCTCGCTCTCCGTCCTCGCCACTTCCGCCCCTTTCACGGGGTAACGCGGACCCGCATAATGACTACAGGTGACGACGTCGGGACGGAGACGAGTGGCGGATCACGGCGATGAGTGGGATGCACCCAATGCGCTGGTACTGACGCATGTGCTGGAGAAGATGCGGGCGCGCGATGGATTGACTCTGACCCGCTTGCAGGACGATCGGGGTCAGGCCGCCGCGCCGTTGCTCCAACTGCACGCCACCCAGCGTTTCGCCAATGTCTACAAGGTCGATCTCCCCTCCGCCGCTCACGGTGTCGTCTCCCAATGTGTGCTCGAGACGATCGACGGCACCCATCGGATCGTGGCCGACGCGATCCTGGCCCTCGGCCTCTTCTCCGACCTGCACAGAGAGCACGGCATCGAAGACCGTGTCATCCAATCCCTCCGGGCCGACTCGCTCGGACTCCGGCGGCAGACACTCCTCGGCAACTGGCGCCGCCTCCACGAGGCGATGGGCCTGACTCCAGGCGAGCCACCGAGCGACCGAACCCTGCGCGGTACGACAGAGCACGAGGTACTGCGGGAGTTGGCGCGGCAACTGATCCGGCGCGAAGTGACCTCCGTGGGCTCGAGGAGTGTCGTCCTACCGGCACCGGGCGAGGGGAATCCGAACGGCGCCGTGAGTCCGACGGGGCGCGTCATCGTCGTCGGTGGTGCCGTCATGGACGCCACCTTCCGGACCAAGAAGCTGCCGCAGAGCGAGACGTCGAGCGAGGCCTACGGATTCGATCTGTCACCTGGCGGCAAGGGAGTGTCGCAAGCCGTTGCCGCGGCCAGGCTCGGCTTGGACGTGTCGCTGGTCGCGGCTGTGGCCGACGATCGGTTCGGGCAGGAGATCATCCACTACCTGCGCGACGAAGGCGTCAACACCTCACTGCTCAAAGTGGTCCGCCAGGCCCGGACGCCCTTCACCGGAATCATCGAGATGGAACTCGGCGACAGCATCGCGGTGAACTGGCGGAACCAGATGGAGGTCCGGCTCGACGCCCGCGACATGGACGGGCTCTCCCAGGAGTTCACCGACTGCGACGCGGTCCTGGTCACCTTCGAGATCCCTCGCGAGACCGTGCAACGCACGCTGGAGCTCGTGCACCGCGGCGAGGAGGACAGACCACTCGTCATCGTCACCCCGGGACAGCCCTATCCGGACGACGACATCCCTCGCCATTCGCTGTCCCAGATCGACTACATGGTCGCGCACGCCTGGGAACTCGGCCGCTACTCGCCTCCCGGTCAGGATCGGTTCGATCCCGACCCGGTCGCCCGCCACTTGCTCGCCTACGGAGTGGAGACGCTCTGCATCCCGGGGAACGGCGGCTGCACCATCTATTCGAGCACCGACCTGCAGACCTTCAGCGTGCCGAGCTTCCCGTCGATCTACAAAGAGTCGTCGGCCGCCCGCGATGCCTTCTGCGCGGCCCTTGCCGCGCAACTGATCGACAACGAGCGCACGTTCTCCGAGGAGCAGGCGCTCTGGGCTACTGCGGCCATGGCCTGCGCCACGGCCGACTTCCCACTGTCGAACTCGATGCCTGACCGCCGCCGCGTAGAAGCCCTACTCAGCCGCTCCCGCTTCACCGTCAAGCCGCACTAGCACTGCACAGCGTTTCGTTGGTTTGTTCGTCTTCGCTGGTGATGGGTGCATTTCGGCTCGCGCGGTCCGCCGGCGAGGCCAGGGACCGGGCGGTGACCTGGCCGAGGGAGACAGTGAGCCGCCGGTCGGGCAACGAAGCAGATAGAACGATCGGTCTTGACATCAAAACGCCGAGATTGTTAGCGTCGTCCGCGATAGAACGTTCGTTCCACGAGCCACCTGGTGGTCCGTACGCCGACTTAGCAAGGAGAGCGTCATGCCCACCAAGATCACGTTGATCATCGACAACCCCGCGAACCCGGACGAGTTCGAGCGCGCCTACGCGGACGTGCAGCTGGCCGCAGCGAAGTTACCGAAGCTGCTGCGGCTCGAATCCGCCAAGGTGTGGCCGAAGGAGGACGGCACCGCTACCCCCGCGTACCGCACGCTCGACCTCTACTTCGACAGCTACGAGGACGCCTCCGCCGCAGTCGCGACGCCCGCTGCCGCTGATCTCTTCGGCACGCTCGTGGGGACCGAGGTTCCGTTCAAGGGGTTGTTCTCGGACATCGAGCAGGCGTAGAGATCGTGAGCTCTGCTGCCGGCGCGGTGGCTTGAGAGACGAGAAGACCTCCGGCGACTCGTGAGCTGCTGACGCTCATATCCGACCGGAGGTCTTCGTCGGCACCTTCAGATCCGTCCACGACCTCAACACCAAGATCCGCGCCTTCATCACCGGCTGGAACGACCGCTGCCGCACCTTCGTCTGGACCAAAACCACCGACCAGATCCTCACGAAAGCCAACCGTCAAACAACTTCAGACTCGGTCCACCAGTGACTTCTGCCACCGGCCGGTCGTTCGTGGATCAGCGGTGCAGCCGGCGCTGCAGGCCCTCCGGAACGTTCTCGGTCTCGCCCCTGGTCCGGCAACAGAAGATCATCGAATCCAGCAAGGTCGCCTGACTCTGCTCGAATCTGTTGTCGAAGGTGGCGCGCAATTCGGCCACATTCGTGGTCTGGAAGGCCGCACGCAACTGCCGCGGGCTCATATAGCCGCGGTCGAAATACAGGTACGGCCTCGGCTTGATGGTCATCCAGCGATGCCAGTTCGCCGCGAGATAGCTCGACCCGGTGAATCCGAGATTAGGATCGACTGCGGTCGACAACAATTCCACCTGGGGCGCCGCCTGCCGGATCGCAGTGCGAACCCTGGATAACAGATAGGAGATCGCATTCGGCGGGGCGACCGCGAAAGAATATACCCGGGAGATATCCCAGACGGCACTCATCGGTACGTCGAACTGCCGGGTGATCTGGCTGCCGACGCGTTTCCACTCGAGCGGTGAGACGCTGCACAAGCTGACCGGTTGGCCGTATCTGGGGTCGACCAGGGCGTAGTTCAGCGAGCCCGGCCGGGCACTGCGCAGGTAGTGCAGATGGCCGAAGATCTGCTCCGCCAGGCGCCCGTCGTACCTGACGAACAGGAGCTCCTGCAGCTTGAAATTGGCATGCGGGAGGAGGTCTGCGACCTTCGCCTGGTCCGCGCGTAACTCGGTGGAGCACCTGGCCAGCTCGGTCTCGATCTGCCGCCAGCGGATTTGGCCGTCCCGCCTGGCCACGCGGGGCAGATGGAGCAGCGTCCGGACGATCAGCGCCCGCGGCTCGACATTGTTGCGCTCGGCAGCTTTCCGGGCCAGCTCGGCGAACTCGGAGTCATGGCCACGGCACTCGTCGAGCGACACCGTTGCCGAACGCACCGGCGCGACCGTCAAGGGGGCAGCCGGAGAGCCGGCCGGCCGGGCAACAGAAGCCTTCTGCTGCGGTGGAGTGCTGACCACGAGAGCCGCCTGTTCATCCAGTGCTTGATCGACTGACTCGCCCCGGCGCGGCTTGTGGCCGAGCAGCTATCAGTCTCTTGTGGCCACCGATAACTGGCGTGGCTCGAAGACTAGCGGACAATCCGCCGCTAAACCCGCATTCCCGTCAACTTCGGGTAACGATTCGTCCGCCGGTTGCCAACGAAGCCGGGCCTACTGCCAGTTGGCAGCGACCGGACCCAATTGGCAGCCTGCCCTCGCATATTGCCAGGACGCTGCCGAATTCAGGCAACCGGCCGGCGGAACTTGGCATCCACAGCCTCACCAATACTGCGGATTGACAGCCTTTTGACCGGACTTCTAATAGTACTGACAAACAAAACTGGAACGGGGCACCGGCACAATCTAGCGCAGTGCTGGTGGAAAGCAAATCATCGATGGGACGTGAACGACGGAAAAGAGGGATTGGCATGCCTCAGAATGAAATCATCGTGTCGCTCGTCGTACTGGCCACCGCCGTGATCCTCATCTCGTTCTGGAGGCAGATCCTCTTCATCCTTCTGTTCGGGGTGATCGTCGTGTTCTGCTTCGGCCTCTACAACGTCGCGGCTGCGGTTCAGCACTGAGCACGCGACGACCCGCCCAGGCATTCCCTGGGCGGGTTATTTTCGTACGCTCTTCGGGTGACCGAAGACGCCGCGGACCTCAGCCTGGTCGAGATTCTCGACCAACTGAACGACCGCAAACTCTCGGCCCGTGAACTCGTCAACGATTGCCTGCGCCGGATCGAGGATGCAGAACCCATCATTCGCGCATTCGTCACCCAGACCCCGCACCTCGCCCTGGCAGCCGCCCGCCGCGCCGACGACGCCCGCGCGAAGGGCCTACCGGTCGGCCCGCTGGCAGGAATACCGGTGGCGGTGAAGGATCTCTTCCTCACCCGGGGAGTGCTCACCACCGCGGGCAGCAGGGTGCTCGCCAGTTATGTGCCGACAGAGGACGCCGCGGTTTGGCAGCGCCTCACAGCGGCCGGGGCAGGACTGCTGGGGAAGACGACGACTCATGAGTTCGCCTATGGAACGGGGTCATCGCCGACCAGGAATCCCTGGGACATCCGGCGCACGCCAGGCGGATCCTCGGGCGGATCGGCGGCTGCGCTGGCCATGCGGATGGCACCCGTGGCGACTGGCACGGACACGGGTGGTTCGTTGCGGATTCCCGCCGCGGCCTGCGGCGTGTCCACCCTGCGCAGCGCGATCGGCCGGCTGTCGCGGTACGGCGTGATTCCGTTGTGCCCGTCGTTCGACGTCACCGGGCCGATGGCTCGGCGGATGCTGGACGTGTCACTGCTGATGCGCGTGCTCGCCGGGTACGACGTACGCGACCCTGGCAGCCACCATGCCGCCGTACCGGACTATCCGTCCGCTCCCCCGGCGGATCTCACCGGGGTACGGATCGGGCTGCCGATCGAGATGTCGTGGAAGGAGGTGGACGAGCGCTTCGCGGACGTGTGCCGCGAGGCCCTGCACGAACTCGTCACCCGCGGCGCGAAGCTCGTCGAGATCGGTACGCCGGCTCTGGCGGAGGAGGTGCTGCGGGAGCACGACGGCGTCTTCGACACGATCACCCAGGTCGAGGCGCTGCAGATCCACGACAAGTTGCTCCCGCACAGCCGCCTCTACACCCCGCAGGTGCGCGACCGGGTGCAGATGGGCGAGACCGTCAGCCCCGAGCGGTACGCCGAAGCCCTGCAACTCCAGGCACAGTGGGAGAGCAAGTGGCGGCAGATCATGTCGGACCACCGGCTGGACGCGATCGCCCATCCGACGATCGACGCACCACCTCCGCTGATCGACGCGGGCCGTGAACCCGATGGCCCGCACATCCGGCTGTCAGTTCCCTGGTCCGTCGCCGGGTTCGCGGCACTCAGCGTCCCCGCAGGCCTGGACGACCGCGGCCTGCCGGTCGGCCTGTCCCTCGCCGCCCTCCCCGAACGCGAGGCCCAACTGCTCGGCCTCGGCATCGTCATCGACGAAGAGCTCCAGAGCTGGAGCAAGCAGCCGCCCTGGTTACCACGGGCGGCTTGGGCGGATGGCGGCGACTGAGGACAGCGGGTTCGGGAGGCGGCCGGTGACTGGGATCGGTGGGCGGGTGTCGAGGTCGGCGTAGCCGAGGGTCAGGCGGTAGCCATTCAACGGATAGCGGGCGAAGGGTTTCGTCGAGGAGGCCGGTGGCGGTGAGGCGGTCGGCGTACTGCGGATGTTCGCCGGCGTAGAGCCCGATCTCGCCTCGGGTCATGCCCCAGAAGCGGTCAGCGGACAGGAGCCCAGCATCGGATAGCAGGTCGGCGAGAGGGTTCAAGACGCCGAGGAGCAGGGCGTCGACCAGGTATTGGCGGAGGATGTGCCAGGGTTTTCGGGGGAGGACTCGGGTGTGGGAGTCCGGCTCTATGCCGCGGGCTTCCACAGGTGTGGTGGAGACCCTGAGCGGGCGCCGCGATAGACGGAGGTGTTCAGGATCTTCAGTGGCAGCTTCACCTGGTACCGCAGCGGCTGCGACACGTTCACCATCGTCCGGATCGACTGCGTCGGCAGGTAGTCGTCCGGTCCCTCCCCAAGCACCACGATCTCCCCAGTGGCCAGCTCGCGAGCCCACTGCGTCCCTACTACGTGGTCGAGCTGCCACGGGTGACACGGCAGCCAGACATACGAGTCGGGGTCGACCAGCCGGCTCCGGAACTCCTCGAGAGCAGCAGCACCCAGTTCGCGACCGACGACCGCGTGCTCCGACAGGTCCGGTGTACCGCGGAACTCGGCGAGCCCCCGCCGTACCGCCAGACAAGGCGAAGCGGCGTCCGTGCCTCCGGGGCGTAGCGCAGGCTGTCAGCCGCCGAGACCCCAGGCGCCCCTTGTTGGCCACGAGCAACGGATGACCAGTCAGGTGGCCTTCCAGCTCGCTGTGGTGAAGCATGAGCAGCTCCGCAGTCGGCAGCGCAGTCGAGGCCATCCGCACATCAGCAGCCAGCGTGCTCGACAGTTCGGCGACATAGCCCGCCACCGTCTGACCAGAGAGCCCCGTACGCCAGCTGCGTCCACCAAGAACTGGACCGGGTCCGTGGCGAGCTTGGCGAGCAGCTCCGACGAGCAACGTGTCCAGCTCATCCGGGGAGGGAGAAGCTGGTGAAGGCGGTCGACTTGGGCAGCCGGAAGATCTCCCGCCCGGCGACGGCGTTGAGGATCGTCGCGTTGCGGATCGCCCCGATCCCGAGGTCGGGGGCGGCTACGCCGTGACTGTGCAGGTCCGCGTTCGCCACGAAGAGCCGGCCGCCCAGTGCATCGTCGGAGACGCCGACACTATGGTCCCTGTTGATCACCCAGCGCCCGGCGGCGTCTCGGCGTACAAGCGGGTCTACCGACTTCAGGAAGGGCAACGGGCGGTTGCTGTAGCCAGTGGCGGCTACTACGGCGTCGCAGACGTGCTCGAAAGTGCGACCGCTGTCCGTATGGCGCAGGGTCAGCTCGATGCCGTCTGCACGGGCTACAGCCGCCTCCACGGCGACACCGCACAGCAGGTCGACCGGAGCCATCGGTGAGGCGTTGAGGTCGCGCTGGTAGAGCACGTCGTGGATCTCCTCCAGCGTGTCCGATGAGATGCCCTTGTAATGCCGCCACTGCTCCTTGACCAGCCGGTCGCGTGCCGGCTCCTCCAGTGCGTGGAAGTAGTCGACGTACGACGGGGTCGTCATCTCCAGCACCAACTTGGAGTAGTCGAGCGGCGCGAACGACGGAGTACGGGTCAACCAGCTCACGGCGGGTCCACCGGCAGCGTTAGCCCGCAACAAGTCCAGTGCGCACTCGGCGCCGGACTGGCCCGATCCGACCACAGTGACTCGTCCGGCCCGGAGCAGATCCTCCCGCCGGAACAGGTAGTCAGCGGAGTGCAGGAACCGCTCCGGAGGCAGCCCAGCCAGCGCGGCCGGTACTGCGGGCTCCGTGCCGACCCCGAGCACCAAGTGGCGGGCCTTCAACGGCACAACACCGTCGCCACGCTCCACGGACAGAACGAAGAACTCCCCGTCCCACACCACGTCAGCGACGTGATGCCCGAAGTGCAGGGAATCCAGCTGCGCCGCGCTCCACCGCAGATAGGCCTCGTACTCGCGCCGGGTCGGGTGGAACTTCTCCCGCACGTAGAACTGGTACAGCCGGTCGTTGTCCCGCAGGTACGACAGGAAGGACAGCGGATGCGCCGGCTCCACCAGGCTGACCAGGTCCGCCAGGAAGGAAACCTGCAGCATCGCGTCGTCGAACATCAGCCCGCGGTGCCAGGTGAACTCCGGCCGGCTGTCCAGCACCGCCAGGTTCACGTCGTCCAGGCCGTCTGCCAGCGCGGCCAGTCCCAGGTTGAACGGGCCACAGCCGATCGCGATCACGTCGTAAGGGGCGGTAGTCATCTCTCAGGCCTCCACAGTCCGGGTCCGGACCATCAGTAGTGCGGTTTTCTCGGGCAGCTGTAGCTCCCCATGGGGTTCGAAGCCGGCCGCGGCGAACGCGCGGACCGACGGGGTGTTGGCGGCGTCCGGTTCGGCGACCACCCGGTGGAGCGGGGATCGGCCCGCAACAGCGCGTCGGCGAGCGACCGGAGCAACCTGCGCCCGATCCCCCGGCCGACCCGGGTGGCGTCACCGATGGCGATGTGGACGCCCCAGTCGTGCTCCTCGCAGGCGTAGTACTCCGCGAGCCGGTCGTGCCGCACCCGGTAGAGCTCGACGTACGCGAGGTCCTCACCGTCGAGCGCGGTCATGCAGGGGATCGAGTGCTCCCCCGCGGCCTGCTCCTCGAGCACCTCGACCCAACGCTCGACCGCCCAGTCCTGCTGCCACCACCGCCAGATGTGCGGCTGCCTCATCCACCCAGCGATGACGGCCGCATCCGCTGCAGTAGCTGGGCGCAGATCGAAGCCGTTGTCCAGGTGCAACGACCGGGGGTGGTGGGGTGGGCAAGGAATTCGACACTGCCGAGACAGCGCACCACACAGGGCTCCTCCGGCGCCGGCGCCACTCCGTCCACCAGTACGTCGTTGAACAAGTGCAGACCGGTTCGCGAGGCGTGCTGAACGACGGCGGTCGCCGTCGAGCCGCCGGCTGTCAGGGACAACTGGCCGGCGGAGACCGGCACAGAGGTCTCCCGGGTGTAGCACCGCAGGATCGCGTTCAGATGTGCCTCGACAGCCACTGAGGTAGGTCCAGCCATTGAGCCTGGTGAAGTCACGCTGCTCCTTCTCCGCTTGCCGTCCGGTCCGACAGGACGTCGTGACCGGTGGCCACGACCTGGTCGAGCAGTTCCTCGATGTCCGTCGCGGTGGCATTCGGGTTCAGCAGCGTCAACTTCAACGCGACCGCCGCCGGGCGGCCGCCGCGGGCCGGCACCTTCGTCCGGCCGATCAGCACCCGTCCCGACGTCAGCAACCGGCGCCGGACCTCACCCTGGACAGCGTCGAGCCAGTCGGCAGTCAGCTCGGCCGCCGCCAGCTCCCGCCCCGCGACCCGGAACAGCACCGTGGTCAGGGTCACCGGCGCCAGCAACTCGAGGTTGCTGTCGGCAACGACCCGGGCCGCGGCGGCGTGTGCGAGCTCGTGACAGGTGTCGAGCATCCTGCCCAGCCCGGCCCGGCCGTATGCGGTCAGCGTGGTGGCGACTTTCACCGCGTCCGGCCGGCGGGTGGTCTGCAGGCTGCGGCCGAGCAGCCCGTCCAGCCCGGAGTCGATGTCGTCGGCGGGGTTCAGGTAGTCCACCGAGCGCCCGAAGGAGGCGAACCGGTTCCGGTCGGCGACCAGCAGCATGCTGGTGGCCGCCGGCTGCCAGCCGATCTTGTGCAGGTCCAGCGTCACCGAGTCCGCGCACGGCAACTCGGCGACCAACGGAGCCAGCCGGTCGGAGAACAGGGCGCCGAACCCGTACGCCGCGTCCACGTGCACCCAGGCGCCGTACTGGCGTGCGAGGTCGGCGATGCCCGCAATCGGGTCGATCGAGCCGTAGTCCGTCGTACCGGCGGTGGCCACCACAGCGATCGGAGTACGGCCGGGCTTGGCGAGCTCGTCGGCGAGCAGGTCCAGGCGCATCCGGTAGTCGTCGTCGGAGGCGATCGTGACGGCCGCCTCCTCCCCCAGTCCGAGCGCGGCACACGCTCGCTGCACGGAGAAGTGAGCCAACTCGGAGCAGAACACCACCGGCTTCTGGAGCCCGTGCAGCCCGTGACGCCGTACGTCGATCCCGACCGCGGCGGCGGCGCTGTCCCGCGCGATCAGCACGGCCAGCAGGTTGGAGATCGAGCCGCCGGGCGTCAGTACTCCGTCGGCGGCCGGGCCGAAACCGGCCAGACTCGCCAAAGAACGCACGACCCACTGCTCTATCGCCAGGGTCGCGGGGCCGGAGTCGTAGGTGTCCATCGAGGCGTTGCTCGCCGAGGCCAGCGCGTCGGCGTCGACCGCGACCTGGAGGACCGGCGGCTGCAGGTGGGCGGCGGCGTGCGGGTGGCTCAGGTCGATGCCGTTCTCGTCCAGCAGACTTGCGATCAGGTCGAGCGCCGCGGACTCGCCGACGCCGGTGTACGGCACCCGCGCCTCGCCCAGTATCTCCGTAGTCCGCTGCAGCACCGCGGTCGGCAGCCCGGCCGGCAGCGGGCCACGGTCGCGATCCGCCACCGTCGACGCCAATGGCCAGCGCGGACAGGTGTCCTCCTCGACGAGCCGCTGATCGCGGCCGAAGGGACTGAGGGGGGCATCGGCAGGCAGCGGGCTAAGCGCAACAAGACGCGCTGGCAGCGGCATCCAGTTCTCCTGGGAACGTTGTTGAGTAAGGCAAGCCTTACTAAGGCAGACCTAACTTACTTCCCCGGCTTCGCCCAGTGTCAACCGCCCCACCGCCTGTCACCACTGTGGTCATCGGCACACCACGTTCAGGCCAGGTTCAGTACACCGGGCGCAGGGTGAGCGGTGACAACCCCGACGGAAGGATCGCTGATCATGTTCGGCTGGATGGCGAAGGGTGCGGTGGTCACGGCGATGGCTGTCGTGGCGAGCTTGTTGCCGGCGGCGGACACGTCCGCACAGGTCGAGTGGGGATGCCGGTTGCCGGTGTTCGGTCCGGGCAGCCAGTACCACCCCCGGATCAGGCCGAAGGACTTCAGCCCGGACGTGACGAATGCCTGGTTCCCGCTGAAGGTCGGGCGGACGCTGGTCTCCACCGGTGTCAAGGACGGCCGGAAGGCGTTGAACCTGGTCGTCACGACATCGCGGACCAGGATGGTCGACGGTGTCCGGACCCGCGTCGTCGAGGACCGCCTGTACCTGAACAACGTGCTGCAGGAACGCACCAGCGACTACTACGCCCAGGACCGCTGCGGCAACGTCTGGTACTTCGGCGAGGACACCGCCGAGCTCGACGGCCGAGGCCGGGTCGTCAGCAGGGAGGGCTCGTTCCATGCCGGCGTGAACGGCGCACAGCCGGGGGTGTTCATGCAGGCCCATCCACAACTCGGCCGGAAGTTCCGCCAGGAGTGGTCCCCGGGGCACGCCGAGGACGTGTTCTGGGTCATCGGCCGCAACGCATCCGTCACGGTTCCGTTCGGCAGCTTCCGGCACGCGCTGCGGACCCTCGAGACCACCGCCCTCGAGCCGGACGTGCTGGACACGAAGTACTACGTCAAGGGCATCGGCCAGGTGGCTGAGCTGTCCATGAACGGACCACAGGAATCCCTACGACTGGTGGAGATCATCTCCTAGGCGCCGTACGGCGTCCTGGTGAGGACGAAGGTGGCGAGGTTGAGGTGGCTGATGGTGTCGCCGTCGCGGACGACGCGGAGCTTCTCGCCGGCGAAGTACCCGTCGCGGCCGCGGTACAGGTCGGGGCCGAGCGGCGAGAAGCGGGAGGTCAGCGCGCCGGAGAGTTGGAGGATGCCGGCGGTCACGCTCATCGTCACCGGGGTGTTCCCCCAGTACCAATGCCCCAGCAACTCCTCGCCCTGCGACAGCTCCGGCTCCGGGACCCATTCCGCCGGCAGCACGGGCTCGTACGACGCGACGATGCGCAGCAGATCCAGCGGTACCGAGGCACAACGCCCGAAGGTGCCGTTCCCGAGGGTGACAGCGCCGATCCGGCGGACCCGGTCCACGAACAGCCCGGCCATGAACCCGGGCATCGAACCGGTATGGCCGATGAACAGGTTCGGGTCGTCCGCGTGCAGCCGAAGACCCAGCCCGTACGACGCGGCGAGGCCCTCGCGGGGATCCGAGGCGGTAGGCGACGCCATCTCCTCGATGGTGTCGCGGCTGAGCACCTCGTACCCCGGGTCGATCCAGAACTCCGCATACCGGGCGAGATCCTCGATCGTGCTCCAGAGCTGACCCGCCGGGGCCATCGCACCCGCGTCGTGAGCGGGTTCCTCCGAGAGCCGCCCGCTGAAGGGGTGCACCGAGAACCCCTGAGCGGCCGGCGCCAGCGGGAAGTACGAAGTACGGCGCATCTCCAGCGGCTTCAGGATCCGCTCGGTGACCAGTTCCATCCACGACGCACCGCGCAGCCGGGAGGCGATCTCGCCCAGCAGCGCGTAGCCGAGGTTCGAGTAGTGGTAGCGGCGATCGGGCCGGCCCGCCGCCTGGGACTCGTCCATCGTCGCGGCCAACGTGTCGAACGAGACGCCCGGGTTGCGCTCCCACCAGTCGCCCTCGGGTTCGGCGTTCATGCCGCCCGAGTGCGAGAGCAGGTGCCGCAGGGTGAGATCCCCGAACGCGATCCCGGGCAGGTGCTTGCCCACGGCATCGTTCAGCGCGAGCAGCCCGTCGTCGCGGCACTGCATGACCAGCACCGCGGTCAGCGTCTTCGTGATCGACCCGATCCGGTACTGCACGTCCGGCCCCGGCTCGAGTCCACTCGCATCTGCGAACCGCCCGCGCGACCCGGTCCAGACCAGCTCGCCGTCCCGGACCACTCCGGCACTGATCGACGGCAACTTCCACTCACTCTGGGCCGCTGCCACCTCGGCGTACAGGGTGGCAGCGGTGTCAGGACGCATCTGCGATCCCCGCACAGTCGCGAGCGGTGCTCGGCGCGGTAGCTCGGCGTGCTGGAGTGAAGGCCTCGATGTTTTTCCATCGTGGCCTTTGCTCCAGTGCGGCGAGGTGCCGTGCCGAGTGCCGCGCAGCACGTGCGGGGGTCGCAGATGTGTCCTGAGGACGCAGGGTCACTCAAAGGCCTCCGGGGAAGGGCAGGAGCAGATCAGGTTGCGGTCGCCGTACGCGCCGTCGATGCGGCGGACCGGCGGCCAGTACTTCGTGGTCCGGTCGACGGACTGCGGGAACGCCGCCTCCTCGCGGGTGTAGGCGTGCTCCCACTTGTCGTTGATCACCGAGGACGCCGTGTGCGGCGCGTTCACCAGCGGGTTGTCGCCGGCCGGCCACTCCCCCGCCGCGACCCGGTCGATCTCGTGCTTGATCGCGATCATCGCGTCGCAGAAACGGTCCAGTTCCCCTAGATCTTCTGATTCCGTCGGCTCGACCATCAGCGTGCCCGGCACCGGGAACGACATCGTCGGCGCGTGGAAGCCGTAGTCGATCAGCCGCTTCGCGACGTCGTCGACGGTGACACCGGTCTCCTTCGTCATCGGCCGCAGGTCGAGGATGCACTCGTGCGCGACCAGCCCGTTCTCGCCCGTGTAGAGCACCGGGAACGTGTTCTCGAGCCGCTTCGCCACGTAGTTGGCGGTCAGTACGGCGGCCTTGGTGGCCGAGGTCAGCCCCTCGGCTCCCATCATCCGGATGTACGCCCAGGAGATGGCCAGGACGCCGGCCGAGCCGAACGGTGCGGCGGAGATCGGACCGACACCCGAGTCCGGACCGGCCTGGTCCAGCAGCGGGTGGTTCGGCAGGTACGGCGCGAGGTGCTCCGCGACCGCGACCGGACCGACGCCCGGGCCACCGCCACCGTGCGGGATGCAGAACGTCTTGTGCAGGTTCAGGTGGCTCACGTCGCCGCCGAACTCGCCCGGCTTCGCGAGGCCGAGCAGCGCGTTCAGGTTCGCGCCGTCGACGTACACCTGGCCGCCGTTGTCGTGGACGATCCGGCAGACCTCGGTCACGCTCTCCTCGTACACGCCGTGTGTGGACGGGTAGGTGATCATGATCGCCGCGAGCTTCTCGGCGTGCTCCGCGGCCTTCGCCCGCAGATCCTCCAGGTCGATCGTGCCGTCGTCGTTGCCCTTGACGACGACCACCTTCATGCCGGCCATCACCGCCGAGGCGGCATTGGTGCCGTGCGCGCTCGCGGGGATCAGGCAGACATTGCGGTCCTCGTTGCCCTGGGCCCGGTGGTAGCCGCGGATCGCGAGCAGGCCGGCGAGCTCGCCCTGCGAACCAGCGTTCGGCTGGATCGACACCTTCGCGTAGCCGGTCACCTCGGCCAGCCAGCGTTCCAGCTGACCGATCAGCTTCACGTACCCGGCGGCGTCCTCGATCGGCGCGAACGGGTGCAGGTCGGAGAACTCGGGCCAGGTGACCGCTGCCATCTCGGTGGTCGCGTTCAGCTTCATCGTGCAGGAGCCGAGCGGGATCATGCCGCGGTCCAGCGCGTAGTCGTAGTCGGACAGCTTGCGCAGGTACCGCAGCATCGCCGTCTCGGACCGGTGCGTGTTGAACACCGGGTGGGTCAGGTACTCCGTGGTCCGGGCCACCTCGGCGGCCAGACCGGCGCCGCTCAGCGATGCGTCGTACCGGACGCCGAAGGCGCGGCAGACCCGGCCGAGGGCGGTGGGGTCGGTCTTCTCGTCGCAGGAGATGCCGACGTGGTCCGCGTCCACCTGACGCAGCCAGATGCCGGTCTGCCGAGCCGCGTCGACGACGTCCGCCGCGCGGCCGGGAACCCGGGCCAGCACCGTGTCGAAGAACTGGTCGTGGACGACCTCGACCCCACCTGCGCGCAGCGACGCGGCGAGGCTGTCGGCGTGCTTGTGCACACGCTGCGCGATCGCCTCCAGCCCGTCCGGGCCGTGGTAGACCGCGTACATCGAGGCGACCACGGCGAGCAGGACCTGCGCGGTACAGATGTTCGAGGTCGCCTTCTCGCGACGGATGTGCTGCTCGCGCGTCTGCAGTGCCAACCGGTACGCCGGGTGGCCGTCTGCGTCGACCGAGACGCCGACCAGGCGGCCCGGCAGCGAGCGCTCGAGGCCCGCGCGGACCGACATGAAGCCGGCGTGCGGACCGCCGTAGAACAGCGGCACGCCGAAGCGCTGGGACGAGCCGATCACGATGTCCGCCCCGGCCTCCCCCGGTGCCTCCAGCAGCGTCAGCGCGAGGAGGTCGGACGCGACGGCGACCAGCGTCTCGCGCTCGTGCGCGGCGGCGACCAGCGGCTTCAGATCCCGTACGACGCCGCCGGAGCCCGGGTACTGCACCAGGAAGCCGAAGAAGTCGCCCTCGGGCAGGCCGTCGGTGGTGTCGGCGACCACGACCTCGATGCCGAGCGCCTCCGCCCGGGTCTGAACGACCGCGATCGTCTGCGCGAAGCAGTCGGCGTCGACCAGGAAGCGGTTGCTCTTGCTCTTGCGGTTGGACCGGTGCGCCAGCGTCATCGCCTCGGCGGCGGCGGTGCCCTCGTCCAGCAGCGACGCGTTCGCGGTCGGCAGGCCGGTCAGGTCGGACACCACGGTCTGGAAGTTCAGCAGCGCCTCGAGCCGGCCCTGCGAGATCTCCGGCTGGTACGGCGTGTAGGCCGTGTACCAGGCGGGGTTCTCCACCAGCCGGCGGACGATCACCGACGGGGTGAAGGTGCCGTAGTACCCCTGGCCGATCATCGAGGTGGCCACGTTGTTGCGCGCGGCGAGCTGCCTCAGCTCGGTCAGCGCGTCCACCTCGGAGGCGGGTTCCGGCAGCCGGAGCGCCTCGGTGGAGCGGATCGACGCGGGCACCGCGGCATCCACCAGCGCGTCGACATCGGCGTACCCGAGGGTCTGGACCATCCGCGCGATCTCGTCCTGGCGCGGACCGATGTGCCGGTCGGAGAACGCGGCCGAGATCTTCGGGGATTCATGCACAGTCATCTGAGAGGCTCCGTTGCTGACTATTGCCGGTGGCCTCCCCCTCTGTCACGCATGCACGCTCCAGAGTCGCCTGAGGCACCCGGTCCATGGGCCTGAGAGGTTCCGGGGAGGAATTGCCCCTTCGGCGCCCAGCCGCCGTGCCGGTGAAGGACGCGAGCTGCTGGGACTCTCCCGAGTGCTGTGTACGGCGTGTCCGAGGTTACCAGGAACCTTCGAAGAGTTCGGGCAGCAGTCGCCCGGCAGCCGGCCGCGCGGTGTCTGCCTGCTGCTCGGTGGCGTACGTCATCGGCCAGCGGACCCGCGTGCCGACGTCCGCCCAGCCACCAACCGTGGCCAGGAACTTGTCCAGCGTCGGGCTGGACAGACCTGCGCTCTGCAGCGGCGCGATGTGCTCCGCGAAGAATTCCCCGATCCGCCGCTCCACGTCGAGCGCAGCCCCTGGATCCTTCAAGATCTGCTCGTACCAACGGACAGCACCAGCAGGCGACAGAGCAGCGACATTCGAGTAACTGCCGTGCGCTCCCAGCCTGGTCATGCTCGCCAGGAAGTGCCCGGGCACGAAGAGCGACACCCCTGACTCCAGCGCGCGATCGAACCACTCCTCGTCCCCACCCGCCGACTTCAGCCCGACCAGTGTCGGTACTGCGCGCGCCAGGTCGACGAGCAGCTCAGGCCCGACTTGCGTCTTCGCGTGCGGTGGGTTGTAGAGGACAAGCGAGACTCCCTCGGCTGCGGCGGCCGCGCCGGTCAGGAAAGCCGTGGTCTCCTGGTCGTTGAGAGGCAACCAGTCCGGCAGGATGACCTGGATCCCGGACGGGCTGAGCGCAGCGGCCCGGCGTACGCGATCCAAGGACAGCTGGGCGGATGGGTGGCTGGCGCC
Organism: Kribbella orskensis; assembly: GCF_004342085.1. Classification (NCBI taxonomy): domain Bacteria; kingdom Bacillati; phylum Actinomycetota; class Actinomycetes; order Propionibacteriales; family Kribbellaceae; genus Kribbella; species Kribbella orskensis. The sequence goes on from NZ_SLWM01000002.1 coordinate 25,977, forward strand.
CAACTGGAAAGGCAGCTTCGCGGCCTCGCAGGCGGCGGCCAGAGCACATTGATCTCGTCGAACTCGGGCTCGGTGAGGGTCTGGAACTCGCCTGCCGTGCCGTGGGCGTAGACACCGTCCAGGCCCGCAGTCAGCAGGGTCTCGAGCTGCTGCTCCAAGCGGTCGAAACGATGCTGTCGTCGGCGTTGAGCGGCAGCAACAAAGACGCCCACACACCGCGGAGATCTACCGAGGTGAGTGGGCGCACTGAGTCTGGCCGGGTCAGCCGGTCATGCGGGCGCGACGGCGGGCGGCGAGCTCGTCGCCCGCGTGGCCCTCGGAGCCGTCGGCGTGCGCGTCGAGCCGCTCGGTCGGCAGCTCGGACAGCGAACCCTCGACCTCGCGCCAGACACCGCCGAGGGCGATGCCGAAGACACCCTGGCCGCCGGCCAGCAGATCGATCACCTCGTCGGGCGAGGTGCACATGTAGACCGAGGCCCCGTCGCTCATCAGCGTGATCTGGGTCAGGTCATCGATTCCACGCTTGCTCAGGTGGGCGATCGCGCTGCGGATCTGCTGCAGCGAGATGCCGGCGTCGAGCAGCCGCTTGATCACTTTCAGCAACAGCACGTCGCGGAAGCCGTACAGCCGCTGGGTGCCGGAGCCGGTGGCCGGGCGCACGGACGGCGAGACCAGTCCGGTGCGAGCCCAGTAGTCGAGCTGACGGTAGGTGATGCCGGCCGCGGCACACGCGGTCGGGCCGCGGAAACCGACGTCGTCGGGCATCGGCGACAGGTCGTCGTCGAAGAGCAGACCCTGCACGCCGGCGGTGGCTGCCGCCTCGGCGTGTGCTTCGGACGTCGACTGCGCCGTCAGATCAGTGTCGCCGGTGCGTGTCACGCCTGAGCCTCCCTGGGTACCGACTGGAACGGATCACATCCGTGGAGTTACAAGACCCCACAACTCCTTCAAGGTAAGCCGCCGACCAGACCCGGTCAACGACAACCGCCCCGAGCCGGACGCGTGTCGCGCCCCCAACTCGAATCGTTACCTGTCCGCCCTTGTACCAGCAACGTTCAACCTCAGCCTATCCCGCACGCATCCTCACCACCTGCCCCTGCGGTCGGCGGGGTGTCGAGTGGCGGGCTGTTCGGCGACTGGCGCCTTACGAGCCGCCAGTCGTCAAGTAACCCGCCAGCGGTACCTGCCGCACCGTCGCTCGGTACAGCCCGGCCCTCAGCAGACCGGCCGGGATGGTTGGAGTGGCTGCGGCGTCAGCCAGGTCCGGCCGCGAGCTTGCGCGCGTGCCAGGCGGGGCAGGTGGCGCGGCCGACAGCGGACGGACACCACTCAGGTACTGATTCTTGGTGCTCAGCTCTTGTCGAAGTCCTCGGGGGTGACGTGGTCGAGGAATTCGCGGAAGCGTTCTACTTCTTCCTCTTCGACTACCTCGTCGTCGTCGTCGGTCTCGGAGTCCGGGACCGGGATGCCGGCCTCGGCCAGGATCTCCTCGGTGCAGAAGACCGGGGTACCGGTGCGTAGCGCGAGGGCGATCGAGTCCGACGGGCGGGCGGAGATCTCGGTCTTGTCGTCGAAGACCAGGATCGCCTCGAAGACGCCGTCGGTCAGGTTCACGATCCGGACCTGGCTGAGGGTGTGGCCGAGCACCCGGATCGTCTCGGCGAACAGATCGTGGGTCAGTGGGCGGGGTGGTTCCATGCCCTGCTGGGCGAAGGCGATCGCACTCGCCTCGGCCGCGCCGATCCAGATCGGCAGGTACCGCTCGCCGCCGACCTCCCGGAGCAGCACGATCGGCTGACTCGAGGGCATCTCAACCCGGACTCCGACCACGTCGACTTCGCGCACACCTTCAGCCTACTCTGCGGGCCAGCCCCGGGCTGGCCCCCCGGCCAAGTCCCCGCCACCACCGGTCGAAGGCACCCGCCCCCGCACCCCGGCGCACGCGCGGACACGCCCCTGAGTACGGGCGCGGCGCACCCCGGAGTACTGAGTTCGAACGCGGCCACGGACTACGGATCAGCGGGTGAGGCGGGAGCGGACCAGGGCGGCGTGCAGACGGACGGCCAGCGCTGCCAGCTCCAAGGTCTTGTCGTCGCGGCGCGGCTGGACCACCTGCTCGATCAGGCCCACCTCCCGATCCGCGGCGGCCCGGAACGGCCGCAGGTGCCGCGGTTCCACCCCGTACTGCGCGAACTCGGCGGCGGCCTTCGCGATCAGGATCGCGTCGCCGTCGTAGTGGTTGCCCCGGGCCACCACCAGGTTGTGGCTCTCCAGCTGCTCGAGCAGTTCGGCGCTGATGTCCGCCGCCGCGCGCAACTCCTCGCGGGTGAGCTTCAGCTCGGTGCCATAGGTGGAGAAGTCCTCGGCGTCCGGCAGCCCGGCCGGCTGCGGCAGGTGCTCGGGCGCAGCGGGCCGTCCGCCCGGAGCGGGGGGACGGAGGCCGCGGTCCATCGCGCCCAGGTGTTCCTTGATCACCTTCAACGGAAGGTACTGGTCGCGCTGGGAGGTCAGGACATAGCGCAGCCGCTCGAGGTCGGCGGCGCTGAACTTGCGGTAGCCGGACGCGGTCCGCGCCGGCGTCACCAGCCCCTCCGCCTCCAGGAAGCGGATCTTGGAGATGGTGACGTCGGCGAACTCGGTCTGCAGCAGCTGCAACACCTCACCGATGCTCCACCCACCGACCGATGAGCCCACGACCGATGAGCCACCGACCGGTGAGCCCTCGATCGGTGAGTCGCCGAGCGTTGCGTCAGGCTTGGCCACTGGCGTAGTAGACCAGACGGTACTTGCCGATCTGGACCTCGTCGCCGTTCGACAGCTGGAGCTCGTCGATCCGGTCCCGGTTCACGTAGGTGCCGTTCAGGCTGCCGACGTCGCGGACCTTGACGCCCATCCCGTCGCGGCGGAACTCCGCGTGCCGGCGCGACACCGTCACGTCGTCCAGGAAGATGTCGCTGTCGGGGTGGCGGCCCGCGGTGACGACGTCGACGTCCAGCAGGAACCGGCTGCCCGCGTTCGGGCCGCGCTGGACGATCAGCAGCGCGGAGCCGGCCGGCAGTGCGCCGACGGCGGCCTCGTCCTCGTCGGACAGTTGCTCACCGGAGTCGAAGCGCTCGGTCTCGGGCTCGATGCTGATCGGGGTGAGCATCGCGGTGTCGGTCACGCCGGGTGCGGTCACCGGACGGTCCGCGCCAGGGAGCATCGTTCCGCACTGCGAGCAGAACTTGCTGCCCTCGGAGTTCTCGTGCCCGCACTGGTTGCAGAACGGCATGCTGTGATCCTCCCGATCGCCGGCGGCCCGGCGACGTTCTCAGTTGACCCGTGATGACAGTGTGACTGGCCCGGACAAAGGCCCGGACCTCAACCCTCTACCAGCGGTTGAGGTCCGACAAAACCTATCAGTCCTGGCCTGTCAGTTCTGCTCCAGCTGGCCCTGGTAGGTGTCGGCATCCATCAGCGCCGCCACCTCCTCGTCGTCCTCGACCTGGATGTCGAGCAGCCAGCCCTCGCCGTACGGGTCGGTGTTGACCAGATCCGGCTGGTCGGCCAGGGCCTCGTTGACGGCGGTGACGGTGCCGTTGATGGGGGCGAACAGGTCGCTCACGCTCTTCGTGGATTCCAGCTCGCCACAGGAGTCACCGGCCCGCACCGCGGTCCCGACCTCGGACAGCTGCACGTACACGATGTCGCCGAGCGCGTCCTGCGCGAAGTCGGTGATGCCGACCCGCACCGGGCCCTCGCCTGCCTTCACCCATTCGTGCTCGGCCGTGTACTTCAGGTCTTCGGGGTACACCTCGGTCCTCTTTCGCTCAAGGGATACTGCTGGCTACTTCGTCGGGCTGGGCGCCGGGCGAGCGTAACGATGCTCGTCGGGCGCGTGCAAGGCGGTGATCTGCACCAGTGGCAGCTCGACCACCTCGGCCGTTCCGCCGATCTGCGGGCCGGTCACCTCACTGACCAGACCGCCGGGGAAGTTGGCCGCCTCGGCCAGGTTGTGGGACTCCCCGATCGCCTCGATCACGTACGGCGAGCCGACCTTCTCGCCGTCCACCTTCACCCCGGGGGGATCGTCGATCAGGTCGGTGCTCGCGACCACCCGGACCGCGCCGTTGATCTGGATCGCCTCGGCGCCCGCGTCGCGTAGTTCCTCGATCGCGTCGAGCAGGTTGCTCGAGGTCATCTTGCCGTCCGGGTCGTTCAGGGTGATCCGCACGCCCGGACCCTGCGCGGGCAGCGTGCCGGCCAGGATGCCGAGCACCCGGACCTGCTGCTCGGCCTGCTCGCGGGCGGTCTGCGCCTTGTCCGCGCTGGAGCTCAGGGTGTTCTTGCGGGCCTCGAGCTCGGTGATCTCGCTCTCCAGCCGGCGGGTGTTCTGGCCCAGGCCGTCCAGGATCGCGATCAGGTCTTCGCGGCGGGCATTCTGGTAACCGTCGTCAGCCCGGTTCACCCGGACCTGGACGACTGCCACACACGCCACCAGCGCGAGCACGACGGCGATGATCGCCTGCCCCCGGGACGGCTTGAACCCGGCCTTCAGCCGCCGCAACGCCAGGTTCGGCGTCCGCGGCCGTGGCATCGGCGTAGGAGCCGCCGGATGATCCGGAGACACCGGCTCCGGCGGCCGCGGCTTATCCTCCGCAGGCTCAGACTTCTCCTCCGCGGTCGACTTCGCGGTCTCATCCGCCCGTGCTGCTTCTCCCGCCCCGGGTGCCGCAGCATGATGTGGCTGATGCTCGCCGGCCCCGCGGTCCCTGGCGCGCGCGCTGTCTCCCGCGTGGCGCGGCTTGCCCTTCGCGGCTGGCGAACCGGGCTGTACTGCGGGCTCCGGCTCGGGCCCCGGCTCGGGCTCGGGCTCGGGGTTCGGCTCCGGGTCCGGGTCCGGGTCCGTCGACTGTCCGGCTTCCGCCCCCGCGGCAGCTCCCGAAGCGCCCTCGAACGGTTCAGGCTTCAGATCGTCAGCACTCGGAGCTTCAGCCTTCGAAACATCGGGCGCCGGCTGCTCGACCCTCGTCGGGTCAACCTTCGTCTGCTCAACCTCGGTCGGGTCGACCTTCGTCTGCTCAATCTTCGTCGGGTCGACCTCCGCCGGGTCGACCTCCGCCGGATCGGGCGTCGGCGGATCGGGTTTCGGGGGTTCCGAGGGCGGGATGGGGTCGTCGGTACTCATGTCAGGCCCTGAAGATGTGGCGCCGGATGGCCGCCATGTTGGTGAAGATCCGGATGCCGAGGACGACGACCACTCCGGTGGACAGCTGGGAACCGACGCCCAGCTGGTCGCCCAGGTAGACGATCAGCGCCGCGATCAGCACGTTCGACACGAAGGACACGACGAACACCTTGTCGTCGAAGATCCCGTCCAGGAACGCCCGGAGCGCGCCGAAGACCGCGTCGAGCGCCGCCACCACCGCGATCGGCAGGTACGGCTGGGCCCACTCCGGCACGTCGGGCGCGACGAGCAGGCCGAGGACCACGCCGATCACCAGCCCGAGTACGGCGATCATCTCGGTCCACCCACCTTCGCGTATCGCAGCGCGATGGTCGCATCGGCTGGCACCAGCAAGGAATCCTCCGTCGTGATCGTCATCCGGACACCGAAATTGCTGACCAGGTACTGCACCCACTGGCCGCCCGAGCTCTGCGCGAACCGGGCCGGCATGGTTGCCGCATCCCCGATCGCGTGCACTGTGTACGGCGGGGTCAGCGAACTGTAGTCGACGGTGATGGCACTGCCCGCGCCGCGGATGGCCGTCAGCGAGGTGAGCCGGTGGCCGTTCACCGAGATCGCCTCGGCGCCGGCCGTCCACAGACCGTTGACCAACTGCTGCAGATCGACATCGAGCAGCCGGCCCTCCTTGTCGGAGGAGTCCTTCGCGTCGTCGATCACGGCCTTCAGCCCCGGGCCGGTCGCCGCCACGGCACCCGTCTGCAGTTCTAGGTCGTCGAGCTTCTGCTGCAGCGCCGCGCCCTCGCTGGTGTTACTCAGCCCGCCGGCCTGCAGACCCCGTACTTCGTCGGCCAGCTTGATCTGCTGCCCGCGCAGATCGTTCAGCCGGGTGTCGGCCTGGCCGATCCGGGTGATCAGTTCGTTGCGCTGCTTCTCGGCCTCGGGGGCACCGCGGTAGTTCTGCGACGCGGCCACGGTGAGCAGGAAGCCCAGCACGGCCAGCGCGATCACCAGCAGGACCCGATGGCGCGACCTGTTCGGCTTGCCCCCTTGGGACGGCCGCGACCTGGCCGCGACGGCGTAGCCCTCGTCCAGGGGGTGGGCCATCAGGTTGTTGAGCAGCGACATGGACGCGTCGACGCGGCGCTGCCCCGGCGGGGACTGAGTCACGATCTACCCGGCCGGCCCATTGATCGGTTTCACCGTCTGGATGAGGTGACGCAGTTGTGCGAAGTACAGGGCACCGGCCCAGTAGTACAGAGCAGTGCCCCAGATCGCGAATGCCCAGCCGAACACCCGGGCCAGCGTGTTCAGGGTGCTGTCGCCGTCGCCCAGCAGGAGCAGCGGGAACGCGTACAGCAGGCAGAAGGTCGCCGACTTGCCGAGGAAGTGCACCGGCAGCGCGTTGAAGCCGCGTCGGTGCAGGGCCGGCAGGGTGAAGGTGAGCAGCAGGTCCCGCAGCGGCAGCGCGATCGCCAGCCACCACGGGATGATGTCGCGCAACGCGAGGCCGAGCACCGTCGCGAAGATGTAGAGCCGGTCCGCGACCGGGTCGAGCATCTGGCCGAGCCGGGTGGTCTGGTTCATCCGGCGGGCGATCTGGCCGTCGGCCCAGTCGGTGAACCCGGAGATCGCCAGCACCAGCAGGGCCCAGCCGTCCTCCTCCGGGCCGAGGATCAGCCATAGGAAGAGCGGCACACCCAGCAGCCGGATGAAGCTGAGTGCGTTCGGGATCGTCAGTACCCGGTCGGACACTTCCAAGTCCGGCACGCGACCCTCCCCCTGCTTCGAAATCGGGCACCGCGAACCGTGCCCCTGTCCCGGTCGTTACTGTACTTGGGCCCACCAGCAGGTATCGCCCCGGCCACTCCGGGCCTCTACATACTCATCAGGCCTGGTCTGTCCCTGACTAGGTGAACTCACTCCGGACAACCGGGCTACGCACGCTGCACACCAGTGACCCGAAGGTAACCCCATCGAGATCTGGCAGCGCCTCACGGCCGCCCACCGGTACGCCGTACAGGTCCCTGAGCTGTCCGTTGATGACATCGGCAACCACTTGTCGTGCGCTCTCCTGGAGAGCTCGCGCGGGCCTCGTGGGGATCTATGGTGGGCGGAAGGTCGCTGAGGGGAGTGCGCGGGTGAAGTTCCTGATCTTGATCTATGGGAATCCGGAGTCCAGGGAGGTCTGGAACGGAATGTCCGAGGAGCAGCAGAAGGAAGCCATGGTGGGGTACGCCGGGCTGAGCGAGGCGCTGACCGCCAGCGGCGAGCTGATCGTGTCGCACTCGCTGGACGACCCGGCGGGGACGAAGCAGGTGCTGGTCCGGGACGGGAACGTGATGACCACCGACGGCCCGTTCGCCGAGGTGAAGGAGCAACTCGCCGGCTTCTACCTGGTCGAGTGCGACAGCATGGAACGCGCGATCGAGATCGTCCCGCAGATCCCCGAGGCCGAGTTCAGCCTGGTCGAGGTCCGCCCGATCCGAGACCTCGGCCACCTCACCTGATGCCACCTCCCGACCAGCCTCCCCCACCCCTGCCTCCCACCGACCTGCCGTCCGCGGAGCAGGCGGGAGCCGGTCAGGCCGAGACCGGGACTGACCGGGCCGGGACTGAGCTGCAGGTGGTGGAGCAGTTGTTGCGGGAGTTGGCGCCGCAGATCCTCGGTCCGTTGGTACGCCGGTACGGCGGGTTCGACACCTGCGAGGACGCCGTCCAGGAGGCGCTGCTGGCGGCGTCGCAGCAATGGCCGGTGGACGGGCTGCCGGACAACCCGCGGAGCTGGCTGATCACCGTCGCGTCGCGGCGGCGGATCGAGATGCTCCGCAACGAGGCCGCCCGGCAGCGCCGCGAGGAGACCGTCGCCTCAATCGAACCGGCCGAGCCCGCGCCGGTCGCTCAGGCAGACGACACGTTGACTCTGTTGTTCCTGTGCTGCCACCCGTCCCTCACTCCCCCGTCGCAGGTGGCGCTCACCCTGCGTGCCGTCGGCGGTCTCACCACCGGCGAGATCGCGCGCGCCTTCCTCGTACCGGAGTCGACGATCGGCCAACGGATCAGCCGGGCCAAGTCCAAGATCAAGGCGAGCGGCGCGGAGTTCCGCCTACCGCCGCCCGAGGAGTTGTCCGACCGGCTGGCCGCGGTCCTGCACGTGCTCTACCTGATCTTCAACGAGGGCTACACCGCCAGCTCCGGCGAATCCCTGCACCGTGTCGAGCTGAGCGCGGAGGCGACCCGCCTGACCCGGCAGCTCCGCGACCGCCTGCCCTCCGAAGGCGAGGTCGCCGGCCTGCTCGCCCTGATGCTGCTGACCGACGCCCGCCGCCCGGCCCGTACTTCGCCCAGCGGCGCGCTCGTCCCGCTCCCTGAGCAGGACCGGACCCGCTGGGATCCCCAAGCCGTTGCCGAGGGCACCGATCTCGTCACCGAGACGTTGCGCACGGCCCCGGTCGGTCCGTACCAGCTGCAGGCCGCGATCGCCGCAGTACACGATGAGGCCGCCAAGGCCGAGGACACCGACTGGCGCCAGATCCTCGTCCTCTACGAGTTGCTCGAGACGATGGCGCCCGGCCCGATGGTGACGCTGAATCGAATCGTCGCCGTCGCGATGGTCCACGGCCCCCAAGCCGGCCTCGACCGCCTGGCATCAGCAGCCGCCGAACCGGCCCTGAAAGACCATCACCGGGTCGCCGCCGTCCGGGCGCATCTCCTGGAACTGGCTGGAGACCTCGATGCCGCCCGCGAGGCCTACCGCCAAGCCGCGGCCCTGACGCTCAGCCTCCCTGAACAGCGCTACCTCGAATCCCGCGCCGCCACCCTTTGAGCCGTCCTGGTGCTCTCAGACTCGACGCGCCTTCTCGGAAGGGCGGGCCCAGGTCAGATCAGCGACGATCGTGAGGGCCAGGGTGCCGTCGGCCGAGGCCCAGGGGCGGACGACTTCTTCAATGGCAGCGTCGAAGGCGGCCGACTCCTTGGAAGACATGTGCTCGCGAGCCAGTGCCGCGGTCGAGTGGAACTGCTCGATGTAGTCGGCGACCGGCTGACGGAACGGCACCGCAGTACTGGTCGCCGATCCCGTCACCTCGAGAAGGCCTTGCTCCCGGAGTGCGTCGACGACGCGGAAGGCCGGGTCGTAGCCGGGACTTCTCGAGTGGCGTTTGAGCACAGTGACCAGGTCCTCGCGCCACGGTACGTCGCGCGGTCCGTGCGTGATCACGGCGAGCTGCGCGTTCGGGGTCATCACCTCGGCCAGCCGGGCGATCGTCTCCTCCCCGCGCATCCAGTGCAGGCTCGCGCCGGCGGTGACCAGGGCATACGGACCTTGCAGCTCGGCCGTCTCCACCGCGTCGACGTACCAGCGCAGGTTCGGCTGATCGCCACCCGGCCGCTGTCGGCCCGCGTCGACCATCGCCGCCGAGATGTCGACGGCATCCACCCGCTCGACTCTCGCCGCGAGCGGTCTGGCGATCGCACCTTCGCCCGCGCCGATGTCGAGTACTGCGCGTGGCTCGTCGACGATCAGCTCCTCCAGCCGATCGAACACGTCCTCCGGGTACGGCGGCCGATACCGGTACGCCGCCGCGACGCCCTCGTGCCGGAACGTGGCCCCCAGCTCAGGCTGATCCATGCCTCCACCCTCTCTGATCAGAAAACAGACCACACCCTCTCCCGCGTGATCAGAAACTAAACAGCCCGGCGGGTCACGGCCAGGTCTGGGCGCGTTCGGCGAAGAGATCCGGGTCGCTGTGGACCGGAATGACGCAGAGCAGGTGGCCGCCCGGCGCCCGCAACGTGTGGCAGCCCTGCCAGCTCGACACCTCGACAGCCCCGAGTCCCTCCAGCCTGGCGACCTCGGCAGCGACATCATCCGTCTCGATGTCGAGGTGATAGCGCGGCGCGTCATCCACGGCCTGCACCGCCAGCACGTACCCCGGCAACGCATCCTTCAACGTGATGTACTGCGGTTCCCCCGGCGGGCTCTCGGCCCCCACCCCCAGCGCCGCCGACCAGAACGCCGCCGTCTCCGCAGCCTCGTCTTGCGGCGTATCAATCAAGAACGTACTCACTCGACTCCGATGCATCCCCCGAATCTAGACACCGCCCAAGCACCCCCACCACCCGTTTCCTACCCGCCTGTTCGGCCTCCGAGCCGGCGAGAAATCGAGCTGTCCGGCTTCAGGCCGACCGTGAGTATGAGGCGGGTGAGCGAGCTACGCGCGGCGGGGACGGCGGAGTGGCTGGAGTTCGTGCGTCAGGAGTACCCGCTGGCCGACGTCACCCTCGTGCGTGATCTCGGCGGGAACTACAACCTGAATCTCCAGGTCTCCACCGACCGAGGCGCTTTGGTCGTCCGGGTCTCCCCAGAGTGGGTCAAGGCCGACCGGCTGGCCGCAGTACAAGCGGTGCGTGGGTATCTCCGCGGCCTGGGCTGGCCGATTCCCCAGACGGTCCGCACTCACCGGTCCGGGCACTTCGGACCTGGGTTTGGGACAGGCCGCTGGAAACGCCCCGCAGTCCCAGTTGAGCAGGTTGACCCGAGCGACTTGGTCGCGTGACCGCCGTCGGCATCACCCCGGTAGCAGAACCCGGACCTGGTCTCTGATCTCCTGCACGACGTTGTGGACCGGGTTGGCGATGTTGATTGTCGCCGCCATGCTGACGAACATGATCGCGGAGACGATGTGCGCGAGCGTCGCGGCGTCGTCGGAGCTGATGCGCTCGTCTCGCCGTAGCACGTCGGCGATCGCCTTTTCTGTCTGCACGGTCAGGACGAGCGCGTCGCGGTGGTGGGGCTCCTCGGGGTCGCCGAAGACGATCTCCCGCAAGTAGGTCCGCCCGTTGTCGATCTGTTTGCGGTTGCACTCCACGACCGGGCGGACGATCGCCATCACCGCGTCGAGCACGTCGGGGATGCTCTCGGCCGCCGACCTGCCTTGTGCGAGCGCATCGGCGTAGGTGGAGTTCTGCACGAGCAGAAGGAGCTCGCCCTTGGTCTTGGCGTACAGGAACAGCGTGCCCGCACCGATGTCGGCCTTGTCGGCGATCTCCTGGGTGGTGACCTCGTCGACGCCGCGCTCGGCGAAGAGCTCTCGGGCGGCGGCGGTGATGCGGTCTAGCTTCTGCTGCTTGTTCCGCTCGCGCCGTCCGACTGGTTGGGAGGCGAGTGGCATGGTGCCATCCTTCTCTGCTGTGGGCTCCTGCTGTGTGGGCTCGAATGTGCCGGCGCTCATTCTCCCACGGCGACGAGCGGAGCCCTCGTGTCGCGGAGCTCCGGATAGAGCGCCTCGACCGGACCGCTCAGAGCCGCCTTGACCTGGGCGGTCAGCTCGTCGGCGATGACCTCGTGCTCACCGGCCTCGACGGCGTCGTAGACCTTGGTCACGAGCTCCGTCGGCTGCATCTTGGGCCCGTCCGCGTGCGCGGCCATGCGGGTCTCGACGTAGCCCATGTGCACACCCGTGACGTGGACGCCCCGGGGTGCGAGCTCAAGCCGCAGAGAGTTGGTGGCCGACCAGAGCGCGGCCTTGGCGGCGCTGTAGATACCGCCGAACCCATACCAGCTCGCAATTGAGTGCACGTCGACGAGAACGGGCTGCGGCTTGGCGGCGAGGATCGGCGCGAACGCGCGGGCGAGGAAGACAGGCCCGAAGAAGTTGGTGTCCATGTTTGCCCGGATGTCCGCCTCGGTCACCTCCAGCAGGCTTGCGCTCGGTGGGTTGGCGCCCGCGTTGTTGATGAGCGCCGTCACGTCTGGCGCTTTGGCCACGGCCGCGGCGATGGATTCGGCGTCGGTGATGTCGAGGGTGAGGGGGACGATGCGCTCGTCGGCCCACGTGCGAGGAGTGCGGGCCGTGGCGTAGACCTTCGCCGCGCCGCGCGCGAGAGCTTGGTGGACGAAGCGGCTTCCGATGCCGCCGTTTGCCCCGGTGACCAGGACGACTGCTCCGTTGAGGGAAGGCATGTTGACGTTCTTTCTGTTGTGGGGTCGCCGCATGCGGGCGAGCGATGCCGCTATTGCTGGTAGTGCGGGAGGGCCACGCCGTCTTTCACGAAGGTCAGCGCCTCGGACGCTTCGTAGGCGTGGACGGCGGAGGCAAAGGGAGCCAGCGCGTCGGACAAGCTCTCGATCTCAGGGCTTTTGAAGAAGGCCGCTCGCGCCGCCGGATCCGCGAAGCCCAGGATCAGCGACGCGTGGAACCGCTGGTCTGCCGGGTTGTCGTGCGCGACGTTAGGGGTGTCCCAGAGTTTCTCGATCCACGGCAGGAAAGTCTGGGTTCTGAGTTCCTTCAGCACGCCCGTGCCGGCGAGAGCGCTGGCGAGTTCGATGATGTGCTTCCGGAAATCGACGGCACGTACGCCGTCCCGCCGCCTGAGGTAGATCAGGGCTCGGGCTCCGACGTGCTCGCCGGGCTCGGCCACCTCGTACCAGCGCGACGAGTTCGGCGGCCCGAGGTAAAGCAGCGTCCGCCGGAAGACGTTCACTTCGTCCTTGAACGCCAGCCGGGTCTGCTTCCGGCCCCGCAGCGGCGACAGTGCCGACTGGAACGTGATCTCCGCGACTCCGTCGATCTTGCGTTCGACGGGTATTTCCGTCTCGACGCCGCGGGTTGTCGGCCACAGCCCCGGGTTGACCCCGGCGAGGTGGATCTGCCGGTATTCCTGGAAGCCCTTGGTCGCCGAGATGATCTTCGAGTGCGGCCCCTTCCAGTAGCCCATCGGTGTTTCACGAGGCTGATCGGAGCGTACCCACAGCAGGATGGAGGACGCGAACTGCTTCCTCGGTTGGACCTGCGCTTTCGACAGTGACTTGCTCATGTCACTCATTCCTTTGTTGGTTCGGTTGCGGTGACGGTCAGTGGGCGAGGAAGTCGACGGCGACCGGCGCGAACTTGTCGTGGTACTGGAAGATGCCGCCGTGGCCGGAGTCGGGGTAGATGATCAGCTCCGAGCCCTTGATGCGGCGGTGCAGGTCTTCGGAGAGCACCGAGGGCACCATCCGGTCGTTGTCGCCGTTGGCGATCAGGGTGGGCTGAGTGATCGTCGACAGGTCGGCGGGGGCGGAGCGTCCCCACTTCTTGATCGCCTTGAGCTGGGTCTGGAACGCCCGTACTGCGATCGGCGCGTCGCGGTCCGTGGTGCGCTCCTCGAGGCGCTTCACGAACGCGCGGGCGGCAGGCTTGCCCGTGGCGTTGCGGTTGAAGAACAGGAACTCCTTCGGGTCCGACCGGGTCAGAGTCGCCCGCAGGATGTCGTAGTACGTCGTGCCGGCGACCTCGTCGATGTCCTTCCCACCCGAGGGGCCGGTGCCGGTGAGCACGAGCTTGCGGACCAGGCCGGGGTGCTTCACCACGAGAGCCTGGGCGACCATGCCGCCGAGGGAGAAGGAGAAGATGTCGATCTTGTCGAACCCGAGCGCCGTGATGAAGGTGTAGGCGTCGTCGGCCATCGCCTCGACGCTGTCGGGAACGCGCCCGGTCGAGGCTCCGACGCCCCGGTTGTCGAAGGCGATGACGTGGTGCTCCGCGGCGATGGGGTCGATGATCCGGGGGTCCCAGTTGTCGAGGGTCGCGGCGAGGTGAACGAAGAAGACGACAGGGATCCCGCCCTTCGGCCCCAGCTCGCGGTACGCGAAGGTGACGCCGTTGGCGTCGACCGTGCGGGCGGGCGCGTCCTTGTAGGCGGTGATGACGTTGTCGTTCGTGTTCATGATGTTCTCCTGTTCCCTGGTTCGTGCATGATGAGATGGGTTTGTGAGGTCCTGCTGATGACGGCTTTGCCGCGGATGCCGCCCTTTCCTAGCGACTGCACTGCCTGGATGGTTTGGTCGAAGTCGAAGACCCGTCCGACGACGGGAGGCAGTACGCCGCTGTCGACGAGCGCCGTGATCTGGCGAAGCTGGTCACCGCTGGCGCGCATGAAGAGGAACTCGTACGTCACGCCGAGGCGCCGGGCCTGGCGGCGGATGCGGCTGCTGAGGGCGGCCATGACCAGCCGGAGCACCGGGTTCGCGCCGAGCTCGCGGGCGAACGCCGAGTCGGGTGGCCCGGCGATCCCGATCGCCTTGCCTCCGGGGCGCAGCACGCGGAGCGACTTCTCGAGGTTCTTCCCGCCGAGGCTGTCCAGCACCAGGTCGTACCCGTCGAGGAGCTGTTCGAAGTCCTGGTTGCGGTAGTCGATGACGGAGTCCGCCCCGAGCTCGCGCACGAAGTCGACGTCGTCGGCGCTGACCGTGGTGGCGACCGTGGCGCCGAGGTGCTTGGCGAGCTGGATCGCGATCGTCCCGACTCCGCCGGCGCCGGCGTGGATGAGGACCCGTTGGCCCGGCTTCAGGTTGCCCCGCTCGACGAGTGCCTGCCATGCGGTCAAGGCCACCAGCGGTAGCGAGGCCGCTTCCTCGAGGCTGACCGATACCGGCTTCAGTGCCAGGTCGGCCTCGGCGACGGCGATGCGCTCCGCGAACGTTCCGATGCGGTCATTGTCCGGCCGGGCATACACCTCGTCGCCGAACGCGAATCCCTGCACCTTCGCGCCGACGCCGATCACCGTTCCGGCGACGTCGTTGCCGAGGATCTGCGGCAGCTTGTACGGGAGGATCTGCTTGAACTCGCCCGCCCGGATCTTCTCGTCGAGCATGTTGAGCCCGGCAGCCTTGACCTGTACGAGCACGTCGTGATCTCCGACCACGGGCTCGGCGACATCCGCTTGCTGTAACGGCCCCTTGTACTGATTGACGACGAACGCTCGCATGGCGACTTTCCTTCTCGTTCCGATGACTTGCTTCCACGAATATGAGTTAACTCAATAATGAGTGCACTCAGTCAACTTGTCAAGGGAGCCGTCAGGAGAGGCGGCCGGACGCCGGTCGCTGCGCGGGGTACGCGTCCCCGGCGGCGGCTCCGCAACCACGATCCGGGCACACAAATGCCGCCACCCCGGGTGTGGAGTGACGGCATTCGCGCTGCGGTACTTCGGGGTTGGTTCAGGTGGAGGGCGCCGCCACCCGCCGCACGTCTAGCGCGACCAGCAGGTTTGCCGAACGCTGTGTCCCTTGTGAGCGTCCGTCGGCGACACAGCCGCTCTACACCGGGGCAAGCCCGCGGGTCAGTGACTGGGTCCCGGACCCGCGATTACCGCGCTTCAGAGGCGTCAGCTCCGTATACGAGGACTCCCGAGTTGCACGGTGCGATCGCGCGACAGCTTGCCGGCGGCTGCCTGCTTCTCACGCAACAATCGCAGCGTCGAGACCATCGATCTCTCCCAGCCAGCCCCTCGACCGCCCGGGCTCGCCGGTCAAGGCGAGTACGCCGTCGTCCTTGCGGTGTGCAGTACGAAGGGGTGCTTCAGCCGCTGCGCACCGCGGATCGCGGACCGCCTTCAGCTGAACCCTGTGGTTCAGCGGAAGTCTCGGGAGATGGTTCTGGCGGCCAGAGGGAGGCGTTCGAGTTTGTCGGCGACGAGGTTGGTGACTCCGGAGGAGCGTTCCAGGCGGCCGCGGATGATCATGGCGCTGGACTCGCGGGCGATGCGGCGGTGGCGGTTCCAGACGCCCGACGAGCAGATGACGTTGATCATGCCGGTCTCGTCCTCCAGGTTGAGGAAGGTGACGCCGGCCGCGGTCGCGGGGCGCTGGCGGTGCGTCACGACTCCCCCGACCAGGACGCGGGTGCCGTCGTCGGCGGTGGACAACTGGTTCGCGCGGAGGATGCCGCGCTCGTCCAAGGCGGCCCGGACGTGCCGGATCGGGTGGTCGTCCGGCGAGATCCCGGTGGCCCACAGGTCGGCCATTGTCGTCTCCATCCCGGTCATCCCCGGCAGCATCGGCGGCGGTCCCGAACTGCTCACGCCTGACAGGTGCCCCGGGCGTTCCTCTGCGGCACGACCCGCGTTCCACAGCGCCTGCCGCCGGGACAAACCGAACGAGTCGAACGCCCCCGCCGTCGCCAGAGCCTCCACCTGTACTGCGGTCAGCCCCGTCCGGCGGACCAGGTCGGACATGTCCGCGTACGGGCCGTTCTTCTCCCGCTCCTCCACGATGGTGGTCGCCGCGGGCAGCCCGATCGACTTCACCCCGGCCAGCCCCAGCCGCACCACCAATCGCCCGTCCCGCCGATGCAGATCCGAGTCGAACGGCTGCTCCGGATCGAACTCCCCCACCGCCGGCTGCTCCACCCGCAAACACTCCTCGTTGCCAGTAGCAACAACCCGCAGAGCAGACCCAGGGCCCGGGATGGGCGCAGGAGCTGGGTCGGCGGTGGGAGCTGGGTCGGCGGTGGGAGCTGGGTCGGGGGTGGGAGCTGGGTCGGGGGTGGGAGCTGGGTCGGGCCCGCCTTCGCTCGCAGGCTCCGCGGGGTGTTCGAGGGTGCGGGGGTGCTCGGGGTCGAGGGGTTCGAGGGTGGCGTGGATGCCGGAGGTCTGGATGTCGGGGCGGTGGACCTGGACGCCGTGGCGGCGGGCGTCGGCTACCAGGGACTGCGGGGAGTAGAAGCCCATCGGCTGGGCTCGGAGGAGGGCCGCGAGGAAGGCGGCCGGGTAGTGCAGGCGGAGCCAGGTGCTGGCGTAGACGAGCAGGGCGAAGCTGATCGAGTGGGACTCGGCGAAACCGAAGTTCGCGAACGCCTCGATCCTCTCGTAGATCAGGTCCGCCGTGTCGCCGGTCCCGTTCGCCGCGATCCCGTCGTACAGCTTGGTCTTCAGGGAGGAGATCTTCTCGACGCCGCGTTTGGAGCCCATCGCGCGGCGGAGCAGGTCCGCGTCCTCGCCGGTGCAGCCGCCGACCTTCATCGCGATCTGCATCAGCTGCTCCTGGAACAACGGCACGCCCAGGGTCCGCTTCAGTACCGGCTCCAGCGCGGGGTGCAGGTAGGTGACCGGCTCCTCCCCCAGCTTCCGGCGGATGAACGGATGCACCGCGCCGCCCTGGATCGGCCCGGGCCGGATCAGCGCCACCTCGATCGCCAGGTCGTAGAAACTGCGCGGCCGCAACCGTGGCAGCGTGCTCATCTGGGCCCGGCTCTCCACCTGGAACACGCCGACCGAGTCCGCCTTGCCGAGCTGGTCGTAGACGCCCGGCTCCTCCTTCGGGATCGTGTCCAGGTTCCAGTCCTCGCCGAGATGTTCGCGGACCAGGTCCATCGCGTACTGCAGCGCCGCGAGCATGCCGAGGCCGAGCAGGTCGAACTTGACCAGCCCCATCCAGGCGCAGTCGTCCTTGTCCCACTGCAGCACGGTCCGGTTCTCCATCCGGGCGTGCTCGATCGGCACCACGTGCCCGACCGGGATGTCGGTGAGCACCATGCCGCCGGAGTGGATGCCGAGGTGCCGCGGGAACTTCAGCAACTCCTCGGCCAGCTTCACCACCGGCGGCGGGATGTCATGGTCGGCGCTGCTGCGGACCGCGCCCCAGGCGTCCACCTGCTTGGACCACGCGTCCTGCTGCCCGGTGCTGAACCCGAGCGCCTTGGCCATGTCCCGTACTGCGAGCTTCGGGCGGTAGGTGATCACGTTCGCCATCTGGGCGGCGTTGCGGCGACCGTACTTGCTGTAGACCCACTGGATCACCTCCTCGCGGCGGTCGGAGTCGAAGTCCACGTCGATGTCGGGCTCCTCGTCCCGGGCCGCGGACAGACAGGAACCGCTCGAACGGCAGGTCGTAGAACACCGGCACCTCTTTGATCTCCGGCACGTTGCGGACGAGCGCCGGCCGCCGGGCTGGCAGGGAGCTGGGTTCAGTCATAGCTGGCCTCGGCCCACCAGTGGGTGTTGCGGACGGCGAAGAGCCAGGCCCGGCCGTCGGCGCCGACCAGTTGGAAGCGGGCCAGGCGGTTCTCGGCCTCCTCGTCCCACCAGCGCTCCTCCACCGGCCAGGGACCGGCCCAGGCGGTGACCGGATGGAGCTTGTTGCTGTCGGCAACCTGTGGGGCCGGCTCGAAGCGGAAGGCGGCAGGCTCGCCGGACAGCACACCCCGGGCGCTCACGGTGACCTGGCGGCCGTCCGCGGCGAGGACCATCGCAGGTTGGGGTGTCGGGTAGACCGTGCTGGGCGCGGGGGTCGGCCAGCGGTTCGCAGTACCGGAGATCGCGCCGGGCCAAGGCATGTCCGGTGGGTTGGCTGGGACCGGCCGGTCGCCCCACGGGACCAAGGTCTGGCGCTCCAGGAAGCCTCGGCCACCGCCGATCACCACCGAGGCGACGCCGCCGTGGCCGAGCATGCTCTGCACCCGGGACAGCGCCCGGTGGATCCGCTCGTCGGGGCCGCCTCCCCAGAGTCCGTCGACGTGGGCGCCGACCGGGTCGACCTGCTCCGGGATCAACCGGATCCGGACCACCGGCGACGTCAGCTCGCTGGTGGCCGTGCCGCTGCCCTGCAACTGCCAGCGGACCCGGTCAACCAGATCGGCCGGGCTGAACCAGCGCGGGTGCAACCACTCCCGCTCGTGCACCCGGCCGGACTCGGTGCCGACCTCGACCCGCAGCGTGGTGCAGACCAGGCCGAGCGTGGTCAGCTGGCCGACCAGTTCGTCGGCGACCGCGCGGACCGCGAACGCGACCTGGTCGACCCGGTCCACCGGCGGCTCGAAGTCGAGCTTCCGTGCCAGCTCGGGTGATGCCTGCCGGGCGACCACCGGGCGGTCGTCCTCCCCGCGGGCCAGCCGGTGCGCGAACGCGCCGTCCGGGCCGAACCTGGTCAGCACCTCGGTCGGATGCAGCGCGGCGAAGGCGCCGAGCGACCGGAGGCCGAGCCGCCGGAGCAGATCGGTGAGGGTGGGTTGTTCGAGGGCGTCGACCGTCAACGGCGCCAGGAACTCCGCCGAGCCGCCGCCAGGAATCACCGCCACCCGGGTCCCGGCCGAGCTCGCCCGGGCAGCCTGTTCGGCGGCGAACGGCCCGTCGGCGATCCCGACCCGCCCGCCCGGCACGTCGAACGTCTCGAGCCGGTCGAGCAACTTCTCGGCTGCGGCCGGCTCACTCCCGTAGAACCGGCTCGGCCCCCGCGCCTTCAGCGCACACATCCCGGGCCGGATCACTTGGATGCCCGGTGTGAGCGCCTCCAGACAGCCGATCACCGGGTCGAAGGCGCGGGCGTCGATCACCGGGTCGTACTTCAGCACCACCAGCTCCGGGCAGCGCGACTGAGCATCCCGAGCCCGCAGACCGCGACGCACCCCTTCCGCCCGAGCCGCCGCCGAACTGGCCAGCACCCGCCCCTTCGCCAGTACTGCGACCGCCGCGTCCGGGGGATGCCCGGCCGCCGTGGCCGCCGCGGTCACCGGCCAGTCGGGGATCCAGACCACCATCGTCCGGGTGAGACTCCCGCTCATCAGCCCACCGCCCCCCACTGCGCGGCCTCCTCGACCGGCTCCCCGACGCCATCCGAGAACCCGGCGCCACCGGGTCGCGCGGAAGCACCCAGGCCCAGGCCGAACCACTCGGACTCACCAGGCCGGGCGGACTCGGCCGGTTCCACCGAGCGGATGGAGCCGTCGATGGCCGGCAGCCAGAGCTGGTGCTGCTTCGGACGCACGGCGGCCCCCCGGCCCGTCACCGCGACGGTCGCCTGCCTGCCGGTGAGATAGCCCTCGCCCAAGCCCAGGCCGGTCCAGCTGTTGCCCTGCACCTCCAGCCGGGCCTCGCTGCCCGGCCAGGAGCCGACCGCGATCAGCATCGCGCCACGTGTTCGCAGCCGGGCCGACAGCCGGGATGCCTCCCCCGATGTCACGTCGCCCGGCGGCCGGACCACCACCACGGTCAGCGCGTCGACCAGCGCCGCGACCACGCTGAGCCAGTCCCGCTCCGGGTCGGGCACCAGCACCAGCCGCTCGAGATCGACCCCGAGACCCTGGGCCGCCTCCGCGCCGAACGAGGGCATCCCGACCACCCCGCACCACGCCCCTTCGGCGGACGGCCCGGCCATCATCGCCATCACCAGCGCCGTGGATCCGCGCACGGAGTACACCGAACCGCCACGCAGTACGGCACCGGACAAGAGGTCGGAGACGGCCGGCAGCGTGGGCAGCGCACGATCGACGCTCGCCGTGTCCAGCGCCTGCTGCACCCGCGTCTCGGTGGTGCGCGGCGCCGGCACGGTCCGCGCCACGAATGAAGCAGCATCTGAGCCTGGAACGATGCCTGAACCTGAAGCTGAGGTCGAGGTCTCCTCCACCTCGAGCTCGACCTCCCGGAGCTGGGCCGCCTTCTGCTCCTTGGCCCGGGCCAGCAACGTCCGCGCCTGATCCAGCGCAGTCACCCGTCCGCGCCCAGCACCTCCCGCACCCCGGCTCTGCCCAGCGTCGATCCCGCTCGCTCGACCGCGCTCAGGGCCCACCGCGCTCGCCCGGTCCCGCTCAGCCGGACGCGCAGGCAGCTCAGTCGCAGAAGTCCCCGTCACCCACCCATGTTCGAACACCTGTTCGACTCATGTCAATTCTTCCGGGCCGAACCAGGCCGAACTAGACCGACTTGATGATGAGCTCGTCGGTGACCCATTGTGCGACGTCGGCGGGATACGGCGCCGGCAGTCCCAGGACGATGTGCTGGAAGCCGGCGTCGATCGCTTCGCCGATCGCTTCCCGGGTCGAGCTGGGCTCCTCGTAGGAGACCGGCAGGTGGATCGACCGGGTGATCGAGGCGGGGTCGCGACCGATCTCGGCGCAGTACCGGTCCAGCAGTGCACTGCGGCGGATGACGTCGCCGATGTCGCCACCGGGGATGTTCCACGCGTCGGCATGCTCGGCGACCACGCGCAGTACGGCGGCCGAGCGACCGCCGATGAGGATCGGCGGGTGGGGGCGCTGGACGGGTTTGGGGTTGCCGAACGCTCCGGTGAGGTGGAGGTAGGTGCCATCGAAGTCGAACGGTTCGGCCTCGGTCCACAACCGCCGGATCACCGTGCACGCTTCGGCGAGGCTTCCCACGGCGTGGGCGGAGTCGTGGAAGGGCAGCCCGTGTGCTTCGTACTCACGCCGGGCCAGCGGGTGGCTGGGTCGTGAGCCTGCGCCGATGCCGAAGTCGAGCCGACCGCCGGAGACGATGTCGACGGTCGCGGCGATCTTGGCCAGCATCGCCGGCGGCCGGAAGCGGTTGCTCGTCACGAGTACGCCGAGGCGCAGGCGTTCGGTCTGCGCGGCAAGGGCCGAGAGCAATGTCCAGCCCTCGTACGCCGGTCCGCCCAGATCGCCGCCGATCGGCATGAGGTGATCGAACAGCCACGCATGCTCGATATCCGGGATGGCGTCCGCCTCGCGCCAGACCCGCAGTACGTCGTGGTAGTCGACTTGCATCGGGGCGGTCATGATCCCGAAACGAGTCCGGGGTGTTTGCGGCATGAGTCGTGGTCCCTTCAGAGTGAGGAGCGTTCAGCGACGGCGCCGGGACGCGTCGAGCAGGGCGGGTGGGGTGTCGAACTTCTCGTCCGCGGCGAGGTCGACGCCGGGAGCGACGATCGAGTCGATCGCGTCGAGCACGTCGGCGGTGAGCACGGTGTCCGCGGCGGCGAGCTGGGAGTGCAGGTGGTCCAGCGTGCGGGGACCGATGATCGCGCTGGTCACGGCCGGGTGCGCGGTGACGAATCCGAGCGCGAGCTGGATCATGCTCAGGCCCGCCTGGTCGGCGACCTTGGCCAGCTGCTCGACGGCATCGAGCCTGGCCCGGTTGGCAGGGATGGCGAGGTCGAAGCGTTCCGGCAGGACGCTCGAACGGCTGGTGGTGATTTCCTGGCCCTCACGGATCGCCCCCGACAGCCAGCCCGAGGCCAACGGGCTCCACGCCAGCACGCCGAGCCCGTACTGCTCGGTCACGGGCAGGACGTGGGTCTCGATCCCGCGCTGCAGGATCGAGTAGCTGGGCTGTTCGGTGACATACCGACTCAGGTGGTTCTCCCGGGCGGCCCACTCGGCCTGCACGATGCGATACGCAGGGAACGTCGACGAGCCGAAGTAGCGGATCTTTCCCGCGCGCTGCAGATCGGTCAGCGCCGACAGCGTCTCCTCGTCGCTGGTGGTCGGGTCCCACCGATGGATCTGGTAGAGGTCAACATGGTCGACACCCAGGCGGCGCAGGCTGTTGTCCAGTTCGGTGACCAGCCAGCGGCGAGAGCTGCCTTGATGGTTGCGCTCGTCGCCCATCGGCATGTTCGCCTTCGTGGCCAGCACGATGTCGTCGCGGCGGCCGGCGATGGCCTTGCCGACCATCTCCTCCGACTCGCCCTGGCTGTACATGTCGGCGGTGTCGATGAGGTTGATCCCGCCTTCCAGGGCGGCGTCGACCATGGCGGTGGCCTCGTCCTGGGTGGTGCGTCCGATGCTGCCGAAGTTCATCGCGCCGAGCACGAGGGTGCTGACCTGCACACCGGTGCGGCCCAAGGTGCGGTACTGCATGACTGTTCCTCCGGGAAAGGTGGGGATTGGTCCCGGCTCCCCTGTTCTGGCATCCTGAACAAGCGGAGCGGTGTTCCGTTAACCAACATACGGAACGTTGTTCCGTTTGCCAAGTGTGGTGATGGAGGTAGTGGCGCAGTGGTCGAAGCCGACAGCGGGTCAGGGTCGTCAGCCCCGCGGAAGCGGGCCGATGCCCGGCGTAACGAGCAGACGCTGCTGGACGCGGCCGCCGCGGCTTTCGTCAGCTCCGGCGTGGATGTGCCCGTGCGCGACATCGCCGCCAAGGCCGGGGTCGGCGTCGGCACGATCTACCGCCACTTCCCGACGCGAGCCGATCTCATCGTCGCCGTCTACCGGCACCAGGTCGAGGCGTGCGCCGAGGCCGGTCCGGCCCTGCTGGCGAACAGCAGCACACCGCACGCCGCCCTCGCGAGTTGGATCAACCTCTTCGTCGACTTCCTGGTCACCAAGCACGGCCTCGCCGAGGCGCTGCAGTCCGACAATGCCGCATTCCAGACTCTGCACGCCTACTTCCTCGACCGCCTCGTCCCCGTGTGCGCCGAACTGCTCGACGCCGCAGCCAAGGCCGGCGAGATCCGCGCCGACGTGGAGGCCTTCGAACTGATGCGCGGCGTCGGCAACCTCTGCATCGGCGCAGACAGCAACACCCGCTACGACGCCCGCCGCATGGTCACCCTCCTGATCTCCGGCCTGCGCCTCCACTGAGGAGACGCCTCAGCCGGTACGGCGTGCGTTGGCCTGGTGTGCGCGAGACGCCCGTTCTCTGAGCGCGGGGCACCTGCGAGAGTGGGGGTATGCCGAGAACGATTGCCACCAACACCCAGGTCGACACCGAAGCGCTGCTGGAATTCGTCCGGCCGCGCCACCACATGCTGCTGATCACCCGCCGGGCCGACGGTACGCCGCAGGCCTCCCCGGTGTCGGGCGGTGTCGACGAGCAGGGCCGGATCGTCATCTCGTCGTACCCGGAGCGGGCCAAGAGCACCAACGTGAAGCGGGACGCGCAGACCAGCGTGGTCGTCCTGTCCGACGACTGGAACGGCCCGTGGGTACAGGTCGACGGCGCCGGCGAGGTGATCGAACTCCCCGACGCGGTCGAGCCCCTGGTCGACTACTTCCGCTCGATCTCCGGCGAGCACCCCGACTGGGACGAGTACCGCGAGGCGATGGTCAAGCAGGGCAAGTGCCTCATCCGCATCACCCCCGAACGCTGGGGCCCAGTAGCCACCGGCGGCTTCCCCGCCCGCCTCGCCGACTGAGCAGTAGTCCATTGGCGATGACACCAGCGTGACAACGCGGTGATAACGCGGCGCGGTGTGGACTGGGCGGGGGAAGGCGACGACGTTGACGGCCGGTCAGCGGAACCCTCCCCCGCGGCGGGGAGGAATCATGGGACGAGCGCTGCCCAAGGCACGGACGTCAGGAACCGTTCGGGCAGAGGTCGCCCTGGCGCGGACGGTCGACGAGGCGATCGCCCGGGTGGCCCCACGGACCGACCTCTCCGAGGAGGAGGAGGCGGCCGCACTGGGCGAGGTGCTGGACCAAATCGACGGCGGGGCCGAGGCCGCGGGCCTCGGTGCGCAGCCGCCGCCGAACGGGGTCGATAATCTGCCGGTTGTCATCCTCGACGGGCTGGAGGTGACTCAGGAAGTACAGAACCTCGCCCACGCGGTGCCGCTCGTCGCCCAGAAGACCGCCATCGTCCGGGTATACCTCAGATATGCCCACGTGCCGGTGGAGGTGCGCGGCGAGCTGCGAATCGCCTCCAGGCCGCAAGGGCCCTGGGTTTCCGTCCCATCGCTCGGCACGGCAAAGCTGGATCCGTCCCGCTCTGGACATAGCCTGGACGCGCTCCGCTCGCGCCGCGGGAACCTGGCCTTCAGCCTGAACTTCCGGCTCCCGCCCGACCTCGCGTCGCAGGGACAGATGTGGCTGCGCTTGGGCGACATCCGGCGGGCCACCGGTACGCCGCTGCCGTCTGTGGCCGGGGTGCCGTCGCGCAGCGTCACGTTCCGGCAACCGGCACCGCTGCGGTTGAGGCTGGTCCGGATCCGGTACACCACGGCCAATCCTCGAGTCACGCACCAGCCGGCCGCCATCGACGCCGCGTCCATCGGGTCGTGGCTTCGCCGGGCATACCCGATCGCGCGCCTCGACCTGACCACCACGACAGTGACGGCCAGGCCGACCCCGCCGTTCAACGCGGCCCAGATCAACGCCCAGCTGATCGCGCTCCGCGCAATCGACGTCAGCACAGGCACCGACCCTCGGACGCACTACTACGGGATGGTCGCAGACAGCGGCTTCTTCATGCGGGGCCTCGCGTCGGCTATCCCCCAAACACCACAGCCGGACACCGTGGCCAGCGGACCGACAGGACCCAGCACCTTCGGCTGGGACAACGACGGCTCGTACGGTGACTGGTACGGAGGCCACGAGCTCGGGCACACCTTCGGCAGGTCCCACGTGAACTTCTGCGGCGCCCTCGACGGCGACGACCCGTACCCCTTCCAGAAAGGGCAGCTCTCCAATGCCGACGAGGAATTTGTCGGCATCGACATCGGCGATCCGGCAGCCGGCCTGCCGATGCGTCTGATGGGCGGGGTCCACTCGCACGACGTCATGACGTACTGCGACGATGAATGGCTGAGCTCGTTCACCTACAGTGCAATCTACAAGCGCCTTGTCGCCGAGGATGCGCTGCCTGCCGGGGCACAGCTCGGCGGCGCGATGGCGGGCGCGATGGCGGGCGCGATGGCGGGAAGTCAGGGAGCAGGGTTATCGGCGATGCGGGTGATTGCGGCACTCAACCTCACCGACCGTTCCGGTGCGATCACGGCGGTCCTTCCGGCAGACGGCGGCGGGAACGCGCCCGCCGATGAGGCCGGGGAGCACCAGATCCTGATCCGTGTTCTGGACGCCGGCGCGTCGGTACTGCGCGAGCTGCCTGCGGCATTCCGGCGCAGCGCATGTGAGGAGCCCGACGAGGACGTCACCGGGGTCGTCGACGTTGATGTCCCGCCGGTCCCAGATGCAGCGAGCATAGAGCTGGTGGTTGACGGCCAGGTCGTCGACAGCCAGCTGGTCGGCGGCGATCCGACCGAAACTTCGCTCGCGGCCCCCGGCCTCGCCGCGGGCGGGCCAGGCGACCCATCCGGAGATTTCGAGATACGGTGGGAGGCCCCCGACGCACCCGCGAGCCAGCGTTACATCGTGCAGGTCAGCGACGACGACGGCACGACCTGGCGCACAGTTGCCGTCGGCCTGGCTGAACCCGTCGTCAGGCTGCCCGCTGACGAGGTGACGGCCGACGAGCTGACCGTGCGGATCCTGGCCACCACCGGAACCGGCACCTCCGTGGTGAGCACCCACCGTGTCCAGGTGCGCTAGCTAGTTTATCGAGGCCCTGCCCCCGTGTGGTGCAGGTAGGGCTGCATCATCTCGACGAACTTGCCGCTGGGACGCGAGTCGAGCTCACGTCGCAGCATCCCCTCGAACATCTCGAAGTGGCTCACTGCTTCGACCAGGTTGCCATCGTCGATGTAGATCCGAGCGACCGCGCGGTGCGCACTCTCGTGGAGAGGCTCGGTCGCGGTCGCGGCCAGCGCAGCCTGGAGAGCTTCGTGGTGCCGCGCCTGCGCAAGCCTTCGGTTCGCGAGCACCTCCAGCGCACCGAGCCGTAGCTGTCTGAGTCGCTCCCGGTCGATGAGGGTCCACTCCTCGTACCAGCCGGGAAGTAGTTCCGCGCCGGCGAGAACTCTCGCCACTGCGGCGTCGTCGGGTTCCTCTGAATTCCGAATCAGTCGATTTGCGCAGACCACGAACTCGTCGACGTCCACGACGATGTTGCGCGCGAGTGCGAGAGACTCGGCGCTGATCTCCAGCAGCGGCGGGAGCGCACCATGCCGGTGCCGGACTCGCCACAGCAGGGCCCGAAGTCGATCTGTGGCCGCTTGATCAGACCCGTCTGGCCACAGGCTTCCGGCGACGAAGGTTCGCGAGCAACGTCCGTGCAGCGCCACGAATGCGACCAGTCGCCGCGGCCAAACTGGCAGCTCGAACTCCGCGCGGACAGGAGGAGTCCCCCCGTCCCCGCTCACCGTCAAAAGCCAACTGCCAAGTAGGCGCAGGCGAACCTCTTGCCCCGAGCTACGCAAGTCAGCCTCCCCCTCCCTGGAGACCACCGCGTGCGGCGTTAGACCCGTCCAAGCGTCTGATGGTAAACATCAATCGATTAATTGCCGTGCATCACCATGACAACTCGAACGGCCACCCCACAAATGGACCTTCGACCAGGTCGGAGCGGTTGTCAAGCCGTGTGCGCGATATTGGCGGGGACCGCTGCCCGCCCGCAAGAGCCACGCCTTGAGCACCGATGGGCGCCTTGTTCCACCCCGATTCACGACAATGGTCGGCCGCCGGGGCGGAGGCGCGGGCGTCGGCGATGCACTGATAACGGCGTGACAACGGCGCTGGTGCTGAAATGGGGCTGCGCACCAAATACGACACGATCCGCGGAAACGGGCCGCGGATCGGCCCTCTCCCGGGCTCTCACCAGAGCAATAGCAGAACACAGAGGCATTCGCGGAGACTTCTCTCGCACGAGTCTTCAGCAACTGTCTGTCCGCGACTTTCACGGTAAGGGTCAACAACGCCTACGCGTACGGGTACGGGTACGCGAAGTTGTCCCCGTGGGACTGAAGCAGATGAGCCACAGCCATGAGTGAAATGACAGCCGGCGCGCAAAAGGCCGCCACAGGCCTCCAGCCAGGTCCGGCAAGCACGCTCGTCCCGACCACTCCGAGCTTGCCGGCGAATGCACTACCGACGCAGAGATTGGGAGCCGAGCTCGAGACGCGCTGGCGGATTGCCGCGGGCGCTATCGGCGTTCTGGTCCTCGGCTACGGCGGCGTGCTCGCCTGGCGCGAGCAGTCCGACGGCATCGCTGTCGCGTCGGCATTCGCCGTCGGCCTGGTGACCCTCATCTTCGCTTTGGCGGGCGTCGTACCGGCAAGCGTCAAGGTCGGCGATGTGCAGGTCCAGCTCCAACAGGCCAAGGCCGACGGCAAGGTAGAGGGCAAGGTAGAGGGCAGGGTCGAAGGGAAAGCGGAAGGCAAAGAGGAAGGGGCGGTGGCCGGTCTGCGGACCGCGGCGGAAGTCTGCGAGAAGGTGAAATCGGGCGACCTCCGGCCCGAGCAGGTCGAGGCCGCGCTGACCGAAGCACTGTCCAGCGACGCGCCGTTCGATCTGGCCGCCGTGTCTGCTCCACCCCTTCCGGTCGCCAACCTCGGCGCCGCCGCATCTGCAACCGCCAGCGCCATGGCAGAGGCCTTCAGCCCAGGTACGTGACGCTACTCTCTGCACCACTCCGAATGCACCTCGGGGAAACAGCGCGGCGTCTCGAAGGTACATCGGCCTCATCAAACATATGCACCATCTGGCGTTGGCAAGATGCACAAACTCGTTTGCCAAGGGCCGAGCAGGTTTGAATAGCCTCGCCGAAGAGGTGGTGTTATTCAGACGCGGTGGCGCCTCAATTGGTTCAGCCGACAGCGCGACGACATCTCACGTATTTCGCAGTATCGTGGAAAGGCTCGCGCTGCGATCGGCTACAGATCCGACTTGTCTGACGAGCGCGAGCATCAAGGGGGAATCATGTCCACTGTCATCGATCAGGACCTCGAGGCCAGCGGGGTGGCCTCGGTCATCGTCGTGTTGAAGGCACCAGCCGGCGCAGCCGCCGCCGCGGCCAGCGCGAACGACCTGTCCAGGTACTTCACCCATTCGGAGCTCAGCCAGGAGAGCGCCATCGCGGTCGCCGCACAGGATCGTGCAACGGCCGCCCGAGCGCCCGCCCGCAAGGCGATATCGAGCCGATCACGCAAACGCGCGGAAGACACACTTGCAGCGGCAGCATCGCTGGAACATCGCCCTGCCGTTCTCCAGGGGTTCCTGCCCGAGCTCGAGCCCTTGCCACCCGTGCGTTACTACCCCAACCTCGGTGTGGCGATCGGCACAGTGAACACCGAGGGGCTCGCCGCGCTGCGTGCGGACGACCAGGTCGCCGACGTCGTTGGCACACCACGCATCGGACTGATCCGTCCTACCCAGGTGCGGGGCGCCGGCCTCCGATCAACGCGGACATGGGGTCTGGGGGCCTTGGGTGTGCCCGACCTCTGGGCCGAGGGGCTTACCGGCAAAGGCGTGCAGGTTGCGCATCTCGACACCGGGGTCGACGGAACACATCCCGGCCTGCGGTCGGCCATCGGCAGTTTCGCCCAGTTCGATCTCCTCGGGCGGCAGGTGGTGCCGGATCCGCAACCGTTCGACACTGCCGACCACGGCACGCATACTGCCGGAACCATCGCCGGCCGGCCAGTCGATGGGCGCAACTTCGGTGTTGCGCCCGGCGCTAAGTTGGCGAGCGCGATCGTCATCGAAGGCGGACAGGTGGTGGCACGCATCGTCGCCGGCATGGACTGGGCGATCGGTCAGGGTGCGCGGGTGCTCAGCATGTCTCTGGGCCTGAGAGGGTGGTGGGACGACTTCCAGGTCCTCACCAGGATCCTCCGACTACAAGGGGTCCTTCCGGTGTTCGCCATAGGCAACGAGGGGCCCGGCACGAGCCGCTCTCCCGGGAACTACCCGGAAGCGCTCTCGGTTGGCGCGGTGGACCGATCCGGTGAGGTCGCGTGGTCTTCGTCCAGTCAACGATTCGACCGAGCCGACGACGCGTCGGTGCCAGATCTGGCAGCCCCAGGAGTCGGAGTCATCTCCGCCAAGCCCAAGGGTGGATTCCAATCGATGAACGGGACGTCGATGGCGACTCCCCATGTGGCCGGCCTCGCCGCTCTCCTGTTGGAGGCGAAGCCGTCCGCCACTGTTGACGAGCTGGAGAACGCACTGCTCATGTCGTGCGGCCTCGAGCCAGGACAATCACCGGATCGGGTCGGGCGCGGCTTACCGAACGGACCGCTCGCGCTCAAGATCCTCGCACCCTGAGCGAGACGTCCGCAGCATGGCTGGTCGGTACCATAGGAGCGGCAGGCGTTCCTAGTGAAGGTAGGCCCCCGATGGCCGAGAAGAAGGATCAATCCGACGCTCGAGCCGACCCAGAACTGCTCCGCCAGCTCGACAAGGTCGCCGCAACTGCCGAGCCAGTCGAGGCGATGTTCATCCTGCGGCGCCCGGAGGGCGCCGCACTCACTCCAGCCGAGACCGAGCGGCTCACCAGCCAGGTCCTCCAGCGGATCCAACGCGAGGGTAAGTCTGAGGTGAAGGAAGTCAACCTGTTCAAGAACCTCGGCTCGTTCGTGGTAGCCGCCGAGCCCTCGCTCATCCGTCTGCTGCTCGAACAACCCGAGATCGAGTCGGGGACCGCCAATCGGCAGCCTCACTCCGTGGACCTACTCGGCAACCCTGACCGACCTACGACGTAGGACTCCAACCGAACAGACTCCCGCACCAGCTGCTCAATCATTGCGGGCTGCCGCGAAGGCCGGAGTACGAGTCAGTCCTTGGTGTAGCGGCGGGCCATGGTTTCGGTGATGCGTTGCATGGCGCCTTCCAGGTGTTCGCGGAGGGCCGCTTCGGCGCCTGGTTCGTCGTGGGCCAGGCAGGCGTCGAGGATCGCCTGGTGTTCGCGGCGGGTCTGCTCGATGCGGGCCTTCGTCTGGCGGGAGCCGAAGCGGTAGCGCTCGCTGTTCTGCCAGACGGGCTCGATCGCGCGCGGGAGCCAGCGGGACCCGCCGGCCCGGTAGATCGCGAAGTGGAACTCGGTGTGCGCCTGCCGGGAGGCGATGATGTCGCCCACCTTGGACAGCCGGACGTGCTCGGCCAGGGCGGCCCGGGCCAGGGTCGCGTCGGCGTCGCTGAAGCGGGTCGCGGCGGCCCGGACCGCGAGGGTCTCCAGCGCGAGCCGGGTTTCGTGCGTGTCGCGCAGGTCCTCCATCGACAGCTCGCGCACCCAGGCGCCCTTGTGCGGCACGATCTCGACCAGCCCGAGCGCCTGCATCCGGCGGAGTCCCTCGCGGATCGGCATCTGGCTCATGTCCAGCCGCTTGGCGAGCTCCTCCAGCCGCAGCGCCGTACCGCTCGGGAGCTCGCCGGACAGGATGAGCTCGTGCAGTTCGGCGGCGGCTTCCTCCGCCAGCGTGCGCCGGCCGCTCGGTCCCCCGGGCGTGAGCTCGAGTCGTCGGGTCATGGGGTGTGGGTTACCTCTCTCCATCACGGTGCGCACGTACTGGAGCGGCCGCGGCAGTCCGGTGTCTGCGAGGTAACCGTAGCGGGGAGTTGGCGATCTGCGGCACTCCGACAACAGATTGCCCAACACCGCGTCACCCGAAGCACCCGAACCCCCCAAGCCGCGTCACGCGAACCTGCTCACGTCCAGCAGCACCCGCCGGTCGGCCGGACCGCTGACGAGCAGATCCAGGGCGTCCTCGGCATGCAGGGCCGGCACCACCTCCATCTCCGGCCGGATCTGCGCCGGCGTGATGTCGGCCAGTACCTGCGCGACGGTGCCCGGCTCGATCGTGGTGCGCTGCATGTTCACCGGCAGCACCCGCAGGTCGCGGCCGATCAGCTGGTGCAGGTCGAGGGTGGCGAACTCGCCGGCCGTGAAGCCGAGGGCAACGAGCCGTCCGCCCGGGGTGATGTGGCTCATCACGCCGCTGGTGACGGGACCGCCCACGGTGTCGATCGCCGCGTTGCACCACGGCAGCTCGCGACCGACCTGGCCCAGCTCGTCCACCCGGACGATCTGGTCGACCAGACCCTCGATCGAGTCCACCGGCTCCCCGGCGCGCGCCAGGCCGATCACCTTCATGGCCCCGGCAGAGCGCGCCACTGCCGCACACAGCCGGCCGACCAACCCGGTGATCCCGGTGACCACGACGGTCTCGGCCTCGACGATCTGCCCGACCCGCCGCACCGCGGTATGGGCGGTCAGCGCGGGCGCGAGCATCGCCACGGCGGCGGCCAGCTCCATGCCGTCGGGCAGCGGATGCACGGAAGTGTCCGGTACGACGGCCAGCTCGCCCCAGGTGCCAGGCCGGGAGACCCCGACGCCCCCGCCCCGGATCACCACCCTGGTACCGACCGGGAACCGCTCCGAGCTGAGCACCACGCCGGAGCCTTCCGACCCAGGCGTGAACGGCGGCTGCAGCTGTTGCTGTGCCAGCTTGCCCGCGAGCACCGTGCGGTCCAGCTGGGTCACCGAGGCGTACCGCATCTCGACCAGCGTCTCGCCGGCCCCCACCGGCAGTTCGACCTCTTCGGCCTTCAGCTGCTCGCCGGGGCCGTAACAGCGCAGCGCAGTGGCTCTCCGACCGCTCATCCACCTACTCCACTCGTGCGCATATCCTCTGCCTGGATTTGATATCTGATCACATCTCGGTCGTGCTTGAAAGGCCTTCTCACGCTGAAACGGCCCCCTTCTTCAGCGGCCGGGTGATCCGTTCGGACACCGTCGCCCGAGCGGCCGCCCGGCCTTGATCGATTCGTTCGCTGCCCATCGGGAAAGGCCAGTCACTTCCGGCCAGCACCCGGTCGGATCCGAACGTCGCCCCCAGCAACGCCTGTACTGCGGTGTCGTGCACCAGGTCGTCCACGTAGAACTGCCGCAAGGCTTCTGCCACGGACAGCGACGGTGGTTCGATCCCTGGTCGTGCGGTGTCGATCCCCCGCTGCCAGCGCCCGGCCAGAGCCGCCGTCACGCCGCCACCGTGGCAGAGGCAGAACCGGATGCCCGGGAACCTCCCGGGGACGTCGGCGAAGACCAGTTCGGCCGCGGCAAGCCCCGTCTCGTAGGGATTGCCCAGCAGGTTCGACAGGTAGAAGGCCTCGAGCCGGCTGTCGTGGCTGTGGCTCGGGTGGATCAGGGTGAACGCCTCAAGGCGGTCCAGTTCGCGCCAGACGTGGTCCAGCGCGGCGAAGCCCGCGGTACCGAGGGCGAAGCCGCTGAAGACACCCTCGTCGGCCAGCGCCGAGGCGACCTCCGGAGCCGCAGGGTCGAGTAGCGGGAGCTGGCCGAGCACGCGCAGCCGCGGAGTGGCGAGCTCGCGGAGCCCCTGGTTCACCAGGGACGCCCACTCGACACCCTGGTCGTAGCGGAACAGCGCAGGCGGCACGGACACCACTGCGCCTTCCAACTGCTGCTCGTCGATCCACTCCAGCAGCGCGGCCGGATTCGCCAGGCGCTGCAGCGGCAACCGCTCGCGCCCGTCGACCACCAGGGCGCCGCCTTCGACAGCCAGTCCGAAGGCACGCTGATGCGCCGCGGCGAGCACCGTCGGCGGTATCAGGTGGGTGTGGACGTCCCAGCCGGCCATATCAGCGAGCGTCCTCGTCGTTGTCGTAGAAGGACGGCCGCTCCGGGTAGTGCGGCCCGTCGTAGATCTCCAGCAGGACGGAGGCCTCCTCCGCCAGCGTCGGTCCGTGCTCCACGCCCTTGGGGTTCCAGTAGAAGCTGCCCTTGGTCAGGGTGGTCCCGGTCGGCAGGTACACGTACCGCCCGGACAGGCAGAACATGAACTGGTTCGACGCGTGCTGGTGGGCCGACGGGATCCCGG
The DNA here is from genome assembly GCF_004342085.1 of Kribbella orskensis. Taxonomy (NCBI): domain Bacteria; kingdom Bacillati; phylum Actinomycetota; class Actinomycetes; order Propionibacteriales; family Kribbellaceae; genus Kribbella; species Kribbella orskensis. The sequence goes on from NZ_SLWM01000002.1 coordinate 59,108, forward strand.
AGCCCTTGTCGAAGCGAACCAGCGCGATCGACGCTTCGGTCTCCTCGTCCCGCCAGAGCATCTTGTGGGACAACCCGGCCAGCGACTTCTCGGCCCACTCCAGGTCGTCCGTCTGCAGCAGCACCTCGCGCATGCGCTCGTCGAAGGCACTCATCAGTCCACCTCCCGAGGTACCGGCCGACCGGTGATCCCGGTGTAGAGCTCTTCCGCCACCCCGGGACCCATCGGGGCCACCGCCGCGATGTGCCCGTCGGGACGCACCAGTACCACGGTCTCGGCCGGTACGCCGTACCGGCTGGTCGCGATGCTGCCCGGGTCGAACAGCGAGCGGTCACGCAGGCCCGAGTCCAGCGGGGCGTCCCAGCGGGAGATCGCGTAGTGCTTCAGCGCCGGGGAGTCGTTCACGGGGATCTCCGGCCGCCGCCGCACGTCGGTGAAGTAGAGCGCGGCGAACGACTCGCGGCAGAGCCCGTGGATCGTCTCCCGGCCCAGCGGACCGTGCAGCGCCAGGTCAGGAGCCCGGTCACCCGCCCGGACCGCAGGCGGCTCGGCGCTGGTCATCACCATCGACCAGTCCCCCTCACCGTCCACGTCCAGCCGTACTCCGAGCAGCGTCCGGGTGTAGGCGGTCGCCCAGTCGCTGCCTGCCGCGGTCACCGCACCCCGCTGGTGCGACATGTACTTGCGGGCCGCCTCTGCCATCTCACCGGAGCCGTTGATGGCGACGGGGCGTTGCTCCTGCTCATAGCCGTCGAGCAACGAGGGCTCGGCCCAGCCCCGCAGTACCCAGGCAATCCGCCACGGGAGGTTCGACGCGTCCAGGGCACCGGTGTTGAGGCCGAGCGCCCACATCGGGGTGATCAGGTGCGCGGCGTCGCCCATCAGGAACACCTTGCGATCGGCGGACCAGTGGTCGGCCACCCGGTGGTGCACGTTGTAGACGACCGAGCCGACCAGCTCGATCCGGTCCACCTCGCCGATGAACTGCTTGACCTTGACCAGCATGTCCTCGGCACCGGGCTGCTCGGCCCCCTGCGCCAGCGGGAAGAGGAACCGCCAGCAGTCGGGCTGCCGGATCAGCACCATCCACTCGGACCGGTCCGCGAAGTAGGCCAGGTACGGGTAGTCGCGAGCGTTGGACACGTCCAGGTCCACCACGACGTCGATCAGCATGTACCGCTCGGGCAGAGTCTCGCCCGACACGGTCGCTCCCAGCGCGTCGCGGACCTTGCTCCGGCCGCCGTCGCAGGCCAACAGGTGCGACGCCTCGAGCTGCTGCACGCCGTCGGGGGTCTCGACCGTCAGCACCACATGGTCGTCGACGAGCTCGAACGACTCCAGCCGGTGCTCGGTCAGCACCGACCCACCGGCCCGCTCCAGCGCCGCGGCCAGGATCGGCTCCATGTGCTGCTGCGGCAGGTTGATGACGAAGGGAAACTGCGTGTCGTTCACGAGCTCGGCCAGCTGCACCGAGGCGCGCGGCGTGTTCGTGGCCCGGTCGATGTCGCCGATCTCGTCGATCCGCAGCGCCGCCGCCAGGATCTCCTCGACGCACCCGTACCGGTTCCAGATCTCCAGCGTCCGGGTCAGCGTCGTACCGGCCTTGGTGTCCGAGGAGAGCGTCGCGTCCTCCTCGAGCAGCACGAACGGTACGCCGTAGTGCGCCAGGCCGAGGGCCGTCGTCAGGCCGATCGGCCCGGCGCCCACGATGGCGACGGGTAGCTGGTGATCAGGCGACACTCAGCACTCCTTGAAGGTCTCTAGCCGGGCGAACGCCAGTTCGCGGGTCAGCTGCGAACCGGTCATCGCAGCCGCGTCGGACAACAGGAACAGCAGTGGACCGACCACGTCCTCGGGATCACCGATCCCGAGGGTGTCGCGCCAGTGCTCGAGGTCCGCGCCGATGTTCGCGGAGCGGAACTGCTCGGTGTCGATCACCCCCGGCGCGATGATGTTCACCCGGACCCGGTGCTCGGCCACCTCGGCCGCGAGGGTCCGCGCGAAGGCACCGAGAGCGGCCTTGCTCGACGCGTACGCGGCCGCGCCGGGGAAGCCGGTCGAGGCCATCCCCGAGCTGAACACGATCACCGAGCCGCTGCGCCGGTCCACCATGTGCGGGACGACCGCCTGGCAGGCCCAGACCACGCCGTCCAGGTTCACCTTCAGGGTGTGGGTCCACTCGTCCGGGTCGGTGTCGACCACGGACGCCCGCGGTTGCACGGCCGCGCCTGCGACCAGCCCGTCGATCCGTCCATGCCGCTCGATCACGGTGCCGACGGCCTTGAGCACCGCCTCCCGGTCCGCCACGTCCACGTCGACGTACTCGACTCCGGGCACGCTTGCGCCTACCGAGATGTCGAACACGACCGCCGTACCGCCGCGCCGGGCGACCGCCGCGGCCAGGGCCGCGCCGATGCCGTGCGCGCCGCCGGTCACCACCACGACCTCGCCGGTCGCGTCGAAGCTCACCTTCATGACGTCCCCTTCTGTCGGGAGGTCATCGTCTCGGTGATCCGCTGTACGGCGCCAGCCAGGTGGTTCCGCAGCGCCTGCTCGGCGGCGTCTGCGTCGCGCGCCACGCAGGCGTCGAGGATAGCCTGGTGCTCCTGCCGGTTCCGCTCGATCTGGAACGCGGTCTGCCGACTGCCGAACCGGTACCGCTCGCTGTTCTGCCAGACCGGCTCGATCGCCCGGGCCAGCCACTGCGAGCCGCCGGCCCGGTAGAGGGTGAAGTGGAAGTCGGCGTGTGCCTGCCGCGCGCCGACCGAGTCCTCGGACCGGGAGAGCAGGAGGAGCTCGCTCAGCGCCGCCTTCGCCTGCTGCTCGTCCGTCTCGCCGAAGTGCTCGGCAGCCGCCCGGACCGCCAGGCTCTCCAGCGCCAGCCGTGTCTCGTGCGTGTCTTGCAGATCCTCGATCGACAGCTCGCGGACCCACGCGCCGCGGTGCGGGATGATGTCGACCAGGCCGAGCGCCTCCAGCCGCCGCAGTCCCTCCCGGACCGGCATCTGGCTCATGTCCAGCCGGTTCGCCAGCTCGACCAGCCGCAGCGGTGTGCCGCTCGGCAACTCCCCCGACAGAATCAGCTGGTGCAGCTCGGCCGCGGCCGTCTCGGCCAACGTACGGCGCCCGCCGCGTCCGCCGCCGGGCAGCAACTCCAGCCGGCCGCTCATGCGAGATCCTTTCGAACCAGCACGTTCCGCAGCTCGCCGAGCTTGTCCGACCGGGTGACGACCTCGTCGCCCTCGCGCAGGAACACCTGCGGCTGGCGGGCGTTGCCGATCCCGGCCGGCGTCCCGGTCAGCAGCAGATCCCCCGGCCGCAGGGTCATCCCGAAAGACAACTCGCTGATCAGGGTCGCCACGTCGTACGCCATCTGCTTGGTCGAGGCGTCCTGCATGACCTCGCCGTTCAGCAGGCACTGCAGCCGCACGTCCTGCGGATCGCCGAGCTCGTCGGCCGTCACGATCCACGGGCCGAGCGGCATCGTCTGGTCGTACGCGATCTCGTCGTACGGGCCGATCACCACGTCCGGGCCCTTGGTGAAGAAGGTGGAGTGCTCGGGCTTGCGCATGGGATCACCCACCCGGGCCCTCACGGGATCACCGCGATCGCGCTGATCTCGATCAGGTAGTCCGGGTGCGCCAGCTTGCTGACCTCGACCATCGTCGAGGCCGGCAGCGGTTCGTGGAAGTACTGCGCGCGGACCTCGTGGATCTTGGCGAAGTCCTCCATGTTGCGGACGTACACGTCCACCCGGCAGACGTCGTCGAGCGTGCCACCGGCCGCCTTGACCGCGGCCTGCACGTTCTCGCACACCTGCCGGGTCTGCTCCGTCACGTCGCCGACGCCGACGATGCTGCCGTCCGGCCGCCGCGCGGTCATCCCCGACACGAACACCAGCCGTCCGGTCGCCTCGATCGTGGTGGCCTGCGAGAACACCCCGTTCGGGGTCCGCAGCGCCTCACTCGTCAGTTGTTCCTTCGCCATCAGCCCAGCACCCCTCCCGCCGGGATGACGGCGCCGACCGCACGAGCGGCCTCCAGCAGTCCGTCCAGCCCCGACCTCTCGATCAGTACTCCGTGCCGCCGCTGGTGCTCGGCGCGCTCCGCCTCGATCTCCCCCGGCAGATGCAACCGCTTCACCCCCGGCGCGGGGGCACTCCCCCGCACCCGGTCCGCCAACGCCGACGACCGCTGCCGGAACCCCTCGGCACCACCCAGCAACTCGGGGTCGATGGCGAGGAACAGGTGCGCGCAGTCGTTCGGCCGGTCCGGCTCGCGGTACAGCGGCCGCACCTGGTCACCCCAGCCACCACCGCTGAGCACCCCGGTCAGCACGTCGATCATCAGCGCCAGCCCGAACCCCTTGTGCCCGGCCGCCGGCAGCAACATCCCCAGTACCGCGGCCTCCGGGTCCGTGGTCGGGAGTCCGGACGGATCGGTGGCCCAGGTGTCCGGGATCGGCCGCCCGGCCGACGCGGCCATCCGGATCTTGCCCAGGGCAACAGCCGACAGGGCCATGTCGAGCACGATCTCCACGCCGGCCTCGGTCGGTACGGCGATCGCCAGCGGGTTGTTCCCGACCAGCCGCTCGGCCCCACCGGGCGCGGGCATCAGCGGGGTGGTGTTCGACATCGCGATCCCGAGGCAGCCCGCCTGGGCCGCCTGGGTGGCCCACCGGCTGGCGGCGCCGAAGTGGTGCGCGTTGCGGACCGAGACCAGGCCGATCCCGTACCGGCCGGCCCGCTCGATCGCGTGTCCCATCGCCTGCGGACTGGACAGCTGACCCATCCCGCCGCGCGCGTCCACGACGAGCGCCGCACCCGCGTCGTGGACGATGTCCAGCTCGTGTTCCCGGGTCACCCCACCCGCGTTCAGGCGTTCGACGTACATCGGCACGAGCATCACGCCGTGCGAGCTGACGCCGCGCAGGTCGGCCTCGACCAGGGCTGCGGCGATCCGGCCCGCGTCGGCCGGCTCGAACCCGAGCGCGGTGAAGACGGCCGAGACGGTCGTCTCCAGCCAGGCGGGCCGGACCAGGACGCGGCCGTCGGCGTCGGAGGCTTGGGCCGTCACCGGGTCTCCTGTGCCCACGGCAACAGTCTCTGCTCCAGCAGCACGAGGCCGTAGAACAAGATGATGCTCATGATGCTGAGCAACGTGATGGCTGCGAAGGCCAGCGCCGTGTCGGCACTCTGTCCCGAGCTCGAGATCACATAGCCGAGGCCGGCCTGGGCGCCGACGAACTCGGCGATCACGGAACCGATCACCGCGAGCGAGATCGCCACCTTCAGCCCGGTGAAGATCTGCGGCATCGCGTAGGTCAGCCGCAGCTTGAAGTACTCCTGCGACCGGCTGGCGTTCAGCGAGCGGAGCAGCTCGACCAGCTCGACCGGGGTGGACTTCATCCCGGTCGCGGTCGAGATGACGACGGGGAAGAAGCAGACCAGCAGCACCATCACGACCTTCGGGAACATCCCGAAGCCCATCCAGACCACCAGCAGCGGCGCGATCGCGATCTTCGGGATCGCGTTCACGCCCAGCAGCAGCGGGTAGACGAGCCGCTCGAGGACCGCCGACCGGACGATCAGCAAGGCGATCGGGACGCCGACGACGATCGCGAGCAGGAAACCCCCCATCGTCTCCAGCAGCGAGACGCCGGTCTCCTTCAGCAGGTAGCCGGGCTGTTCGAGGAAGGTCTCGACGACGTCGAGCGGGGACGGCAGCAGGAACGGCTCGATCGTGAAGACGACCGTTGCCGCCCACCACAGCCCGATCGCGGCGATCAGCCCGACGACGGGCAGCAAAACGGCCGCCGTACGGGAGGTGGTGAGCCAGGATCCCCTGCTGCTCATCGCCGTGCCTCGGGGACGTCCACCTGGTCGTGCGGGCGCTCGGCGAGCAGACCGTGCAGGTGGCCGCTGATCTGCGCCACGTCGGCGAGGTGGGCGTTCTGGCCGAGGCTGCGCGGCCGCGGGATGTCGATCTCGACGATCTCGCGCAACCGGCCGGGCCGCGGCGTCAGTACTGCCACCCGATCGGCCAGCACGACGGCCTCCTCGATCGAGTGGGTGACGAAGACGATGGTGGTCGCGAGTTCCATCTGGATCCGCTGCAGCTCTGCGGACAGCTCGGTCCGGGTGAGCGCGTCGAGAGCCGAGAACGGCTCGTCCATCAGCATCACCTTGGGGCTGCGGATCAGCGACCGGCACAGCGACACCCGCTGCTGCATCCCGCCGGACAGCTCGTGCGGGAGCCGGCGCTCGAACCCCTTCAACCCGACCAGGTCGAGGAGCTCGTGCGCGCGGTCCCGGTACTGCGACTTGCTGCGTTCGGAGTCGCCGCCGGAGATCTCCACCGGCAGCATCACGTTCGAGATGACCGACCGCCAGGGCAGCAGCGCCGGTCGCTGGAACATGAAGGAGACGTCCCGGCGAGGTCCGGTGACGGGTTCCCCCGCCACCTCGACCCCGCCGTACGTCGGTGGCAGCAGTCCCGCGATCAGCCGGAGCAGCGTGGACTTGCCGCAACCGGACCGGCCGATCAACGTGACGAACTCGTTCTGCCGGACGTGCAGGTCGATCCCGTCGAGAGCCTGTACCCGGCCCCCGCGTCCCTCGAAGACCTGCCCCACACCGTCCAGCCGGATCATGCTCAGCCCTTCGGCGCCAGGTCGGTGCTCACCACGTCGGCCGGAGTAACGGAGCCCTTGGTGATCTGCTCGGCGTCGACCAGGGAGTCGATGATGCTCTGGACGCGGGTCGGGTTGACCTCGCCCAGCGCGCCGTCGAAGCCTTCCGGCTTCACGTACGGCTTCATCAGCTTCAGTTCCTCGGTCGCCACCTGGAGATCGGTGTTCGGCACGTACTTCTTCAGGATCGCGGCGGCCCCGGCCGGGTCGTCGATGGTGTCCTGCAGACCCTTGAGCAGCGCCGCGGTGAACTTCTTCACCTGGTCCGGGTGCTCCTTGGCCATATCCGTCCGGGTGATGATCGCGTTCCCGTACAGGTCCGGCAGCTTCTCGCCGTACGGCAGCACGACGGCCTTGCGCTTCTTGCTGTCGGCCTTCTCGACCAGCGGCACACCGACGACGAACTGACCGATCCCGTCGACCCGGCCGGACGCGAGCAGCGCCGGCAGACCCGGAGGCGGCGAGGGCACGAACTTGGTGTCCTTCGGCGGGATCCCGACGGCCTTCGCGTACAGCGGGAACATCACCGTGTTGGTCGACCCCGGCTGGTCACCGATCCGCTTGCCCGGCAGGTCCTGCGGGGTCTTGATGGAGCCACCCTCGAGCGCGACGATCGCGGCCAGCGACCGCTGGTGGACCATCCCGACCGTGGTCACCGGGAGCTTCTGCTTGCCCAGCGTGATCACGGTCGCGGTGAAGTCACCGATGCCGTAGTCGGCCTGGCCGCCGGCGACGAGCTTGAGCACGTCGACGGTACCGCTGCCCGGGTTGATGGTGACGTCGAAACCGGCGTCCTTGAAGTAGCCCTTTTCCTTCGCGACATAGGCATAGGCCTCGCGGCCGAAAGTGTTGAACGAGGTCAGGTAGCTGACCTTCGTCAGTGATTCGTCTCCGTTCTGGCTGCCCGTGTCGCTGTCATTGCACGCGCTGACCCCAGCGAGTGCCATAACCGCCACCAGGGCGACGGCCGAACGTCTGAACCTCATGCTTGGACCTCTCCTGTCCGATATTTGATCAAACATCAAATATGGAAGGGTGGTCAATCGGCCCTCGGGGACTTCACAGTGTCTTTACCCACCGTACGGATCCCCTCAGAACCCGATTGCCGCCCGTCCTGGAGCCGTTTCCCCATACCTGTCCGCACCCGGACGGGCATCCCGCCCCGACCACAGACCGTACCTGCCTGGACAGCAGATCGCGACGTTCCTGAGGACACAACGTGTTCGCCTTAGGACAAATTTGTGTAAACCGGCGGTGTTGTGTGATCTCCGTCATGCAAGCGCTCTCTCCTGCCGGGACCCCGCACTGGCTCCCGGGAACCACGCCGGTACGCCGTACCACTTCGGGCTTGTCAAGCCGCAGAGGGAGAGGGTTCCCCCGGCCGAGGGAGTTGGTCCGGACCGTCGGGCTGACAGGATGAACAGGTGGCGAACGTGCTGGTGCGCGGGTCGACGTACCTGCGCTGGGTCTACCTGCTGCTGGGTGCTGCCCTGGTGCTGGCCTTCATCCTGGTCGACAGCGCGCTGGTCTCCCTGGTGCAGGAGCTGGACCTGCCTGTCGTTCTGACCGGGATCCTGATCGCCGTCGTGGTGGTCGCCCCGCCCGTCGTACTGGGTGGACTGCCGGCCGTCCGCGAGGTGGAGGGCATCGCCGTCGAGTCGTTGCTCGGCGTCCGGTTCGACGAGCAGCCGCTCGGCCCGGCCCGGACCTGGGCCCAGCGCCGCCGGACCACCACCTGGTTCTGCCTGCACCTGGTCGCGGGTGGATTCGTCGGCGTGATCAGCACCTTCGTCTTCGGCGTCGGTGCAGTGTTGCTCGCGGCACCTTTCCGCTCACCCGGCTCCCACGAAGTCGTCCCCGGCATCGACTACCAGGTCCGCGGCAGCTGGACCGATCTCTGGATGCCGCTCGCCTCGATCATCGCGATCGCCCTCGTCTTCGTCCTGTCCGCCGCGATCGGAGCACTGCTCGCCTACACGGCCCCGCGGGTGCTCGGCCCGACACCGGCCGAGCGGATCGAACTGCTCGAGCGGCGTACGGCGACACTTGCCGAGCGCAACCGTCTCGCCCGCGAGCTGCACGACAGCGTGGGCCACGCGCTCAGCCTCGTCACCATCCAGGCGGCCGCCGCGCGGCGGGTGCTCGCAACCGATCCCGCCTTCGCCGAGACCGCGCTCGCCGCTATAGAGACCTCGGCCCGCGCCGCGCTCGCGGACCTCGACCACGTGCTGGGCCTGCTCCGTGATGACCGCCGACCGGGATCGCAGACCGCGCCGCAGGCCACCCTCGGCAACCTGACCCGGCTCGTCGAGGCGACCCGCGCGGGTGGGATCACCGTCGAGGTCAAACGCACCGGCGACCTCGACGAGTTGCCCGCGGCGGTGTCCCGCGAGGCGTACCGGATCGTCCAGGAAGGTCTCACCAACGCGATCCGGCACGCCGGCCGGCCCGCCGACGAACTCACCGTCGACCTGTCGATCAACCTCGACAAGACCGGCTTGCTGCTGGAGCTGACCAACCCGGTCAGCGGCACCTCGGACCACTCGGGCGGCGGACGAGGGCTGGCCGGCATCCGCGAGAGGGTCGCCGTACTGCGCGGCACCGTCGAGGCGGGCCTGGTCGCGGACCGATGGAGACTCGCGGTGACCCTGCCCGTCGCCGTCACGACGAAAGGATGACAGTGCAGATTTCGGTGGTCGTAGTGGACGACGAGCCGCTGATCCGGAGCGGCCTGCGCGCCATCATCGACGCGGAGCCCGACCTGTCCGTGGTCGGCGAGGCGGGCGACGGCGCCGAGGTGCTCCCGGTGGTCCGGCGAACGCGGCCGGACGTCGTACTGATGGACGTCCGGATGCCCGCGGTCGACGGCATCCAGGCCACCCGGCTGCTGCTCGACGGGCTCGACCCGGCGCCGCGGGTGCTGGTCGTCACCACCTTCGAGAACGACGACTACGTGTACGACGCGCTGCGGGCGGGGGCCTCGGGGTTCCTGCTGAAGCGGACTCCCCCGGACGACATCATCGCGGCGATCCGCACTGTCGCGGGGAGCGAGTCACTGCTGTTCCCGGAGGCGATCAGGTCGCTGGCGCTGGCTCACGCGCCGACGGACCAGCAGCCGAGCGGGCTGGAGCAGTACCAGTTGACGGATCGGGAGCAGGAGGTACTGCGATTGATGGCTCGCGGGCTGTCGAACGCGGAGATCGCCGCCGAACTCATCCTCGGGGTGCAGACGATCAAGACCCACGTGGCGAACCTGCTCGCCAAGCTAGGCGCCCGGGACCGCACCCAGGCAGTCATCCTGGCCTACGAATCCGGCTTCGTCCCCCTGCACTGAGTCCTGAGCAGTCCGTCTCGAGCAGTTCAGGCCGCGACCTGAGCTGGTCTGTGGCCTGGCCGGGCTGATCAGGTTTCGGTGATGTCGATGGTCTCGTCGGCGAGCTCGCAGGCGTTCTGGATCGGGTCGACCGCGTCGGCCTTCACCGCCACCCGCTGGAGCAGCATCCGGAAGATCAGCCGTTCACCCTCGTCGAGGCTGCCCAGCACGTCCCGCTCCGCCGCGGACAGCCTGCGCTCGAGGTCGCACAGAGTCTCCTTGCCCTGGTCCGTCGGCACGATCAGCCGCGCCCGGCGATCGACCGGATCCGGCTGGCGCAGTACCAGGCCGGTCTTCTCCAGGTCGTCCAGCAGGTAGGTCATCACCGTCCGGTCGACGCCCAGCTGCGCGGCCAGGTCGAGCTGCCGCTTCGGCCCTTCGGCGTTCGTCGTCGCCAGCACCTGGTAGCCGCGGGGGCCGCCCGGGACGTCGTCCAGCGCGGCCGCGGCGGCCTTGGCGTACCGGCGGAAGACGACGCCGAGCGCCCAACCGAGATCGGCCTCGACAGAAGTCGCGGTCGCTCCCCCGCCGCGCGACTCGGGCACAGAACTGGTCATGAAACCCATCGTACGTGGTCTACGCGACGGGAAATACGATCTAACTTGAATATGTTCTGCTAGACAGACTATCTTCGATGAAGCTCATCATGAGCCTCGCCCCGAACTGTTCCTGAGAGGAATCACATGACCACCCTCCTTCGCGTCGACGCCAGCATCCGGGTCGACGGATCCGTCAGCCGCGCGCTCGCCGACAGCGCCGAGGCCACCTGGCAGGCGGAGCACCCGGACGGCGTCGTGGTCCGTCGCGACCTGGGTAAGCACCCCATCCCGTCCGATGTCTGGCCCGCGGTCATCTCGGCCAACATGGGTCTCGACGGCGGCCCGGACGCGGACCGCGCGGAAACCGCCGAGGCAGTGGCCCTGGCCAAGGAGCTGTCGAGCGAACTGAAGAACGCCGACGCCGTCTTGCTCGCGGTCCCGCTGTACAACTACGGCATCTCCCAGCACGTGAAGACCTGGATCGACCTGCTGCTGACCGACACCGACCTGGTCAGCGGCCCCGGCCCGGTCCAGGGCAAGCCGATCATCTTCACGTTGGCCCGTGGCGGCGGCTACGGCGCCGGCACGCCCCGCGAGGGCTGGGATCACGCCACGCCGTACCTGGAGCGCGTCTTCGGCGACATGTTCGGCATGGACGTCCGCCAGGCCGTCGCCGAGCTCACCCTGGCTCCGGTCACCCCGGCGATGGCCGAGCTGATCGACCAGTCCAAGGTGTCGGAGGAAGAGGCCCACTCCTCCGCCAAGGAGCACGCGGCCGACGTCGCCCGCACCCTGACCGAAACCGCCGCCTGACCCACAGCCCCTGCTGAGTCGTCTGTCGCAGCGGTTGGGCTTGCGAGAGGTCTGACAGTGCCGTGCTCGAGCCGGCGCCGTTCAGGCAGCTCGCCAGGTCGACACCGTGACCGACAGCGTCACTTCCACCGGATCAGGCAGTACTGCGATCCGCTCCGTCAGCTCACCCGGCTCCGTGTGCCGCGCACTCGGCGTCATGGCGACCAGCCGCTCCACCGCTGGATGATCCAGCCGCATCAAGGTTTCGACGACCTCGCTGCCGGTCCTCTCGAACGACCCGGCCAGCGACTCAGTCAACCGCCGTTCCTTCTCCTCATCCACCCGCACCATCCCCAGTACTCCGACCAACTCCGCCAGGTGCCCCTGGTTCGGCGTCACCACGACCAGGGAGCCGCCGGGCGCCAGGACCCGCGCCATCTCCTCGGCGTTGCGCGGCGCGAACACATTGAGAATCACCTGCGCGGCGCCGTCCCGCAGCGGGATCTCTCGCCACGCGTCACAGATCACCGACCCCACGCGCGGATGAACCTTCGCCGCCCGTCGAGCCGCATACCGCGACACGTCCAACGCCAGGCCCCAGCGCTCGCTGCCGTCCCCCACCACCCCTGCCAGGTAATACCCGGTCCCAGCCCCTACCTCCACGATCAGTTCCCTGTTCCTCGCAGTACCGGCCGCGAGCTCGGACAGGCGTTGGGTGGTGTGTGCCCTGAGTGCGTTCAGGATGGGGGTGTAGTGGCCGGTGGACAGGAAGGTGGTGCGGGCTTCGACCATCGCGGCCGAGTCGCCCTCGATCCCGGTTGATGCTGAGGGCAACAGGTTGAGGTAGCCCTGTTTCGCCAGGTCGTAGGAGTGCCCGCGTGGGCAGCTCGCAGTTCGGGCGGTCAGTCCGAGGGGGTCGCCGCAGACGGGACAGCGCAGGGCGGAGACCAGGTCGGGGTGCACCCGGCGAGGTTATCCGTTGATGTCGCGGCTGGTCAGGCGTGCCCAGGCAGCCGCGTAGAAGACGGCCAGGTAGGCGGCCTGGATCCAGAGGTTCCGCATGATCGCGCCCCAGTACGGCGGGTCGCGGAGCAGGTCGGCGAACGAGGTCCAGCCGTACATCAGCAGCCACGGGTGGATCACGTCGATCTGCGGGATCGCGCCGAGGATGCCGAGCACGATGAACGCGCCGAAGGTCGCCGCCATCGCGGCCAGCGGGGTCGAGGTCAGCGACGACACGAACAGGCCGATCCCCGCGAGCCCGAGCAGCGACAGCGCGATCAGGATCGCGATCCCGAAGGCGCGCAACAGGCCGTCGGCCAGCGACACCGTCGTACCGGAGAGCAGGACAACGTCGCCCACCGGGAACAGCACCACGCCGGCGATCAGGCCGGACAGCCAGATCACCATCGTCGCGGTCAGGCAGAACACGGCGAGGGCGACCATCTTCGCCGCCAGCAGGCGGGAGCGTCCGGCCGGTGCGGTCAGCATGTTCCGCAGAGTGCCGAGGCTGGCCTCGCCGGCGAGCGACTCCCCCGACACGACCGTCACCGCGGTCGGCAGGAAGAACGGCAACGACAGCGCCAGGCTCGCGACGATCAGGAAGAACCCGTTGCCGGCCACCTGTCCGATGAAGCCCTCGGCACCGCCTTCGGAGCCGGACAACCTGATCGCCACCCCGACCAGTACTGGCACTCCCGCCAGCACAGCCAAGGTCACCCAGGTCCGCGCCCGCCCGAACACCAGATGCAACTCCGAAGCGAACAACGCCACCGCATGCCGCCCAGCACTCGGCCGCGCCGGAAGAGGGCGGGTCACAGTCGTGGCGGTTTCACTCGGCGACATCGAAGCCTTCTCCGGTCAGGGCTACGAAGGCGTCTTCGAGGCTCGGGTGTTGGAGCCCGAAGGCGTGGATGCGAACGTCGGCCGCGACGAGGGCGGCTGCGAGCTTGTCGATCGGGAGCTCGCCGGGATCACCATCGACGACGTCGTCCTGCCTGCGGACGTCGGTCAGGCCGAGGCTGGCGAGGGTCTTCTCGGCCTGCTGCGGATCCGGAGTACGAACAACCAGGCGCGGCCTCAACTCGGAGCGAAGGTCGGCCATGGTGGACTGCCGGACGATCCGGCCCCGGCTCATCACCGCGGCGTGGGTGCAGAGCTGTTCGACCTCGGCCAGCAGGTGGGTCGAGGTGAAGATGGTGGTCCCGTCGCCGGCCAGGTCGCGGATCAGGTGGCGGACCTCACGGGTGCCCTGCGGGTCCAGGCCGTTGGTCGGCTCGTCGAGCACCAGCAGTTCGCGGCGCTGCATCAACGCGACGGCGATCGCCAGGCGTTGACGCATGCCGAGCGAGTACGCCCGGACCTTCTTGCCGGAGGCGTTCGACAGTCCGACCCGCTCGAGCGCCTCGCCCGCGCGGGCCTTCCGGGTGCGCGGGTCGGCGGTGCGGTCGGCGGCATCGAAGCGGAGCAGGTTCGCCTGCCCGGTCCAGAACGGGTAGAACGCCGGCCCCTCGACCAGCGCGCCCACGCGAGGAAGCACCGACAGCTGAGCCTTCGGCATCGGCTGCCCGAGCAACTGCACAGATCCCGAGGTCGGTGTGATCAGCCCCAGCAGCATCCGGATCGTCGTCGTCTTCCCCGACCCGTTCGGCCCGAGAAACCCGAAGATGCTGCCCGCCGGCACCTCCAGATCAATCGCATCCACAGCCACCTGCCCACCCCGGAACCGCTTGGTCAGCCCCCGAGTGACCACCGGCATCTCAACCTCGCCCACGTTTGAGCCGTCGGGCATCGGCTCGGGGTTGCTCGGGGCAGGGTTGCCGGCGCCCGTGGGGTCGGGTGTCATGGCTGCGCTGCCCGTGGCTGGGTCGGCGGTGTCAGCGGGGGGCCTTGGCGGCGGCTGCCTGGAGGGTGTCCGGGGTGACCAGGCCGATGAAGACCCGGCCGTCGTCGGTGATCAGGGCGCTGACCATCTTGGTGGTCAGTACCCTGCCCGAACCCCAACTGCCCTGGACCGTCGGAGCCTTCGCCAGCAACTGGTCCAGCGGACCGTTCCCGACCGGCAGCTGTCCACGCACCATCACCACGCTGTCCCAGCCCTGCCCGATCACCGTCGGGTGGTCGCGGCCGGACCGCTCCGGCTTGGTCGGAGTGCTCTTCTTCGGCGACGCCGGCGGCGTCACCTTCTTGTCCGGCGCGGCAGGAACCGTCTTCTCCGTCACCTTCACACCCTTCGGCGGGGTGAAGGCGAAGGTGCTCGCGGCCGGTACGTCGAACGACACCGACGAGAAGCCCAGCTGGACCGCCGGGTCCTTGCCGGTCCGCGGCATCACCGTCACCTGCAGCGGGATCCAGGTCTTCGAGTCGACCGCGAGCGTCACCGAGCCGACCGTGGACTTGTCCGTCCGCGGGATCAGCCGCAGCTTGTACGCGTCGCGGCCGGCCACACTCTCCGTGCCGCTGACCTCGACCTTGGTGGACGGGTCGATCGCGGCGAGGAACTTCTTCGCGGCGGCCTGCGGGTCGTACGCCTCCTTCTCCGGGGCGACCTCCGGCTTCGCCGGGCGTGCGGGAAGGTTGATCTTGGCGGCCTCGCGCCTGGACGAGTCGTAGACCCAGGCGGTCTTGCCGTCGGTGGTGAGCACTCGCTCGGCCATGTCGTCGAGCACCGAGACCCGGGCCTTGTCCGGTCCGGCGAAGGCGACTCGCGCAGTGTGGTCACCGGTCAGCAGGTCGAGGAACTGGCCTGCCTCCGGCGCCATCCCGGGCAGCGAAGGCAGACCGAGGTCCGTCGACGACGTCACCGTGCCGGACAGACCGTCGACCTTGGCGGTCTGCACCTTTGCGAGCAGGTCCTGCGCTGTGATCCCGGGCAGATCCGGAGAGGCGTCGGCGACGACCGGTCCGAGCGCCCCCACGCCTGCGACCACCGCGACTGCCGTGACCGGCACCAACCACCGTCGACTGCGCTGCGCTACACCCATGCTTATAAGACTCGCACTGCCGACACCGCGAACCAAGGCCCTCAGGGTCCGTTCACCCAAAAGAGTGACGCTGTACTACGACATCCGCGGTACTCCGGACCAGCGGAGTACCGCGGATAGCGTGACACCACGTAGCGGCTCTGCAGGGCGGTTCGGCAGCACTGCAGGGCGGATTCGCGGCTCTGCAGCGGGGGTCAGCGGCTCTGGAGGGCGTCCAGGGCGACCGTCATCGCCGCCGCGGCCCGGAAATCGAGCCGCGGATCCGACACTTGGACGTGGTACCGGTCCCGCAGCGAGATCTTCCGCTCGACCGACATCACGTGCTGGCCGGAGCTGCGGTCGGTGAAGTCGAAGTGGAAGATGAAGGGAATCGGGATCTCCCCGATGAACGGGACGAACTCCCAGATCCGCCGGACGGCCGCGATGGTCGGGTTCCGCTCGGTGCCGTCCGCCTGGACGCCGTCCGTGGCGAGCTGCCAGCTGGACCGCAGCAGGCTCTTGCCGAACTCCTTCTTGAACCAGCCGATCGCCTGGCCGTTCGCGTCGAACACGTCGTACCCCGAGCTCAGGTCGAGCCGCTTGCGCGCCTTGAACGAGAACACCACCCGCGACTTGGTGTCGTCGGTGTAGAAGGTGACCTCTTCCTTGAACGCCATCCGCTTCTGTTGCGCGAACGCGAGCAGCGGACCGTCGGTGCCGTCCGGGTTGGTGGCGATCAGCTCGTACTTGTTCGCCATCATCGTGATCCGCTGCAGCATCGAGAACGCGGGCACGTACATGGGTGCTTGGCCTTGCGGTGGAACGGTCATGCGGAGGAGTGTGACACCTCTCCGACTCCATCCGAACCCTTCACTGAGACTCCACACGCCAGTCCGCCCAGGAATATCCCGCGCGCGAGCCCTTCGGTGATGTCCGAGGGCTCTACGACTTCCACAACGATCTCGGAAACACCCTGCGGCGCCAGATCCCTCGCCACCTCGACACCAAGCTCCACAGCCTCGTCGACGGTCCGCGCGGGCCGCCACAACACTCCGAAGTCAGCAGTCGGCTTCTCAGCCCCCACCCGTACTACGAGCCCGTCCGCCCGCCGCAAGTACTCCGCTCCGTCCGCGCCATCGACCACTGCCAGGTATACCGACTGCTCACCAGCAACAGCCCGTACTGCGGATCCTGCGCGCGCGGCGTCCTTCGCGATCACGGCTGCTGGTTGCTCGCCGGGCAGGCCGCGACTCCCCCAAGCCTCCTGGTGCACCGCCCAGGACAGTGGTCGCCGAGCAGCCCAGCCCGACCTCACCAACTCAGGCGTCCCGGCGAACTCCTCGACATGCCCGACACACAGGTAGCCCACCAACTCCACGTGCCCTGGCAGACCCAGGACCGCAGCCACCTCTCCGGGCTCGAAGAACGACACCCAGCCGACTCCCAGACCTTCGGCCCGCGCCGCGAGCCACAGGTTCTGGATCGCGATCGCCACCGAGAACCAGGTGGTACGCGGGTCCGCGTGCCGGCCGAGCACGTGCCGGCCGCCGCGTCCTGCGTCGCAGGTCACGGCGATGTTCAGCGGTGTATCGAGGATCGCCTCGATCTTCAGCCCGTCGAAGGCGGACCGCCGCCCAGCAGGCAGCGACGCAGCAAAGGCGTCCCGCTGACTCGTAGCCAGGTCATGCACCTTCCGGCGCGTCGCGAGGTCGCGGATCAGTACGAAGTCCCAGGGCTGGCTCAATCCGACACTCGGCGCGCGATGTGCCGACTCCAGCACTCTCGTGAGTAGGTCGTCCGCGATCGGCCGATCAAGGAAGCCCCGCCGCACGTCACGCCGCTCCGCCAGCACTCGGTGTACGACATCGCGATCCCCCACCGCGTAGCCCGGTGCAGCCGGCACCTGCTCCTCCGGGAGCCTCCCGACGGCCACTGTTGCTCTCGCTGACCTCTGCTTCGGTGCGAGGAGCTCCGCGCCGCTCAGGATCACCGCGGCCTCGGCGACGCTCGCAGTACCGGCTAGTTGGTCGACGTGGTCGCTGGGAGTGGGCACGGGTTGTTGCGACAGCTCCAGTGCCGTTGCTGTGAACAAGGAGGCGCCTAGGGACGCGACCAGCCGCTGTAGGCCCGGCTCGGCTTCGCGGCCGTCCACGGTGACCACCTGCGTGACGTCTCGTGGCTCGAGCCCGGCCAGTGCGGAGTCCAGCAGGTCTCGGAGCTCTCTGTACGACGTATCGGTGCGCAGGCCGATCCCTACGACCAGCCTCACTTCTCCAACCCCGCATGAACCCGGGCCGCTGCCACGAACCTCGCCGGCACGTCAGGAGTCGCCGTCCAATGCAGATGCAGGTACGACGCGTGGACCCGGCCGCGGCTGAGTCCTTCCTGGTTGCCGCCCGGGAGATACCAGGCCGAACTCCAGTTGTGGTCATCGTCGAGGTGCACAGCCGTGCGGTGGAACTCGTGACCGCGCACCCGGCGGCCCTCGTCGAAGAAGGCCGTGGTGTTCGCGGCGACAGCAGTGCGGTAGCCCAGCGTCAGGCTGCTTGTCATCTGTGCGGTTGCCGGCAGGACGCCTGTCATCCGGTGGCCGTCGAGCTCCCGGCAGAGGTAGAGGAGTCCGGCGCACTCGGCGATGACCGGCAGCCCAGCGGCGACCTCGCTGGCGACCCGCTCACGGAGTACTGCGTTGTCGGACAGGGCCTCGGCATGCATCTCGGGGAAACCACCGCCGAGGTAGAGCGCAGAAGTTGCCTCGGGCAAAGACTCGTGGAGCGGGTCGAAAGTCACCACTTCGGCGCCCGCGGCAACGAGCAGCTCGGCCGTCTCGGTGTACCGGAACGAGAACACCGGCCCGCCGGCCATCGCAATCACCGGCCGTCGGCCCTCGGGTGCGGGGGTCAGCTCGGCGGCGGCTGAAGTCAGCGCGGCGGCGGAGGTCAACTCGGCTGATGGATCCCAGGCGGTGACCTCGATGGGGGCGGCAGCGCGCGCGGCGGCGACGAATGCCTCCAGGTCGACGCCTTGGCGGACTAGTTCCGCGGCGGCATCGACTGCTGCTTCGGCCTGCTCCCGCTGTTCGTCCGCGGGGATCAACCCGAGGTGGCGGCTCGGCACGGTCAGGCGGGTGTCGCGCCGCAGTACGCCCAGCACTGGCACGCCGGTCGGCGCGACACCGGCCCGGACCTCGGCTTCGTGCCGATCGGAGCCGACCTTGTTCAGGATCACTCCGACGATCCGCACGCCGGTGTCGAAGGCGACGAATCCCTGCACAACGGCCCCGACACTGCGACCCGCGGCCGATGCGTCGACGACCAGGACGACAGGGGCTTCGAGCAACTTCGAGACGTGCGCGGTGGACGCGTAGCCCTCGGTGCCCAGCGCACCGTCGTACAGGCCCATCACGCCTTCGACCACGGCGATGTCCGCACCGGCCGAACCGTGAGCGAAGAGCGGTGCGACCCGCTCCTCACCGGACAGCATCGGATCGAGGTTCCGCCCGGGCCGACCGGTCGCCACGGCATGGAATCCGGGGTCGATGTAGTCCGGACCCACCTTGAACCCCGCGACAGTGTGACCAGCGCGCCGCAACGCCGCCATCAACCCGACGGCGACAGTGGTCTTCCCCGCACCAGAAGAAGGAGCGGCAACCACGATCCGCGGAAGCAGCCGCGCCGGGTCGGTCACCACTCGATGCCCTTCTGGCCCTTCTGGCCGGCGTCCATGGGGTGCTTGACCTTTGTCATCTCGGTGACCAGGTCGGCGGCGTCGAGCAGTCGTTGGTCAGCGTTCCGGCCGGTGATCACGACGTACTGGTGGCCCGGGCGGGAGGTCAGCGTCTCGACCACCTCGTCGACGTCGACCCAGCCCCACTTCATCGGGTAGGTGAACTCGTCCAGCACGTAGAGATCGTGCGTCTCGGCCGCGATCCGGCGCTGGATCTCCCGCCAGCCCTCGAGCGCGTCCGCGGCGTGGTCCTCCTCGGTGCCGGCCTTGCGCGACCAGCTCCAGCCCTCGCCCATCTTGTGCCACTCGACCGGCCCACCCTGACCGGTCGACTCATGCACCTGACCGAGCGCCTTGAACGCGCTCTCCTCGCCGACCTTCCACTTCGCGCTCTTGACGAACTGGAAGACCCCGATGTTCCAGCCCTGGTTCCAGCCGCGCAGCGCCATCCCGAAGGCGGCGGTCGACTTCCCCTTCATCTCCCCGGTGTGCACCATCAGCAGCGGCCGGTTGCGGCGCTGCCGGGTGGTCAGCCCGTCCTGCGGTACGACGCTCGGCTGTCCCTGCGGCATCAGGCGGCCCTCCGATCGGTGACGGCGCGCACGAGGTTGCCCGCGGCAACTTCTCCGAGATCGAGGTACTCCGCGCCGAGGTCGGCAGCCAGCTCTGCCGCGAGGCCCAGCCGGACTCCCCTGCGTGGCTCGCAGTCCACCACGACCGAGGCGATCCCCTGCTGCCCGATCCAGCCGGCGGCCTGCCGCGCCCTGGCGAATGCCTTGTCGCCCGAGGTCGCCCGGCCGTCGGTGACGAGCACCAGCAAGGGCCGTCTGCGGGGGTCGCGGATCGCGGCGATCCGCAGTACTTCGGAGGCTTGCAGGAGGCCTTCGGCCAGCGGGGTGCGACCACCTGTCGGCAAGGATTCCAAGCGCCGTACTGCGGTCTCGACGCTGCCGGTCGGCGGCAGGGCGACGGTGGCGTCGGCGCCCGCGAAGGTGACCAGGCCGACGGTGTCGCGGCGTTGGTAGGCGTCGAGGAGCAGGGACACGATCGCGGTCTTGACCTCACCCATCCGCTTCTTCGTGCCCATCGAGCCGGACGCGTCCACGCAGAACAAGACCAGGTTGCCTTCGCGGCCCTCGCGGACGGCCAGCCGAACGTCGGAGGTCCGCACCGCGAGGCCCGGTCCGGAACGGCCGCGGGCGTGCTGGTGCGGTGCTGCCGAACGGATCGTCGCGAGCAGGTGCGGGCGACCGGATTCCCGGCCGACGCGAGCACGGTCGCCGACAACGCGGCCGACCTCGGTCAGCGCCCGGGATCGCCGACCGGCTACACCGGCACCCGCGGCCTGAACGCTCAGCAGGCGCGCCTTGTAGGGCTCGGAACTCCCCGCGACCTGGCCGCTCGGAGCCGGACCGGGAGCGCTCTCCACGTTCTCGTTCGGCTCTCTGGAATCCTCAGCCCGCTCGCCGCTGTCGTCCTGGCCGCCGTCGTTCTGAACGTCGTCCGGGCTCCCGCCACCGTCCGGGCCGCCGCCATCAGGGCCACCGTCGGGATCGTCGTCGGGGTCCGGCTCGGGCGGCGTGCTGTCGGTGATCGCCTGCTCGAGCTGCTCGTCGTCCAGACCGGGGGCGTCGAAGGGGTTGCGGCGCTTGCGGTGCGGCAGCGCCAGCTTCGCCGCGGCGCGGACGTCCTCCACCTCGACCACAGTCCGGCCGGACCAGGCTGCGTGCGCGACCGCGGTACGGGCTGTGACCAGGTCGGCCCGCATACCGTCCACGTCGAACGAGGCACAGATCTCGGCGATCTGCCGCAGCGCGGCGTCGGTGAGGATCACCTCGGACAAGAGGTCCCGCGCCTTGATGATGCGCTCGGCGAGTTCACGCTGCGCTCCGTCGTACCGGACAACAAAACTCAGCGGATCCGCTTCGTAGGTGAGACGTGCGCGCATCACTTCCACGCGGATGGCGGGATCACGGCTGGCGGCCACGTCGACGGTCAGGCCGAAGCGGTCGAGGAGCTGCGGCCGGAGCTCGCCCTCCTCCGGGTTCATCGTGCCGACCAGGACGAAGCGGGCGGGGTGCGTGACGGACACGCCATCGCGCTCGACCGTCGCGCGCCCCATTGCCGCTGCGTCGAGCAGGACGTCGACGAGGTGGTCGTGCAGCAGGTTGACTTCGTCGACGTACAGGAGCCCGCGGTGCGCGGCGGCCAGGAGTCCGGGTTCGTACGCCGTGATGCCCTCGGCGAGCGCCTTCTCCAAGTGCAGCGAACCGAGCACCCGGTCCTCGGTGGCACCGACCGGCAGCTCTACCAAGCGTGCAGGGCGGGTCATTGTCGCGGATTCCTGATGTGGGCCATCCGGGCAGGCAGGGTCCGGATGGTCGGGGTCGCACGAGAACCGGCACCCGGGTACGACGTCCACCGGCGGCAGGATCTCGGTCAGTGCGCGGACGGCCGTCGACTTGGCGGTGCCCTTCTCGCCACGGATCAGCACGCCGCCGATGGCCGGTGAGATCGCGGCCAGGATCAACGCCAGTTGAAGGTCTTCCATGCCGACGACCGCGGTGAACGGAAAACCGGTCGACCGAGGAGCTTCGGGTGAGACAGGCCGCATCGCCGGTGGGTCCCTTCGTCGAGCGGGTGTCCACGCCCGCTTCGGCAGCTGGTACGCCGGAATGCGGTGAGCGACCGGCGGACGGACGCGGATGTCCTGGCTCCCGGGAAGTTCCCCGGTCACAGTGGCGGGACCGCCCCGGACTCCCGGCCTCAGCCGGTCACCGGTGTTCCTCCACAACCGTCCGCCCGATCATGGCACATCGGGTCGCGCCAGAAGGCACCCGGTCACGTGGCAACCACCACTTCGACCTGGCCATCCCAGACTGCCGCGTTACGTCGGCGTACCGAAGGAACGGGTAACAGTCCGGCCCGCACTGAGCTGTGGTCGGGTTTGACGCGCGGATCCGTGGGGCAGACCGCGACCACTACCCGTCCGTCGGCACGCCGGCCCGGTGAGGTCGGGGCCTCCCGTCCGCATTCGTCAGGGTGTTCACTGAGTACACATGAGGCCTCTGCGGCCCGATCATCGGTTCGCCGGACGCGCTGCCGAACAACAGCTCCTCGGCGATGCGCTGCTGGATGCCGTGGCCGGCGTCCCACGGGCGATCGTCATCCATGGCGAAGCCGGCATCGGCAAGACCCGCCTGGCCCGGGAGATCTGCAGAGCTTCACAGCTGAACGTGCTCTGGGGATCGTGTGTGCACTTCGGTGGCGCCTCGGTTCCCTTCGCACCGATCACCGGGGCCTTGCAGGATTGGCTGAGCCGCGCGGATGCGGACGAACGGGCCGAAATCCTCGCCGGGACCGACGGGCTGAGCACCCTGCTGCCCTCACTCGGCACCAGCGCGGGCATCGACACCACGAGACTGCCGGTGCTCGTCGATCTCGTTCTCAACCGGATCGCGGCACGACGGCCCACGGCGGTGGTCGTCGACGATCTGCAATGGGCCGACGTCGCCTCGCTGGACGTGATGGCCTACCTGATCGCCGGTTTCCGGGCCCAACGGCTGGTACTCATTGCCACCTGCAGGACGGAAGAACGAGGCGAGGGGCATCCTCTCCATTCCTGGCTGGCCGACATGCGCCGGATGCCCTTCTTCGGCGAGATTCGGTTGGATCCGCTGGATCTGGACGCCACCAGCAGCCAGATCGAAGGACTGCTCGGCCGGGCGCCCGACATCGAACTCGCCTCCCGGGTCCTGGCCAGGTCGGACGGCAACCCCTACCTCGTCGAGCTCATGGTCAGCGGTCTGTCCGGCGCTGAGAACACCCTTCCCACGACTGTCCCCGCCGTGCTCCGCGAGGCTTTGCTTGCCACCTGGCACAGCTTGTCGGACCAGACCCGATTGGTCACCAGAATCCTTGCGGCCGGTGGGCGACCGACCTCATCGGCCGTGCTGACCGAGGTCGCAGCCGGCCACGGACTCGATGCGAACCTGATCGTCCCGTGTCTCTTGGAAGCTCAGGACCAGGGTGTGGTGGAGACCGCGGACGCCGGAACCTTCTGGTTCCGGCACCCGCTGCTGGCCGAGGTCCTGTACGACGGCCTGCCACCCTTCCACGCCGCCGAGTTGCATGCCGGCTATGTCCGCGTGCTCGAATCGTTGCCCGCCGGCGTCACGACAGCGCTGGCAGCCGACCTGGCCGTCCACAACGAAGGAGCCGGGAACATCGACGCGACGTACCGGTGGTCCCTGACGGCAGCCGATCAGGCGGCGCGTCTGCGGGCGCCGGCCGAGGAGGCGATCCAGTTACGCCGGGCGTGTGCTCTCTGGGAGTCGGTGTCACCGACCATGCACGGAGCGCGAGACGAAAGGATAGGCCTGTTGCGGCGGACGAGCTCGGTCTGCCTCCGAGCCGGCTGGCCAGAGGTGGCGACGACGCTCCTCACGGACGCGTTGAGTCTGGTGGACAGGGAGCAGCAGCGATTGCTGGCCTGCGATCTACTCGTCACCATGGCTGGCTCCCGCTGGCAATCGACCTCGCCCGGGATGGCAGACTTGGAAGAGGTCCTCGAGGCGATCGAGCTCACGACGGACCTCCCCGAGAGCGCGGAGCGCGCCGTCGCGTTCGCCGAACTTGCTGAGCTCGAGACACTGCACGGCATGCCAGACGACTCTGTCCACGCGGAGGAAGCCGTCCGGATCGCGCGCATGTCGGGCTCGGCGCAGGCCCTTGGGCGGGCGCTCTGCTCACGGGCGGCGGCGAGGGATTCTTCCGCGCCGCTGGCTTCGCTCGCCGACTCGGACCTGTCGGTGCAGTTGGCGATGTCGTGTGGAGACATCGACACCGCCACCGACGCCGCCATCTACCGTTTCAATGCCCTGCACGCGCTCGGCCGGGGAGTCGACGCAGCCGAGGTCACCCGCGCGGCCTACTTCGGCGCCGTCGCCGCTGGCGCAGGCGCGTGGGCATACTTCCTCGCCTTCGAGGCCGCCGAGGAGTTGATCAGCCTCGGCCGCTGGGACGAGTGCCGGGCACTGCTGCGGTCTGCGTTGGCGGGACGATCGGCTGGGATTCCGGGAGCGGGTGTCCGGCTGGCTGCAAGCGTGCTGGCCGTGAGGTCAGGGCGGACCGATGAGGCACGGCAGCATTTCGATCGGGCATTGGAGCTGATCTCCGACGACTTCAACCCGCTCCGCCCGGTCGTGACCAGCGCCGGCATCGAGCTGATGATCGCGGAAGGCAGCGCCGCGGACGCCCTGATCTGGGCAGTCCCACGTCTGAAAGCTCAGGATCAGCCTCCCGATCCCTGGGACGACGAAGTCCTTCCGGTGTATGCCCAGGCGGCGGCCGAGGCAGCCCGCTTCGCCCGGGACAGCGGTGATCTTGCCGGCGTGGCAGCGGCGGCGGAGGCGGTCGACAGCGTCATCGGTGAATGGTCGCGGGAGCCTTTCGCCGACGCCATGGGTGGTGTGGACGTCCAGGCGATGAGTCAGTCGCTCCTGGCGGCTGAGACAAGCCGCTGCCGGGATGCTCCGGATCAACCCGAGCGTTGGCGCCGGGCCGTGGAAGCGTGCGGTGCCGCGGGGAGTCGCTGGCATCAGGCGGTCGCCCAGTGGCGATGCGCCGAGGCAGGGCTGACCAGCGGCTGGACCCCGTCGAAGGCGCGCGACCTGTTGCGTCAGGCTCATCAGTGCGCAGACGAGCTCGGCGCCGGGCCATTACAGGTCGAGATCGAATCACTGGCCCGGCGGTCGAAGATCGACCTGAGTACGCCGACCCCGGTCGCGCCGACACCCCACGACCCTCGGCTGGCGGCACTCACCGACCGCGAGCGCGAAGTACTGGCCTTCCTCGTGGCCGGCCGTTCCAACAGCGAGATCGCGAAGGAGCTCTTCATCAGTGACAAGACGGTCAGCGTCCATGTCACGCACATCCTTCGGAAGACCGGCACCACGAGCCGGGTGGCAGCCGCCGCTCTCGCCGAGCGGCGACTGCCGGATCAGTGAGCCTGAGGTGGGTGGCGGCGGGGTCAGTTGGTGGTGAGGCGGTCTGTGAGGTAGTCGGCGGAGGTGTCGGTGGGGACTTCGCGGATGCCGAGGATCTGGGTGACCGTGACGTAGCCGGCGGCCAGCAGGGCCTCATCGGTGTCGGGTTCCGGGGCAGCGGATGGGGGCTGCAGGATGATCATCGGCTCGCCCGTCTCCGCGGTTGTGCCGGCGATCTTGGAGCGGTCGATCGGCGCGAGCCGGGCTTGCTGGACACCCTTGAGTTCGTCCAGCGGGCGGTCCGGGACGTTGATGGTTATGACTGTCCCTGAAGGCTGTTCGACGAGCCAACTCAGCGCCTCGGCCGCCACGGTGCCCGCCGTACCGAAGTACTCCGGGCGCTCGCCCTCGATGCTCACCGCGACCCCCGACATCCCCTGCGTCGCTCCGGTGAGCGCTGCGGCGACCGTGCCCGAGTGCAGGATCGGTACGCCGATGTTGTGGCCGCGGTTGATCCCCGAGACGACCACGTCCGGTGAGGCGCCGAAAGCCCCGACCCGCGCCAGTGTCACCGCCAGCGCGGGAGTCCCCGCGATGCCGATGTAGGTGATCCCGTCGTCGTCCTCGCGCACGGTCTTGATCGGACGGCCGACCATCCCGGCGCGGGCCGAACCGACCCCGCTCTGGTCGTCCAGCGGCGCGACCACGACCACGTCATGGCCGAGCCTGGCGATCGCCGGCGCGAGCGCCCGGATCCCCGCCGCCTGGTAGCCGTCGTCGTTGGTGATCAGGACTCTCAGCCGCTCGGACGCCATACCGACACCCAATCACATCCGGGAAACCCGTTGCCCGGGTTGTCTCAGCCGCGATCCTCGATGTCACCTTCTGTTTCCAGGACGGCCGTCCGCAGGGTCTCCAGCGCTTCCTCCGAAGGTTCTGCCCACAAGCCGCGTTGCGCTGCCTCCAGCAGGCGCTCGGCGATCCCGTGCCGGGCCCAGGGGTTGGACTTGCGGAAGAACTCCGCGATCTCCGGGTTCGCGACGTACTCCGTGGTGAGCGTCTCGTACATCCAGTCGTCCACCACGCCGGCGGTCGCGTCGTACCCGAAGAGGTAGTCGACCGTCGCCGCCATCTCGAACGCGCCCTTGTAGCCGTGCCGCTGCATCGCGGACATCCAGCGCGGGTTCACCACCCGGGCCCGGAAGACGCGCTTGGTCTCCTCCTCCAGCGTCCGGGTCTTCACCTGCGCCGGTACCGCGGAGTCGCCGATGTAGGCCTTCGGGTTGGACCCGGTCAGGTGCCGAACCATCGCGACCATGCCGCCGTGGTACTGGAAGTAGTCGTCGGAGTCCATGATGTCGTGCTCGCGGGTGTCCGCGTTCTTCGCCGCCACCTGGATCCGGGCGTAGGCGCGCTCCATCGACGGCCGGGCCTCCGCGCCGTCGAGGTCCTTGCCGTACGCGTAACCGCCCCAGACGGCGTACACCTCGGCGAGCTCGGCGTCCGTGCGCCAGTTCCGCGCGTCCACCAGCGGCAGCAGGCCGGCGCCGTACGAGCCGGGCTTCGAGCCGAAGACCCGGGCCGTCGACGAGCGCAGGTCATTGCCCTCAGCAACGTCAGCCTGGACGTGGGCGCGCAGGTAGTTGGCAGACTCGTCCTCGTCCAGCGCGGCCACCGTGCGAACCGCCTCGTCGAGCAGCGAGACCACATGCGGGAAGGCGTCCCGGAAGAACCCGGAGATCCGGATCGTCACGTCCACCCGCGGCCGGCCGAGCTCGTCCAGCGGTACGACCTCGAAGCCCTTCACCCGGCGCGAGGCCTCGTCCCAGACCGGTCGGCAACCGAGCAGCCAGAGCACCTCGGCCAGGTCGTCGCCCTGCGTTCGCATCGCGGAGGTACCCCAGATGGTGAGACCGACGGACCGCGGCCACTCCCCTGTCTCCGTCTTGTGCCGGGCCAGCAGCGAGTCAGCCAGCGCGACCCCGACGTCCCACGCGTTGCGGCTCGGGATCGCCTTCGGGTCGACGGCGTAGAAGTTCCGCCCGGTCGGCAGGACGTTCACCAGACCACGCGTCGGCGAGCCCGACGGCCCGGCCTCGACGAACCGCCCGTCCAGAGCCCGCAGTACGTTCGTCAACTCGTCGCCGGTGCGGCCGAGTCGCGGCACGACCTCGTCGCAGGCGAACGTCAGCGAGGCCTCGACCCCGGCCGACGACCGGCCGAGCACCTCGGTGACGACGACCGGGACCTTCGCGACGTCCCAGCTCAGCGTCTCCATACCGAGGACGAGCTTGCGCGCCACGGCCTCCAGCAGGTCGACGCCGTCGGCACCACTCACCGCCGGCAGATCCGCCAGTGTCGCGAGGTCGGCCAACTCCGGAACGGCCCTGCCGGGATCGGCGAGCATCGCGGCCTCGTTCACGCCGAAGGTCTCCCCCAGCGCGGCCCGCAGACCCTGCACCGCGCCGGACCTGCCGCCCCACATCTGCTGCGCGCGCAGTACCGCGAGCACGAGGTTGACGCGGGCCTCGCCGACCGGACCGCCACCGAGGATGTGCAGCCCGTCGCGGATCTGCACGTCCTTGATCTCGCACAGGTATCCGTCGAGGTGGAGGACGAACTCGTCGAACTCCTCGTCCTCCGGCTTCTCCGAGGTGTGCAGGTCGTGGTGCAACTGGGCCGCCTGGATCAACGTCCAGATCTGCGCCCGCAGCGTCGGCACCTTGTCCGGGTCGAGTGCGGAGACGGTGGCGTACTCGTCCAGGAGGTACTCGAGCTTCGCCATGTCGCCGTACGTCTCGGCCCGGGCCATCGGCGGGACCAGGTGGTCGATGATCACGGCATGCCCGCGGCGCTTGGCCTGGGTACCTTCACCCGGGTCGTTGACGATGAACGGGTAGACCAGCGGCAGGTTCCCCAGTACCGCGTCCGGCGCGCAGTCCGCCGCCATCCCGATGCCCTTGCCCGGCAGCCACTCCAGCGTCCCGTGCTTGCCCAGGTGCACGACCGCGTGCGCCCCGAACCCGCCGTCGGCCTCCGAGGCCTCCAGCCACCGGTACGCCGCGAGGTAGTGATGCGACGGCGCCATGTCCGGGTCGTGGTAGATCGCGACCGGGTTCTCACCGAAGCCCCGGGGCGGCTGGATCATCAAGACCACGTTGCCGAACCGCAGGGCGGCCAGCGCGATCGCCGGCTCCGGCCCGGACTGGTCCACGTACAGGGTTCCCGGCGCCTCGCCCCAGGCCTCGATCATTGCCGCCTGCAACGTTTCCGGCGTCCGGCGGAACCAGCGCGCGTACGTCGGGAGCGGGATCTTCGCCACCGCGTTCGCGAGTTGCTCGTCGGTCAGCCAGTCCACGTCGTGCCCGCCGGCCGCGATCAGCCGGTGGATCAACCCGTCGGCACCGTCCGCTCCCTGCAGCGATTCCAGGTCCAGGTCACCGAGGTCGTACCCGGCGTCCTTCAACTGACCGAGCAGCACGACCGCCGAGGCCGGCGTGTCCAGCCCGACCGCATTGCCGATCCGCGCGTGCTTGGTGGGGTACGACGACAGCACCAGCGCGAGCTTCTTGTCCGCGGGCTCGACGTGCCGCAGTCTCGCCTGAGCGACCGCGATCCCGGCCAGCCGAATGCACCGCTCGAGATCCGGCGCGTAGCTGGCGATCCCCTCGGCGTCGTACGCCTTGAACGAGAATGGAATCGTGATCAGGCGCCCGTCGAACTCCGGGATGGCGACCTGCGTCGCGGCGTCCAGTGGACTGATCGCAGCATCGCTCTCCAGCCACTGCTCCCGCGTCGACGTCAACGCGAGCCCTTGGATCAGCGGGACATCCAGCGACGCCAGCGCACCGGCGTCCCACGAGTCGTCACCACCCGCACTGGCATCCGCCGCGACTGTGCCACCCGCCGCGAGCAAGGTGGTGACGAGCACGTCGCACTCGCGGAGCAGGCCGAACAACTCGGCGTTCTCGGCGCTCGACGGATCCAGCCCACGCAGCGTCCCGCAGTACACGGGCAGGGCCTGAGCGCCGGCGGCGTCAACGGCATCGGCCAGTGCGTCGACGAAGGCGGTATTGCCGGAGATCTCGTGCGCCCGGTAGTAGACGATCCCGACCACCGGCCGCTCGTCACGGCTGAACGCCCGCCCCGCCCGCACCCCGTACGTCGGCAACGCGCGCGGCGGGTCGAATTCGTCACCGGTCAACAGCAGGGTGTCCCGCAGGAAGCCGGCGAGGTTCGCCAGGTTCTCGGAGCCGCCCTCGCGGAGATAGGCGAGCGCCTCCGTGACAGCGCCGGCGGGCACCGTCGACAGCGACATCAGTTCGGCGTCGGGGGCTGCCTCACCACTGAGCACCACCACCGGGAGACCCGAGGAGATGACAGCGTCGAGGCCCTCCTCCCAGGCGCGGCGACCACCGAGCAGGCGGACCACTACGACCTCGACACCGTCGATCAGGGTGGGGATCTCCGCCAGGTCGACCCGGGCCGGGTTGGCGACCTTCCAGCCGGCCGCCGCCTGTGACGCGGCGAGCAGATCGGTATCGGCGGTGGAGAGCAGCAAAAGGTTCGCGGGCACGCGCGACCGGTCCTTCCTCGGGGTGTCCACGCCCCAGGTGGCAGGTACGACGGCGGCAGTTCCTGACTCCCACGCAAGCGTGGTCACAGTGGCGGGACCGTCCCGGACTCACACCGGGTTCCTGCACAGCCGTCGATGACAGAGGCGACTCTAGCCGACCAGTTCCGGCCGTACTGCAGACCCAGGGGGCCTCGCACCACCGCAGCGTTTCAAGCGGGTTCCGGCGTTGACCTGGTCGGGAGGGGGGTGTAGGGCGGAAGGAGAAGGTTTGTACTGCTGACGCCCTCCGGCTTCGCAAACAAGTCTCTTCAGGACAGGCCACCGGCTTACTACTGAAGGAGACAGCCATGCGTTCCAAGGCCTGGAAACTCCTGGTCATCCTGGTCACAGCCGGCCTCGCCACCCCTGCACTCACCACCTCCGCGACGGCCACCTCGAGCCAGTCGGTCGCCACCGCCCGGTCCAGTCCGGCGGTCATCACCCACTGGAACACGATCGCCGCACGGACGATCTTCACCGAGAACGCCACCCCCCTCCCGTCCTCGACCCTGTACTTCGGGTTCGTCTCGCTCGCCGTGTACGACGCGGTGGTCGCGATCGAGGGTGGCTACGAGCCCTATCTGCACCAACCCAAGGTCCGCGGCCGGGCGTCGTCCGAAGCGGCGGCCGCGACAGCGGCGTACCGGGTGCTGAAGTACTACTTCCCAGCCTCCGCGACGAACCTCGCGACCGACTACCGGCTGTCCCTCGCCGCGATCCCCGACGGCAGCGCGAAGGAGCGCGGCAAGGAGGTCGGCGAGCAGGCGGCCGCCACGATGATCCGGGCGCGGCAAGGCGACGGCAGGAACGCTCCTATCACCCTGACCACGGTTCCCGCGCCGGGCGTGTGGCGACCGACACCTGACGCCTTCGCTCCGATGCTGGTGCCGTGGCTCGGGTTCGTCCAGCCGCTCGCGCTGCGCTCCCCCACCCAGATCAAGCTGCACGGACCTGACAGCCTGAAGTCGAAGGCCTACGCGCGGGACTTCGCCGAGGTCAAGGCGAAGGGTGCGCTGACCGGCTCCACCCGGACGCCCGCACAGACCGAGACCGCCTTGTTCTGGAACGCCAACGCGATCCTGCAGTACCAGCAGGCTCTACAGGATCAGGTGACCAAGCGAGGCTGGGGCATCGTCAGGAGCGCTCGGGCATTCGGCCTGCTTGGCGGCGGTACGGCCGATGCGGCGATCTCCTGCTGGCGGGCGAAGTACGACTATGCCTTCTGGCGGCCGATCACGGCGATCCGGTTGGCCGACACCGACGGCAACCGGGCCACCAAACCTGATCCGGCTTGGGCGTCGCTGGTCCAGACCCCGCCGTATCCCGACTACGTCAGCGGACACGCGTGTGCCACCGGCGCGGCCAGCGAAACCTTCGGGAAGCTGTTCGGCAAGCGGTCCTTGGATCTCGTGGTGAGCTCGACGGTGACCGGTACGACCCGGCACTTCAACAGCACCAAGGCACTCGACGCCGAGACCATGGACGCCCGGATCTGGCTCGGCCTGCACTTCCGCCGCGCCATGACCGACGGCAACGGCCTCGGCCACGCCGCAGCCAGTTGGATGATCAACCACGAACTCCAGCGCCGCTGACTCTGGCGCACTGGATGGGGTGACCACCCGACCCTACGTCAGGGCCGGGTGGTTGCCTTGGGCCAGGTCCACGCGTGGTGGATCACGAGCGCGAGCAGGATCGTCTCGATGGCGCTGCCGAGGATGTAGTAGTTCCACTCGCCGACAGCGCTACCGATGACGGTCAGACCGTAGCCTGCGGCAACGATCATGTTGGCGACGCGATTCGTGCGTGGGCGCATGACCAGCGTCAGGTAGACCATCAGGCTCGGGATCACGATGTAGAGCGTGGTGGAGAAGAGGAACGTCTGGTTGATGTCGAAGGCCGAGAGCTTCTCCACCTCGAGGTCGGCCCGGACATCCGGTCGATAGAGCGAGAACAGATCGACGTACGCGAAGACGAACAGCATCGCGACCCACAGCGCCGAGATCCGCAACCTCGTATCGATCCGGCCGGAATCGCTGTAGGTAATGGCACTCGTCATGTTCGGTTGCCCCCTCGTCCGCGTCAGCCTGTCGGCGACCCGCCACCAACGCTAGTGAGCACCCGCAGCCCGGACCATCAGGAATCCGCTGACCACCCCCTGATTCGCCCGCCGTGATGCCTGGTGGGTGGGTAGCCCGGACCGCCGGCACTCACCAAGCACGCCCGAACCCCCGACGCGCCGCCTGGCAACACACAGTCCGCGACCTACCGGCGAGATTGCTGAGTGGTGCCCGTCCGCTGGACACCCAGCCCGGCGCTCACGCGCCGAGGGCGCACCTGTCGCGGCGAGAGGTGGCCGGGTGGGGCGAGTTCCGGGTTTGGTGTACGGAGCGACAGGTAGTGCTGGAATGTTCGCCAGGATCTGAGCGGGTGTGCCGCGTGCTGGGTCCACCTTGCGGCGAGGACTTCCTGTCCCTCGGTACGGGATGAGCGGATGGGCATCTGCGCAGGTCCGACGGATCAGCCAGAGACCACCGGATGACCTCAGCCCGCAGCCA
Source organism: Kribbella orskensis (assembly GCF_004342085.1). Classification (NCBI taxonomy): domain Bacteria; kingdom Bacillati; phylum Actinomycetota; class Actinomycetes; order Propionibacteriales; family Kribbellaceae; genus Kribbella; species Kribbella orskensis. The sequence goes on from NZ_SLWM01000002.1 coordinate 91,347, forward strand.
CCCGCCGATGGCTAATCGCCACAAGGCAACCTGCAGTGCTGCCCGACCAGCACGTCGTCGAGGCCGGGCGCCGGCTGCCCGTACGCCGAGCCAGCCCGCCATCATCGAGCGGGCGACGAACGAGACCGCAACCGCCCGGGTGGGCGAGAGCGGGTAGGGAGGAGCGACGGAGGAGCGAGCAGGCGTGCCGTCTGCGCGGGGTCGGCGTGCTAGTGGCGGCCCATCGCGTAATGGGCTGCTAGTAGGTCGGTTCCCCAGTCGTTGCGGAAGTCTCGCCAGACGGAGTGGATGTGGTTGGCGTCGTCCTGGGTGTTGTCGTACTCCGCCAGGAAGGTGGGGCCGGCGATCGAGTAGTAGTGACCGGCTCCTGGTTCGGTTGCGCCGGCCCAGGCGAAGGTGAGTCGTTCGATGCCCTGCTGGGTGATGTCTTGCCAGGTCTGCAGGCCGATCGGCCCGGCCGCTCGTCCGATGTACTGGCCGAGCAGCAGGCTGAAGATCTGCCGCTGCTCCGGGTTCAGCTCGCCGTACGGAAGGCCGCGGTGCAGCAGCGACGGATCGGCGATCGGGTCGTGGCGGGTGAGCATGTCGTGGGGTGCCTCGGCCGAGACGAGGGCGATCTCCAGTTGGCCCGGCTCCAGCGCGTGCAGCAACTGGAACCCGAGGTCCTGCTCGGCGGCGAGGAACCGCCGGCCGGTCTGCGGTCCGGACAGCACCATCGCGGGGTTCGAGCCGAAGAACTGCGGGGTGAACGAGATCGCGCCGTCCACGAATGTCAGGTGCAGCGCGATGTGGTGACCGTTGAGTCGCCAGGCCCACGGTTCCATCCCCGCCGGGTCGCCGAGGATCCGGAGGAAGAAGCGCTCCCCCACCGTGGTCCCGGCCCAGCCGCCGCTCTCCGCGACCGACAGCGGGTCGTCGAGCCCACGCAGGATGATCTCGGCCGCCATCACACCTCGCGCGTCGACCAGCGCACGCTCGCTGTACGCGAGCTCGAGCAGGCGCATCGCAAGCGCCTCCTGCGCCGCTGACAGCTCCGCCAACTGCAGTCCCGGCCGGTCGCCCGGCAGGTACGTCCAGTCCTGGTGGTCGGGAGTGTCAAAAGGCGCGGTGATCTTCGACCGCTGCGCAGGGTCGAGGCTCGCCAGTAGTTTCAGCGCCGCCTCGCGCGACTGCTCTACAACCATGCGGATCGCTCCCGTTGGGTCGGTTCGTACTCGGTCCAGTGCTCGAACGGCCGGTCCAGCTTGTAACGGTAGTCGGGTTGGCGCAGCAGCACCCGGGTCTCGGCGTTGTCCGGGTTGCGCAGGGTCTCGAAGAACTGCACCGACCAGTGGAACCAGCGCATGCAGAACAGCCGCATGGTCAGCCCGTGCGACACCAGCAGCACGTTGCGCGGCGAGTCAGGGGTCTCGAAGTCGCGGTGCATCGTCTCGAGAAAGCTCGACACCCGGTCGTACACGTCCGCGCCGGACTCCCCCATGGTGAACCGGTAGAAGAAGTGCCCGAAGTGGTCCCGCAGCGCTTTCTGCGCCTCGATGTCCTTGGTGTCCTGGAAGTTCGCCCAGTCCTGCTCGCGCAGCCGCGGTTCCTCTCGGACCTGGCTGATCAGGTCGTCCAGGCCGAGCGCGTCGAGCGTCTGCAGGGCCCGCTTGTACGGCGAGACGTAGACCCGGAGGGGCGCGTTCTCGAAGAGCGCGCGGAGTCCCTTCCCGGCTTCGGCCGACTGCTCCCGGCCGTGCTCGGTGAGCGGGATCGCGTGGTCCGGCACCCGTTCGAAGATCGACTTGTCCAGGTTCGCCTCGGACTCGCCGTGCCGGATCAACGCGATCCGCAACGGCCGCTGACTCAGGTGCACACCCGTTCCTCTCCTTGCGTCCGAAGAACTGCTGAGACGGGTCGCCACTTCTTCGGACGCAACGCCAGGATCGCGGCGGTCGCGGCGGCGGCGTACGAGACGCGCCTAGCAAGTGTGGCTGTACGCCGGATGTCCGCCACGGCCGGCGGGATTCCGTCGCCCAGGGTGCCGCGGTCCTCCACCTCGTCGCCGTAGGTGTTCGTGCCGCCGAGGCGCAGGCCGAGCGCCCCCGCGAAGGCGGCCTCGACCGGTCCGGCGTTCGGGCTCGGGTGTTTCGGGGCGTCGCGCTGCCAGATCCGCCAGACCTCCCGCGGCCGGCCCGAGACCGCGCCGGTGAGCACCGCACACGCACGAGCCGGCAGCAGGTTGACCAGGTCGTCGAACCGAGCCGAGGCCCAGCCGAAGTTCCGGTACTTCGCCGACTTGTACCCAACCATCGCGTCCAGCGTGTTCGCCGCGCGGTAACCGATCAGCCCGGGGATGCCGAGCAGGCCGCCCCACAGAAGCGGAGCCACGGCCGCGTCGGAGGTGTTCTCGGCCACCGACTCCACCGTCGCTCGGGCGAGCTCGTCCGCTTCCAGGTCGGTGGCGTCGCGGCTGCAGAGGTGTCCCAGTCTCGCCCGCGCCTGAGGAAGATCCTTCTCCTCCAGGAACCCGGCCATCACCTCGGCCTCGCGCTCCAGGCTGCGTCCGCCGAGCACAGCCCAGGTGGCAGCCGCCGTCAGCAGCGTCCGCGCGACGGGCCTGCCCTGCGTCAGCCGCTCGGCGACCACGCCGGCCGCTGTCGCCGACCCCACCAGCAGCACCGTGTACGCCGTACCGGCCGCGCGGGTGTCGTCGTACAGGCGGGTCTCGGCGCGAGCGGCGACCTGGCCGAACCCGGCCACCGGGTGGAGCCGGCGCGGGTCGCCCAGCAGCCGGTCGGCAGCGAAGCCGAGGAGGAGACCGAGTGTTCTGGACACGCCGGGAAGTCTGCCAGGCCCCGGCAAGATCCGCGTCGCACTGTCCACAGGCGTGAAGGCGTTGCGGCACTCGGGTGGGTGGTGTGGAAAAGTAACGATCATGGGAATTGCAGACCTCCTCGCCGGCGTCAGCGGGCGGGGCGATTTCGGCGTCTGGCTGGGCGGGCTCGACGGCCACGCGGTGTTCACACATGACGCCGACCGGGCGCACTACTCGGCGAGCACGATGAAGTTGCCGGTGGCGATGGCGATGATGCGCAAGGTCGAGGCGGCTGAGCTCGCGCTCGATCAGCCGGTGACGGTGCACAACGACTTCGCGTCCGCGGCCGATGGGCGGTTCGGGGTGAACTCGGCCGAGGACGAGGCGCCCGCGACCTGGGCGAAGCTGGGCGAGCAGGTGCCGCTCGGCTGGCTCGCCACCGAGATGATCACCAAGTCCAGCAACCTGGCGACCGACCTGGTGCTCGAACTCACCGGCGTGGACGCGGCGAACGCGGTGCTGGCGGAGTACGGATCGGGCGCGAGCGTGATCCGCCGCGGTATCGACGACGTCGGCGCCCAGGCGGCCAAGATCAGCAACTTGATGAGCCCGGCGGACCTGGCCGCGGTACTGGTTGCGGTGGGCAATGACAAGAGCGCCTCGGGTGAGTACGTGCGCGACCTGCTGGCCGGCAACACCTGGAACGGCGAGATCCCGGCCGGAGTACCGGAGGGCACTCGGGTCGAACACAAGAACGGGTGGGACCTGCGGATCCGGCACGACGGCGGCATTGTCCGGCCGCCGGACGCGGAGCCCTTCGTGCTCGTCGTGTGCACGACCTCGGACCTGGCCGACCAGGACGCGCAGAAGCTGATCGCCGCCATCGCCGCGGAAGCCTGGGACCACCGGCACGATCTGGAGGCTGTGCAGTGAAGATCACCACCCACCTGGTCTCGGCGCCGCTGCACACGCCCTTCGTCACCGCCTTGCGGACGGCCACGCACGCCGACTCGCTGCTGGTCGAGATCAGCGACGGCTCGGTCAGCGGCTGGGGCGAATGCCCACAGGTCTGGAAGGTGACCGGCGAATCACTCGCCGGCGCTCAGGCCTGCGTCGAAGGTCCGCTCACGACAGCGCTGGGCGACCTCGGACCGGACGACCTCACCGAGGCGCTGCGCCGGGTCCAGGGTGCGGTCCAGGCGAACTTCGGCGCCAAGGCCGCGGTGGACGTCGCCCTGCACGACCTGGCCGCGCGCCGTCGGGGTCAGACCCTGCACGGTTTCCTCGGGTCCACGGTCAGCGTGGTCCGGACGGACGTGACGCTGTCCGCCGGGGATCCGGAGGCTCTCGCCGCCGCTGGGGTGGCCCGGGTCGCCGACGGATTCGACGTACTCAAGGTCAAGGTCGGCACCGGCAACGCGGCCGCCGACTTCGAGCGCGTCCGCCGGATCCGCGAGGCGATCGGGCCCGAACCACGGCTCCGCCTGGACGCGAACCAGGGCTGGAACCGCCGCGACGCCGTCAGCGCGATCCGGGCGCTCGAGGATGCCGGTTGCGACATCGAACTCGTCGAACAACCGCTGCCGGCCCCCGACCTGGAGGGCATGGCCTGGGTCACCGACCGGGTCAGTACGCCGATCCTCGCCGACGAGTCCGTGTACGGCGTCCGGGACCTGGTGGCGGTGATCCGGCACGGCGCGGCGGACCTGGTGAACGTCAAGCTCGCCAAGTGCGGCGGACTCGGCCCGGCCCGGACCCTGCTGGAACTGGCCCGCGAGCACGGGCTCGGGTCGATCGTCGGCTCGATGATGGAGAGCCACGTCGGCGTCGGAGCGGCCGCCGCCCTGGTCTCGGCGTACCCGACAACGACGGTCAACGACCTGGACGCGGCGTGGTGGCTGAAGGAGGCTCCTGTGACCGGCGGCATCCGCTACGAAGGCTCGACGATCCACCTGCCTACGGGCGCTGGACTGGGCGTGACAGGCTTGACCGCATGAAGCTAGTTGCTGCCAAAGTCCCGGTCAGCACCGTGTGGACCTCACCCGATGCGCCGCGTGACATCGATGCCCCTGCGACCGCCGCCCAGCCCGATGTGGCTGCCTGGGCCAAGTCCATGGACACCGAGACCCGCCTGGGCCTGCACGGCCGAACCCTGACCCAACTCCTGTACGCCGAGCCGGTACTGGTCCGCTCCGAACGCGACGGCTGGTCCGAGATCCTCGCGCCGTGGCAGCCGTCCTCCGCCGACGACCTCGGATATCCCGGTTGGGTGCCGTCGAGTCACCTGGGTGAGCTGCCGAGCAGCGCCACCTCGCCGGTCGCCGTGACCGTGCCGTCCACCGAACTGCTCGCCGAGCCCGGCTCGGGATACGTCGCCGAGCTGTCGTTCGCGACCGTGCTCGCGTCTGTCGAGCAGGCCGACGGGTTCACCCGGGTGGCGCTGCCGGACGGTGGGCTCGGGTGGGTGGCGGATTCCGCGCTGCGTGCGGTGGAGTCGCCTGCAACGGCCGAGGACCGGATCCGGTTGGGGTCGTTGTTCCTGGGGCTCGAGTACCTGTGGGGTGGGACCTCGACGTACGGGCTGGACTGTTCGGGGCTGATCCACGCGGTGAGCCGGGTGCTCGGTCAGCGGATCCCGCGGGACGCGCACGACCAGGCCGCCGCGCTGGAGCAGATCCCGGTCGACGAGGCCAAGCCGGGAGACCTGTACTTCTTCGGTCGCCCGGGCAAGAAGATCCACCACGTCGGCTTCGTCTCCGCCGAAGGCATGCTGCACGCCTCCGAAACCGGCAAACGCCTGGAGAACGAACCCCTGCCCCCCGAGCGCCGAGAAACCCTGGTAACCGCCGCCCGCCTCTGAACCGGCACCCGGCGCAGCCGGGCTGCCGACCACGAGCAGGCGGGCGTGGTGCGGCGTCCGCTCTCCAACAAAGCAAGCGCCCGGTCCCCCGAAGGGGGCCGGGCGCATGGTGTTCAGGTGGTCAGGACTTCTTGGAGTTTGTTTGCTCCGGTTCTTGGATGCCTTCGATCTCGGCGCGGGTGGCTTCGTCGAGCTCGCCGCCGCCGGCCTGCGCGGCCAGCGTGTGGGAGTCGGTGGCCGAGACCTGCTCGGTCGCCGGGCTCGGGTCCGCAGAACCCTCGTCCGACTCGTCGTCGGCGGGCCGGGCCGGCATGCTGCGGGACTTGCGCAGGCTCAGGATCGTGGTGATGCCGAGCGTGATGATGATGAAGCCGAGCGAGACCCAGATCGGGATCTCCGGCGCCCAGCTGATGTGCTCGCCGCCGTTGATGAACGGCAACTCGTTCTCGTGCATCGCGTGCAGCACCAGCTTCACGCCGATGAAGGCGAGCACCACGGACAGCCCGAGCGACAGGTAGACCAGTCGGCGCAGCAGGTCGCCGAGCAGGAAGTACAGCTGGCGCAGACCCATCAGGGCGAACACGTTCGCGGTGAAGACCAGGAAGGGCTCCTGGGTCAGGCCGTAGATCGCCGGGATCGAGTCGAGCGCGAACAGCAGGTCGGTGGTGCCGAGCGCGATGATCACGATCGCCATCGGGGTGACGAGCCGCTTGCCGTTCTGCACCACGGTCAGCTTCACGCCGTTGTACTCGTCGGTGGCCTTCAGCCGGCGCTTGGCGAACCGGATGACCGCGTTCTCCTTGTAGTCCTCGTCGTCGTTCTCGCCCTGCCGGGCCAGGTGGACGGCGGTGTAGACCAGGAACGCGCCGAACAGGTAGAAGATCCAGGAGAACTGGTTGATCGCGGCCGCGCCGACGGCGATGAAGATGCCGCGGAAGAACAGCGCCAGGATGATGCCGACCAGCAGGGCTGTCTGCTGGTACTTCCTCGGCACCTGGAACCTGGCCATGATGATCAGGAAGATGAAGAGGTTGTCGACACTCAGGCTGTACTCCGTGAGCCAGCCGGCGAAGAACTCGCCCGCGTACTGCCCGCCGGAGAACACCCACACGCCGAGACCGAAGATGACCGCCAGCGATACGTAGAAGACGATCGCGGTAGCGGATTCCTTGGTGCTGGGCTCGTGCGGGCGGCGTCCGATGATGAACACATCGAAGGCCAGCAGGGCCAGCAGCAACCCGACGGTGATGTACCAGACATAGTCGGCAACGTGCACAGGAACCTCCGGAGCTCAGACGACAGTGGACTCCGAAGGTCTCTTCCGCCTGGCTCGATCAGTCGGGCCTGGCCGGCGGCACCGGGCGCGGGGGACAGAACCCTTGACCGTGATGACGATACCGCCGCGAAAGGAATACTCCCCTTCAACAGGACCCATTCTGGCTGGTTGGTGTCCGAGTCTCCAAATCGGGGACGGCGATTCCGCCTGTCGGGATGATCACGTCCTGCGACGGGAATAACCTGTCCGCGTAGTCAGGTTGTAACCGGTGGGCGTCTGGATTTCGGCAGTTTCGCCACGATGGTCTGGTACGACGTGTCCACCAGCTCGAGGATCTCGTCGTCGGGCACCGCGCCGCCGAGGCGCACGCTGTTCCACCCCGAGCGCCCGATGTAGGCACTCTTCGTGACGTCCTCGGGATAGGTCTTGACGAGCTCGTCGGCCTCCTCGCGGTTGTTGCCGCATTTGATCCCGACCGACTCGCCCCCACCGAGGAACGCGAAGATCTTGTCGCCTACCTTCGCCACGATGTCCCCCTCCCACGGCTCGTCCTGCCAGGCACCGGGCTTCCCAAGACAGTGCTCGAGCAACTCCTCCGCCGTCAGCCTCATCCCCTACCCCTGCCCTGCATCCCTGTGGTTCACGGCCTCGACGTTGTTGCCGTCGGGGTCGCGGACGTAGACGCCGTAGTAGGTCTCGTGGTACTCGGGCCACACGCGTGGTTCGTGCAGGATCTCGGCGTTCAGCTCCCGCGCCACGGCGTAGACCTGGTCGACGGTTGCCCGATCGGGAGCGGAGAAGGCGATGTGGATCTCCCGCTGGACCCCGCCCTGCGCCTTCCCGAGCCAGAACCTCGGCATCCCGTCCGGCCCGGCCAGCCCGAGCACATCCCCGTAGTCCATCACCACCGTGACTCCCAGTGGCGCCAGCAACCGCTCGTAGAACGCCCTGCTCGCCGCCAGGTCGTCACACTGCACCGACACGTGATCCAGCATCAGCCTCCCCTTCCGTCCCCCGATGCCTATCACGTACCGCGGACAATGGCTGAGCTTCGCGTCAAACAGCGAACCCCCACCGACGATGGGTCAGTGGGGGCTCGAGTACCGGTTGTCAGTTGGTGCAGGACCTACTTGGCGCCGGCGTTGACCATTTGGCGGAGTTCCTTCTTCAGTTCGGAGATCTCGTCGCGGTAGCGGGCGGCGACCTCGAACTGGAGCTCGGCGGCCGCGTTGTGCATCTGGTCGGTGAGTTGCTGGATCAGGTCGGCCAGGTCGGACGATGGCAGACCGCCGGCCAGCGCCTTGGCCTTCTCCCCCGCCTTCGCCTTGCCAGCACCGGGCACCGGAGCCTTGCCGCGGCTCTGGGTCCGCCCGCTGCCCAGCAGTTCGGCCGTGTCGGCGTCCTCGCGGGCGAGCATGTCGGTGATGTCCGCGATCCGCTTCCGCAGCGGCTGCGGGTCCACCCCGTGCTCGGTGTTGTAGGCGACCTGCTTGGCGCGGCGGCGGTTCGTCTCGTCGATCGCCATCTCCATCGACGGGGTGATCTTGTCCGCATACATGAACACGGCACCCGAGACGTTTCGCGCCGCACGGCCGATCGTCTGGATCAGCGACCGCCCGGACCGCAGGAAGCCCTCCTTGTCCGCGTCGAGGATCGCGACCAGCGACACCTCAGGCAGGTCGAGACCTTCTCGCAGCAGGTTGATGCCGACCAGTACGTCGTACTCGCCCATCCGCAGCTCGCGGAGCAGCTCGACCCGGCGCAGGGTGTCCACCTCGCTGTGCAGGTACCTGGTCCGGATGCCCATCTCGAGCAGGTAGTCGGTCAGGTCCTCGGACATCTTCTTGGTCAGCGTCGTGACCAGCACCCGCTCGTCCTTCTCGACCCGGAGCCGGATCTCGTGGATCAGGTCGTCGATCTGGCCCTTGGTCGGCTTCACGATCACCTCGGGGTCGATCAGACCCGTCGGCCGGATGAGCTGCTCGACGAACCCGTCGGACTTGTCCTGCTCGTACTGCCCCGGGGTCGCGGACAGGTAGACGGTCTGGCCGATCCGCTCGAGGAACTCCTCCCAGCGCAGCGGCCGGTTGTCCATCGCCGACGGCAGCCGGAAGCCGTGCTCCACCAGGGTCCGCTTGCGGGACATGTCGCCCTCGTACATCCCGCCGATCTGCGGCACGGTGACGTGCGACTCGTCGATCACCAGCAGGAAGTCTTCCGGGAAGTAGTCGAGCAGACAGTGCGGCGCGGTACCGGCCTCGCGGCCATCGGTGTGCCGGGAGTAGTTCTCGATCCCGGAGCAGGTGCCGATCTGGCGCATCATCTCGATGTCGTACGTCGTCCGCATCCGCAGCCGCTGTGCCTCCAGCAGCTGTCCGCCACGCTCCAGCTCGGCCAGCCGCTCCGCCAGCTCGGCCTCGATGCTGTTGATCGCGCGCTCCATCTTCTCGGGCGCGGTCACGTAGTGCGTCGCGGCACCGATGTAGAGCTCGTCCTCCTCGCTCAGCACCTCGCCGGTCAGCGGGTGCAGCGTCATCAGCCGCTCGATCTCGTCGCCGAAGAACTCCACCCGGACAGCCAGCTCCTGGTACACCGGGAAGACCTCGAGCGTGTCGCCGCGGACCCGGAAGGTGCCGCGGGTGCCGGCCAGGTCGTTGCGCGCATACTGCACGCCGACCAGCTTGCGGAGTAGACCGTCGCGGTCGGTCTCGTCCCCGACCTTCACGTGGATCATGCGGTTCAGGTACTCGTCGGCGGAGCCCAGGCCGTAGATGCAGGACACGGTGGCGACCACGACCACGTCGCGCCGGGTCAGCAGGGACCACGTCGCGGAGTGCCGGAGCCGCTCGACCTCCTCGTTGATCGAGGAGTCCTTCTCGATGTAGGTGTCCGTCTGCGGGACGTACGCCTCGGGCTGGTAGTAGTCGTAGTACGAGACGAAGTACTCGACCGCGTTCTCGGGGAAGAAGTGCCGCAGCTCGTTCGCGAACTGGGCGGCGAGCGTCTTGTTCGGCTGCAGGATCAGCATCGGCCGCTGGATCTTCTCCGCGAGCCACGCGATCGTCGCCGTCTTACCGGTACCGGTCGCGCCCAGCAGCACCACGTCCTGCTCGCCCGCGTTGATCCGGCGCTCGAGCTCGGCGATGGCGGCCGGCTGGTCGCCGGCCGGGTCGAAGTCGGACACCACCTCGAGGGGGGCGACCATACGCTGGAGATCGGTGACCTGTCTCATGCCCTCCACCGTACGGCCCGCCGCAGACAGTTTCCCGTCCCAGCCCCTTCGCTAGCGGTGAACGGGCTGGTCAGAAGCTCTTTTCCAGGGTCCGGTTCATGTAGACCAGCTCCGTCACCCGCCGCTTGTAGACGCTGACCTCCAGGCCGGCGTCCGACGCGGTGATCGTGCCGGACCCGTCCTGGTACGCCGACACGAACCCCCGGAACGGGATGACCCTGCCGGTGGTGCTCTTCACGTTCGCGGAGTAGCTGAGCCAGTAGCAGGCCTTGAGCACCGGGTTCGTGCACTTCACCGGGTTGCCCTTGCTGATCCGGACGTCCTGCAGCGCGTTGGACTCGATGTCGACCAGGTGCTCGGCGAACGATTTGGCGGAGTCGTACATCTGCGTCTGGCGGACCCAGTAGTACCCGTCGATGAACCCGCGCCGCCCTGGGTCCGGCAGCAGGTAGTACTTGCCCGACATGGTCTTGTCCGTACCAGGCTGCCAGCCCTCCGCCGGGGTGAACCAGACGCCGCCCCCCACCTCGACCCCGGTGTCGTACCGGCCCTTGGTGATCTCCGGCTTGGTCGGCGTCGGCGGGGTGTAGAGCGTGCCGATCGGGTCTGGCGTGACGGAGTCCCCGGCGACAGGCGGAGACTGCTTCTCGTCGCCACCGCCTGTGACGAGGAGCACCACGCCGACCGCGATCAGCAGTACGGCCATCACAGCGCCGCCCATCACGATCCACTGGGTACGGCTGGACTTCGCCGGCCGGAACTGCGGCGGCCCCATCGGGCCGGGACCCCAACCACCCTGGGCAGGCGGTTGCTGCGGAGGTCCGTACTGCTGACTCATGAGCGCCCCTCGCGGTGTGTCATGGGATGTAGGCGGGGTGGAACCAACTTCACAGGCTGTCGACGACCGACTGCTTCATCGGGACGACATCGGCCTCGGCCTTCTGGGCGTAGTCGGAGCGGGTCCGGAAGTCCAGCGCGGTGACGATGCCGTCCTTGCGCCGGTAGGCCTCCGCCCAGCCCTGGATCTTGATGCCCTTGTCCGTGGAGGTGTAGGAGAGCGCGACGCACTCCACCAGGACGTCCTTCGAGCACGGCAGGCTCCGCACGGCGCCCAGGGCTGTGATGTCCTTCTGGGTCTCGCCCTCGATGATGCCGAGCACGTAGGCGTTCGCCGTGACGTTCTGCTTCTGCCGGACCCAGAGGAACGCCCGGGCCTCACCGTTCGGCGCGTACGTCGCCAACTGCTTGCCCACGGTCTCCTTCGCGACCACGCTCCAGCCGTCGGCCGGTACCACGGACACCCCGAACTGGACCGCGATCGCGTTCGGCGGCGGCGTGTACGTCGAGGCCTGCGGCGTGGTCACCGAGGCGGTCGGCGTCGGCGTGGGATCCGCCGAGTCGTCTCCCCCGGTCAGCAGGACCAGCGCCACCGCGACCAGCGCCACCACGGCGATCCCGGCCACGATCGGGATCAGCAGCGTCGGGACGGCCGGCTTCTTCTTCACCGGCTCGGGCCGGCGCAACGACGGCGGACCTACCTTCTCGCCCCACGGCGAACTGGTCTCCCGCGCAGGCCCCGAACCAGCGTGTACTCCGGTCTCGCCGGGCGCGGGTGCTCCTCCAAGCCCCGCGATGGCACCGGCAGGTCCGGTACCACCAGGAGCGCCACCCGCTACCGGACCGCCCGCGCCTGGACCCGTCGTACCGGCGGCACCCGAGCCCGCAGTACCAGGGTCGGACCATGGCGAGGCGGGCTTCGGCGGAACCTCCAGGGACCACGGGGACGGCGGCAGCTCGGGCTCGGCGGCGGCAGCCGCTGCCTCCGCCTCCGCGTCGTCGGACTCCGTCTTGCGGACCCAGGGGTTGCCCGGGCCCTTGTCCCGCTTGCCGCTCACTGGCTCTTGACGACCGACTGCAGCATCGCGGTCGAGTCCTTCTGGATGCTGGCTGCCTTGTCCTTGCGGCCGTACACCCGGATGATCGTCATCACGCCGTCGTTACGCTCGACCACGCCGACGAACCCGATCACCGGGATGCTGCCGTTCTGGCTGGTCGACAACGCCTCGTAGCTCTGGGTGGTGACGATCTTGACGTCGGTCTTGTCGTCGGGACCCGGCTTGAGCTCGCGCGGCTCGTTCGCCTTGAAGGTGCTCGAGGTGACGGCCTTCTTCTCGATCTCCAGCAGCTTCGGCAGCACCGTGGTGGTGGTCTCGTCCGGGTTCGCCTTGAACGCGTTCACCATGAAATAGGCCTCACTCTGCTTGAGCAGGTAGACGCCGGTGAACTTGTCCAGGCTCTTGCGCAGGTACCCCGGCTGCGGCTTCACGTAGACGCCCTCGGCGACCTCGATGCCCTCATCGACGTTCGTTGTCGGTTCGCCGGTGGGTTCAGTGGTCGGTTCGCCGGTCGGCTGACTCGTCGGCGCGGTGGTCGGTTCGGGGTTCGGCTGGACGTTGTCGTCCTCACCGCCGCCGAACACCAGGGCCAGTACGACACCGATGACCGCCACAGCGGCAAGACCTCCACCTGCGAGCAGGAGGATCTTGTTGCCGCCCTTGCCGCGGGTGCCCCCACCGTACGGCGGCTGACCGGCGTACTGCTGCTGCCCCGGGTACTGCTGGCCGGGGTAACCCTGCTGCTGCGGGTAGCCCGGGCCGGGGTACTGCTGCTGGCCCGGGTACTGCTGCGGCGGCGGCCCCTGCTGGTACGGCGGCTGTCCCTGGTAAGGAGGTTGCTGCGGCTGCCCCTGGTACGGCGGCTGGCCCGGCTGGCCGTAGCCCGGCGGCGCCTGTCGCGGCCGCCCAGGACCTGGCTGACCCTGCGGCGGTCCCTGCGGCTGCCCTTGGTATGGCGGCTGGCCCGGCCCGCCGTAGCCCGGCTGGCCTCCGTACGGCGGCTGTCCGGGCTGTCCGGGCTGTCCGTACGGCGGTTGCTGGTTGCTCATGCCTGCGTCTCCCCAGTGATTGCGTCGAAGCCGGCGGTCGGCGCACTCCCTTGCATCGCCACCCCGCGCTCGGACTTCGGCAGGGAGCGGACCGAGTTGCCACACGCGGAACAGAAGTCCGAGTTCGGCAGCAGCGGCATCTCGCAGCGCGAGCAGAACGCCAGCTCGCCGGAGGCATGGTTCGAGCCGCCGCGCGCGGCCGACTCCAGGGCCGCCTCGAGCAGCCCCTTGTGCAGCACGGTGCGGACCAGAATGATCAACGCGCCGAGCAGCAGCAGACCCCAGACCACGCCGAGGATCGCGCCGAGCGTGGAGCCGTGCCCGCCGACGAAGCCGAGCAGGTAGACGCCGCCCTGGAAGAGCGCGTTCACCACCATCGCCTGGATCAGGCCGGCCGCCCAGCGCGGGGTGAACCCGTCGTACTTCTCACCGAGCCCGGAGAACTCCGCGACCGCGAGGCCCGTCGCCGAACCGTAGATCAGCGGCTTCACGAAGCCCTGCAGCAGGACCACGGAGATCCAGGTGCCGGCGCTGCTGCCCGGACCGGCGAATCCGCCGCTGATCCAGCCCCAGTGCAGCACCAGCGTCTCGAAGCAGGCGTAACCCACACCCGCCACGACGCCGAAGGTGAACCCGTCCATCAGATCGTCGTACCGCGGCCGCGAGGCCAGGTAGATCGGGCCGATCTGGCGGATCAGCTCCGAGACGACCGGGACGAGCAGCATCAGGATCAGCAGGTCACGTCCGGCCGGACCGGCCGGGTTGCTGCCGATCGTGTCCGTGCTCAGGCCGATCTTGTCCGACCAGATCCAGGTGAACACCGCGGCCAGGACGCCGGTCAGCACGAACGCAGCGGCGACGACCGGTACCGGCTCGTCCTCCCACAGGTTCACGTCGTACAGGTAGAGGATGTAGACGATCGGAATGGCGAAGGCGGCCACCATGATCGCGACCGGCAGAGCGCCCAGCGCGGCCGTCACCACGGTCAGCAGCAGGGCGACGCCCAGTGCGACCTTGTAGGTGTACGGCTGCCGGCCGGCGCCCTGCGGCATGATCGTGGAGACGAGTTTGAACGAGGCCACCGGTTCATCCGGTCTGGCCGCGTACGCCTTCTTGCGCTGAGCATCCCCGGACTGCATGTCGTTGCCACAGCGATGGCAGAAGTGCGACACCTCGGGAACGTCAGAGCTACAGCGCGGACATTCCACGCCATCCTCCCAACGTTGGACTTGCGGACCGACGCGAGCGCGCGCCGAGGGGTGGTCAGGTCGGCCAGGCCTCAGCCGGACGAACCCGCACAGATTGTCGTACAGGTCGACCCGGATCCATCATTTCTCGCCCGGGGGTCACCCTTTCGTGTCCGGACCGTGCCCTGAACCCGCCGTATCCGGACCGTGTCCCGCCCGTCCGGACCCCTCTTCCGCCGCCCGCGCCGAGAGCTCCCGCCAGACCTCGTCGACGCGCCGATCCAGGTCCTCGAGACTCCCCGAGTTCTCCACCACCAGGTCAGCCACGGCCAGCCGCTCCTCGCGTGACGCCTGACTGGCGATCCGCGCTTTCGCCTCCTCGTCAGCCATTCCGCGCGCACCCGTCAACCGCTCGAGCTGCACCTCCGCCGGTACGTCGACCACCAGCACCAGGTCGAACTTGTCCGCCTGCCCGGTCTCCACGAGCAAGGGAATGTCGTGCACCACAACGGCATCGTCAGGCGCCCCGGCCTCGATCTCAGCCGCCCGAGCCCGAACCCGAGGATGCACAATCGCCTCCAGCTTCCGCCGGGCAACCTCATCCCCAAACACAATCCGCCCCACCGCCGGCCGATCCATCTCGCCCTCAGGCGTCAGCACATCCCCAAAGACCGCCACCACCTCGGCAAGCCCGTCAGTGCCCCGCGCAACCACTTCCCGCGCCAACACATCCGAATCAATCATCAAAGCCCCGCGCGCCGCCAACCGCGAGGACACAGCACTCTTCCCGGCCCCGATCCCACCAGTCAACCCAACTCTCAACACGCCCAGAACCCTAGCCCCCACCACGCGAACCCCGGCAAAAGCACCACCCCGCAGTACCGGATCACCCGAGAACCCCTCACGTCGTACAGTCGATCGGGTGTTTCCCAACGGCTTGTCAATGCTCTGGGAGTCGGTTGACGCCCGCCAGGCACTCCAGGAGAGGTTCGGCTTCCCGAGCTTCGACGCAGCGGCCGAATGGCTGACTGCCGTGCTGGACGAGACCTGGGCAGTTGGAGTAGAGACCTGCGACCGCATCGTCATCAGCGACCAGAACGCCATCGCCTGGGTCCACACCGACCACGGACACCTAGTCGTGAAGTGGTCCCGAGCCACAACCCAGTTCGCGAAGTTCGCCACCACAGCAGAACTCCTCCACGAACTGCACCAGCAGGGAATCCCGGTCGCGGCCCCGCTCACCGCCCTCACCGGCAAGCACCGTGAGGTAGTCGACGCCCCGGCTCGCCCGCTGTCCATGACAGTCCAACCGCACATCGACGGCACCTTGCTCGACACTTCTGACAACCAAGCGGTCTACGAAGCCGGCGTCACTCTGGCCGATCTCCATGCCGCACTGGCCGAGCACAAGACCGGCCCACGAGACGACCCACAACCCAAGCAGCGCCTCTTGAACTGGCTGGATTCAGAAGGCCCGGGCTTAGCACCAGAAGCCTCGGCCCGCCTCGCAGCACAGGTCGCCGCCCTGCCACCCCTCGACGTACAACCACAGCTGATCCACAGCGACTACCGCGCCTCCAACATCGTGATGTCAGGCACCGAGGTACTCGCCGTCCTGGACTTCGACGAGCTCGCGTGGAACTACTGCGTCCAAGACCTCGCGCAGACGTTGGTCGTCCTCGGCACCCACTTCACCAACTGGCAACCGACCCCACCCGCGGTACGCCGAACCTTCCTCGCCGGCTACCAGTCGATCCGCCCACTCACCAACGCCGAACACCAGTGGCTCGAAGCCCTGACCCTCCACCGCGCCATCCAGGCAATCCCACCCGGCGAAGACCCAGCCGGCTGGCGCAACGCCCTCTAGCAACCGCACCAGAGTCCTCCGCACCCGCCAGATCCCTTCGGATCGCGACCACCCCGCACCCAGTCGAGCCGCTACCCAGGAGGGGCGATGCGGGCGTAGTACGGGCGAGACCCCCGCACCCAGTACGGGGGTGCGGGGGTCTCGGGTCCTGCTGGTACTGCGGGTGGATCAGCCCTGGCCGGTGAGCTTCTCGCGGAGGGCCTGCAGGGCCTCGTCGGAAGCGAGCGCACCCTCGACGGGAGCGTCGTCCTTCGGGGCGGCGGCGGAGGAGTACGTGGACGCCTCGCCTGCCTCGACGTCGGCCGTCTTGGCGTCTTCGATCTGCTTCTTGTGGGCCTCCCAGCGCGCGTGGGCCTCGGCGTACTGCCGCTCCCACTCCTCGCGCTGCTTGTCGAAGCCCTCGAGCCACTCGCCCGTCTCCGGGTCGAAGCCGTCGGGGTAGACGTAGTTGCCCTGCTCGTCGTACGTCGCCGCCATGCCGTACAGCGTGGGGTCGAAGTCGTCGGAGACCGGGTCCAGCCCCTCGTTGGCCTGCTTCAGCGACAGCGAGATCCGGCGACGCTCGAGGTCGATGTCGATGATCTTGACCATCGTGTCGTCGTTGACCTGGACGACCTGCTCCGGGATCTCGACGTGACGCTCGGCCAGCTCGGAGATGTGCACCAGACCCTCGATGCCCTCCTCGACGCGGACGAACGCACCGAACGGAACCAGCTTGGTGACCTTGCCGGGCACGATCTGGCCCATCTGGTGGGTCCGGGCGAACTGCTGCCACGGGTCTTCCTGGGTCGCCTTCAGCGACAGCGAGACGCGCTCGCGGTCCATGTCGACGTCCAGCACCTCGACGGTGACCTCCTGGCCGACCTCGACGACCTCGGTCGGGTGGTCGATGTGCTTCCAGGACAGCTCGGAGACGTGCACCAGACCGTCGACGCCACCCAGGTCCACGAACGCACCGAAGTTGACGATCGAGGAGACGACACCCTTGCGGATCTGGCCCTTCTGCAGCTGGGTGAGGAAGTTCATCCGCACCTCGGACTGCGTCTGCTCCAGCCACGCACGGCGCGACAGGACCACGTTGTTGCGGTTCTTGTCGAGCTCGATGATCTTGGCCTCGATCTCCTGGCCGACGTACGGCTGGAGGTCGCGGACCCGGCGCATCTCGACCAGCGAGGCCGGCAGGAAGCCACGGAGGCCGATGTCCAGGATGAGTCCACCCTTGACGACCTCGATGACGGTGCCGGTGACGACGCCGTCCTCTTCCTTGATCTTCTCGATCGTGCCCCACGCCTTCTCGTACTGAGCGCGCTTCTTGGACAGGATCAGACGGCCTTCCTTGTCCTCCTTCTGGAGAACCAGGGCCTCGACGTGATCTCCGACGTTGACGACCTCGTTCGGGTCGACGTCGTGCTTGATCGACAGCTCGCGCGAGGGGATGACGCCTTCGGTCTTGTAACCGATGTCGAGGAGAACCTCGTCCCGGTCGACCTTGACGATGGTGCCCTCGACGATGTCGCCGTCGTTGAAGTACTTGATGGTCTGATCGATCGCCGCGAGGAAGTCTTCCTCCGACCCGATGTCATTGACCGCTACCTGCGGGGTGGTGCGTACTGCGGGGTCGAGAGGTGCCTCGATGCTGGCCGTCATGTGGTGGGTTGCTCCGTGGGCTGATGGTGTCGTACGGGTGCGCAAGGACCGTTGGATCGCACCCAACCGCTGGATTGCCTGAACAGGACAGATTCACCACCGACTGCTTGCGAGCACGAGCCTGCTCCGTCCGAGGTCGCGCGGGCCCATAGCGCATCTCACAGAATACGTGTACCGACTCGGGCACGGCAACCCGGGGCACCCGGTCCGAACCGGGCGCCCGCCGAGGTCTCCCGACGTATCACTGCACTCAATGTACGGCGTCCAGGTCGGGCCGGCCGCCCGCGAGGTCCCCCGTGTCGGCGATCCGGGTGATCAGGGCGTGCGCGGCGATCGCCACCGGGTTCGCCGGCCGCCGGGCCGCGAGGTCGATCAGGGCCCACAGATCCGCCCCGCGCCCCCGCTCCTCGAGCCGGTCCCCGAGGTCCGGACCGGTCTCCCGTACGACGCTGAGCACCGCCCTCCCGAGCACCGGATCCGCACAGAAGCGGAGCAGGTTCCCCAGGTCCGTGTACGGCGATCCGGCGTGCGCGAACTCCCAGTCGACCAGTCCGGTGATATCAGCCGAGTCCGGGTCGACCAGCAGGTTCTTCGGGTTGAAGTCGCTGTGCACCAGGCAGATCCGGTCCACCCCGGTGTCGGCGAGGTCCTCCGCCCGGTCCAGCACGGAGTACAGGCTTTCCACCTGGTCGCGGGTGAGTCCCAGGTCCTCGACGTATCGGTCGAGCCACTGGGTCAGGCCGCCCGCGCCGAACGACTCGATCACCAGGTCACGGCCGACGAACTCCCCGAAGGTGAGGAAGGGCATCCCGCTGAGCCGGACGAGCAGTTCGCCCAACTGCTCCCCCACCTTCTGGCGCTCCTTGTCCCCGGCGGTGTCGAGATACGTCTGCAGGTTGACCCCGGGCAGCCGCTCGGTCAGTACATATGGAGGCGCCCCGTCGCCGGCCGGGTCGGGCATCGCGTCCAGCACTCGCGGCACCGGGAGAAGTCCCCGGCCAAGCCTCAGCAACGAGACGTCGACAGCCGCGCGCTCCGGGTGCCGGGCGTAGAGCCGGAGTACGGCGTCCTCCCCGGCCGCGCTCACGGCGTAGGTCTCCCCGCCGTAGCCGCCGGTGAGCGGTACCGCGCTGGCAGCGAGGGCCTCGAAGTCATCCATGCCGCCGCATCCTTCCGCACGTCGCCGACAACCATTTCCGCTACCTCAGTTGCGTAAATCGAACCGCAGTCTTAAGCTCATTACGAAACCGAGGTAGCGGAAATGAGGAGCGATGGTCGGGCGAGGAAGACCGCGGGACGCCGGCGTCGAGCAGCGGGTGCTGGCCGCCGCGCTCAACGAGATCCGGCAAGGCGGGTACGCCGGACTCTCGGTCGAACGGGTCGCCGAGCAGGCGGGAGTCGCGAAGACGACGCTCTACCGCCGGTGGCCCAGCAAAGCCGAGCTGGTGGTCGCGCTGATCATCAGCCTGCGGGAGGACGTCCCGTTCGAGCCGACCGACGACCCACGCCGCGACCTCACCGGACTCGTCACCGCGATCGCGACCAACCTCGCCTCCACTCCGCCCGCCCTGATCGCGGACCTGGCCGCGGCCGCCGCCCGCGAACCGCGCGTCGGCGAGAGCGTCAGAGCCCTCTGGGCCGAACGCCATCGCGCGGTGACCGCTGTCGTCGCGAAGGCCCAGGACGCGGGCCTCGTCCTCGACCACGTCTCCCCCGCGGTTCTGGTCGACCAACTGGTCGGCCCGCTGTACTACCGGCTCCTCGTCACCGGCGAGCCGCTCACCACCGACTACGCGAGGAAGCTCATCCGCAGCGTCCTCGGCCCCGAGGAGTCCTGATGACCACCGCCACCGCCACCGCCACCAAGAACAAGAAGAGCCCGGTACGCCGTCGGGTGCTCGCCGGCGTCGGCGCCTTCGCCGTCCTGCTCGCCGGGTACTGCGTCTACGCGATCGCCCACACCACCGTGCTCCACACGGAGATCGAGATCGACGCGACGCCTGACGAGGTCTGGCGGGTGCTCGCCGACCGCGACGCCTATCCCGAGTGGAACCCGTTCCTCGTGTCGTCGACGGGTGAGCTGAAGGTCGGCGCGAGGATCACGAACGTGCTCAAGGACACGAACGGCAAGGAGACGACCTTCAGGCCGGAGTTGCTCGCGGTCGAGCCGGGCAAGGAACTGCGCTGGATCGGCCGGGTCGGTTTCGGCGGCATCTTCGACGGCGAGCACTCGTTCCGGATCGAGCCTCTCGACGGCGGCCGCTCGAAGCTGATCCAGGAGGAGAGGTTCAACGGCGTCGCCGTCCCGTTCACGGTCGGCATGCTGAACGACACGATCAAGCCCCAGTTCGACGCGATGAACCACGCCCTCGCGGAACGCGCCGCCGGTTAGGGTGATGCGGTGGTGGAGCCGCGGCGGGTGGAGTTGAGCGAGCCGGAGACCTCGAGGGCCAGCCGGACCTACTGGGACTCGGCCGCCGATGAGTACCTCGAGGAGCACGGCGCGTTCCTCGGCGACGACAAGTTCATCTGGTGCCCCGAGGGCGTGGACGAGGCAACCGCGCAACTCCTCGGCCCGGTCCGCGGCAAGCGCATCCTCGAGGTCGGCTGTGGTGCCGCCCAGTGCTCCCGATGGCTCGTCGGCCAAGGTGCGAACACGGTTGGCTTCGACATCTCCGTCGAACAACTCCGCATCGCGCACGAGCTCGACCGCCGCACGGGCACCGCAGTACGGACTGTTGCCGCCGATGCGATGGCCGTTCCGTTCAAGGACGGCGCCTTCGACATCGTGTGCTCGGCGTTCGGCGCGCTGCCGTTCGTCGCGGACGCGGAAGCGGCACTCCGGGAGATCGCCCGGACCCTGAAACCCGGCGGGCTACTCGTGTTCTCGGTGACGCACCCGATCCGGTGGAGCATGCCGGACGACCCGACACCGGCCGGCCTGCGGATCACCCAGTCGTACTTCGATCGCACGCCGTACGTCGAGGTGGACGACCACGGCACCGCGATCTACGCCGAACACCATCGCACCACCGGCGACTGGGTCCGAGCGCTCACCGGCGCCGGCCTGGTCATCGACGATCTGCTCGAACCCGAATGGCCGGCCGGCCACGACCAGGTCTGGGGCGGCTGGGGACCAGACCGCGGCCGCCTGGTCCCAGGCACCGCGATCTGGTCGGCCCACAAGCCCTGAACCGTCACAAACCCTGAGGGCCCACAGACCCTGAACGAGGTCAGACGGATTCCGCCGGCTCCGAAGTGTCCGGCTCGGCGGTCTGCCGCGGACGGACCTGGAAGAACACGACCACGGCCAGCAGCAGCAGTCCGATGATCAGCGAGACGAGCGGCACCCAGAAGCCGATCGCGTGCAACTGCGCGGCCTTCGCCTTGTAGCCGCCCTCGTCGACACCGTTCTCCTTGGCGCCCTCGACGTTCTTCTTCACCGTGTCCGCGTCGTACTCGATCTGCACCTGGGTCGCGGTGACCTTCGCCTCGCCGTTGTAGCTGAGCGAGGCGAGCTGCTGCTCCCGGCCCTTGATGATCGCGCCGGTGACCGGCTCGATCCACAGCGTCCGGGTGTTCTGGTAGCTGCGCTGCACCTCGACCGAGTCCATCCCGGGTTCACCGACAAGGTTGCCCGGCACCTTCAGCGGCGTGGCGAGCGGCAGGTCCTGCTTCGGCACGTCCTGCTCGAAGCGGTACACGGTGAGACCGTTGAGCTTGGTCTCCTCCTTGAAGTCGATCGGGTACGCCTTGCGCGTGGTGGTGTCCCAGAACTGGTACCGCTTCTTCTCGGTGCCGAACGGGAACTTCAGCACCAGGCCCTCGTGGCCCTTGAAGAACGGGCTGTCCTGCTTGGGCGTCAGCCGGTCCTCCTTCTTCAGCGTGGTGGTGATGTACTCCCCGCTGTTGTCCTTCGAGGCGTCCGGGTTCCAGCGCACCGCCTCGCCCGTGGTGGCGTCCAGCACGACCCGCTCCTGGACGAAGCTCAGTGGCGCCTTGTCGGTCTCACTGGCCGACTCGGGGAACTGGTAGTCCTTCTCCGTGTCCGTCACGACGGCGGTGTCGAACACCACCACCTTGCGATCCAGTGCCTTGCTGATCTTCTCGGCCGCGACCACGTCGCCCCGGACGGTCCGGCGCGAGTACAGGTCGACGTTCTTCTTCTCCGCCAGGTCCGCCACGCTGAAGATGGTGGCGTCCTTGCCCACCGACACCGTGTGCGCGACCTGGTCGGCAGGTGCGACGGCGAGCGTCGGATACGCGTAGAACTTCGCCAGCGCGGCAACGCCGACGAAGAAGATGCCCAGCGCGATCACCAGTGCACGACTGCGATTCCCCACAACAACCCCTCCCGGTCTGTCCGCGGGAGGCTACCAGCGAGTAGTGACACTTGAACAGAGACCGGGGCTACCAAAATCCGGCAGTGGCCGAACTGACATATAGTCCGCCTCCATGAGGGGGATCTGGCGTACCGTCGCGCTGCTTCGCCGACCGCCGGACCAGGCCGTACTGCGAGGCGTGGTGGTCGCCGTCGCCGTCGTGCAGGCTGGGGTGCTCGGCCTGCTGGCGCGACGTGGTTATTGGCTCAGCGACGACCTCGACTTCCTCGTGCAGGGCAGCCGTGGCTTCGCGCCGCGCGAGCTGCTGACCCCGGTGAACGACCACATCGCGCCGGGTCTGCGCTTCGTGTACGCCGGCTTCGCCGAGCTGGCTCCGCTGAACTGGGACGTGACCATCGCGTGGCGGATGATCATGCAGGCCTTGGCGATCACGCTGATGGGCCTCCTGCTGCTCAGGCTTCTCGGCTCCAGCTGGTGGGTCGTCACCGGAACTCTCCTCTACGCGTTGACCCCGCTGAGCATGCCCTCGTTCATGTCGTTGTCCAGCGGCGTGAACAACCTGCCCGCCCACGTCTTCGGCCTGTTGCTGCTGCACGCGACCCTCGACTGGTACTCCGGCCGCCGGCTCCGGGCGATTGCCTACGGCCCCCTTTCGTTGCTGATCTCCTTGGCCTGCTGGGAGAAGTCGGCCCTCATCCTCGTCACTGTCGTCGCCCTGGCGCTCTATCAGCGGACTGAGCCGCTCGGGCCGTGGTTGCGCCGGACGCTGCCGTACGCGGCCGCGCTACTGATGCCAGTAGTTGCCTTTGGCATCGTTTATCTGCAGCACGGCAATCCGTCGGCGGGCCGGCTACCGGAACCGCGGCAGCTGCTCGACCTGGCCGGCCGCGCGTTCGCCGTACCGCTGGGTGCGCTGGTCGGTGGACCGTGGGAGTGGAACGCTTTCGGCACCCCGATGGGCCTGGCGACGCCGCCGGCGGCGGCCTCGGTTCTCGGTGGGCTTGTCGCGGCCTTCCTGCTGCTGACCGCCTGGCGCCGAGATCGGCGAGCTCTGCTGCTGTGGGGATCGGTCGTCGCCTACGTGCTGGTGACCCTGCTGCTGGTGTCCTACGGGCGGTTCAGGTTGTTCGGCGGCATCTTCACCGCGCACTACCACTACTGGTCGGACCTCTCGATCCCGCTGACGTTGGCCGTGGTGCTGACGGCGACCTCCATCCGGCCGCGCATCGTCTTCGCCCGCTTCGTGCCGGTGGCAGCGCTGTGTTGCCTGGTCGCCTGGTTCGCCGGGACTCTGGTGACAGACACCGGCTTCGCCGAGCAGTGGGCCAAGAACCCCGCCAAGCCGTACTTCGCGACCGTCCGGGGCGAGCTCGATCGGTATGGGCCGACGGCGAACCTGTGGGACACCACGATGCCACCGACGATCGTCAGCCTGCTGTCGCCCGACATCCGGCTCTCATCGGTGCTGCGGCTGACCGGCATCCCGTTCCAGTCACAGGCACCCGGCAGCGAGCCGTCCATCGTGGATGACACCGGCCGGTTCCGGCCGGCGACCCTGACTGTCTGGTCGCAGGCCGAACCACCAAAGACCGGCAACACCATCTGCGATCTGCTCGTGCGGGGGACGGAACCCGTGACGCTGCCGCTGCGGTCCACCCCGACCGA
The DNA here is from genome assembly GCF_004342085.1 of Kribbella orskensis. Taxonomy (NCBI): domain Bacteria; kingdom Bacillati; phylum Actinomycetota; class Actinomycetes; order Propionibacteriales; family Kribbellaceae; genus Kribbella; species Kribbella orskensis. Next base: position 115,165 of record NZ_SLWM01000002.1, read on the forward strand.
AGCTGCCACCGGCAACTGGTACGCCGAGATCAGCTACTTCTCCAACCGGGAGAACCACCTAGTGGTCGAACTGCTCGACGACAACGGCTCCGTCGCCGCGATGCCGGCCGTCACCTGGCCGGCCGCCTTGCCGGGCGACATGTACCTCGGTCCGTCGGACCACATCCGTGCCACCGCGGTGCGGCTGCGTTCGACGGATCCGGGGACGAACCTCTGCGTGGGCCACATCGAGGTCGGACTGCCGGAGGTGAGCAGGTGAGACGAACCAGGTTCCCGGCCCTCGACGGCCTGCGCGCGGTCGGCGCACTCGCGGTCCTCGGCACGCACATCGGCTTCCACAGCGGTGACGCGTTGCACGGCCCGTTCTCGGGGCTGCTGGCCCGGTTGGACGTCGGAGTGGCGATCTTCTTCGCGATCTCCGGGTTCCTGCTCTACCGGCCCTGGGTGGTCGCCTGGTTCGAGGAGACCGAGCCGCCCCTCGTCCTGCCGTACCTGCGCAATCGCGCCCTGCGGATCCTGCCCGCCCTGTGGGTCGTCGTACTGCTCGCCGGTCTCGTCGTACCGCACGACCGGGCAGTGTCGTGGGTGGTGTACCTGCGGCATGCCACGCTGACCCAGATCTACGCGCACGATCCACCTGCGGACGGGCTCACCCAGCTGTGGAGCCTGGCAACGGAGGTCGTGTTCTACCTGTTGCTGCCGATCCTGGCGAAGCTGTTGACCGGCTACGAGCGCCCGACTCGGCGCGGTGTGCGATGGCGGCTCGCTGTCCTCGCAACGTTCACGCTGCTCGGCCCGGCCTGGATGGCCGGAGTCAACGCCGGCAAGCATGCGATCGCCGGGCTCTGGTTGCCCGGTTACCTCGGCTGGTTCGCAGTCGGTATGGCCCTCGCCCTGTGGCAGGTGGCTCGCAGCAGTGGGCGGCTCGGCCCGTCAGCGCTCGACACGTTGACCAAGCTGCCAGGCACGGTCTGGGCCGCCGCAGTCGCACTCCTCGTGATCGCGAGTACCCCGGTAGCCGGTCCGTTCAGCCTGATAGCGCCGACTCCTGGGCAGGCCTTCACGAAGAGCCTTCTTTACACGGCGATCGCCGCGTGCGTGATCTTGCCCGCGGTCACCCCGACGGCCAGGACGGCCAAGGTCCTGGGTGGACGGGTCGGCCACATCGCCGGAGACATCTCGTACGGCGTGTTCCTCTACCACCTGATCGTGCTCAGCCTGGTCGAGCGACTGATCGGCTTCGAGCTGTTCCACGGCCAGCTCGCGCTCTTGTTCTTCTCGACCCTGGCCGGGTCAGCCGCTCTCGCGGCCGTGAGCTACTACTGCCTGGAGCGGCCGATCATGCGCCGGGGCCGACGGGACAGGAGCTACGACGTCTCGCCGGTAGGCCTGGACAAGAGGGCCAGCGCGCAGCCGAACAGGACAGACGCCTGGACGACACCCGAGGTCAGGCCTGCTCCCCCGGCCGGCCAGGGCTGAACCACTGCGACCAGGGTCCCCGCCAGAACCGCGCCGGCCGTCACCGCGAGCATCGCGATCCGTCGGTCGGACAGGAACCACGAGCACGCTGCTGCGAGCATGACCGCTCCCAGGCCGATCCAGCCGGACATGAACGTGCCTGCGGCCAGGCCGCACACCATCGCAACCCACGGCCTGACTCTGCGTGCCTCCCGGAGCCGGTGGCCCGAGTACCTTGATCCACGGCGGCAAAACACCGCCAGGGCGAGCACGGCCAGCATCGCGACAAGACCGACCAGTAGGCCAGCCCGGTACGTACGGTCGGGCATGAACCGCGCAGTGACGACCTGCTCCGCTCCGGCAGGCAGCAGCCAGCCTTGTTGCCAGCCGCCGATCCGGATCGGCGCCAGCTTGTGCCCGGTGCCGTCGTACGCCACCCAGCCGTCGCTGTAGTTCTGGGCGACTGTCAGCACAGACTGCTCCTCGGCAGCCGGCACTTCGATGGTCAGCTCGGCGGGGTTGGGTCGCCAGACCTCCACGTTCTTCACCGGCGTGACAGCCGCCCTGGCTAGACCTGCCCTGGTCAGCGTGAGCGCCACCGGCACGAAGCCGCCTCCAGCCAGCGCATCGACGTTGTGCCGCCCGGCCTGCACGGGAACCGCTGTGTGCTCCCCGCAGGTTGTGAACGTCACCGGTCGACGCTGCAGGACGTCTCGCACGGTTGCCTTCACCTCGGTGTCAGCCGGGACGCCGTCCACTCGCAAAGCCGGGCCGAACCCGCAGTACGCGCCGGTGCGGGCGTCCGGATCCAACGCTCTCCGCAGGTCGTCCGCACCCAGGACCCGGATCTCGGAGACGCCGACCGGCGCGGTCCGGGCAGCCCCGCTGGCCGAGTCGAAGTCGATCAGCGGCTTGGCCGATGTGAAGACGACCTCGATCGACCTGGCCGCACGGGCGGGGAACCTGACATATCCTTCCGGGTCCACCGTGAGCTCCGCCGGAGCGGCACCGTCTAGCCGGACCGAGACGTTGGCGGGCTGGGACGCGGCCAGGTAGGGATCGGTGAGGAACTGCAACCCCTGAACTTTCCTTGCCCGAGGCAACCTCAGGGTCAGTCGCGGTCGCAGGTCGGTGCTGTTCGCGACCCAGCCCGTGCCGAGATCGCGGTCCACCGCGGTACCGGGACGACCCTCCGGCGCGGCCACGGCGCGGGACGAAGCGGAGGCAGTGATGGCGCCTGGCGTGGCGAGCAGCCGGTCGAGTGCGGTCCCGTCCTTGGGAAGCGCGGTGCCCTGGAGCCGGTAGGACGCCGCCCCGGGCAGGTCCACACTGCGCAGGAGGCCCGTCGGTTCCTCGGAGTCCGAGGCGGTCGCCTGCCGGCACAACGGCCGGGTGTCCACGTGCAGGCAGGCCGATCGTCCGATCTCCTGGTTCCTGAACACCAGCGCGTCCGGCTGACGGGCCAGCCCCGACGGCACCGCCAGCCGGCTGACCGGGGTGAGACCGGGCACGGTCAACTCGGCGATCGACACCCCGTTCGGATTCTTGCCATCCGTCACACCGACGCGGATCCGCAGTCGTTTGGTGCGACCGGGCGGCGTGGGGATGTGCTGCGCCTTGTTCGTGCCGACCACCAGGGTCGTCAACGAGCCGGCATCGGTCTCCACCTCCAGCGTCCGTACCGGCTCGGTGGTCGGCGCCGCCAGCGAGAACTGGATCTTCAGACCCTCCACCGAGCGCTGCGCCGAGAAGCTGAGCTCGAGCCACTCGCCACTGCTGCGGCCGAACGTGCCCGAGATCCACCGGCTCGACGGGTCACCGTCGACGGCCGCGAACGGGCCGTTGCCCGGGCCGGTCCACAGCGTGGCGTTGGCGTCGCCCGCGGACGACGACGCCCGTACGTCGACCAGTCCGTCGGCCCACGTCCTCGTAGTACTGGGCGCGGCCGGGTCGACGACGTACCCGAGAGCTCGTCTGCGCAGCGTGCCGGGATCGGAGCCGGTCAGCACGGCCGAATAGTTGTCCGCCGCCCGGCCGACGGAGACCTCGCGACGCTGCATGCCGTCCGTCTGGACCAATGGGAGGTCCTTGAAGCGGCCGGCGGCGTCCGAGCTCGTCACAGCCTCGCGGTCCCCACCCAGCGCGGTCAGGACACCCGGCACGTCCTCGGGAGCCCCGCGGACCTCCACCAACTGCGACTGCGGGACCAGGCGTGCCCCGGTCGTCGTGCCGACGTCGTAGATCTCCACGCTGGGGTACGGCAGCCGGGTACGCCCGTCGAGGGTCACCCCGGGTTGCTCCGTGGTGCTGCCCGTGAGCGGGCCGAACGAGGCCACCCGTTTGATGGCGGACTCGGCCAGGCTTTCATGGACCGCGAGAGTCGGACTGACCTGAGCGTCGTACCGGAGGTCGTTCCGCACGACGACGTACCGGACGCCTGCCCGCGCGAGGGTTTGCTGCAGGGTCCTGTCACCGACACCCGTACCGAGTCGGCGCTCCACCTCGTCCAGCCAACGCGTAGTACCGGCAGAGCCGAGCGGTACCGCGTCCCGCACGGCCATCGGGCGTTTCAGCAGAGCCTGGAAGGGCTCGTCCTTCGTCGAGCCCCAGGTGAAGTCCGCGAATGACGCAGCCGGTACGACGAGCACGCTGCCGCTCGTCTGCTGACTGTCGAGCCAGCGGGCCGCCTGACGCCAGTGCGCGGGGATCGCCTCGTATCCCTCGGTTCGCGGCAGCTGGGCGAAGAGCGCAGGCGTGGCCACCGACACGACGAGGAAGGCTGCCAGCACCGGCACGAGCCGGCGGTGAACACCGCGGGCCGTCGACCAGCTGGTCACGCGGGTGAGGGCGTGAGCCGCAGCGAGCATCAGCGGCAGGCGGACGACCAGCTCGAACTTGTGGGTGTTTCGCAAGGCTGCGAGCGGCCCGTCGAGCAGATCCTGCAGCTGTGGCGACAGCGGCGAGCTGACGTGCCCGAGCGTCACCAGGAGTAGGCCGACCACAAGCGACAACTGCAGGAAGCCACGGTGCTTGAGCGACCCCATCGCCAGGCCGGCCAGCCCGAGTAGCGCGACAGCGGCCGTCGTGAGGATCAGTGCCGGCTGCGTCACGAACAGCCAGCCCGCGGGCCAGCTCGGACCGCTGGCGGTGGTCAGGAAGTTCAGCCACTGCGACGTGCCGCGGAAAGACTCGAAGACGCTCGCCGTGCCGGTGGTGATGGCGGCGTTCTCGATCCAGTCGAGGAAGGGCGGGCTGTAGCGGCCGAGCAGCACCAGCGGCACCAACCACCAGAAGGACACCGCCACCACACAGCCGAGCCAGGCCACCGCAAGCTTCAGCGTCGGCTTGTCCAGCCGCCGGGTGGCGATCCAGAGCGCAGGAAGCACCAGCGTCGCACCGGTGGCCACTGCGTTCACTCCCCCGACCAAGGCGAAGGCAACAGCGGACCACCCCACCCGCCACCAACCGGAACGCGCCCGCGGAGTCACCAGTGGCAGCAGCACCCAGGGAGCCATCGCCAACGGCCAGACCTCGATCGACGTGATCGTCACCTCGCCGAGCATCCGCGGACTCAGCGCGTACAGCAGAGCGACCGTGAACCGCGCCCAAGGAGCGCCGTAGCCAAGAGCGCCACACAGCTTCCACACACCCAGGAAGGCCACACACATGACCAGCGACCACCACAGCCGCTGGGTGACCCAACCAGGCACGGACAGTGTGTCGAGGAACCAGTGGAACGGGCCCATCGGCAGCAGGTAGCCGTAGGCCTGGTTCTGCAGTTGCCCGAAGGCGCCCTGCGGATCCCACAGGTGCAGGGAGCGGGCCAGGAAGGCACCCGGTCCGGCGGTCAGGTCGAGCTTGGTGTCCGGCACGATCTTGCCGGGCGCCTGGTGGAAGCACAGGGCGATCAGGACGAGGCAGCCGAGCACCAGCCTCGTCCGCCAGACCACCCGCTCCTTGTCGGCCGTCTTCATCGGCGCCGGAGCACCAGGACGAGGTTCCAGGTCGCGAACTCCCGCACCCCGGGAACAGCCAGTACGCCGTACGCCCAGCGCGGGTGGTAGCGCGGCAGTGCGGCCACCAGGTCCGCATCGGCGCAGGCCCGGGCCCAGCGGAGTCCGCCGGCCACGGTGATCGGGAAGAGCGATTCGCCGAACTTGTTCTTCGGCGGGTGGCCCTGGCGTCGTTCGTACCGCCGGGCGGCTCGATGGCCGCCGAGGAAGTGCCAGGGGGCCGTCTCGTGACCACCGTGCAGGCCCCACCAGCCCGTGTACGACAGGAAGATCGTGCCGCCGGGCCGGGTGACGCGAACCAGCTCGTCAGCCATCAGCCAGGGATCGGGGACGTGCTCGAGCACGTTCGACGAGAAGCAGACGTCGACCTGGGCGTCCCCGACCGGCAGCGCCATCCCGCTGCCGAGGACCGTGCCTTCGACAGGTTCACCCCGGCCGCTGAGCTCGCCGAGGTCGGAGTCGATCGCGTAGTACGTCGCACCCGCCGCGCGGAAGGCGTCGGCGAAGTACCCGGGGCCGCCGCCGACGTCGAGCATCCGCGCACCGCGCAGGTCGACGTATTCGGAGAGCTGACCGACGGAGTCGTCCGCGAGCGTTCCGTAGAAGAGATCCGGGTCGGACTGCTCGACCCCGAACGCCTTGAACAAGCGCACGGCGCGGCCGACGTCGGCGGTCCACCGGACGGCGGATCGGGGACTCGGAATCGCAGCGGACACACGCGGACCCTAACTGATTTCGCGACCTCTGGCGGACATCGTTACTCCCTGGTAACCTCGCGGGCTTATCCCCGGGGGGCGGGCTAGCGGAGGGTGGGGCCTTGACGGTGCGCGAGCAGACCGTGCTGTTGCTGAACTGGCGGGACACGACGAACCCGGAAGGTGGTGGCTCCGAAAGGTACGTGGAGGAGGTCGCCAGAGGCCTTGCGGAACTGGGCTGGTCGGTCACCATACTGTGCGCGGCGTACCCGGGCAGTCCCCGGGAAGCCCGCCGTCACGGCGTCCGGTACCTCTACCGGGGCAGCAAGGTGACCGTGTACCTGCGCGGCCTGCTGCACACCTGGCTGCATCGCCCGGACCGCGTGGTCGACGTGCAGAACGGCCTCCCATTCTTTACCCGCCTCGTACGTCGTACCGGGGTGGTCGTGCTCGTGCACCACGTCCACCAGGAGCAGTGGCAGGTGGTGTACCCGGGCTGGAAGGGCCGACTCGGCTGGTGGCTCGAGTCCCGGGCCGCTCCTCGCCTGTACCGCGACTGCCGGTACGTGACGGTGTCCTCGGCCTCACGGGACGAACTGGTCGCGCTGGGAGTGAATGCCGCGCGCGTCGACGTAGTACACAACGGGACTGATCCGGCGCCGGCCCGGCAGACTCCGCGGGACGCGCGGCCGACAGTGGTGTGCGTGGGGCGGATCGTGCCGCACAAGCAGATCGAGCACGCGGTCGACGCGATCGCCGAAGCTCGCGAGGTACTGCCCGAGGCCCGGCTGGTGGTGGTCGGCTCTGGTTGGTGGGAGGACTCGTTGCGCGAGTACGTGGCCGAGCGAGGGCTGCAGGAGGCCGTGGAATTCCGGGGCCACGTGAGCGAGGCCGACAAGCACGCGGCGTACGACGAGGCGTGGGTGCTGGCTCTGCCGAGTCTCAAGGAGGGCTGGGGTCTCGTGGTGGGCGAGGCGGCCGGGCACGGCGTACCGACGATCGCCTACCGCAGTGCGGGCGGTCCGACCGAGTCGGTGCAGGACGGGCGCACCGGACTCCTGGTGGACGACCCGGCCGAGTTCCGTGCGGCCATCACCGAGCTGCTGCAGGACGAGGCGGTCCGCCGCCGGCTGTCTGCCGAGGCCCTGGCCTGCGCGGGCAACTTCAACTGGTCGACCACAGTGCGAGGCATGGACCGCGTGCTGACCGGCCAGGTGGTCGAGGTCGCGAATGGTCGCCGAGCAGCAGAGAAGCCGGCCCGCGCTGACGCCGGCCGGCCTCTCGAGATCTAGGCCCCCCCGGGGGCTGGTGATCCGGTTACTTGTCCCCGTAGTTGACGATCGGAACGTCCGCCTGCCCCTGTGTCTGGCCGGCAGGTGGCGCCGGGTCGTCCTTGACCGACTGCACGACCCCCACGACGGTGGTAGTGGCAACGGCCAATCCGGCGAGTACTGCGATCGCAGCACCGATCAGTGTTCCCATGAAAGCGTGTCCCCTCCTCGACAAGTAAACCGGATGGTAACAACCGGCCAGTAACTTCGCTAGAGCTTGGAACGGGCCGTTGTCCGCCGGAAGATCGGAGCGAGTATCGCAGCAACCAGGACCGCGCCGGCGGCCGCCCAGGCCGCCAGGATGAGGACGACCGCCCACGGCCGAACCTCTTGTTCCGCAGGCGTTCCGGGGACCCGGTAGATCGTCACCGACGGACCGCTGAACAGCTCGGTGAGCTGCGGGACCAGGTCGCGGGGTGACGGACCTCCGGCCTCGCGATCGACCACCAGCCACCCCACGCCCTGCTCCAGCAATACCGGTGTCGGATCGGCGCCGGTCCGCGCTGCCGATCGGAGCGCGGTCGCGATCGCCAACGCCCGGGGATCCTCGCCGGCCAGCCGATGCCCGCCGACGATCAACTCGTCCGGCACGATCGACGGCTTGCTGAAGTACCGCGGCATCGGGTCCAGCACCGGCCTGCGCCCGTTCCACCCTGGCGCCCGGTAGGACTCGAACGGCCACGGGATGAACTCCCCCGGCCTGGTGTCGCTCGCGAGCACCTGTCGTGCCTGCGCCCAATCGGCCGGGTAGTCGGACACCTTCATCCCACCGCCACCGAAGAGCCCGGGCAACGCCGCGATCGGCATCAACGCCGCAGTCGCCCCGACCAACCACTTCAGCGGTACTACGCGTAGCAGCGCGGCCACGGCGGCTCCGAACCCCACGGCCTCGAGCAGCACCAACGGCCCGAGGTAGCGCTGGCCGTCGCGGAACAACCCGGCGCCCGGGACCACCTCGACCACCCGCGCGAAAGCGTCCGGGAGAACCACGCCCGCCATACCGATAGCGACGGAGACGACAGCCGCTACGACGAGGGGCGCTGCCAGGCGATCCTGGCGCCACCAGATGACCACGCCGATCACGGAGACCAGCAGGATCGCGAAACCGAGCACCAGCGGGACCAGATCTCCGCGACTGGCCGGGACCACGTCGGCGTTCCAGACCCCACCGAGAGTCAGCAGAGTGGGCAGCACTCCCCCGTAGCCCTCGTCGCGCGCGGCGAAGGCCGGGACCGCCGCAGGGTCCGATGTCGCGGCCGAGGAGCGTGCAAGCCCGGCGACGAGCCATGGCGCGTTCAGGAGAGCCGCGCCCGCCAGTGGCCACACGCGGCCACGTCCCGGCCAGAGCAGGATCAGGGCCGCCACCAGCAGTCCGGTCAGCCCGCCCGAGGCCGTCAGCGCACATCCGGCCGAAGCCAGGAGGAACCCGGCCCAGCCCTCCCCGCGGCGGACCTTGAGCGCTGAACGGACCAGCCACGGCAGGGCGGCGTACCCGAGGAGTAGCGCCCAGGCGCCCAGCCGCAGGCGCTCGGCGATGAACGGGTTCCAGACGTAGAGTGTCACCGCCGCGCAGCCTGCCAGCGGGCCGCCGAGCCGTAGCTCCCTCCAGAGCGCGGTCATCCCGAGGCCGGCCAGCAGCGGTACTGCGACCAGGACGACCTTGTCCAGGAACTGACCACCGGCGACCTCGTCGAGCAGCGCGACGATCACATCGGAAGGCACGGCGCGCGGCAGTGCGGTTGTGACTCCGAACTGATCAAGCCGTAGCGTGAGGTCCGGCACGAACACCAGGTCGTAGCCGACCACGTAACCAGGAGCGAGCAGCGGCACGGTGATCAACATGGTGAGCAGTACCGGCCAGGCCCACGGCAAGAACCGGGCCGGCCGGGCGGATCCCCCCTCCACGCCTACCTCCTCGCAGTACTGTTCCAGCGAAACCTACCCGCGATCCGTTGAACCGCCAGCAGAACAGAAGCCGCATGACCTCTGAGACGACGCCCGGCCAGCCCCCCGCGCCGAAACTGACCTTCCTGGGCAGCGCGACCGTGGTGGCGGTCGGCATGGCCATCATGAACGTCGGCGCCTACGGTTTCACCCTGTTTGCCGTCCACAAGCTGGCGCCGGAGCAGTTCAGCGCGGTCATCGCGCTGCTCGGCCTGCTGCTGATCGGCAATGTGGTGCCGCTCGGGCTGCAGGCGTCCGGCGCCCGGCGGATCGCCACCCACACCGGTCCGGGCCAGGCCGAGCTGGCCGACTCCCTGCTGAAGGCGGGCCGTCGTGCCGCGCTCGGGCTGACCGCTGTGTGCCTGGTCGCCACTCCGGTGTTGATGTGGCTGCTGCACATCGATTCGCTGATCGCCGTCCTGCTCCTGGCGCCCACTCTCGGCTGCCTCAGCATCATGGGGTCCCAGCTAGGCGTGCTGCAGGGCGGCCAGAACTGGACCGAACTGGCAGCCCTGTACACCACTGTCGGAGTCGGGCGGTTCTTCTTCGGTGCGGGCGCGCTGGTGATCCACCCGACTCTCACCTCGGCCATGATCGGCGTTGCGCTCGGCGCCGCGGTACCACCGCTGCTGGGCACCTTCCTGCTGCGCGGCTCGACCGGCGGCACGACGGAGCAGGTGAAGCAGGTACTGCGGGAGGCGGTGCACGGCACACACACCCTGCTCGCCTTCTTCGCCATCGCCAACGTCGACGTGCTCCTGGCGCGCAGCCTGTTGGACGGCCAGCACAGCGGGTACTACGCGGCCGGCGTGATCGTCGCGAAGGCGTGTCTGTTCCTGCCGCAGTTCGTCATCGTGATCGTGTTCCCCTCGTTGGCCAATGCCCCCGGCGACACCCTGCGACTCCGCCGGGCGATCCAGGCGGTGGCCGCGCTCGGTGTCTGCTGCGTGCTCGGCGCACTCCTGCTCCCCGACCTGGTGGTGACGGTGGCCGGTGGCAAGGAGAACTACGCCGCGCTCGGCTCGTACGCCTGGATCTTCGCCCTCGCGGGCTCCTCGTACGCCGTACTGCAACTGGTCGTGTACGCCGCGATCGCGCAGCAGGAGAAGCGTGCGGCGCTGGTGATCTGGATCGGCCTGGCCGCTCTGGTAGTGGCCGCGCTGATCATCCTCGGGCTCGACATCGCCACCGGCATGACCGCGGTCAAGGTGCTCGCCGCGATGACCGCCACCTGCGCTCTGGCGCTGTCGGCCGCCCTGGCTGCTGGACTCCACAAACAGACGGCCGACAACGACTGAGCCGGTCTTCTTCGGCCGGATGCGGTCGGCGGCGCGCTCAGGCTGTCACATAGGGTCGCGGTTATGGCGACTCCGGAGTTCATCCTCGAGCTGCGCAAGAAGGTCGGGCACGATCTGCTCTGGCTGACCGGGATCACCGCGGTCGTGCTGGACGACGACGAGCGCGTCCTGCTGGTACGCCGGGCCGACACCGGCCGCTGGTCCCTGCCCGCGGGCATTCTCGAGCCCGGCGAGCAACCCGCGCTCGGGCTGCTCCGGGAGATCGAGGAGGAGACCGCGGTCGAGTCCGAGATCGTCCGGCTGGTGAGCATCGAGGCGCTGCCGCCGTCGTCCTACCCGAACGGCGACCAGGTCCAGTTCCTGGATTTCTGCTTCCGCTGCCGGCCGATCCGCGGCGAGGCGCGCGTGAACGACGACGAGTCCCTGGAGGTCGCCTGGTACTCCCTCGACGACCTCCCGGAACTCACGGACCGCGAACTCACCTACCTCGCCAACGCACGCAAGGCCGACGAACCACCGCTGTTCGCCCGCTGACTAGTGGGCGGCTTCGTGCCAGGTGCGGCCGACGCCGACGGAGACGTCCAGGGGGACAGCCATCTCGACCGCTGCGCCCATGTCGCGGCGGACCAGTTCCTCCAGCGCCTCCCGCTCCCCCGGGGCGATCTCGAAGACCAGTTCGTCGTGGACCTGCAGGAGCATCCGTGACTTGAGGCCGGAGGAGCGCAGGGACGCGTCCACCTTGAGCATCGCCATCTTGATCACGTCCGCGGCCGATCCCTGGATCGGGGCGTTCAGCGCCATCCGCTCGGCCATCTCGCGGCGCTGGCGGTTGTCGCTGGTGAGGTCCGGCAGGTAGCGCCGGCGGCCGAGGATGGTCTCGGTGTACCCGCTCTTGCTCGCCTCGCCGACGATGCTGCGCAGGTAGTCGCGGACGCCGCCGAAGCGCTCGAAGTACTCGTCCATCAGACCCTTGGCCTCGTCCACCCCGATCTTCAGCTGCTGGCTCAGCCCGTACGCCGACAGCCCGTACGCCAGGCCGTAGTTCATCGCCTTGATCTTGGCGCGCATCTCCTGCGTCACCTCGGCAGGCTCCACCGAGAAGACCCGTGCGGCGGTCACCGAGTGGAAGTCCATCCCGGAGTTGAAGGCGTCGATCAGGCCCTGGTCCTCCGACACGTGCGCCATGATCCGCATCTCGATCTGGCTGTAGTCGGCCGACATCAGCGCCTCGAACCCGTCGCCGACCATGAACGCCTCGCGGATCCGGCGGCCCTCCTCGGTCCGGATCGGGATGTTCTGCAGGTTCGGGTCGGTCGAGCTGAGCCGCCCGGTCGCCGCGATCGTCTGGTTGAACGTGGTGTGGATCCGCGCGTCCGTCGGGCTGATCGTCTTCAGCAGCCCCTCGACGGTCTGCCGCAGCCGGGTCGCGTCCCGGTGCGCGAGCAGGTAGGCCAGGAACGGGTGCTCGGTCTTCTCGTACAGCGACTGCAGCGAGTCCGCGTCCGTGGTGTACCCGGTCTTGGTGCGCTTGGTCTTCGGCATCTGCAACTCGTCGAACAGCACTACCTGCAACTGCTTCGGCGAGCCGAGGTTGATCTCCTTGCCGATCACCTCGTACGCCGCGGTGGCCGCCTCCCGGACGCCGGTCGCGAACCGCTCCTCGAGCTCCTCCAGGTACGGCCGGTCGACGGCGATCCCGTCCCGCTCCATCCCGGCGATCACGTCGATCAGCGGCAGCTCCACGTCCGCCAGCAGCGCAGTACCGGCCTGCTTGTCCAGCTCGGCGTCGAGGGTGTCGGCGAGGTCGGCGATCGCCCGCGCGCGCAGCATCGTCGCGTCCGCGGCCGGGCCGCCCTCGATGTCGTCGAAGCTGAGCTGGCCGTTGTCGGCCTCCTCGTTGCGCAGTTCCCGCCGCAGGTAACGCACCGTCAGGTCGGCGAGGTCGTACGACCGCTGGTCCGGGCGGACCAGGTACGCGCTCAACTGGGTGTCCGAGGTGAGGCCGCCCAGCGTCCAGCCGCGCTCGAGGAAACCGAGCAGGGGGCCCTTCGCGTCCTGCAGCGCCTTCGGCTGCTCGGGATCCGCGAGCCAGGCCTGCCAGGCGGAGTCGTCGTCCGGCGTCAGCGTGGTCGGGTCGAACCAGGCGGCCGCGCCAGTTGAGGTGGCCAGCGCGAGGCCGGTGATCTCACCGGTCCCCCGGCCCCAGCTGCCCTGCACCGCGACACCGGTCCGCGCGCCCGTGGAGACGTGCTCCTTGAGCCAGGCGGCAAGCTCTCCCGGCTTCAGCTGGGAGCCCTCGAGGTCGAAGCCCTCCTCGATCGTCTCCTCGACCTGCTCGTGCTCGGCGACCAGCCGCTCACGCAGTACGCGGAACTCCAGGCTGTCGAACAGCGTGTGCACCTTGTCCCGGTCCCACGGGTGCCGGACCAGGTCGTCGACCGCCACGTCCAGGGTCAGGTCGCGGACCAGTTCGTTGATCTGCCGGTTCCGGATCACGTCGGACAGGTGCTCGCGCAGGGACTCCCCGGCCTTGCCCTTGATCTCGTTGACCCGGTCGATCACGTCGTTCAGCGAGCCGAACTGGTTCAGCCACTTCGCCGCGGTCTTGTCGCCGACCCCCGGGACGCCGGGCAGGTTGTCGCTCTTCTCCCCCACCAGCGCGGCCAGATCCGGATACAGCCGGGGCGGGATGCCGTACTTCGCCTCGACGGCCGCCGGGTCCATCCGGGCGATCTCGGAGACGCCGCGCTTGGGGTAGAGCACGGTGATGTTGTCGTTGATCAGCTGGAACGAGTCGCGGTCGCCGCTGCTGATCAGCACCTCGAAACCCTGCTCGTCGGCCTGGGTGGCCAGGGTCGCGATGATGTCGTCGGCCTCCCACCCGTCGATCTCGGTGGTCGGGATGCGCAGCGCCTCCAGCACCTCCTTGACCAGCGAGACCTGTCCCTTGAACTCGTCCGGTGACTTCGACCGGCCGGCCTTGTACTCCGTGTACTGCTCGGAGCGGAAGGTCTTGCGGGACACGTCGAACGCCACGCAGATGTGCGTCGGCTGCTCGTCGCGCAGCATGTTGATCAGCATCGAGGTGAACCCGTACACCGCGTTGGTGTGCTGACCCGTGGTGGTGGAGAAGTTCTCCACCGGCAGCGCGAAGAACGCCCGGTAGGCGAGCGAGTGCCCGTCCAGCAGCAGGATCCGCGGCCGTCCGCCGGCGTCACCGGCCACCGTGCCCGGGTCCTTGGTCATCGTCGAGGAGTCTGTTTCAGGAGCCACGTACCGACTCTAGTGCCCCTCGCCGACAATTCCCGCAACGCTGGCAGGTGTCCAGGTGGGTGCATCGCAAGGCGGAGGAAGAGTCTCGATGCGGGGTTCATCGTGACTCTTCCTCCAACGCCGCGAGGTGCCCGCCTGGGCGCCTGCCAGCGAGCGGGAATTGTCGGCGAGGGGCACTCGGTCCCGCCGACAGTTCTGACACGCCCGCGCGGGTGCTCACGTAGTCTTCCAAGCGACACGTCGTGCGACCCGGAGGAGACCGCTGTGAGTGACGAGAAGGCCGCGGCGGAGCTTCCGGCGGGCATGGCGACCGAGGGCACGCTGCTCGAGCTGATGGGCATCGTTGTCACCGAGGCGAGCCCCGAGCGGGTCGTCGCGACGATGCCGGTGAAGGGCAACGTCCAGCCCTACGGGCTGCTGCACGGCGGCGCCTCCTGCGTGCTCGCGGAGAGCCTCGGCTCCATCGGCTCGGCGCTGCACGCCGCCGGCTACGGCAAGGTCGCGGTCGGCGTCGACATCAACGCCACCCACCACCGCGCCGTCCGCGAAGGCGTCGTCACCGGCGTCGCCACCCCGATCTACCTCGGCCGCACGACCACGTCGTACGAGATCGTGATCACCGACGAGCGCGAGAAGCGCGTTTGCACCGCCCGGATCACGTGCCAGCTGATTCAGGTTCCGCCGGGAGCCTGAGCTCCTCCAGCTTCTCGTAGGCCGGATCGTCGAACCCGTTCGCCCCGTACTGCGGACCGTCGTACTGCTGGTCCTCGTACTGCGCCTCGTCGTACGACGGATCCTGGTACGACGCGTCGGCGTACGACGGGTCCTCGATCAGCGGCGAGCGGGGCAACTGGGCCCGGCGGGCGATCACCGAGCGCCGCGACGAGAGCAGGCCGAGCATGTTCGGCGCGTGCTCCGCGGCCAGGCGACGGCGAACAGTGTGGGTGGTCGCGAATCGCACCATCCCGGCCTGTCCGAGTCCCAACCGCGCAAGGAACCTGTTCGCTTCCCGCGCGACCGGTGGGGCGAGCACCGCCAGGTGCGGGCAACTCCCGTGCTCGGCCCACGCCGCGGCCTCCGCCATCAGGGCCTTGCCCAGGCCGTGCCGGCGGGCATGGTCGCTGACGTGCAGGTACTCCACCATCACGGTGATCTCGTCGTGCAGCGGGCTGAGCGGCGTCTGCCGCAGATAAGCCATCCCGCCCAGCACGCCGTCGATCTCGCCGACGATGAGCCGGCCCGACGGATCGTCCCGATGTCTCGCCACCGCGGCCCGGGCGGACTCAGCGGACGGCGCCGCCAGCAGCCGGGCCTGGTGCCCGGTACCGGTCGCCAGCTCACGCCAGAGCATCACCAAAGTGTCGGCGTCGTCGGGACGGGCGTCGCGCACCTCGATGACTGGTGCCACGTCGGCCCCTCCTAGATTCTGATCCACCCCCGAGGTGAACAGACGAGCCGATACGCTCATCCCCGCGCAACAGTAGGGCTTCCGGGGTCACTTGCAAAGCAGTGACTCGCCCTCCACACGACCGCCACACCGGCCGTCACGGCCGGCGATCGGAGACCAGGGTTTGTTCATCGGAATCGGCACCGTCGTCAACGTCGCGGCGGTCCTCGTCGGCTCGGTACTCGGCGTGCTCGTCGGCCATCGTTTGAGTCAGCGGACGCGTGATCTGGTCACCGACGCGCTCGGCCTGGTGACGCTGCTGATCGCGATCACCTCGGCCCTCGCGGTCGGCGACGAGGTGCTCGGCGCGGCGGTCGGCGACAGCGCTCCGGTGCTGATCGTCCTGGGCGCGATGCTGATCGGCGGCATCATCGGTTCGATCCTTCGGATCGAGCAGCGGCTGGAGGGTTTCGGCGCCTGGCTGCAGCACCGGTTCAGCAGAGGCGACGGCGAGAGCACCTTCGTCGAAGGCTTCGTCACCGCGTCGATGGTCTTCTGTGTCGGCCCATTGACGTTCCTGGGCGCGTTGTCGGACGGTTTGGGCCGAGGTGCGGACCAACTCCTCCTCAAGTCGGTGCTGGACGGCTTCGCGTCGATCGCCTTCGCCGCTTCACTCGGCTGGGGCGTCGCGGCCTCCGCCCTTGTCGTGCTCGTCGTTCAGGGGTTGATGACGGGAGTGGGTGCTCTGCTGGGCGATGTGCTCCCAGATGCCCACGTAACGGCTCTGGGGGCGACTGGCGGCCTGCTGCTGGTCGGCGTGGCCCTCCGCCTGCTGAAGATCAAGCAGATCGCCGTAGCGGACCTCCTGCCGGCCCTGATCGTCGCTCCCCTGCTGGTCCAACTGCTCGTCGTGATCAGACGCTGAAAGCAGGAGTCGTTGCCGCACGCAAGGAGCCCCGGCCGGGTCCGGCCGGGGCTCTTCCGTTGACGCTGTGGCTCAGTCCTCGCCGAGGTAGGCCTTGCGGACCTCGTCGTTGGTGAGCAGGTCGCGGCCGGTGCCGGACAGGACGATCTTGCCGACCTCCAGCACGTAGCCGAAGTCCGCCCGCTTCAAGGCAGCCTGGGCGTTCTGCTCGACCAGCAGGATCGTGGTGCCCTGCTTCTGCAGTTCGCTGACGGTCGACATGATCCGTTTCATCATGATCGGCGACAGGCCCATCGAGGGCTCGTCCAGCATCATCAGCTTGGGCCGGCTCATCATCGCCCGGCCCATCGCCAGCATCTGCTGCTCACCACCGGAGAACGTGCCGGCCGGCTGCTTGCGCCGCTCCCCCAGGATCGGGAACAGCTCGTACGCCGCGTCCAGGTCGGTCCGGACCGCCGAATGGTCGTTGCGCGCGAACGCCCCGAGCCGCAGGTTCTCCTCGACCGACAGCCGGGGAAAGATCTTCCGGCCCTCCGGGCAGTGCGCCAGCCCCATCGTGACGATGTCGTGGGCCTGCGCCTGGTCGATCCGCTGGCCCTGGAACAGGATCTCGCCGTGGGTCGGCCGGAGCAGCCCGGAGATGGTTCGCAGCGTGGTCGTCTTGCCGGCGCCGTTCGTGCCGATCAGCGAGACGACCTGGCCCTGCTCGACCGAGAAGCTGATCTTCTTGACGGCAACGATCTTGCCGTAGGCAACTTCCAGGTCCTTGATCTCGAGCATCGCGGTCATGACTTGCCCTCCTCCTCCTCGGCCATCGTGGCGTCCTGGACGTCGGCGCTGCCGGTGCCGGCCTCGTCCTCGTCCTCCTCACCGGTGCCGATGTAGGCCTCGATCACCCGCGGGTCGGACTGCACCTCGCCGGGGGTTCCCTCGACCAGCGCCTCCCCGCGGACCAGGCACAGCACCCGGTCGCACAGGTTGAAGATGAAGCGCATGTCGTGCTCGATCACCACGACCGACAGGCCGGACTCCCGGATCTTGAAGATCAGGTCACTGGCCTGCCGGGTCTCCAGCGGGTTCATACCGGCCGTCGGCTCGTCCAGCAGGATGAGCTTCGGGTCGGTGGCCAGCGCCCGGGCGATCTCGAGCCGCCGCTGGTCGCCGTACGGCATGTTCCGGGCCAGGTGCTCGGTCGACCGGCCGAGGCCGACGAAGTCCAGCAATTCCTGCGCCCGGGTCCGGGTGGCCGCCTCCTCGCGCCGGAACTTCGGTCCGCGCAGGACCGACGTGAACGCGCCGGAGGAGGTCCGGCAGTACCGGCCCACCATCACGTTCTCCAGCGCCGTCATGTTGGCGAACAGCCGGATGTTCTGGAACGTCCGCGCCATCCCCGCCTGGACGACCGCTCGCGGCTTCGGCTGCAACGGAGCGCCGGCGAAGCGGACCTGGCCGGCCGTCGGCTTGTAGAGACCGGTGAGGCAGTTGAAGAAGGTCGTCTTGCCGGCCCCGTTCGGGCCGATCAGACCGACGATCTCGCCCTCGTGGACGGTCAGGTTGACGTCGTTGACCGCCAGCAGACCACCGAATCGCATGGTCACCCCGGAAGCCTCCAGCACCGGTGCGCCGAAAACCGGGGCCGGCGTCGCAGTCGTGTCGGTGACGGTCATTTCGCCTCCTCGACCAGTTCGCTCTCGATGGCCACCGCGAGCTCCTCGTCCTCTTCGTGGAACTCGAGCTGCCGGCGTCTGCTCGCGACCAGGCCCTCCGGCCGGAACCGCATCATCAGCACCAGCAGCAGACCGAACAGCAACAGCCGGTACTCCGAGAAGAACCGCAGCTTCTCCGGCAGCAGCTTCAGGATCGTCGCACCCAGCAGGACACCAGCGATGGTACCCATACCGCCCAACACGATCGCCGCGAGCAGGAACGCCGACTCCAGGAAGATGAACTGGTCCGGGCTGACTGCAACGTCTTGGTGAGCCTTGATGGTGCCGGCCAGACCGGCCAGGAAGGCGCCGACCACGAAGGCCAGGATCTTCAGGCCGAAGACGTTGACGCCCATCGCCTCGGCGGCCTTCTCGTCCTCGCGGATGGCCACCCAGCCGCGGCCGATCCGGCTGTCGTTCAGCCGGGAGAAGACCAGGATGACGAAGCCGAGCAGGAGCAGCAGCAGGAAGTAGTAGTTCGAGAAGCGGCCCAGCTCGATCCCGGCGACGGTGTGCGTGTCACCGAAGTTGAAGCTGCCGATCTCCAGCTCCGGGATACCCGGGATACCGTTCGGGCCGTTGGTCAGCAGCGGGCCGTTGGTGCCGTCCAGGTTGAACATCGTCAACCGGAAGATCTCACCGAAGCCCAGCGTCACGATGGCCAGGTAGTCACCGGAGACCCGCAGGGTCGGCGAACCGATGATGAGACCCAGGGTGGCCGCCGTGCCGGCGCCGAGCAGCATCACGACCAGGAACGGCGGGTGCCAGTCGATCGTCGCGAACGCCGAGGTCGACAGCATCGCGGCCACGTAGGCGCCGGAGCCGAGGAAGGCGACATATCCGAGGTCGAGCAGGCCGGCCAGGCCGACCACGATGTTCAGGCCCATCGCGGTGGCCGCGAAGATCAGCACCTGGGTCGCGATCGACATGTTCGCGTCCGACCCTTTCTGGGTGAACGGGAAGAAGAACGCCACCGCGAAGGCCGCCAGCGTCAGCACCTTCCTGTGCCGCTGCGCGACGTGTCCGAACCACCGCATCACGCCGATCCGGAACAGCACCGCGATCACCGCGGTGATGAAGACCAGGCAGAGCACGAACGCCCAGGCGTCCGTCAGGCCCAGCGCGTACGCCGCGCCGAACAGGACCGCCGCCATCATCAGCGTGATGGCGAGGATCTCGGCCCAGCCGGGCAGCCTCGCCTGGCTGAGGTCCCGCAACTGCCGCAACGGCAGCATCCGCGAGCTGACCAGGAGGAGGATCGCGCCGACCGTGCTGATGTAGCCGCCGGGGTTGACGTTGATCAGGCCGTCGGACTCGACCGAGATCGCGATCAGCACCAGCACCATGTACAGCGTCAGCACGATGCCGAGCGCCCGCAGGCCGAGGGTGGCGTCGAGCCACTGGCCGAGCGGCTTGCGCAGCGGGCCCTTCTCCACCAGCAGCAGCACCAGACCGAGCAAGGCCATGATGATCGCGAGGATCTGCAGCGAGCCAGGGTAGAAGTTGATCGACAGGTCGCCGAGGATCCCGCCGTCGTAGCTCC
Source organism: Kribbella orskensis (assembly GCF_004342085.1). NCBI lineage: Bacteria > Bacillati > Actinomycetota > Actinomycetes > Propionibacteriales > Kribbellaceae > Kribbella > Kribbella orskensis. Next base: position 134,738 of record NZ_SLWM01000002.1, read on the forward strand.
ACGACAGGAACGATCCGATGATCACCAGCGCGACACCGGCCAGACCGAGCGGCCACGCCATCGTGTGCCCGCGGGTCGCAGTTGTCAGGTCGTCGCTCATGCGCGGTCCACCACCCTTGCTCCGAGAAGACCCTGCGGCCTGAAGACCAGCACCAGGATCAGGATCACGAATGCCCAGACGTCCTTCCAGGAACCACCACCGAACCGACCGGGGATGTACTGGGTGGCCATCGCCTCCACCACGCCAAGCACCAGGCCACCGACGACGGCGCCCGCGATGTTGCCGATCCCGCCCAGCACCGCGGCGGTGAACGCTTTCAGACCGGCCAGGAAGCCCATCCGGAAGTCGATGTTGTTGTTCTGCAGGCCCTGCGAGACACCCGCGACCGCGGCCAGCACGGCGCCGAGCGCGAACGCGACCACGATGATCCGGTCGACGTTGATGCCCATCAGCCGGGCGGTGTCAGGATCCTGCGACACCGCCAGCATGCCGCGGCCCAGCCGGGTCCGGTTGATGAAGTACCACAGCAGCACCGCGCAGATCGCCAGCGCCACGATCGTGAAGATCGCCGACCGCTGGATGGTGACACCATCGATGTCGATGGCAGGCCCGGTGACCACGTCGATCTGCGGGAACGGGATCCGCTGCTTCGCGCTGGGCCAGTCCACCTTGGCGAGCACGTCCTTGTAGATGAACCAGGCCACCTCGAGCAGAGCCGCCGTCACGACCGCGACGACCGCGAGCGGGCGAACCAGCACCTGGGCACGTTCCGCCCCAGCGGTCAGACGAGCCACCAGCAGACCGGCCGCGGTACCGAGGATCAGGCCGCCGACCACGACGCCGGCCGAGGCCACGAACGAGACGTCGCGCTGCGAGAGCCGGACGCCGATCCAGATCAGCAGCGGGACGCCGGCGGCCACCAGCAGCGGGGACCGGTCATGCCACTTGGTGATCGGGTGGTTCAGCGGCACGTCCGTCATCCGGGCGCCCACCGCATAGGCGATCGCGATCGCGAGGGCGGCCATCGCCGGCACGGTCCAGCCCGGGCGTTCGTAGAACAGCCGCATGAACTCCTGCAGGAAGACCGAGATGCCGATCGCGGTGATCAGCGGCGCCAGTCGTGGCGCGTTCCGCAGGGGACGGTACGCGACACGTTCCATCGCCACGGCGGTTCCCACCGAGGCGATCATGGCGCCGATGATCATCACCGGCAGGATCCACACGCTGGTGTCACCGTTGAAGAACAACAGGTATGTCGTCAGTGCGCCGAACGCACCGATCATGAACACCTCGCCGTGGGCGAAGTTGATGAGCTGCACGATGCCGTAGACGACGGTGTACCCGACCGCGATCAGGGCGTACAGCGATCCGAGAGTCAGCCCGTTCACGAGCTGCTGGAAGAACTGGTCCACGTCGACCTCCCAACTGCCTCTGTTCCGACATGACTCGGGGGTGGGACGGCGTCCCACCCCCGAGTCATGAGGTCGACTACTTGGACTCGAAGTCCTTGGTCTCCACGGTTGCCCACTTGCCGGAGGCAACCTTGTAGACGGTCAGGACCTTGGAGGTGGTGTCACCGTACTGGTCGAAGGCGACCTTACCGGTCACACCGTCGAAGGAAACCTTGCCCAGGGCATCGACCGTGGCCTGGCGGGCCGACTCGACGTCCTTGGCGTCCTTCAGCGAGGTCTTCAGGGCGTTGATGATCGCGTTGGCCGCGTCGTAGGAGTAGCCGCCGTAGGCCGCGTAGGGGTCCTTGTAACCGGCCGCGTTGTAGTCCGCCACGAACTTCTTGGCCGAGTCCAGTGCCTCGACCGGGGCGCCGACCGAGGTGGCCAGGTCGGTCTCGCTGGTCTTGCCGCCCAGCTGGATGTACTTCGGGTCGAAGATGCCGTCGCCACCCATCAGCGGGATGTTGAGGCCGGCGGCCTTCATCTGCTGCGAGAGCGGTCCGGCCTGCGGGTACTCACCACCGTAGTAGAGAGCCTGCGGCGCGGACGGCTTGATCGCCGAGAGGACGGCCTGGTAGTTCGAGTCGTCCGGGTTGATGGTCTCGGCCGCGGTGACCTGGCCGCCCAGCTTCTTGAACTCCTCGGTGAAGGTGCCGACCAGGCCCTGGCCGTAGGCCTTCTTGTCGTGGATCGTGGCGACCTTGGTGATCTTCGCCGTCTCGTACAGGTACCGGGCAGCGAACGGACCCTGGACCGCGTCCGTGGTGCAGGTACGGAAGTACGTCGGGTACGGCCGCTTCGGGTCCGTCTGCCAGTTGGCGCCCTGGGTCAGGCCGGGACCGGTGTTGGCCGGCGAGACCTGGACGATGTTCTTCGGCGCGAGCACCGGCTGGACCTGCTGGCTGACGCTGGTGTTCAGCGTGCCGACCACGCCGATCACGTTGGCGTCCGAAGACAGCGCGGTGGCGGCGTTCTTGCCGACGTCGGGCTTGGCCTCGTCGTCCTTCGCGTCGACCTCGAGCTTCCAGCCCGGGATCGCGTTCGAGTCGTTCGCCTGCTTCACGGCCAGCTCGACCGAGTGCTGGATGCCGAGGCCAAGCGCGGACAGGTCTCCTGACAGAGGCGCGATCACGCCGATCTTGGCGGTCTTGGTCGAGCCGCCAGAGTCACCGCCGGCGTTGTCGTCGCTGCGTGAACCGCAGGCAGTCAGGGCCAACGACGCAACGATCAGCGACGCGCCGACCCGTACTACGGAACGCTGGTGCACTGTTCCTCCCATGTCTGGATAATCCGAGCAAACCCCCGGACTCCCGCGATTGCCGCGAGCATCCGCAGGTTAGACCTCCGGATGCTCTCCAAGCGAACGGCACACTGTGTGTGTTGTGAGGTCGTTACCCCCGTAAGCAGCATGAGCAGGAGTGACAGCTGTACGACGCCGGTGCACGCTCGTACACCCTGAGCACAGAGTGACTCAGTCGTTACTGCCCGCCTCGTCAACGACCAACTCGGCGACCTGGCGCATCGAAACTCTTTTGTCCATGGCGGTTTTCTGGATCCACCGGAACGAGTCCGGCTCGGACAACCCGAACTTCGTCTGCAGCACGGACTTCGCGCGATCCACCAGTTTGCGCGTCTCCAGCCGCTCCGCGAGGTCCGCGACCTCACGCTCCAGCTCCGCGAGCTCGACGTACCGGGAGGCGGCGATCTCGATCGCGGGCAGCAGATCCGCCTTGGAGAACGGTTTCACCAGATAAGCCATCGCACCCGCGTCCCGGGCCCGCTCGACCAGCTCACGCTGCGAGAACGCGGTCAGCATCAGCACCGGGGCGATCCGCTCGCCGGCGATCTTCTCCGCCGCGCTGAGCCCGTCCAGCTTGGGCATCTTCACGTCCAGGATGACCAGATCAGGCCGGTGCTCGGTCGCCAGCCGGATCGCCTCCTCCCCGTCCCCCGCCTGCCCGACGACGTCATACCCCTCTTCCGCCAGCATCTCGGCCAGGTCCATCCGGATCAGCGCCTCGTCCTCGGCGATCACCACTCGCTTCGCATTCACCCCGCCACCATATCGATCCCCACCCTCCCAGCCCCGCCCCGCTCAACCCTTGGCCCACCCCGCTCAACTCTTGGGTCCCACAAACCCATCCAGCGCCTCCACCCCCGCTCGCTGACTCACCGCGACCATGTTCCGACGCGGCCGCCGCCACGGGATCTCCAGCAGATCCAGGGCAGCTGTCAGGATGCCGATGATGTCCTCGGACTCGTTGGCGAAGACATATCGCAAGTACTCGTAGCGCTTGATCTCCCCGCTCTTCAACTCCCGGGTCGTCCAGTTCGTGACGCGGCAACCATCAGAGTGGAACAAGCCGCGAAGCAACCGGTCGGGATATCGGGCAACTATCTCCTGCTGCCAGTCGGCCAGCTCGATCTTCCGTAGATGCTTCCTGCCTGGCCCGTGCTGCGGGAACAGACATGGCCAGTGCTTCCACCGCACCTCGATCCGCGTCGCCTGGCCGCCACGCTTACACGGGCTGCCCGTCGGCTTGACCAACCGCATGGTGGCGGCGATTTCGTCTGACAGCCCCGAGTACTTCGGATCGTTGGAGATGGAGAGAACATAGACACCTCGGCGGGCATCGGCGGTGTGCCCATCACCCAGGTACCACCCCAACAGGTGCGCGTATGCCGACCCGTTCAGGTCTGCCTCGTCGCAGCGCGGGCAATGAGTCGCCGGATACCCACTACCGAGTCGGGGAAGACCCTGCCGCTGGTAAAGCCGACGCCACTTGCGGATAGTCTTGATCGCCGCCCCGTGGATGTCGGCGTTCACACGGTCGCTGACGCCCTGGTCGGACATCCGCAACGCCGACTCGACGGTCTCCTGTGAGCTGACGCGAGGCATAGCGCCACGTTGACCGTCGCCATCGACATTTTCCGATGGCGTCCGGATTTGCCAGGACCTCAAGAAAATAAGAAGATGTTCGCAGTCAGTGATGTTGTCCGAAGTGCAATGGGCCGGCGCGAAACGCCAGCCCATGGCGAACATCCGGCCAGCCAATGGGCTAGGATCTTCGGCGGAATGCCCTGGTAGCCCAATCGGCAGAGGCCATGCTCTCAAACAGCATCCAGTGTGGGTTCGAGTCCCACCCAGGGCACCCAGAAACGACCGGTTCTGTCGGTTGTGGGTGCGAACCTCCCTTCATGTACGACGGCCCCACACGGCGGGTGGCACTGGCTGCGATGCCGGTCGGCGAGAGTCTGAAATCCTTCAGCAGCCGCCTCGCCGTCAGCCGCGCCACTCTCCATGAGTGGCGTGACCACCAGCCTTCTTGTCCGTCGCCAAACACCTGGACCTAGGACACCTTCTGGGGACCGGGGTCACGGTATTCGGTGTCCGAGGTCCCCACTGCCTGTCCGAGGTCCCCACTTCGCGCCGCCCATACCGCAGACCCGAACCTGAACCCGTCCATTACGTCCGAAGAAGTGGCCAAGACGCCTCTGCAGTTCTTCGGACGCAAGCGGCGACTTCGCTGACGTTCCCCCTGGCGGCGGCCGACTGGGAGCGGTCTCGCGCCGCTGCTTGTACGAGCCGATGCGGCGGGGGTGCCGACAGCAGGTCCCGCCACCTGGTGGGGTGACGGAACCGGGTGGGTGCGCGGTCAGGCGCGGTAAGCGGGGGCTGCGCCGGAGATGGCGTCGCCCATGCGGTGGACTCGGAGGGCGTTGGTGGAGCCGGGGATGCTGGGCGGGGAGCCGGCGACGATGACGACCAGGTCGCCCTTCTGGAGCTTGCCCAGTTCGAGGAGGCGCTGGTCTACCTGGCGGACCATCTCGTCGGTGTGGTCGACGGTCGGGACGATGTGGGTCTCGATGCCCCAGACCACGCTGAGCCAGGCGCTCACCGACGGTACCGGGGTGAAGGCGAGGACCGGGATCTCGGTGCGATAGCGGGCCAGGCGGAGTGCGGTGTCACCGCTCTGGGTGAAGGCCACCAGGTACTTCGCCTCCATCCGCTCGGCCACGTCCGCGGCCGCCTTGGCGATCACGCCGCCCTTGGTGCGCGGCTCCCACTCGATCTCCTTGACCCGGCTCAGACCGTGCTGCTCGGTGGACGCCACGATCCGGGCCATCGTCTTGACGGTCTCGATCGGGAACCGGCCGACGCTCGTCTCGCCGGACAGCATCACCGCGTCGGCGCCGTCGAGCACCGCGTTCGCCACGTCGGACGCCTCGGCCCGGGTCGGGCGCGGGGCGGAGATCATCGACTCCAGCATCTGGGTGGCGACGATCACCGGCTTCGCGTTCAGCCGGGCCTGGTCGATGATCAGCTTCTGGACCAGCGGGACCTCCTCCAGCGGGAGCTCCACGCCGAGGTCGCCGCGGGCGACCATGAAGCCGTCGAAGGCCTCGATGATCTCGTCCAGGTTGGCGACCGCCTGCGGCTTCTCGATCTTGGCGATCACCGGCACCCGGTGACCTTCCTCGTCCATGATCTTGTGCACCAGCTGGATGTCGGAGGCGTCCCGGACGAAGGACAGCGCGATCATGTCGGCCGGCAGGTGCAGGGCCCAGCGCAGGTCCTCCACGTCCTTCTCGGACAGCGCGGGCACGCTGACCGAGACACCGGGCAGGTTGATGCCCTTGTGGTTCGACACCGGCCCGCCGACGGTGACCCGGCAGACCACGTCGGTCTGGGTCACCTCCTCGGCGACCAGGGCGATCCGGCCGTCGTCGATCAGCAGCTGGTCACCCGGGTTGACGTCGCCCGGCAGGCCGTCGTACGTCGTACCGCAGATGGTGACGTCACCCGGCACCTCCCGGGTGGTGATGGTGAAGCGCTCGCCGTAGGTCAGGGTGACCTTCCCCTCGGCGAACTCAGCCAGCCGGATCTTCGGGCCCTGCAGGTCGACGAGGATGCCGACGTTGTGGCCGGTCTCGGCCGCTGCAGTGCGGATCCGCTGGTAGATGCGCTCATGCTCGGCGTGGGCGCCGTGGCTCAAATTCAGCCGAGCGACATCCATACCTGCTTGGACGAGTTCCAGGACGCGCTCGGGGGCGGCCGTAGCCGGGCCGAGCGTACAAACGATCTTTGCGCGACGCACGTCACAAAACCCTACTCCTACAGACCACTCGACGATTGGTCCACCTCCACTACTGGACGGTCAACAATTGGTGTCAGGAAGACAGCGGCCGGTACGCCCCGACCGTCACCTCGCCGGTCAGCTCGGCCGTGACGGTCTGCAGACCGATCGGCTGACCCTGTGAGTAGGTGATCAGCGTGACCTCGCCCGGACGCCGCAAGGTGTACCCGAGAGCGAACGCGTACGCCGCTCCGCCGGTGGTCCCGTTCGTGAAGGTGGTCACCGGCTTGCCGTCCACCACCTTCGTGTCCGGCCCGACCTGACGGTGCAGGTGACCCGACAGCAGCAGGGTCGCGCAACCCCGGGCGGCGGTGTCCGCGAACGACGCCGGATCGTGCACGACCATGGTAGAGATCCGCTTGTCCTCGGGTTGTTCGCAGGCCACGTCGGCCAGCCGCGTGGACTGCTCGGCGGTCGTCTCGTCGCCCGGGCTGTCGGCGCTGCCGAGCCCGGTCCGGGTCGGATCGCTGTCGCCCAGGAAGCGGATCCCCTCGACCTCGACGGGCTTGCTGTCGAGCACGGTGAACTTGTTCTTCCGCATCGCGTCCTCGATGTGGCCGCCGGCGTCGTGGTTACCCGCGACCGAGACCACCTTGAGGTCCTTGAAGTGCTGCGCCAGCGAGTTGATGCTGAACACCTCCCAGGCCTGGCCCGAGGAGGAGTCGTCTCCGGCGTCGATCAGCACCTTCGCCCCGGCCACCTCCGCCACCTCCGCGGCGAACGGGTCCATCCCGATGTTGTCGTGCCGGTCCGAGACGAGCAGCGCGACGGTCTCCCCCGGGTTCGCCTGGTGGATCCGGCCGCCGACCCGGACGACCCGGTCGCGGAGCTGCCCGTAGAAGTCGGTGGACCGCTCGTACGTCTCGACCGCCGTACGGATCACGCCGATCCCGCCGGTGGTGGAGAAGCCGGAGGCGACCTCGACCGACCTCAGGCGTTCGTCGAAGGACAGCTCGGGCAGCAGCGCGGACAGCGGCCGCCACTCGGTCGGGGCGACCTCGGGGGCGCGCATCCGGCCAGGGCCGAAGATCGAGGCGATGGTGATCAGCATCGCGACCAGTACGACGACCGCCCGGTGCTGGACGCGTCGTTCGGAGCTGTGCAGCAGGACGAACAACTCGCGGCGCCGGCGGGGCCCGAGCATCGCCCAGACGGTGGCGACGACGACCGCGGCGAGCAGGCCCGAACCGGCGCCGGCGACCGCGTTGTCGACCGCCATCTCGCGGACCACCTCGCGGATCCGGGCGATCTCACCGTCCGGCTGGCTGGCGATCAGGGCGTCGCGGTTGAGCAGTTCGGTGAGGTTGTCGGCATCCGTCTCCTGGATGTCGATGTTGAGGCCGAGGTCCGCGGGCAGGTCGGTCTTCAGCCGCAGACGCGGGAGGACGGCGCCGAGGTCGAGCGTGGCGTGGCCGTCGAAGGTCGGCGAGACGGTCGCGGCGTGCGCACCGATGGTGACGCGCTCGGAGTCGTTCGCGAACCCGAGCAGTCCGATGGTGGTCGAGACGACGAGCCAGAGCAGAACCAACCCGGCCCACGGCGCCGCCTTGCGGAGCCGGGACCTCGTCACCAGCCGTCCAGACACGCGTCCCAACCTAGAGCCCTTGATCAAACGTCCGCACCATGGCGCGCGGCGTTTCGACCGAAGCCTCCGGTACTGCGGACGCCTGCCGCACGCAGGCGCCCGTAGTACCGGTCAACTCAGACCACCAGTGGTCGGGCGGTCGGTGGGATCGGTGTGGGCAGGGTGGAGGAGCCGGTCAGGTGGGTGTCTACGCCGGCGGCACAGGAGCGGCCTTCGGCGATGGCCCAGACGATGAGGGACTGGCCTCGGCCGGCGTCGCCGCAGGCGAAGACGCCTTCTACCGACGTCTGGTAGGACTTGTCGCGCTTGACGTTGCCGCGCTCGTCCAGGTCCACGCCGAGCTGCTCGAGGAAACCTTCCCGCTCGGGACCGAGGAAGCCCATCGCCAGCAGCACGAGCTGCGCCGGGATGGTCCGCTCCGAGCCCTCGACGGGGGTGAACCTGCCGTCGACGAGCTCCACCTCGACCAGGTCCAGGCCCGAGACGTTGCCGTCGTCATCGGCCACGAAGTTGTTCGTCGAGACGGCGTAGACCCGCTCGCCGCCCTCCTCGTGGGCCGAGGCGACCCGGTAGATCATCGGGTACGTCGGCCAGGGCTGTCCGGCCGGCCGCTCGTCCGAGGGGCGCGGCATGATCTCCAGCTGGGTGACGCTACGGGCACCCTGCCGATGCGCCGTACCCAGGCAGTCGGCGCCGGTGTCACCGCCACCGATGATCACCACATCCTTGCCAGTAGCAACGATCTGGTTCTCGACCGTCTCCCCCAGCGCGACCTTGTTGGACTGCGGCAGGTACTCCATCGCCTGGTGGATGCCACCGAACTCGCGTCCCGGCACCGGCAGGTCCCGGGCCGCGGTGGCACCCGTCGCGATCACGACGGCGTCGTACCGCTGCTTGAGCTGGGTGCCGGTGACGTCCACGCCGACGTTGACTCCGGAGCGGAAGACAGTGCCCTCTTCCTTCATCTGCTGGATCCGGCGCTCGACCTGCGACTTCTCCATCTTGAACTCGGGGATGCCGAACCGCAGCAGCCCGCCGGGCGCGGAGGCCCGCTCGTACACGGCGACGGTGTGACCGGCCCGGGTCAGCTGCTGGGCGACGGCGAGACCGGCCGGGCCGGAGCCGACCACGGCGATCGTCTTGCCGGTCAGCCACTCCGGCGGCTGGGGCCGGACGTCGCCGGACTCCCAGGCCTTGTCGATGATCGCGACCTCGACGTTCTTGATCGTCACCGGCTCCTGGTTGATCCCCAGCACGCAAGCCGGCTCGCACGGCGCCGGGCACAACCGGCCGGTGAACTCCGGGAAGTTGTTCGTCGCGTGCAGCCGCTCGATCGCGCCGGTCCAGTCGTCGCGCCAGACCAGGTCGTTCCACTCCGGGATCAGGTTGCCCAGCGGGCAGCCGGAGTGGCAGAACGGGATGCCGCAGTCCATGCAGCGCCCGGCCTGCTTGGTGATGATCGGCAACAGTGCCTTGCCGGCGCCACCGGGGTAGACCTCTTTCCAGTCCTGCTTGCGTTCCTCCACCGGGCGGCGCTCGGCGACCTCGCGCGGAGTGGTCAGGAATCCCTTCGGGTCAGCCATCAGATGGCCTCCATCATCGCTCGCGTGGTGGCGTCCGCGTCCAGCCCGTCGCGCACGGCGGCCGCCTTGGCCGCCAGCACCCGGGCATAGTCGCGGGGCATCACCGTGGTGAACCTGGCGGCCGCGGCGGTCCAGTCGCCGAGCAGCTTGGCCGCCCGCTCCGAACCGGTCTCCTCGTGGTGCCTGCGGACCAGGTCGTGCAACAGCTCGGACTCGTCCTCGGTGGGCGGGAGCAGGTCTACCAGCTCCGGGTTCACCAAGGCGCGGTCCAGGTCGAGCACGTGGGCCACGCCGCCCGACATGCCCGCCGCGAAGTTCCGGCCGACCGCGCCGATCACCACGACGCGACCCCCCGTCATGTACTCGCAGGCGTGGTCGCCGACCGACTCGACCACGGCGGTGGCTCCGGAGTTCCGCACGCAGAACCGTTGCCCCGCGCCACCGCTGATGAACAGCTCGCCCGACGTCGCGCCGTACGCGATGACGTTGCCGGCGATGATCTGATCGGCCGCGTCGAAGCGCGCGTGCCGGTCCGGCCGGATGACCACGCGGCCACCGGACAGGCCCTTGCCGACGTAGTCGTTGGCGTCACCCTCCAGCCGGAGCGTCACCCCGCGCGGGACGAAGGCGGCGAACGAGTTGCCGGCCGACCCGGTGAAGGTCAGGTCGATCGTCTCGTCCGGCAGCCCCGCGGCCTTGTACCGCTTGGTGATCTCGTGGCCGAGCATGGTGCCGACGGTCCGGTTCACGTTCCGGATCGGGAGCTGCGCCCGGACCGGCTCGCCGTTCTCGAGCGCGGGTGCGCAGATCCGGATCAGCTCGTTGTCCAGCGCCTTGTCGAGCCCGTGGTCCTGCAGCACGGTCTGGTGCCGCGAAGCACCTTCCGGCAGCGAGGGCACGTGCAGGATCGGCGTCAGGTCGAGCCCGTCGGACTTCCAGTGGTCGACCGCGCGCTGGATGTCGAGCACGTCGGCGTGACCGATCGCCTCGTCCAGCGACCGGAAGCCCAGCTCCGCCAGGTACTCCCGGACCTCCTCAGCGATGAACTCGAAGAAGTTCACCACGAACTCGGGCTTCCCGGAGAACCGCTCACGCAGTACCGGGTTCTGCGTCGCGACGCCGACCGGGCAGGTGTCCAGGTGGCAGACACGCATCATGATGCAGCCCGAGACGACCAGCGGGGCCGTGGCGAAGCCGTACTCCTCCGCGCCAAGCAGAGCTGCGATGACGACGTCCCGACCGGTCTTGAGCTGGCCGTCGGTCTGTACGACGATCCGGTCCCGCAAACCGTTCAGCAGCAGGGTTTGCTGGGTCTCGGCGAGGCCGAGCTCCCAGGGACCGCCCGCGTGCTTGAGCGACGTCAGCGGTGCCGCACCAGTACCGCCGTCGTGGCCGGAGATCAGTACGACGTCCGCGTGCGCCTTGCTGACGCCGGCGGCGATCGTGCCGACCCCAACCTCCGAGACGAGCTTCACGTGAATCCGTGCGGACGGGTTCGCGTTCTTCAGGTCGTGGATCAGCTGGGCCAGGTCCTCGATCGAGTAGATGTCGTGGTGCGGGGGCGGCGAGATCAGGCCGACGCCCGGGGTGGAGTGCCGCGTGCTCGCCACCCACGGGTACACCTTGTTCCCGGGCAGCTGACCGCCCTCGCCGGGCTTCGCGCCCTGCGCCATCTTGATCTGGATGTCGTCGGAGTTCGTCAGGTACTCCGCGGTGACGCCGAACCGGCCGGACGCGACCTGCTTGATCGAGCTGCGCCTGGCCGGGTCGTGCAGCCGGTCGGAGTCCTCGCCGCCCTCACCGGTGTTCGACTTGCCGCCGAGCCGGTTCATCGCGATCGCCAGCGTGGTGTGCGCCTCGGCGCTGATCGAGCCGTAGCTCATCGCGCCGGTGGAGAACCGCTTGACGATCGCCGCCACCGGCTCGACCTCGTCGATAGAGATCGGGTCGCGGCCGGACTTGAACCCGAAGAGGCCGCGCAGCGTCATCAGCCGCTCGGACTGCTCGTCCACCCGGGCCGTGTACTGCTTGAAGATGTCGTACCGCCCGGTGCGGGTGGAGTGCTGCAGCCGGAACACCGTCTCCGGGTCGAACAGGTGCGGCTCGCCCTCGCGGCGCCACTGGTACTCGCCGCCGATCTCGAGCTTGCGGTGCGCGGCGACGATGCCGTCCGCCGGGTACGCCCGCAGGTGCCGGCGCCGGACCTCCTCGGCGATGACGTCCAGCCCGATCCCGCCGAGCTTGGACGACGTACCGGTGAAGTAGGCGTCGACCAGGTCCGGCGACAGGCCGTTGGCCTCGAAGATCTGCGCACCGGTGTACGACGCGACGGTGGACACGCCCATCTTCGACATCACCTTGAGGACGCCCTTGCCGAGCGACTTCACCAGGTTCCGGACGGCCTGCTCCGGCTCGATCCCGGGCAGGTAGGTGCCGCGGCGGCAGAGGTCCTCGACGGACTCCAGGGCCAGGTACGGGTTGATCGCGGCCGCGCCGTAGCCCATCAGCAGGGCGACGTGGTGGACCTCACGCACGTCTCCCGCCTCGACGACCAGGCCGACCTGCGTGCGGGTCTTCTCCCTCACCAGGTGGTGATGAACCGCGCCGGTCAGCAGCAGCGACGGGATCGGCGCGTTCTCGGCGTTCGAGTGCCGGTCGGACAGCACCAGGATGCGCGCGCCGTCCGCGATGGCCGCGTCGGCCTCCGCGCAGATCTCCTCGAGCCTGGCCTTCAGCGAGGCGCCGCCACCCTCGACCTCGTACACGCCGCGCAGCACGGTCGTCGCGAGGCCCGGCAGGTCGCCGTCCAGGTTGATGTGCCGCAGCTTGGCCAGCTCGTCGTTGGTGATCACCGGGAACGGCAGCACCACCTGACGGCAGGACGCCGGGCTCGGGTTGAGCAGGTTCGCCTCGGGCCCCAGCGAAGACGACAGCGAGGTGACGAGCTCCTCGCGGATCGCGTCCAGCGGCGGGTTGGTGACTTGGGCGAACAGCTGGGCGAAGTAGTCGAACAGCAGCCGCGGCCGGTCGCTCAGTACGGCGATCGGGGTGTCCGTGCCCATCGAGCCGATCGGCTCGGCACCGGCCTTCGCCATCGGGGTGAGCAGCATCCGCAGCTCTTCCTCGGTGTACCCGAACACCTGCTGGCGCCGGGTCACCGAGGCGTGGCTGTGGACGACGTGCTCGCGCTCGTGCAGGTCCTCGAACCGGATCAGGCCCGCGTGCAGCCACTCGTCGTACGGGTGCTCGTCGGCCAAAGCCGACTTCACCTCGTGGTCGGTGATGATCCGGTGCGCGTCGACGTCGACGAGGAAGATCCGGCCCGGCTCGAGCCGGCCCTTCTGGGTCACGGTGGCCGGGTCGATGTCGAGCACCCCGGCCTCGGACGCGAGGACGACGAGACCGTCCTCGGTCACCCAGTACCGCGAGGGGCGCAGGCCGTTCCGGTCGAGTACGGCGCCGACCTTGGTGCCGTCGGAGAACACCACCGAGGCGGGACCGTCCCACGGCTCCATCAGGGTGGAGTGGAACTCGTAGAACGCGCGCCGCTTCGGGTCCATCGTGGTGGCGTTCTCCCACGCCTCCGGGATCATCATCAGCATCGCGTGCGGCAACGAGCGGCCGCCCAGGTGCAGGAGCTCCAGCACCTCGTCGAACGACGCCGAGTCGGACGCGTCCGGAGTACAGATCGGGTAGATCTGCTCGAGGTCACCCGGGATCAGGTCGCTGGCCAGCAGCGCCTCGCGGGCCCGCATCCAGTTCCGGTTGCCCTGCACGGTGTTGATCTCGCCGTTGTGGGCGATGTACCGGTACGGGTGAGCCAGCGGCCAGGACGGGAACGTGTTGGTGGAGAACCGCGAGTGCACGACGCCGATCGCCGAGGCGAGGTCCGGGTCGGTCAGCTCGGGAAAGAACTTGTCCAGCTGGTCGGTCGTCAGCATCCCCTTGTAGGTGATGGTGCGACCGGACAGCGACGGGAAGTAGGTCGCGGTCTCCCGCTCGGCCCGCTTGCGCAGCCGGAATGCCATCCGCTCCAGCGCCAGTCCCATCACCCGGCCGCCCTTGGCCGCCACGAACAGCTGGCGGAACACCGGCATCACCGACCGCGCGGTGGCCCCGAGCAGCTCGGGGTCGGTCGGCACGTCGCGCCAGCCGACCACCGTCAGGTTCTCCTCGGCGGCGAGCTCCTCGATCCTGGCGACGGCCTTGGCGGCGTCGTCGGCCTCCTCGGGAAGGAAGGCGATGCCCGTCGCATAGCTCCGCGGTACGGGCAGCTCGAAGTCGCACACCTTGCGGTAGAACGCGTCGGGGACCTGCAGCAGGATGCCGGCGCCATCGCCGGAATCGGGCTCGGCGCCGGAGGCACCACGGTGTTCCAGATTGCGCAGGGCGGTCAAAGCCTTGGCCACGATGTCGTGGCTCGGTTCACCGGTGAGGGTTGCGACGAAGGCGACACCACATGCGTCGTGCTCGTGGCGTCCGTCGTACAGACCCTCGCTCGGGAATGGGGGGCGACCATACATTCAGGGCTCCCGTCGTCCTACGGTCAACAACTGGCCGCGGGACAACACTGGCCCAAGCCGGGAGCCCCGAGACTACCTCATGACGCCCGACAGATGGACAGCCATTCCACCGTCACAACGCCTTTCACAGTCCACTGTCACACCACGTGAGCAAGCGCTCACTCGTTCATCTACCCATGGTGACAGCACCCCCTTCCCACCCACCAGACACGCCCCCGAGAATTCACCTGTGACCTGGGGACCGGACGACGACTGGCAGCCGCTCACGTCCGGGACCGGGCAGGCGAATGGTGGCGTCTGGGTCACCGGCGAGGGCTGGGTGGTGAAGAGGCTGCTGCCCGGCGTGGAGGACGTGCGGCATCACGCGTACTGGCAGCGTCAGGCCCTCGTCGCCGAGACCGGCATCGTCGCGCGGACCCCCGGGCTGCGGACGCCGGAGTACCTCCGGGTCGTCCGGGATGCGGAGGGGATCAGTCTGTGGTCCGAGTACGTCGAGAGCGCGGTGGTGGATCCGCTCGCGCTGGCGCGGGCTCTCGGGCGGTTTGCGCAGGCCCGGGTGGTCGAGCCTGCGTGGGGCGCTCGGGACGTCGTACGCGACCGCCTGCGGACGGTAGAGCGCCGCGGAGGGTGGACTGCGCTCTCCCCGGTAGTCGACGAGCCGCTGCGGCGGACCGTGCAGGCGCTGTGGGTACGACGGGACGCGGCGCTGGCGGAACTGGACGCCCTGCCGCGAGTCCCGACGCACGGCGACGCCCACCCGGTGAACCTCTGTGGCAGGTGGGGCGACGACGTGATCGCCCTCGACTGGGAGCAGTTCGGCCTCGGCCCGGCCGGCTTCGACCTCGGCTACCTCCTGCTAGCCACCGACCTGCCGCTCTCCTCGCTGCTCGACGCCCACGGCGGAGATTCCGCGGTACGGCGAGGTGCTGTCCTGACCGCAGCGTTCACCGCGGTGTCGCGGGCAGCGTGGTCACTTGATCAGCCGTCGCCAGGTGATCACGTCGAGCGTTTGGTCGCGCTCGGCGACGTGATCGACGAGGCCTCCCGCCAGGCGGGTCGCTAACCGACGCCCGGGCCGACCAGGGTGCCGACGAAGTAGGTGAGGGCTGCGGCGATGCCGCCGAGGATCAGCTGGCGGAGGCCGGAGTACCACCAGGAGCGGGTGGTGACGCGGCTGACGACCGCGCCGCAGATGAAGAGCGCGGTGAGGGACATGATCAGCGCGGGCAGCACGTTCGAGGCGCCGAGCAGGTACGGCAGGACCGGGATGATCGCGCCGATCGCGAAGCAGACGAACGACGACGACGCCGCGACCACCGGGGACGGCAGGTCGTTGGGGTCGAGGCCGAGCTCTTCGCGGACGTGCTCCTCGAGCGCCTGGTCGGGGTTCGCGTGGAACTGCTGGGCGACCTTGCTAGCCAGCTCCGGGTCGAGGCCCTTCGCCTCGTAGGTCTCGGCGAGTTCCAGCTCCTCGTCGCCGGGGTGGCGCTGGATCTCGCGCCGCTCGACCTCGATCTCGGCGCGGGCGAGCTCGCGCTGCGAGGCGACCGAGGTGTACTCCCCCGCCGCCATCGAGAACGCGCCGGCCGCCAGCCCCGCGAGCCCGGCCAGCACGATGAACTGCGACCCGGACTCGGTGCCGCCGTCCATGCCGGCGATCAGCGCGAAGTTCGACACCAGCCCGTCCATCGCCCCGAACACCGCAGGCCGCAGCCAGCCACCCGTCACATCGCGATGCGTGTGGTCCCCGGAATGCTCCGCGGACACCCCCGGTACGCCGGAAGTCGGCGGCGGGGTGGAGTCCTCGCCGCCGGCAGCAGGTACAACGGGGTCAGTCACGGGGCCTGTCAGTCGGGGATCCGGCTTCGACCTTGGCGTCCTTGTCGCTGCCGGGGGCGGCGGTGTCCGCGGACGGCTGGTCCGCGTCAGCCGGGACCGCCTCCTCCGAGGAAGGGGTCTCGGCCGCGGTGTCCGCCGGTTCGTCGGCATCCGCCGCGGTGTCGGAGGGCTTGTCGCCGCCAGCCGCGGGACCGCCGGAGATGTCCTCCTGGCCGGGCCTCAGGCGGAGGCTGATGACGAAGTAGGCGACGGCGAGCACGAACAGCACCATCGACACCCACACGTTCAACCGGAGGCCGGCGAACTCGTTCACCGTGTCGATCCGCAGGTTCTCGATCCACGCCCGGCCCAGCGTGTAGCCCGCGACGTACAGCGCGAAGGCGCGGCCGTGGCCGAGCTTGTAGCGCCGGTCGACCAGGATCACCAGGGCGATCACGCCGAGGTTCCAGATCGCTTCGTAGAGGAACGTCGGGTGGAAGGTGGCGAAGTCGATGTAGCCCGGGGGCCGGTGCCCCGGGGCGATCTCCAGGCCCCAGGGCAGGTCCGTCGGCTTCCCGAACAGTTCCTGGTTGAAGTAGTTCCCGAACCGGCCGATCACCTGGGCCAGCGCGATTCCGGGCGCCATCGCGTCGGCCACGGCGAGGAACGGCACCTTGTGCCGGCGGCAGGCGATCCAGGCGCCGAGCGCGCCGAACGCGACCGCGCCCCAGATGCCGAGGCCGCCGTGCCAGATCTTCAGCGCGTCGATCGGGTGCTTGCCCTCGCCGAAGTACAGCTCGGCGTCGGTGATCACGTGGTAGATCCGGGCCCCGACCAGGCCGAACGGCACCGCCCACATGATGATGTCGGCGAGCACCTCGGCCGAGCCGCCGCGGGCGACCCAGCGTTTCCGGCCCAGCCAGTAACCGGCGAAGATGCCGAGCAGGATGCAGATGGCGTAGGCACGCAGCGGCAACGGGCCGAGGTGCCAGACGCCCTGGCTGGGACTGGGGATGAACGCCGGGATGATCACGGCGGGCAGCAGACTAGACATGGCAAGCAGGAACGCTACTCGACCGGCACGATCGCGACCACCAACACGTGGTCACGATGGGGACTCGGCGCGTCAGCTCGTGGCCCCGACGGCCTTCTCCAGGCCCTCAGGAGTGAGCTGGTCGCCACTCAGCATCTTGTCGTTCACGAAGACCGTGGGAGTGCCTTCCACCTTGCGGTCGTTGGCCGCCTGGGCGATCGAGTCGAGCCAGCCCTGGTAGCTGTTGTCGTTGACCGCCGCCTCGAACTTCTGGTCGTCGATGCCGAGCTGCTTGCCCAGGTCGATCAGCTGGTCGGTGGTCCAGGCCTTGGAGAAGTCGCCGTACATGCCGTCGGCGTAGCTCAGTGCCTTGCCGTTCGCGGCGGCCGCAGCGAACGCGTTCGCCAGCCGGGGCGAGTCATCCGGGCTCACGAAAGCCAGCGGCCAGTAGGTCAGGGTGGCGGTGCCGTCCTGGACCAGCTTGTCGATGGTCGGGCCGGACTCCTCCTCGAAGTCCGCGCAGTGCGGGCAGCGGAAGTCGAGGTACAGGTCGATGTGCGACTTGGCGCCGGCCTTGCCGACCGTGACGCCCTTGCCGTTGGTGCCGGGTCCGGTGATCACCGCGGGCTCCGGCTGGCCGCTGGTGGTCACCTCGACCTTGGAGTGCTTGCGCCAGTAGTCGACGCCGACCGCGGCGATGATGGCGAGCACCACCACGACCACGATGACGATGCCGGCGAGATCCGCCGGCTTCTGCTGCAGCAGCGGATTGACCGGGGGCTTGGGCTGGGTCTTGCTCACGACGCGGTAACTCCTGTCGACACGTGCGGATCCGATTCGAGCGCGAACTTGCTGCGCGGGCTGAACCACAGCCACCCCGCGAGCACCAGCAGACCGACGTCCCGCAGGATCTCCTGCAAGTACTTCGTCTGGCCGGGCGCGACCTGACCGCCGCCGCCGAAGCAGCCACAGTCGATCGCCAGACCACGAGCCCAGGCGGAGGACACCGCGGCGATGAACACCAGCATGAAAACTCCAGCCACCGCGGCGGCGGGCCGGACACCGTAACCGACGATCAACAGCAACCCGATCGCGATCTCCAGGAAAGGCAGCACGAGCCCCACGATGCTGTCGAACCCGGACGGAAGCAGTTCGTAGGCCCGGACCGCCTGCGCGGCGACCTCCGGGTCGGTGACCTTGAGCGCGCCGGCCACCAGCATCACACCGCCGAGCACCAGCCGGGCGACCAGCGACACCCACGGGAACCAAGGTTGCTGCTTCACTGGTTCTCCTCGACGAGCTTGCCGAAGTCGTGCGCCAGGTCGCCGATCGCCGCGTTCGACAGCCACAGCACGGTGGCCTGGTCGTTCGCGCCGAAGCCGAGCACCTGGGCGCCGTGGCCCACCTCGTACCCGCCGGAGGGCAGCTTCTTCATGCCCTCCACCGGGACGCCGACGGCCTTGGCGATGTCCTTGATCGAGGTCAGGTTGCCGGTCAGCCCGACGAACGACGGGTCGAACCGGTCCAGGTACTTGCGGATCACCGGTCCGGTGTCCCTCGCCGGATCAGTGGTGATGAACAGCAGTTGAACCTGGTCGCGCACCGACTCGTCCAGCTTGGTCAAGGCGGAGGCGACGTCGGCCATCACCGTCGGGCAGACGTCCGGGCAGTTCGTGTAGCCGAAGAACACCAGCGTGACCGGCTTCTTCGTCGACGTGACCAGGTTGAACTCGTTGCCCGAGGTGTCGGTCAGCGAGGTGGCCGGTAACGAGTACGGCCGGTCCAGCGTTGCCCCGCGCAACCCGTTCGGGTCACCGGCCGGGGTGCGGATGATCGCCCCACCGGGGTTGTCGGCTGACTGCTTCGGCCCGCTGCTGCAGCCCACGAGGGCAAGCAGAGCCACCGCGGCGAAGAAAACGGCCGCGTTCCTGGTTCGACTCACGGCGGTTCTAACGAGCGACGGGGGTGCTACGTTCCCGCCGGACCCCTTCAGCGAGGCTTTCCGTGAGCGATTTCACTCCCGCCGGTCCGCCCGCGTCGAGCGCCTTCACGAACGCGGAGCCCACGATCACAGCATCCGCGTACGCCGCGACGTCCGCCGCCTGGTCCGCGTCGGAGACGCCGAGTCCGACCCCGACCGGGAGCCCGGTGGTCGCCTTCGTCCGGGCGACCAGCGGCGCGGCCAGGTCGGAGGCCTGGTCACGGGCACCGGTGACGCCCATCACGGCGGTCGCGTAGACGAATCCCCGGCAGGACGCCGTGGTGAGCCCGATCCGCGCGTCGGTGGAGGACGGCGAGACGAGGAACACCTTGTCCAGCTCGTTCTTGTCGGCGGCGGCGATCCACTCGGCGCCTTCGTCCGGGATCAGGTCGGGCGTGATCAGGCCCGCTCCCCCGGCGGCGGCCAGATCCACCGCGAACCGATCCACGCCGTACCGCTCGATCGGGTTCCAGTACGTCATCACCAGCACCGGTACATCGGCGTACGCGGCGACCTTCTCGACGGTGCCGAGCACGTCGCGGATCCGCAGCCCGCCGGCCAGCGCGATCTCGGCGGCGCGCTGGATCGTCACGCCGTCCATCACCGGGTCGCTGTACGGCAGGCCGATCTCGAGCACGTCCACACCGCCGTCGACCATCGCCTTGATCGCGTCCACGCCACCGTCGATGGTCGGGTAGCCGGCCGGCAGGTAGCCGACCAGCGCGGCCCGGCCCTCGTCGTTCGCCTTCCGGATCGCGGTGCCCGCGTTGCCCAGTTCGGCGCTCACGTCGCTCATGCCTTGCCGTTCCCGTCGATCAGGCCGAACCACTCGCCGGCCGTGTCCATGTCCTTGTCACCACGACCGGACAGGCACACCAGGATCGTTGCCTCAGGCCCCAGTTCCTTGGCGATCTCCAGCGTGCCGGCGATCGCGTGCGCCGACTCGATCGCCGGGATGATGCCCTCGGTGCGTGCGAGCAGCCGCAGCGACTCCATCGCCGCCG
Source organism: Kribbella orskensis (assembly GCF_004342085.1). NCBI lineage: Bacteria > Bacillati > Actinomycetota > Actinomycetes > Propionibacteriales > Kribbellaceae > Kribbella > Kribbella orskensis. The sequence continues at coordinate 154,855 of NZ_SLWM01000002.1, forward strand.
CGTCCGTCGCCGGCCGGTACGTCGCCCGGCCGGTCTCCGCCAGCCAGGCGTGCTCCGGGCCGACGCCCGGGTAGTCCAGTCCGGCGGAGATCGAGTGCGACTCGATCGTCTGGCCGTCCTCGTCCTGCAGCAGGTACGACCGGGCGCCGTGCAGCACGCCGACCTGGCCCGCGGTGATCGTCGCCGCGTGGCGGCCGGTCTCGTACCCGTCGCCGCCGGCCTCGATGCCGTACAGCTTCACCTCGGTGTCGGGGACGAAGGCGGCGAACAGACCGATCGCGTTCGAGCCACCACCGACACAGGCGACGGCCGCGTCCGGAAGCCGGCCGAGCAGCTCGAGCGACTGGGCCCGCGCCTCGTCACCGATCCCCCGGACGAAGTCGCGCACCATGGCCGGGAACGGGTGCCCGCCGGCCGCGGTACCGAGCAGGTAATGCGTGTTGCCGACGCTGGCGACCCAGTCGCGCAGCGCCTCGTTGATCGCGTCCTTCAGCGTCCGGCTGCCGGTCTTGACCGGGATCACCTCGGCGCCGAGCAGCTTCATCCGGGCCACGTTCAGGGCCTGCCGCTCGGTGTCGACCTCGCCCATGTAGACGACGCACTCGAGATCCAGGTAGGCGCACGCGGTCGCCGCGGCGACACCGTGCTGGCCGGCGCCGGTCTCGGCGATCACCCGGGTCTTGCCCATCCGCTTGGTGAGCAGCGCCTGGCCGAGCACGTTGCGGATCTTGTGCGCGCCGGTGTGGTTCAGGTCCTCGCGCTTCAGCAGCACCCGCGCCCCGACGACGTCCGACAGCCGGGTCGCGTCGTACAGCAGGCTCGGGGTGCCGGCGTACTCGCGCAGCATCCGCTCGAACTCGTCGGTGAAGGTCTTGTCCGCCATCGCCTGCTGCCACGCGGTGGTCAGCTCGTCGAGCGGCGCGATCAGCGCCTCCGGCAGGAACCTGCCGCCGAAGCGGCCGAAGTGCCCGAGCTGGTCGGGCAGCACAGCAGTCATGTTCGCCTTCCAAAACCCCTGCTCACACAAGGGTTTCACGTCTCGGTGACGACCCCCTCGGCGGGGGCCGGCACGTCTCAGTGACGCTGCTGGATGGCGGGGTGCGATCCCGCAGCGACGAGATCGGCGACCGAGGCCCGCGGATCGCGGCCGGTCACCAGGGTTTCACCGACGAGGACGACATCGGCCCCGGCGCGCGCGAACTCGATTACATCATGCGGACCTCGAACGCCGGACTCCGCCACCCGGACCAGGTTGGTCGGGATCGACGGCGCGACCCGGGCGAAGGTGTTCCGGTCGACCTCGAGGGTCTTCAGGTTGCGGTTGTTGACGCCGATCAGCTGAGCCCCCGCGTCCACCGCCCGCAGCGTCTCCTCTTCGTCGTGCACCTCGACCAGCGGGCACAACCCGATGGAGTGGGACCGCTCGATCAGCGAGACCAGCGCCTCCTGCTCCAGCGCGGCCACCATCAGCAGCACCATGTCGGCGCCGGCCGCACGGGCCTCCCAGAGCTGGTACGAGGACACGATGAAGTCCTTGCGCAGCACCGGTACATCGACCCGGCCGCGGACCGCGCGCAGGTCCTCCAGGCTGCCGCCGAAGCGGCGCTGCTCGGTCAGCACGCTGATCGCCGCCGCACCACCCTCGGCGTACTCCGAGGCGAGCGCGGCGGGGTCGGCGATGTCGGCCAGGGCACCCTTGGACGGACTGGACCGCTTCACCTCGGCGATGATCGCGATCCCGTCACCGCGGAACACCGGCATCGGGTCCTTGGCGTCGGGCTTGCGCTGGGCTTCCAGCTTGAGGTCGTCCAGGCTGACCCGCGCCTGGCGCTCCGCGAGGTCCTCCCGGACCCCGGCGAGGATGTCGTCAAGCACAGTCATGATTGTGGTCCGTCCGTCAGTGGTGGTCGCTGGACCGTGCACCGAACCCGAGCAGCTGCATCACCTTGCCGACCAGGCCGCCCGCCACGGCGATCCCGACCGAGATCCAGAACAACACCCAGTTCGGCCCCATCACCATCGCGATGGCTCCGACGGTGAACCCGACCAGCACGATCGTCACGGCGGTCCAGGCCGCCGGAGTGCTGCCGTGCAGGCCGCCTGCGTGAGCTTCTTCGCTCTCGTAGTCCACCGTTTGATCTGCGGTCGTATTGTCCATCGTTGGCGCCACTCCTCTTGTCGTCCCCTCCTATTGTGGCGGTAGCCCCCGACAGTCAGATCGTCGGGTCCTCACCGGCGTCGATCGCCTTCCACTGATCGGCCGGTGTGGCGGCCGGATCACGCTCGTACCGCAGCGTCGGGCGCCGCCATCGATGCGCCGTGAGCAGCGCGATCACTCCCGCCGCCAGCAGTGCCACCCCGCCCGCCAGAGCAAGCCAGGGCGCCGGTCCGGTGCTGAGGAGCACCCGGTCCGTCACCGCCTGACTGAGCTCTGGCCGGAGCCTACCGAGTTCCGCGGCATCCGGTCGCACCTGCAGTGCCACCGCGATCGCGGCTACTCCCATCAGCGCGACCAGGGCGGCCAGGACACGCCGGAGCGCAGTACCGGCGAGCTTGGTGACGATGACGGCCACCACGCCTGCCAGCGCCAGGGTCACCGGCGCGCGGGTCACGGCGTACCCGTTGAAGTTCACCACCGGACGGCCGCTGCCGGGGTCAGCGATCGACCAGGTCAGGTAGGCCGACAGGCCGAGCAGCACGAGGGCCACCACCGCCAGCAGGTCCACCACTCGTTGTGGGCGCATCAGACCTCGGAGAACGTGCCGGCGACGGCGATGGCGTTCAGGACGGCCGCCGCCTTGGTACGGCACTCGGCGTCCTCGGAGGCCGGGTCCGAGTCCGCGACGATGCCCGCGCCCGCCTGCACGTACGCCGTCGTACCGCGCAGCACCGCGGTACGGATCGCGATGGCGGTATCGGCGTCACCGGCGAAGTCGAGGTAACCGACCACGCCGCCGTAGACGCCCCGCCGGGTCACCTCCAGCTTGTCGATGATCTCCATCGCCCGCGGTTTCGGTGCTCCGGACAACGTTCCGGCCGGGAACGCGGCGGTGAGCGCGTCGAAGGCGGTCTTGCCCGCCTGCAGCCGCCCGGTGACCGTCGACTCCAGGTGCATCACGTGGCTGTAGCGGCGGACGTCCATGAAGTCCACCACCTCGACCGTGCCGGGCGCGCAGACCCGGCCGACGTCGTTGCGGCCGAGGTCGACGAGCATCAGGTGCTCGGCGCGCTCCTTGGCGTCGGCGCGCAGCTCCTCCTCGAGCGCCCGGTCCTCCTCCGGCGTCGCGCCGCGCGGGCGGGTGCCGGCGATCGGGTGCAGGATCACCTTGTTGTCGGTGACCTTCACCAGCGCCTCGGGGCTGGACCCGACGATGTCGAAGCCGTCCAGGCGGACCAGGTACATGTACGGGCTCGGGTTCGACCGGCGGAGCACCCGGTAGATGTCGAGCGCGCTCGCCGTCGTCTGCAGCTCGAACCGCTGCGAGACGACGATCTGGAACGCCTCGCCCGCCCGGATCTCCTCCTTGGCGGTCTCCACCGCCTCCCGGTACTCCGCGCCGGACCGCTGCCGGTGCGGGTCCGGCTGCGCCTGCCGGTTCGCGTGCACGACGTACGACGGGGTCGGCTGGGCGAGGTCCTTCTGCATCGCGTCCAGCCGGCGGACGGCGTCCGCGTAGGACTCGTCCACCCGCTCGTCGGAGTCGTCCCAGTTGACCGCGTTGGCGATCAGCCAGATCTCGCCCGTCTCGTGGTCCAGCGCGGCCAGGTCGGTGGCGAACAGGAAGGTCAGCTCGGGCAGGCCGAGGTCGTCGGTCGTTGTGTCCGGCAACTTCTCCAGCCGGCGGACCGCGTCGTACCCGAGGAAGCCGACCATGCCGCCGGTCAGCGGCGGCAGGTCCGGCAGCCGCGGGGTGTGCAGGATGTCCAGCGTCTCGCGGAGCGCCTTCAGCGGGTCGCCGGTCTGCGGCAGTCCGACCGGAGGGGTGCCGGTCCAGACGGCCTCACCGTTGCGCTCGGTCAGGGTGGCGGCGCTGCGCACCCCGATGAACGAGTACCGCGACCAGACGCCGCCGTTCTCCGCGGACTCCAGCAGGAAGGTGCCCTCGCGCTCGGCCGCGAGCTTGCCGTAGACGCCGATCGGGGTCTCCGCGTCCGCCAGCAGCCGTCGTGTCACCGGGATGACACGACGGTCCTTGGCGTACTCGCGGAAGGTCTCGAGATCGGGAGTGTTCACGCCTTGACCTCGAATTCGCCGTGCTCGAAGCAGCTTCGCGTCCCGGTGTGGCAGGCCGGGCCCTCCTGGTCGACCAGGACCAGCAGGGTGTCGGCGTCGCAGTCGACCAGGATCTGCTTCACGTGCTGACGGTTGCCGCTCGTCTCGCCCTTCACCCAGTACTCCTGGCGGCTGCGCGACCAGAAGGTGCTGCGGCCGGACTCGGCGGTCCGGCGGACGGCCTCGGCGTTCATCCAGCCGACCATCAGGACCTCGCGGGTGTCGTACTGCTGCACGACGGCAGGGATCAGCCCGGCCGCGTCGAAGGTCAGCTCCTCGGTATCCACCACCCCATTGTCCCCGATCCCCCGTCACTCCCCGACCGCCCGGGGTCGGGTGGCCGCGGACAACCCCGACGGCCCGGCGTCGGGTGGGCATGCGAGACGCCGCCGGGCCTGACAAAATGCCGGAATGACGAGTGTCGCCCGGGTGCAGACCCTGCTGCAGAACCATCCCCTGATCGACGGCCACAACGATCTCCCGATCGCCTTCCACGAGCTGTGCGGGTACGACCTCGACGCTTACGACCTGAGCGTCTCGGTGCCCAAGCTGAACACCGACCTGCCCCGGCTCCGGCTCGGCCAGGTCGCGGCCCAGTTCTGGTCGTTGTGGGTGCCGCAGGACGCCGACGCGGTCCGCCGGACGTTCGAGCAGATCGACTTCGTGCACCGGATGGTCGCGCGCTTCCCGGAGGCGCTCCAGCTCGCCGACACCGCGGACGACGTCGACATCGCCTTCAAGGAGCGCCGGATCGCCTCGCTGATGGGGATGGAGGGCGGCCACTCGATCGGTGAGTCGCTCGGCGTGCTGCGGATCATGCGCGAGCTCGGCGTCCGGTACATGACGCTGACGCACAACAACAACGTGTCCTGGGCCGACTCCGCCACGGACGAGCCGGTGCTCGGCGGGATGAACGAGTTCGGCGAGGACGTGGTGAGGGAGATGAACCGGCTCGGCATGCTGGTCGACCTCTCGCACGTCTCAGCCGACACGATGCGGCACGCGCTGCGGGTGACCAGCGCGCCGGTCATCTTCAGCCACTCGTCCGCCCAGGCGGTCTGCGACCACCCGCGCAACGTGCCGGACGACGTACTGCAGACGCTGGCCGGCAACGACGGGGTCTGCATGGTGACGTTCGTGCCGGTCTTCGTCTCGCAGGCGTACGTCGACTGGGTGGCGGGGGCCCGCGAACTGGCGGGTGAGCTCGGCCTCGATCCGCTGGTGCCGGCTCAGCAGAAGAAGCTGAAGGAGGCGTACGGCGTACCGAAGCCGCAGGTGACCCTCGACGACGTGGTGGCGCACGTCGAACACGTCCGCGAGGTGGCCGGGATCGACCACATCGGGCTCGGCGGCGACTACGACGGCTGCCCGGAGTTCCCGGTCGGACTGCCGGACGTCGCGTCGTACCCGTCGCTCTTCTACGCCCTCGCCGACCGCGGCTGGAGCGACGACGACCTCGCAAAACTTGCCGGAGGCAACACCCTTCGGGTACTGCGGGCCGCCGACGAGGTCGCCGCGTAGGTATCAGGCCTTCCGGACCTGGGCGCGGGTCTCGGGGAGGGGCTGGAACCCGGCCGTGCGGTAGGTGGCGACGGCGCCGACGTTGAAGGCGGGCGTGCAGACGAGGGCGCTGGACGAACCCAGGTCCCGGAGCGCGGCGGCCGCGGCGACGGTGATCGCCTTGCCGTGTCCGGCGCCGCGGAACTCGCGGTGCACCCCCAACGGCTCGATCAGTCCCGGCTTGCCGGCTCCGGCCGACCACACGGTGACCGCTGCCACCGGGTCACCCCGGCCGTTCCTCCCGACGAGACACCTGGCGTCGGCGTACGGCGTACCGGCGGCCATCGCGTGCCAGCGCTCGTCGGTGAAGGTGGAGCCGTCGAAGGACGCGCGCTGGACCGCGGTCCGCACGTGCGCCTGGTCCGGTCCGATCACCTCGACCGCCAGACCGGGATCCTCGATCGGCTCCGCGAGATCACGCTCGAGCGGTACCCACGGCTCGTCGGCGTCCCACCCGTCCTTGAACAGCAGGTCGCGAGCCCGCGCACCCTCCGGCGCATCGACGTACACGGTCCCCTCGATCAGTACTCCGCGCGCGGGGTCCGAGCTGTCGTCGACGATCTGCTGGGCGAGCTCCGCGTCGTCGAACGCACCCGGCGCCAGCGCGAGCCGCAACATGTCCGGCTCGTCGAGCAACCCGACCGCGAGGATCTCGTGGTCGCGCTTCCACACCCGCACGGCATCCGCGGTCCGCTCGGCCCCGAACCGCCAGAACCACCCCAGATCCCCCGGATGCACCTGCACCGCCACCCCGCCGTACTGCCACTCCCCCAGCTTCCCGGCAACCTCGCCCAACCCGCCGACCCCCGGCACACCCAGCTCGATAGTCATACGCCTGATCACACACCACTCCACCGACACTCCGCACCCGGGTTTCCAGGCTGCCGCCCGCACCGTTTCCTTTAACCCCCGCCCCCCGCTCCTGACCTGCTTACCTCCCGCCCGCGCCCGTTCCCCCGGCACCTGCCCTGCCCTCCTCCCGCTCGCATTCCGTCCCCGACACGCGCACCGCGCACGCAACCCACCCGCCCGCCCGCATCCGCGCGACTTTGTGCACCGTTCGCGCGGCAACGGAGCCCCGAACCGCTCACCTCGTGCACAAGGTCGATGAAGACCAGGGGCACACCAGCACTTTGTGCACCACCTGAGCGTCCGCCCGTCGTCGGGCTGCTCAGGCGGTGCACAAAGTCGACAGCAACAGCGAGCCTCGTCCGGACCCGGGTAATGATGTTGTGGGGGCGTGGCGTACGGCGGAGGCCGGGATTCGGGGTGGTTGTCCACAGGAATTGGAGACGGGCGTCAGCGAGGGGTTTGCTCGGCGATCATCGAAGCGTGGAAAAGCTCGATGACGAGGTGCGGGAATCCGTGAAGGCGATCATCGGCGGGCCGGTGACTCGCCAGGAGCTGCACCGGCTCGGTCTCGCCGATCACGATCTCCAGCGGCTCCTCCGCAAGGAGGCGCTGCAGAGATCCCATCGGCGATACATCGACGGCGGCCTGGACGAACGGTCCGCGACCATCCGGTGCGCGCAGTCGGCACATCCGCGATCGGTCGTCAGCCACTTCACCGCGGCCGAGGTGTCCGGGCTGAGGGTCTGGAACAACCGGCCGCGGGATGACCGTCCACGGGAGGACGCGGTCTGGCTGACGTGTTTGCCCGGTGCCCGACGCAGGAACCAGAAGCGAGACGACCTGGTACTCCGACGCGCTGGGCTCACGGCCGCGGATCTCCAACGTCTCGACGGGCACCTGCTCACCGCGGACGCGCGAACGACCATCGACCTCGCCCGCGAACTGCCGCTCGAGGAAGCGGTGGTGACGGTGGACCACGCCTTGGCCGTCTCGGTGCCACGAACTGAACTCGAACTGGTACTGCGACGCCAGCGCCGCTGGCCCGGCGTGCAACGGGCGCGCGCGGCCGTTGCCATCGCGGATCCCAGGTCGGAGTCGGCATTGGAGTCTTTCGCCCGCGTCCGTTTCCTGCAGGCCGGCCTGCCGATGCCGGTGCTTCAAGCCCAGTTCTGGGACGGCCGGCAGTGGTTGGGTGAGCGAGTCGACTTCTGGTGGCCAGAGTTCCGCACCGCTGCCGAGGCGGACGGCCTCGCGAAGTTCGAGGCTCCGACACCTGCGCAACGTCGCCGACTCCTCCGGCGTGCGGCCGAACGCGATCAGCGGCTCGCGGATCGCGACCTGGAACTGGTGCACTTCGGCTGGGAAGACGCCGTCCTGAAGGCGGACGAACTCGCAGCGCGCCTCCGAGCGGCCTTCACCCGCGGCAAGCGTCGTACCGGCGCCGAGCCGACCTGGCGGACCACAAGCCCAGACGATCCGTCCCTCTGGCCGGCCCCGATCGAGCCCGACCACCCCCTCTACGCCTGACCCCGCATCACTCACCCACCCGCACTACCCCGGTACCACCACACTCGCACCACCACACGCACTTGCATCACTACACCCGCACCACCTCAAGCACGCCCCCGGGCACCACCATCTCCGCGTCGGCGAGACCCCGCGACGGTCAATCCGCCCCGGCCAGCCAATCGCGTGCACTCAACGACGCCCAGGCGGACCCCGCTGGGCGAGTTCGGGCGGAGTCCGCTGGGCGAGTCCGGGCGGACCCCGCTGGGCGAGTCCGGATGGAGTCCGCTGGGCGAGTCCGGGCGGAGTCCGCTGGGCGACTTTGTGCGCCGCCCAAGCAGTCTGACGGGCGGAAAACACTCGGGCGGTGCACAAAGTGCTGGTCCGCCCCAGGCTTCGTCGACCTTGTGCACGAGGTAAGTAGTCCTCGGCTCTGCTGCCGCGCGAACGGTGCACAAGGTCGCAGGTCGCCTGGGCGGGCGACCGCGGCGGGCCGAGGTGGCCGGGCGAAGTAGCCGGGCAGGCTGCAGGCGGAGCTGGGTGCGGTGGTGCCGGTGGCCGTGGTGCGGGTGGCCGAGGTACCGCGGGTGCGGGTGGGTGGGGGTTCGGGTTTCGGGCGGGGATGTTTGGAGGTTGGGGGAAGGGGCACGGGACGCGCTCACCGCAATCGATGCTAGGAGCAGCAGTGCTTACCCTGACAGAGAACGCCACCCTGGTGATCAAGAGCATCACGGGCGTCGAAGGCGCTCCCGAAGGCGCCGGCGTCCGGATCTCGCAGGAGAACCCGGCCGACCCGGCACTGGCGGTGACCACGACTGAGTCGCCGCTGCCGGGTGATCAGGTGGTCGAGGAGAGCGGCGCCCGGGTATTCCTCGAGGAGAACGCCGCGAACGCGCTCGACGACAAGATCCTCGACGCGGCCGTCGACGACAAGGGCGGTGTCGAGTTCCTGCTCGTACCGCAGCCGGGCGCCGGCCGCGAGAACGGCGCCGCGCCGACCGCGTAGTCCAAGCGAGCAGCGCGCAGACCGCGTAGTCGGAGCAAGCAGCAGCGCGCCGACCGCGCAGTACCACTTGGTCAGCGGCCGATCGACGGATCGGCCCAGCTGGCCGCGCACGGCAGGTCGACGGGCCGGGGGCCCCTTTCCTCCCCCGGCCCGTTAGACCTGTCCAGCTTCGGTTCAGACTGCGGAGCGTTGGGCTATCCAGCTGGCGTGGAGGTGGGTGTAGACGCCTCCTGCCTGGACCAGGTCCGCATGCGGACCGCGCTCGATGATGCGGCCGTCGTCGAAGACCAGGACCTCGTCGGCGGCTTCCGCGGTCGACAACCGGTGGGCGATCGTCACGGACGTGCGACCCGCCATCAGCCGCTCCAGCGCGGCATTCACCCGTACTTCGGTCCCGGGATCCACCGCCGAGGTCGCCTCGTCCAGGACGAGTAGATCCGGGTCCGCGATGTTCGCCCGGACCAGCGCCACCAGCTGACGTTCACCCGCCGACAGGGATTCGCCTCGCTGACCGACGGGTGACTCCAGCCCGTCCGGCAGCGATTCCAGCCAGTCGGTCAGCCCGAGATCGGCGAACGCGTCCAGCAACTGCGCATCGGTCACCTCGGGCCGCCCGAAGCGGACGTTCTCGGCGAGGGACGAGTCGAAGAGATACCCGTCCTGCGGCACCATCACCACCCGCTCACGCAACGAGGAGAACGAGATCTCGCGAGCGTTCACCCCGTCGAGGAGTACCGCGCCGGAGGTGGGATCCATCAGCCGGGTGAGCAGCTTGGCGAAGGTCGTCTTGCCCGAACCCGTCTCGCCGACCACCGCGACCCGCCGGTGCGGTTCCAGCCGGACGTCGACGTCCCGCAGTACGAGGTCGCCGTCGGGGTAGGCGAAGTTCACGTCGGCGAACTCGACCGTCACCGGGCCCCGCGCCTGGGTGACGCCGTCCTCGCCCGGGTCGACCACGTCGGCCGGGGTCGCGATCACGCCGAGCACGCGCCGCCAGCCGGCGAAGGCGCTCTGGGCGTCGGTGAGCACCTGCGTGGCGATCTGCACCGGGTCGGAGAACAGTGCGACCAGGAACATGAACGCGAGGATCTCCCCCAGCGTCGCCTTGCCATCCACCCCGAGCAGCACGCCCACGGTCAGCACGCCGGCGTTGGCCAGACCGGCCGCCAGACCACCGATGGAGAAGGTGATCCCGGTGATCGCCTGGGCGCGGGTCGCCGTCCGCCGGTAGTCCTCGATCGAGGCATCGATCCGGGCCTGGGTGCGCTGCTCGATCGCGTAGGCGCGGACCACCTGGGCGCCGACGACCGGCTCGGCGATCGCGGACAGCATCTCGCCGACCTTCGCCCGGACCACGCCGTACGCCGCGGACATCTTCCGCTGCAGGTACTTCAGGCTGGCGAACAACGGCAGGAAGCAGATCAGCACGACCAGCGCGAGCTGCCAGGAGTAGAAGAACATCACCACGGTCGCGAGCAGCATCTGCCCGATGCTGACCAGGAAGATGAACCCGCCGAACTGCAGGAACTGCGACACCGTATCCACGTCGGAGGTGACCCGGCTGACCAGCGCGCCGCGGCGCTCGGTGCTCTGGGTCAGCACCGGCAGGTCGTGCACGTGCCGGAACGCCTTGATCCGCATCGTCGCGAGCCCGCGCTCGGAGTTCTTCGCGAGCCGCACGGTGGTGAGGTACGACGCGACGCCGGTGATCACCACGGCACCCACGCAGAGCAGGCACATCCACGCCACGAACGACATGTCCGGACCGCCGGGACCCGACAGGCCCTTGTCGATCGTCTGCTGGACGGCGATCGGTACGACGATCCGCCCGGCCGTCATCGTCAGCGCGAGCAGCCCCGTGACCCCCCAGCCGCGGCCGAGCTCGGGTGAGACCCGGAGTCCCTGCTTGAGGGTCTCCAGACCGCCGGCGTCGTCGCCGTGGTCGAGCCGGGTGGCCTCTGCGGCGCTCACGCGGATGCTCCTTCTGCGTCGTAGGTGTCGAGATCGCGGTCCATATCTGCTTCCAGCGCCGCCTCTTCCTCACGCCGCGCCGCGTCCTTCTCGTAGGCGTCGACCAGGTCGCGGTAGGCGGCCGAGCGGGCCTGCAACTCCAGGTGCGACCCCTGATCCGCGATCCGGCCCTCGTCGAGGAACAGCACCTCGTCCGCCAGCGCGATCGTCGCCTTGCGATAGGCGATCACCAGCACGGTGGTCGCCGCCTCGGCCCCCTGTACGGCGGTCCGCAGCCCGGCCAGGATCCGCGCCTCGACCTGGGGATCCACCGCGCTGGTGGCGTCGTCCAGGATCAGCAACCGGGGTCGCCGCACCAGCGCCCGGGCGAGCGCGATCCGCTGCCGCTGGCCGCCGGACAGCGTCGTACCGCGTTCGCCGACCTTGGTGTCGAGGCCGTGCGACAGGGACTTCACGAATCCGTCGCCCTGGGCGATCCGGAGCGAGTCCCACACGTCGGCGTCGGTGTAGTCGCCGCCGAGGGTGATGTTGCCGCGGATCGTGTCATCGAAGAGGAAGGCGGTCTGCGCGACCAGCGCCACCGAGCCGGCGAGTTCGTCGCGGGCCAGCGAGCGCAGGTCGTGGTCGTCGACCTTGACCGACCCTTCCTCGGGATCGACCAGCCGGGTGAGCAGGGTGGTCATCGTCGACTTGCCGGCGCCGGTCGGGCCGACGACCGCGACGGTCCGGCCCGGCTCGACGGTGAAATCCACGCCGGCGAGCACGTCGCGGTCCGGCAGGTAGCCGAACCGGACGTCCGACACCTCCAGCCGCGCGGCCGACGAGTGGGTCAGCTTCTCGGCGCCGTACTCCATCCCGCCCTCGGCTGTGATCACCCGCTGCACCCGGTCCCACCCGACGACGGAGCGCGGCAACTCCCCCAGCACCCAGCCGAGCGCCCGGATCGGGAACCCGATCAGCGTGAACAGGAACGCCACCTGCACCACGTCACCGGCGTCGGCCGCGCCCGAGCTGACCCGCCCGACCCCGACGAGCAGAACGGCCAGTACTCCGATGCGTGGCAGGCCCTCGATCACCGGGTCGAACGCGCCGCGCGCCTTGTTCACCGCGATGTTCGCGTCGCGCAGTTCGTAGGTGGGCGCCCGGAAGCGCTCGGTCTCGGCGGCCTCCCGGCCCAGCGTCTTGACCACCAGCGCGCCGTCGAACGACTCGTGCGCGACCTCGGAGACATCCGCTCGCAACTCCTGCGCGCGGGTGGCGAGCGGCTGCAGGGTGCGCTGGAAGATCACGTTCGCGACGAAGACGAGCGGGAACACCAGGCAACCGACCGCCGCGAGCCACGGGTCCGCCGCGAACATCGCGACGGTGGCGAAGGCGAGCATCGCGATCACGCCGACCGCCATCGGCAGCGGGGCGATCGGGTACCAGGTCGACTCGACGTCCGCGTTCGCGTTGGACAGCAGCTCCCCGGTCGGGTGCTTGTGGTGCCACTCGAGCGGGAGCTTCAGGTACTGCCGGGTGACGCGCTCGCGGTACGTCGCCTGCAGCCGGAACTGCATCACGCCGGCGCCGATCCGGCGGCCGACCACGCCGATCGCGCGGAGCACGGCGATGCCGAGGAAGAGCGAGACCATCGACGCGATCGCGCCGAAGGTGGTGTCACCGCGCTCCAGCGCCGGCCGGATCACATGGTCCGTGGCCCAGCCCAGGGCCCACCCGTCGGCCACCGTCATCGCGCCGTACAGCATGCTCGCGAGCACCGAGAGCGCGAACACCCACGGCTCCTCCCAGATGGCGACGCGCAGAACGGCGAACCCGCGCCGGGTCACACTGCCCTTGCTCGGGACTTTCGGCTGCGGCACGCAAACATCCTCAGAACGATGACGGCACTGTCAGGGGCGTAGCCAGCCACGAGGCTGACAACGAATGACATTCTGCCATTGGTGCGACCCCTACCGGATGTGCTTTTAGTGCTGGCGACACCTGGTAGGGGTCGCAAGACAACTACGATCGAGTTGTGACCGACTACAGCAAGGTGGAACGACTCGCGCTGTGTGATCTGTTCGACCAGGTCGGGCCCGATCAGCCGACGCTCTGCGAGGGGTGGACGACGCACGATCTGGCGGTCCACCTGTATGTCCGGGAGGCCGATCCGCTCGCCGGTCCGGGGATCATGATCCCGGCGCTCGCGGACACCACCGAGCGGCGGATGGCGCATACGAAGGCGAAGTACTCCTTCACCGAGATCGTGGACAAGGTCCGCACCGGGCCGCCGACGTTCTCGATCTACTCGTTCCCGGGCCTGGGCCACAACCTGAACACCACGGAGTACCTCGTCCACCACGAGGACGTCCGCCGCGCGGTCCCGGACTTCACCGTCCGCGAGTTGCCCGCCGAGCAGCAGCAAGGTCTGTGGAAGCAGCTCCGCCTCGCCGCGAAGTCGATGACCCGCAAGGCCCCGAGCGGCCTCGTACTGCGCCTCCCGGACGGCGCCGAGTCGGTCGCGAAGAAGCCGACGGCGCGGGGCTCGGTCACCGTGACGGGTGAGCCGGTCGAGCTCGTGCTGTTCTGCTTCGGCCGCCAGGCGGTCGCCCAGGTCAAGCTCGACGGTGAAGCGGAACTGGTCGAACGGCTCCGCAACACCTCATTCGGAGTCTGACGCCCTGGCTTCGGAGGCCTTGGCCTCGGAAGGCATGGATTCGGAAGTCTCGGAGGTCTGCTCGGCCTCCTCCTCAGGCCCGGCCCGGCGGGCGGCCGCGACCCTCCTGCGCTGGCGCTGGACCAGGCTGCTGACCACCGTGACCAGGATCACCAGCACGATCGCCGCGAGGACACCCTGCCAAGGTTCGTCGAACAACGCGAACCCGAGCAGCCCGATCGCCATGTAGACCGCCGCCCACAGCGACGAGGCGGCCAGGTCCACCACCGCGAACCGGCGCCAGGAGAACCCCGCGAGCCCGGCCGCGAGCAGCACCGGAACGCGTCCCCCCGGGATCAGCCGGGACGTCAGCAGCACAGAGACCTCGTGATGGCTCAACCGGACCCGCAGCGCGTCGAGCGAGGCATTGTCGCGGAGCCAGCCGACCCTCTTGGCCAGCCTCTCCCCGCCCAACCGGCACGCGCCGTACACGATCAGGTCGCCGACGTACGCGCCGCCGGCCCCCGCGATCAGTACGCCGACCAGGCCGATGGGGTTGCTGTGGGAGGCCAGTACCGCGCCCGCCGACACGGCCGCGCCCGTCGGCAGCACCGGGAGCACCGCGCCGAGCAGGACGGCCCCGGCGAGCACGCACAGGTACCAGAGGTCGAAGCGGGGGTCACCGCTCACGGCCGCACCACCTCGGCCGACTCTCCCGGGACGAGCAACTCCACCTTCACCGCCGAGTCCACCTCGTGCATCGCAGCCTTGAACTTCTCTCCCGGCGGCAGGAACAACTCGGGCTTGAGCCAGTCGCACCCGATCGGCCAGAACGTCCCGAAGTGCACCGGTACGGCGACCCGTGCCCCGACGCGGCGGACCGCCTCGGCCGCGCCCACGGGATCCAGGTGGCCAGGCCCCAGCGAGGGACCCCAGCCGCCCACCGGGACCAGCGCCAGATCCACCGGACCCGCCTCGGCGGCGAGGTCGTCGTACAGGTCGGTGTCCCCGGCGAACCAGACGCTCGGCGCGCCCTCGATCCGGAACCCGATCGCCGGCGCGCGGTACGAGGACCAGGGCAGCCGGCGTCCGTCGTGATGGGCGGACACCACCGTGAGGTCGAGGTTGCCGATCCGCACCTGGTTGCCCGGGGCAACCTCGATGCACCGCTCCGAGTACTCCGCTCCGCGCTCCGCGTGGATCAACCTGGCCGCACCTCGCGGTACGACGAGGGCCGCGTCGGGCGAGACCATGGGCAGCGACGTGAGGTGCAGGTGGTCCGCGTGCAGGTGGGACACCAACACCGCGTCACACTGTCCGGCCTCGGGCGTCGGGGCCGGGCCGCGACGACGCCGTACGTGTGCGATCCGCGAGGTGAGCACGGGGTCCGTCAGCAGCCGGGTGCCGTTCTCCTCGATGGTGATGGTGCTGTGCCCCCACCAGGTGATCCGCACTTCGTCAGGCCTCCACGCTCGCGTCGGACGGTTCGGCGACACGTTCCGGCGTGACCTGTTCCGCTGCGGCCGGCTTGCCGGTCTGGTCGGCCTGGTCGGTGCGCTGGCCGAGTTGTTCGAGCCAGCTGATCAGGAGTGCGTGTACCGCGTCGGAGCCTACGGGGAACTCGTCGACCGCGAAACGGCGCGGGTGTACCAGGACCGCCTCCGTCTGCCAGCCGCCGATCCCGCCGTGGCAGCCGACCAGTTCCTCGAACGCGGCCACCTCGTGGGTGAACTCGTCCAGCCGGCTGATCACCACGATGTCCCCGTTGTGCGGCATCTCCGCCTGCCGCAGCATCGACGCCGCGGCGTGCGGTCCGTACGCCGTGAGCGGGTCGACGCCCTCGATCCGGCCGGAGCGTAGTACGTGGACGCCGGCCCGGCCGATCGCCACCGGTCCTTCGGCGATCGAGTCGACCACGACGAACCCGACGCCGGGATGCGTCGCCAGCCCCGGGATCAGCCGCGGGTGCTGCAGCTCGATCTCCTCCAGCGGCACCCGGCCGATCGTCGTGGCGAGATAGATCAGCGCGAGGTTCCCGGACGAGGTGACCACCATCTGCTCGTCGGCGGCGACCGGCGGCTCGCAGTCGGCCGGCCCGAGCTCGACCTCGCCCCGGGGAGCCTTCCCGTGGAAGGCCTTGCGGGCGACCGAGCCGGTCACGCTGCGGCGCAGGCTCACCTCGGTCAGGAAGGCGTTCACCGGACCCCAGCCCTCGGAGCGCCCTGTGGCCGCCACCGGCTCCTTCGTGGTGTCGACCAGGTCGTCGACCACCTGGGTGAGAGTCCGCCCGTACCGCTGCAGGAAGGTGGAGCCCTGGCTCTGGCCGTGGTCCGACAGCACGACGATCTCGTACGCGTGCGGCAGCGTGTCGATGATCCGCTCGAGCGCGCCGAGCACCCGGTCCAGGCCCTCGAGCGTCTGCATGGACTCCGGTCGGGTCGGCCCTGCGTGGTGGGCGACCTCGTCGTAGTCGACGAAGTCGCAGTAGATCACCGGTGTGCCCTTGATCAGCTCGTCGGTGATCAAGGAGACGTTCAGGTCGCGCAGCAGCACGTTGGAAATGGCCCGAAGGAAGATGTACGAGCCGCCGCGGTTGACCCTCGGCACCAGGTTGCGCCGGCGCTGGCTGCGGGCCTGGTGGAGCTCCTTGACCATCTCTGCGACGCAGAGCACCAGCCCGCGCGCCGCACCCTGCGGGCTGGAGAAGAACCGGACGTACCCGCGGCTGCTGCCGTCCGGCAGCGCCGCGCGGCTGAAGACCAACTCCGACTTCGGCGCGTCGCCGGACCAGTTGTTGCTGATACTGGCGCCGCCGTCGGCGAGCAGGCCACGGCCGGTCGACATCCGCGCCTCGATCTCGGCGGCGTCCCGGGACCGGTTCGTCACCATCACCCGGCCGGTGTCCTTCTCGTACCAGCGGAAGGCCGGGATCTGGCCGGAGCCGCCGTGCAGGATGCCCGCCTGGCTGGCCGGCGTGGTCGCCGGTACACCGGTGTGCCAGTCGACCATCGAGTGGCTGCCGTCGCGGATCCAGCCGCCGAGGTGCGGCAGGTTGCCCGACATCACCATCCAGTTCAGCAGCGGCGCCGACAGGCCGTCGAGCTGGATGATCAGCAGACCGGTCTTCGGCGCCGCCTGGATCCGGCGGGCCCGGCGGCGGACCACCCGCATCACCTCGGAGACGTACGCGTCGTCACTGCCCGCATACGCGACCCAGCCGACGAAGGCGCTGACCGAGGACATCACGATCGACACCAGCAGCGCCGCCTCGGGGCCGCCGTGCAGGTTCACCCCCGGATCGATGGTGACGCCGAGGTAGACCACCGCGAACTGGGACAGCAGCCCGCCGACGAGCACACCGATCGACCCGATCAGGATCGCGACCCCGGCCAGGATCCACCGCATCAACAGGCCGATCACCGCCAGGATCACCACCAGTCGCAGTACCGGCAGGGCGCCGTCGCTGCTGATCTGGGGCAGGGTCCAGAAGGTGATCACCAGCGAGATCAGTGACGCGAGGCCGCCCAGGAACATCGCCTGCAGGCCTCTGGTAGTACGGCGCAGGTCGAGCCAGACCGGCCGGCGATGTGGCCGCCGATCGGCCAAGACCTGCTCTGGTGGACTCGCCATCTGGTGTTCCGGACTCCCCGGTTGCTGCGTCGGTGCTGCTCCGAGCGTACGAGGCCCGGTCCACCCAGGCTGTACTGCGCCACGCAGCGGACGGGGTGATCCCGGGTCATCCCCGACCCGGGACCGGGCCATCCCCGACGAAGCCGGCCAGCCAGAGCAGCACCGCCAGAAGTCGTCTGCGCATCAGAACTCCTCAGGTGGGATGGAACCTGCTGGACCGACTTTCCATCGATTCACCTGACTGACGAGAGGTGGCGCCCGGGGTCCGCGGAAAGTTGTGGTTCGCAATTGCTGGACCCCGGGGGCTCGGAGATGGAGACTCCGGGTGTGCGTTGTTGGTTTCCGCCCGATTCCAAGGAGTCACCGTGAAGTTTTTACCGAGAGTGGCCGCGTCGCCCCGTGGAGTGGTCGCTGTCGCCGCGGCCGTCGCCGCGACGGCCGGTCTGCTGACCCAGACCGGCCTGCCGACCCAGTCCGTCGGGGCGCCTGCCGCCGTGCAGGCCACCGGGCTGCAGCAGCAACTCGACGCGTTGCTCGCCGACCCGCGCTTCGAGGGGTCCCAGGTGGGGTTGGTGGTACGCGACGCGACCACCGGCGAGACGCTCTACGACCGCAACGGCGGCACTCGCCTGCTGCCCGCGTCCAACACCAAGCTGTTCAGCTCGACCGCCGCCATGCATACCCTCGGCGCCGGGTTCCGCTTCCACACCGACGTGCTGGCAACGGCTCCGGTCCGCGGCGGGAAGCTGCGCGGAGACCTTTACCTGAAGGGCTACGGCGACCCGACCTCGCTCGAGTCGGACTACGTCGCACTGGCCCAGCAGGTCGCCAAGTCCGGCGTCCGGCAGATCGACGGCGACCTGATCGCCGACGACACCTACTTCGATAAGGTCCGGCTCGGCGACACCTGGTCCTGGGACGACGAGCCGTTCTACTACTCGGCCCAGATCTCCGCGCTGACGCTCGCACCCAACACCGACTACGACTCCGGTACCGCGATCGTCGACAGCCTGCCCGGCGCGACGGTCGGGGCGCCGGTGAAACTCACCCTGGTACCGGCCAACAGCGTGATCAAGCTGGTGAACACCGCGACCACCGGCGCGGCCGGCTCGGACAACACGCTCACCATCGAGCGCGACCACGGCACCAACGTCGTCCGGGTCACCGGCTCGGTCCCGGCCGACGACACCGGCGGCCAGGAGTGGGTCACCGTCTGGGAGCCGACCCTGTACGCCGCCGACGTGTTCCGCCGCGCCCTGGCCGCGCAGGGGATCCAGGTGGACGGACACGTCCGCACCGCAGCGACCCCGACCACCGCCCAGCAGATTGCGCGGGACGAGTCGATGACCGTCGGCGAGCTGATGAACCCGTTCCTCAAGCTGTCGAACAACATGCACGCCGAGACCCTGGTCAAGGCGATGGGTGCGGTCGCGGAGGCGGACGGCAGCTGGTCCGCCGGCCTCGGGGTCGTCACCGACTACGCCAAGAGCGTCGGTGTCGACACCAGCACGATCCGGCTGTCGGACGGCTCCGGCCTGTCCCGCAAGGTGAACGTGACCGCCAAGAGCGTCACGGACATCCTGATCGGCGTGCGGCAGGAGCCCTGGTTCCAGCAGTGGTACGACGCGTTGCCGATCGCGGGCAACCCCGACCGGTTCACCGGCGGCACCCTGCGCAGCCGGATGCGCAACACGCCGGCCGCGAACAACCTGCACGGCAAGACCGGTTCGCTCACCGGCGTCACCGCGTTGTCGGGGTACGTCTCGACCAAGGACGGCCGCAAGCTGGTCTTCTCGATGATCAGCAACAACTACCTGGTCAGCCCACGTTCGGTCGAGGACGCCGTCGGCGTCACCCTGGCCTCGTGGACCGACCAGGCCCCGGTCGCCGCGGTCAAGCCCGACACCAGCCGTAGCGCCCAGGTCGCCGAGGACGCCTGCGGCGCCAACGAGTGGGTCAAGGCCTGCTGACCGGCTAACGCGTTCGACAGTACGGCGGTCGTTCCCGAGGATGAGGGCATGACCGCCGTACTGCCCGATCGGTACTCCGTCCGGCCGATGCGGCCGGAGGACGGCGACGTGGTCGCGGATCATGTCGCCGCGAACGACGTCCGGCTGATCGGCTTCTCGCAGTACAGCCGCGAGGGCATCGTCAATCACCTGCGCGATCCGTTGATCGACCTGGCCGTGGACAGCTGGCTGGTGACTGCGGGCCCTGACCTGGTCGGAACGGGCACCGTCGTACTTGACGGCGGACGGGCGCAGGTCGATCTCTCCTCGGCCGATCCCCTGGTGGCCGGCTGGATGCTGGACCAGGCGATCGAGCGCGCCACCGACCATGCGCGGAAGACCGGCGCCGAGGTCGCGATCAAGCTCGGCCTGCTCCGCGAGGACGGGCAGATGTCAGCGCTCGCGGCCGACCGCGGCCTCTTCATCCACACCACCGTCCAACGGATGACGATCCGGTACTCCGGTCCGCTGGAGTCGCCGGCGATTCCCGACGGTGTGGTGCTTCGGCGCGGAGCCCAGGACGAGCAGATCCGGCGAGCTGCCCACCAGGTGATCACCGAGTCGTTCGCCGACCAGCCGGGCTCGGTCCCCCGCCCGTACGACGACTGGGTGAAGCAGCGCGAGAGTCGTTCCACGTTCCACTGGTCCAAGCTGACCGTGCTCGAGCTGGACGACCGGCCCGTCGGCGTCCGGGAGTGCGACGACAACTACCTCACGACCGAGCACTGCGGCTACATCGGACGGCTCGGGGTCGTCACCGCGGCGCGCGGTCGCGGGCTGGCGAAGTACCTGCTGCGCGACGCGTTCGCCCTCGACTCGGCCGCGGGTCTCAGTGGCACGATCCTGCACGTCGACACGGGGAACCCGACCCCCGCCGTCGCGGTCTACGAGGCGGTCGGCATGCGGGCGGACATCGTCAACGACATCTGGCGAAAGGTCATCCGGGCCCGCTCCTAGAGTGATCGACGTCCTCGCCGGGGCGGTCGCGGTCCACCCCGGCGAGGAAGTCAGTTCAGGACGGCCCGGTTCCCCGTACTCCCGGCCAGTACCGTTCGGTTGCCCACCTGCCGGCGCAGATCCAGGCCGATCCGGAGGGGGCCCGTGCCCGGCTTCACGCAGAGCTGCGCCTCGGGCTGATCTGGCGCCACGGAGTACCGATACGCCGCGATACGGACCGTCGATGCGTCCTGCGACAGGATCCGCGCCATCGTGTGCGGAACGCAGGAGTCGTCGGCGTTGCGCGGTGCCTCGACGATCAGCGTGCCGGGGTTCTCCGAGTCGACCTCGACCCGGGACACCCGGATCTCCTCCCCCAGCAGCATCACCGTGTTGCCGAACTTGAACTGCTTCGGCGGCGGCCCGTCGTCCAGCAGCCCCACCGCGGGCACCGTCGGGCTCGTCGGCGGTGTCGCCGGCTCCTCGGCCCGCGGCACGGACGCCGTCGCGACCACCGCGCCACCCACGAACAGCACCGCCGCCGCGGTGGCCACCAGACCACGCGTACGCCACTGCCGGCGGACGGCCTGCTCGACGAACTCGAACGGCGGCGCCTCCCCAGGGGTCTGCTCGTCGACGTACTCGATCAACAGATCGGTCCGCAGTTCACACATGATCAGGCACCTCCTCCTGGATCGCGAGCAACGGCGCGAGCGCCTGGCGCGCCCGGGCCAACCTCGACTTCACCGTGCCGGGCGGCAGCTCCAGCTCGTCCGCGATCTGCTCGATCGGCAGATCCAGCACGTGATGCAGCACCACCACCGCACGTTGCGCCGGGGTGATGCGGGCGAGTGCCGCCGCCACGTCCAGCGCGTCCCCGTCCGGCTCACGAACCTCCGCCGACCGGCCCATCAATTTCGCCGCGGCGCGCGCGGCCACCTGCTGCCGTCGCAGCCGGCTCACCAGCGCCCGGACCGCGACCGCCCGGACCCACGCTTCCGGGTCGTCGTACCGGCGGATCTTGTCCCACCGGCCGAGCAGCTTCACGTAGGCGTCCTGTGCGATCTCCTCGGCATCGGCGCGTGAGCCCCCGATGGACATCAGCAGCCCGATCAGCCGCGGCCAGGTACGGCGGTAGAGCGCCGCGACCTCCGCTGCCGGATCACCGTCGATGTCCCTCACACCCCTAACACGCGCTGCTCCCCGGCCCGGTTCCATCCTTTTCCGGACCAATTTTCAGCTGGGTTCGACGAGCTGAGCTCAGCTGAGTGTGCCGTGCAACTGGGCGTACCGGCCATGGCGGGCGACCAGTTCGTCGTGGCTGCCGCGCTCGACGATCCGGCCGTGGTCGAGCACCAGGATCTGGTCCGCGTTCCGCACGGTCGACAGCCGGTGCGCGATCGCGATCGTGGTCCGGTCCCGGGCCAGCTCGTCGATCGCGGCCTGGACGGCGCGCTCGGTCTCGTTGTCGAGCGCGCTGGCGGCCTCGTCGAGAATCAGGATCGGCGGGTTGCGCAGCAGCATCCGGGCGATCGCCAGCCGCTGCCGTTCGCCGCCGGAGAAGCGGTATCCGCGGGCCCCGACCACCGTGTCGTACCCCTCGGGCAGCCCGACGATCAGCTCGTGGATCCGCGCCGCGCGGGCCGCCGCGATCACCTGGGCGTCGGTGGCCTCCGGCGCAGCAAAACGCAGGTTCTCCAGGACCGACTCGTGGAAGAGGTAGGTCTCCTGCGACACCAGCCCGACCGCGTCCGCGATCGCGGACAGCTTGAGCTCACGCAGATCCACGCCGTCGATGGTGATCCTCCCGAGCTGCGGGTCGTACAGCCTCGCGACGAGGTACGCGAGCGTGGTCTTGCCCGATCCCGTCTCCCCGACGAGCGCTGTCGTCGTACCGGGTGGCACCACGAAGTCGATGTCGGACAACGTCCACCCGCCGTCCTCGCCGTACCGGAAGCTCGCGTCCTCGACCCGTACTTCGCCGCGCATCCGCGGCAGGCTGCGGGCATCCGGCTTCTCCTGGATGTCCACCGGCAGATCGAGTACGTCGAAGATCCGGCCGAACAGGGCCATCGACGTGGAGGCGGCCGTGCCGAGTCCCTGCAGTGCGGTGGCGGGTGCGACCAGCCGGCTCAGCATCGTGGTGAACGCGACCACCGTGCCGATCGAGAACACCGCCGAGCCGTGCGCCAGCGTCAGTCCGGCGACGAGGTACACGATCGCCGGGATCATCGTCAGGCTGGCCCGGCGGCTCGAGATCACCCACTTGCCGCTCATCGCCGCGGTCAACTCGGTCGCACTGAGGGCGCGCGACTCGGTGGCGAACCGGTCCGACAGCTCCCGCTGCCGTCCGAGGGTCTTGGCAAGCAGGACCCCGGCGACCGAGAGGGATTCCTCCACCAGCGCGGTGATCCCGGCGAGCTGCTTCTGCCGGCCGCGGGCGATCTGGCGCTGCTGCCGTCCGAGCCGGAAGGAGAAGGCGAGGAAGAGCGGTACGACGATCAGGCAGACGGCCGCGAGTTTCCAGTCCATCACCAGCGCGGCGATCCCGACCGCGAGTGCCGCGACGCCGTTCTGCACGACCGAGCTGGCCGTGTTGGTCACCACGTTGTCGACGCCGCCGATGTCGTTGGCGATACGGGACTGGAGCTCGCCGGCCCGGGTCCGGGTGAAGAAGCCGAGCGACATCCGCTGCAGGTGGTCGTACACCCCGACGCGCAGGTCGTGCATCACGCCCTGACCGATCACGTTCGACAGGCGGGTGGTGACCACTCCGAGCACCGCCGCGATCGCCGCGGCGACGATCATGCCCCCGGCCAGCAGCACCACCAGGGAGGCACTGCGCTGTGGCAACGCCTGGTCCACGATGTCGCGGACCAGGAACGGCGACGCCACTCCGGCCGCGCCCTGCGCCACCGACACTGCCAGCAGCACCACGATCGACCAGCGGTACGGCCGGAACAACCTCGCGACCCGGCGTACCGGTGCCTGGTCGGTGGTGGTGTCAGTGGTGAGGGTCGCGGTCGTCATCGCCTGTCCTCGGAGAGCCGTTCCAGCAGACCGGCGGCGATGACCAGCAGGTCCCGCTCAGCATCGGTCAACTGCTCGAGCGCACCGGCCAGCCAGATCTCCCGCGGCCGCATCTCAGCCGCCAGTACTTCGGTCCCGGCCGAGGTGATCTCGAGCAGTGACTGACGGCCGTCGTCGGGATCCGGGCGGCGGCGGATCCAGCCCTGCTCCTCCAGCGCGGCGAGCGTCCGGGACAGGGACTGCGGCTGGGTCAGCAGCCGGTCCGCCACTGCGCCTGGGGTGATCGCACCGGCCTTCTGGAGCTGCCGGAGCACCGCCGTCTGGCCGAGGCTGATCGCCCCGGCGCGCTCGGCCCGGGCCCTCGCCGCGAACAGCCCGGTGCCGGTCAGGATCCGGCGCGGGATGTCGAGCTCGCTGTCAGTGGTACGCATGGGTTAACCATAAGCACGACCATCAAGCCTATGCCTCCGAATTTTCCTACGCACCCGCTTACGACAGATGCGGCTCAGAGATGTGAGAGGTTACTCTCGAAACATGTCTCTCAGAAATCCTTACGGTGATTTCGAGATCACCGACCCGCAGGCGATGCGGGCGCTGGCGCATCCCGTCCGGCTGGCCGCCCTCAGCTATCTGCAGAAGAACGGGCCGGCCACGGCGACCCAGTTGTCGGAGCACGTCGGCGCCTCGCCGTCGGTGACCAGCTGGCACCTCCGCCACCTCGCCAACTTCGGTCTGGTCAGCGACGGACCGCCTCCCGAGGGCGTCGCCGACAAGCGTCAACGCTGGTGGCAGGCCGTCGCCCGCGGGTTCCGGTTCGAGATGCCCGACACACCGGAAGGCGCCGAGGCCGGGCGGCTGCTACGGGCGGAGCTGATCAGCCAGGCGCTGGACTACGCGCAGCAGTGGCTGGTCGAGAGCGAACCCCACCTCGATCCCCTGTGGAGCCGCACGGCCGGGTCCTCCAACACGCTGGTGAGCCTCACCCTCGAGGAGGCCGAGGCAGTGGAGAACGCGATCGAGGAACTGCTGGCGCCGTACGTCCAGCGCGTCGAGGAAGACCGCCCGGCCGACGCCCACCCGGTCCGGATGATCCGCCTTTCCTTGCCTGAAGCAACCACCTGAGCTCCCGCCGCCCCCCGTGAGGACAGCACCGTGAAGACACTGACTCCGACCAGCCTGTGGCGTGATCGCCAGTTCCGGACCTTCTGGTCAGCCCAGGGCGTCTCCGAGTTCGGCGACCGGATCAGCGAGCTCGCCCTGCCGCTGATCGCGGTCACCCTGCTGGACGCCTCCCCCAGTCAGGTCGGCTTCCTCACTGCCGCGGTGTGGCTGCCGAACCTCGCGTCGTTGTTCATCGGCACCTGGGTGGACAAGCGCCGGGACAAGCGCCCACTGATGATCGCGGCCGACCTGAGCCGGACGATCGTGCTGCTGTCGCTGCCCGCGGCGTACTGGCTGGACCTGCTGACACTCGGCCAGCTGTACGCCGTCGCGATCCTGGCCGGGACCGCGCACGTGCTCTTCAACACGGCCTACGCGTCGTTCTTCGTGCGGCTGGTCTCGCGGGACCACTTCCTGGAGGCGAACAGCAAGCTCTCGGCGACCAGGTCGATCTCGTTCATGGGCGGTCCGGCGCTGGGCGGCCTCCTGGTGCAGTGGCTGAGCGCGCCCGTCGCGATCGTCGTGGACGCGCTGACCTTCGTGTTCTCGGCGGTGCAGGTGAGCCGGCTCAAGACGGCGCCTGCCGAGGCCGATGAGAGCGAGGACTCCTTGCTCCGCAGAGCCCGCGAGGGCATGAGGTACCTGCTGCGGCATCCGTATCTGCGCAGCAGCCTCGGGTGCGCGACGACCGTGAACTTCTTCAACTTGATCAGCACGGCACTGCTCGTTCTGTTCGCCAGCCGGAACCTGGAGCTGTCAGCCGGCACGATCGGTATCGCCTTCGGCA
Source organism: Kribbella orskensis (assembly GCF_004342085.1). NCBI lineage: Bacteria > Bacillati > Actinomycetota > Actinomycetes > Propionibacteriales > Kribbellaceae > Kribbella > Kribbella orskensis. The sequence goes on from NZ_SLWM01000002.1 coordinate 180,214, forward strand.
TCGGCGCGTCGGGTGGTCTGCTCGGAGCACTGGCAGCGACGCCGTTGACGCGACTGCTCGGCGCGGGACGGCTGATCGCCCTCGGCGCGGTGGTCTTCCCGGCATCCATCGCCATCGCCGCCTTCGCCTCAGGCCCGGTCTGGGTTCGCGCCGGCGTGCTGGCCGCGGCCGAGTTCATCGGAGCGTTCGCGGTGATGTGTTTCGACGTCCCACTGAACTCCCTGCAGGCCGCAGTAATCCACGAGCACATGCGGAGCCGTGTCGCAGGCGCCTTCAGCAGCATCAACTACGGCGTACGTCCCCTCGGCGCCGTAATCGGCGGCCTCCTAGGCACCTGGATCGGAGTCCGCGAGACCCTGCTGATCTCCGCGACCGGCGGCCTCTTCGCCGTCCTCTGGCTGATCGGCTCCCCCATCCTCACCACCCGCAGCCTCGAGGACCTGGAACCCCCACCCCTCGCCTAACCGCAGTACGGCTACCCCCAAACCGATCCACCCGATAGCGGCTTGTGCGACCGCTAGCGCCTTAAAAGCCGCCAGCCATCGAACAACCTGCCAGCCGACCCCGAAACGTGCCACCAGCGGCCGAACAACCCGCCTGTCGGCTGACAACCTGCCAGTGGTCGAACAACCCGGCGGCCCCAGCCCCCTAGTCGGCACAACCACCACCCACCAGGGCGAAACCCACCCCCTGGGAGCCCTGGCGTACCGAAGGACAGGAAGTAGTCGCCGCACACACCACCCCGACGGGCCGCCCACGCCTGGAACCTCCGCGACCACCCCAGTACTACCTTGTCGGTCGGTACACCCCGCCCCGAAACACCACCCCGGACCGGCTCACACCTCCGTCGCCCGGCACACCCCGCCCCCGAAAACACCACCCCGGACCCGGCTCACACCTCCCCGCGGGATCCGCGTAGCTGCGTTCCTTCCCTGGTCGGGATGGGGTGGGTCAAGAGTCGAAACTTGTTTCGATCCCGAAGGGACGCCGAAGGCGCTCTTGACGCACACCAGCCCGACTAGCACCATCACGCAGCGGAGACCGCGGAACCACCCGCACCCATGCCCGGCGAATTACCCGCCACTCACGCCCGGCGAACCACCCGCACTCATGCCCGGCCGAACCACCCACACCCATGCCCGGCCGAACCACCCACACCCACGCCCGGCCGAACCACCCACACCCACACCCGTCGGAACCACCTCCGACGCAAAACGCCCGCAGGCGGTGCTCCCCTCGTGGGGAACACCGCCTGCGGTTTGGTCGTCGCCGGGCCCGGACCGGAGTACCGGACTGAAGGCGTTGGTCAGTCCAGCTCGATCGGCTCGTCGAGCTTGGCGACGGTGCGGCGGAGCGGGACCTCCTTGATGAAGAACACGGCGATCAGGCTGACCAGGGCACACGCGGCCGCAATCAGGAAGATCTGCCCGGTCGCGTCGCCGTACGACTGGCGCACCAGTTCGGCCAGCTGCGGCGGGAGGTGGCTGACGTCCAGCAGGCTGGTGCCGTCCGAGCCGCCGTCCTGCAGCTTGGCCGCGGCCGCGGCTCCACCCGGTCCGGCGAGCACGCCCTGGATCAGCAGGTCCTTGACCTTGGTGGCGAGCACCGCGCCCAGGACCGAGACGCCGACGGCTCCACCCAGGCTCCGGAAGAACGAGACGGAGGCGCTGGAGGCGCCGATCTCGCTCACGTCGACGGTGTTCTGCACCGCGAGGACCAGGTTCTGCATCATCATGCCCATGCCCAGACCCATCGAGAGCATGCCGGTGCCGACGTACCAGTACGGCGTGGTGTGGTCGATCGTGCCGAGCACGAGCAGGCCGAGCACCAGCAGGATGCCGCCGGCGATCAGGTACCGCTTCCACTTGCCGAAGCGGGTGATCATCTGACCCGAACCGACCGATCCGAGGAACGAGCCGAGCATCATCGGGATGGTGAGCAGACCGGCTTCGGTCGGGCTGTAGCCGCGGGCGATCTGGAAGTACTGGCCGAGGAAGATCGCGCTGCCGAACATCGCGACGCCGACCGCGAGGCTGGCCACGATGGCCAGAGCGGTAGTGCGCTCGCGGACCACCTTGAGCGGTACCAGCGGCTCAGCGGCGCGGTTCTCGACCACGACGGCCAGGATGCCGAAGAGCAGCGTGCCGCCGACGAAGAGCGCTGACTGCCAGGAGAACCAGCCGAAGTCGTGACCGGCGAAGGTGACCCAGATCAGCGGCAGGCTGGCCGCGATGCTGATCATGATCGCGCCGAGGTAGTCGACCCGGACCTTGCGCTTGTTCAGCGGCAGGTGCAGGTAGCGCTGCAGGATCACCAGGCTGACGATCGCCAGCGGGACACAGACGTAGAAACACCAGCGCCAGCCGAGCCACGAGGTGTCGACGATGACGCCGCCGATCAACGGGCCACTCACAGTGGCGACGGCGATGACGGCGCCCATGTAGCCGGAGTACCGGCCGCGGTCGCGGGGCGGGATCGCCGCACCGATGATCGCCTGGGCGAGCGCCATCAGGCCGCCCATCGCGAGGCCTTGCAGGACGCGGGCGCCGATCAGGAAGGGGACGTTGTGCGCCATACCGGCCAGGGCCGAACCGATCACGAACAAGGTGATGGCGAGCTGGACCAGGAGCTTCTTGCTCATCAGGTCCGAGAGCTTGCCCCAGATCGGGGTGGAGACCGTGGTGGCCAGCAGGCTCGCGGTCAGCACCCAGGTGTACTGGGTCTGCGAGCCCTCGAGATCGGCGATGATCGTCGGCAGGGCGTTGCTGACGATCGTCGAGCTGAGCATCGCCGTGAACAACGCGGCGAGCAGCCCGACCAGGATCTCGAGGATCTCGCGGTGGGTGAGTTCCGGCGCAGCGGGCGCTTGCAGCCGGGTCTCAGTGACAGTCATCAGTCTCCAGTCGAAAAGTTGGTCTGCCTCACGGATTCGGCGGCCTCGGTCACGGCGGCGGCGACGTGGCGCAGCGCTTGCGCGGCCGTTGCCATGTCGTCGTCGTCCCAGTCCCCGAGCGCGGCTCGGAGCCGTTGGGCGAAGCCGTCGTACAGCGCTTCCAGCCGGGCTCGGCCGGCGTCGCTGAGCGCGACCAGCGAGACGCGCGCATCCGCCGGATCGGGCCGACGGCTCACCAGGCCGTCGGCCTCCAGGGTGGACACCTGGCGGCTCACCACGGAGGCGTCGACGCCGAGCTTCACGGCGATCTCGCCGCCGCGCTGCTCACCGTCCTTGGCCAGCACCTTGAGGACGCCGGCGTCGGCACGCCGGAGGCCTGAGTCGGGCCAAAGGTGCCGGTGCTCGATACAACGCACGGCCCGGATCAGCGAACTGACCCCTTCGAGCACTTCCTGGGCCGGCGTGTCCCGTTCCACCTCCGGGACAGAGGTTTGCTGGACTAGTTGCATAACCCAACTATATATCGCTTAGTTGGTTTCTGCAACCATATGTCACCAGTGCACGCTAACACTCACGCAGAGTGTTCACTCCAGGTGACCTCGCGCTCGGTGGTCACTCAGCGCAAAGCGGCGGCTATCCTGCCCCAAAGGGGGCGCGCCGCTGCGGCGGAGCACCGAAGTCAGGGGAGGACTGAGGTGGGGCCATGAAGGCCACCATGATCGAACAGGGCCGGTTCCAGCCGACCGTCTTCGGCGCCGTGCGCCGGTACCATCTCATGGTCCTGGTCATCGCGCTGCTGACGGCCGCCGGTGCGGTGGCCTACACGGTCGTGAAGCCCGAGCTCTACCGGGCGAATGCCACCGTCACCGTGCCGCAGACCACGCAGGCCCCGGGCGAGGCCCGCAGCCAGTACCTCGACAGCCAGGTGCTGCTGTTGCACTCCCCGGAGGTCGCCGACCGCGCAAGCAGGATTGCCAACGCGGCGCTGAACGCCACCGTGCTGACGCCACAGGACTTCGCCGGCGAGAGCAAGGCGCTGGAGATCACGCCGCCGGAGGGCGCCCAACCCGGCAGCTTCGGATCCAGCATCGTGGCCATCTCGTTCACCTGGCCCGACGCTCACGTGGCCCAGGTCGGAACCAACGCCGTTCTGCAGGCGTTCGACGACGCCCGGGTCGCCGTCATCACGGCCCAGGCCGACGCCACCGTCGCCGGGATCGAGCGCGCCATCCGCGATCCTCGCACCCGCGGCCAGTTGATGGACCTGGTGAACCAGCGGACGCAGACGCTGACCAATCTCGAGGTCGACCGGGCCAACCATCCAACCTTCGGGTGGGCCGTCGAACCGCTGGTGCCGGTCAACGGCAATGCCAAGCGGTCCGGCGCGATCGGACTCGTGGTCGGCACGCTGCTGGGTGCCGGGCTTGCCTACGCCAGAGCCATTCGCCGTCGGTGCCTGGACGACCGGGAAGACCCGGCCGCGATCTACGACGCCCCGCTCATCGGCGAGATCCCGTCACCGGGGCCGGACGGCATTCTGTTCGCGATGGCGCGGGCCGGTCCGCTGCCGGTGGCTGCTGATCCGCCGTCCCCCGCCGCCGAGGCGTTCCGGTTCACCGCGGGATCCGTCGAGCGGATCCGGGCCGCCCGCGGCGACCGGCTGGCCGTCGCCTTCGTCTCCTGCGAGAGCGGCGCCGACCGCAGTACGGTCGTGGCGAACGTCGCGCTGGCCGTCGCCGAGAGCGGCACATCGGTCCTGGCGGTCGACGCCGACTCCAGCGAGGGGGTCCTGACCGCCCTGCTGCTGCCCGGCAGCCCGCAGGGCGACGGCTTCGACCAGGTGATCGCTGGGCGGCGCACCTTCCGGGACTGCATCGAGACCAGCCCGCTCAACGTGGATGTCACCGTGCTCCGGGCCGGCCGGATGTCCGGCGAGCGGACCACCGGTACGGCGTACGCGAAAGCTGTCGAGGAGGTCATCGCCGAGGCGAAGGCAACCTTCGACCTGGTCCTGATCGACAGCCCGCCGCTGCTGCAGGTAGCCGATGCCACCAATCTCGTCAACAATTCTGATGCCACGATCGTCGTGCTCGGCGCCGAAGAGCCCGTGCAGGACCATCTCACCATGGTCGAGCGGCTGGACCAGGTGGAGTCCGACGTCGTCGGTTACGTCTACCGCCGGGCGAGCCGGGGGCCGCTGTTCGTCCGGCGGCTGCGAGGCCGGATCGCCGCGCGCGTCGCTCGGACTGGCCTGCCGTACGTACCGTCGGCGCCGCTCTACACCTACCGGCGCCGCAAGAGCCTCCGATCGCCGGCACGCCGAGCGCAGGGGTGAGGCGCGATGTCACTGCCGGCCGGAACTCCCGGTACCCGCGCAGGTGAGCTCCTCGGCGCGCCGTCGTCGGGCCGCCTCTTCGTCCTTTACGGCCGGTTGCTCGGTCCGCTGCTGGGCGGCTATCTCCTGTTCGACCGGGCCTTCGCGTATCTGCACCTGCCCGGCAGTCCGCTGTTCGTCGGTGAGATGGTTCTGGGCGTCGGCGCGGTCGCCGCGGTCGTGGCCACGCGGTACCTCCAGGCGCCGATCAGGGACGAGCCGATCCTGGCGCTCCTCGGCGCATTCGTGCTCTGGGGACTGGTCCGGATGCTGTCAGGGCTGGGCACGTACCACCTGGACGCCGTGCGCGACGCCGCGCTCTGGTACTACTGCGTCTTCGCGTTCCTCGTCGTGGCCGCGCTGGCGCGGTCGCCGGAACTCCTCGACCACCTGGTCGCCCAGCTGACCCGGCTGACGCCGTGGCTGCTGCTGTGGCTGCCGCTCGGACTCATCCTGGCTCCGCTGTCCAAAAGCGCTCCGACCGTGCCGTTCTCGACCGTTTCGGTTCTCTCACACAAATCCGGCAGCGCGGCGATCGCAGCAATGCTGGTCCTGGGCTGCCTGTGGCTCCTGCCTGACACCCGCACCGCTCGCAGCCGTGCGGGCTGGAGTCTCATGGCCCTCCTCGTCATCGCGCTCGCGGCCACCCAGAACCGTGGCGGCCTGCTCGGCGTGGTGGCGGGCGCAACAGTCGGACTGGCGTTCTTGCACAACCGCGCCGCCCTGGCCGCCCGCGCGATCCTGATCGTCGTCGTCGGGCTGGGGATGGCTTCGCTGTTGTCCTTGAAGATCCCGATGGCCGGCGTCCAGGGCCGGGAGTTCTCGGCGTCCCAGCTCGTCGCCAACGTCGTGAGCCTCGGCGGCAAGGAGTCGCCGGGCAACCTGGGTGGCACGGTCCAGGGCCGGCAGGAGCTGTGGTCGCGCATCCTCGACAAGCAGATCGCGGACGGCCGTCTCGTCCACGGATCGGGCTTCGGCCAGAACCTGGCCACCGAGGTCGGCGTGTACGACGAGGGCAAGGAAAGCCTGCGGAGCCCGCACAACTCCCACCTGCACATCGTGGCCCGGATGGGCCTGGTCGGGATCTCGCTGTGGATCGCCCTGTGGATCGGCTGGTACTGGCGGCTTGTCGCGGGCTGCCGACGCCTCGCTCGGCAAGGGATGGTGTTCAGACGCCAGGTGGCTGTGCTTTCGCTGATGGTAGCCACCGCCGTGCTGGTCTCCTGCTTCTTCGATCCGCAGCTCGAAGGGCCGCAGGTGGCGGCGCTGCTGTGGACCGCCTTCGGGATCGGGGTGGCGGTGACGACGCGCAGGCCCTGGTACGCCGATGGCAGTCCGTCGACCTCGGACCGGCCGTGAGCTCCCTGTCGCGCGGGCGCCGCTGGACCGCCGCCGTCTGCACCCTGATCGCGCTCACGGCCGTGGCGTGGTCCTCGTGTGGCGCGGACCGTTCGAGTGAGTCCGGTTCGTCACCACGCGCCGGGCTGACCGGTCAGGTCGGTCCGGTTTCGCGGTCCTGCGACGGCGTGCTGGTGCGACCGTCCGACAACCTGCAGCAGCTGATCGACGTCCGGGCGCCGGGTACGACGTACTGCCTGTCCGCCGGCACATACCGGCTCGCCGAACCGCTGCGGCCCAAGGCGGGCACCTCGTTCATCGGTCTGCGGGGGGCGGTGATCAGCGGGTCCAAGGTGCTCACCGGCTGGCGGAAGAACGGCCCGGCGTGGTCGGCGACAGGGTTCCTGCCCGCGACCCCCGGTCAGCACGGGCAGTGCCTGGAGTCCGTACCGACCTGCGTCCTGACCGAGGACGTCTTTCTCGACAAGCGACGGCTGCGTCGGGTCGAGTCAAGGTCCGCGGTCGTCAGTGGAACCGTATACGCCGACTACGCGACCAATACGATCACCATCCGCGACGATCCCCGGCTCCACCTGGTCGAGCAGGCGGTCGCGCCCAGCCTGATCCGGGCGCCGGTCGACGACGTCACCGTCGCGAACCTCGTGCTCGAGCAGGCGGCCAACGAGGCACAGGTCGCCGCCGTGGAGAGTCGCCAGGTCACGCCGCACCGGGTGGGCACCGGTTGGCGGATCCACCACAACGAGGTACGCCTCAACCACGGCGCCGGTCTGGGTATCGCCGACGACGCCGTCGTCACCGACAACTTCGTCCACCACCAGGGCCAGCTGGGTTTCGGTGCCTGGGGCACCGGCTCGACCGTGTCCAGCAACGAGATCGCCTTCAACGGGGTCGCGGGGTACTCGCCGGAGTGGGAGGCGGGTGGCAGCAAGAGTTGGCTGACCGACCGCCACACCGTCACCCACAACTACGTCCACGACAACCAGGGCCCCGGCCTGTGGACCGACGGCGGCAACATCCGGACGGAGTACGCGTACAACCGGATCACCGGAAACTGGGGAGCCGGCATCCAGCACGAGCTCAGCTACGACGCCGTCATCCGGTCCAACGAGATCACCGGCAACGGCCGCCGGCACAAGGGCTGGGCCTGGGAGGCCGGGATCCAGATCCAGTCGTCGGGCGGGACCACGGGACCCGTGGAGATCGCGGGCAACGCGGTCAGCGACAACGCCAACGGGATCGCACTGATCGACAGCGGCGGCCGGGCCCACGACCTGCCGGCGCCGCACGGCCCGCACGTGGTCCGGAACGTCTGGGTCCACGACAACCGGATCGCCCTGTCGGCCGGTCAGACCACGGGCGCGGTGCAGGACGTGGGCGACAAGGCGATCTACTCCAGCAACCAGAACCGCTTCGAGGCCAACACCTACTACCTGGAGTCCCTGACCGAACCGCACTTCTCCTGGAACGACACCGACCTGAACTGGGCCCAGTGGCGAGCCCTCGGCAACGGCAACGACCTCACCGGCCGAGCCGAGCTGAGGATCCGATAGATCGCCACGGACAGGTGTCGAGCGTCAGCTGAGGTCGAGGTTCAGGCGGGCCAGGAGGCGGGCGAGGTCGGCGAGGTCGGGGGTGTCCCAGCGGTCGAGGATGGCGCGGAACTCGGTCTGGCGCTGGGCTCGCATGGCGCCGTAGCCCTCGGCGCCGGTGGCGGTGAGGCGGAGCAGGCGGGCGCGGCCGTCGTCGGGGTCGCCTACTCGCTCGATCAAGCCGAGGGTCTCCAGGTGGGTGAGGCCGCGGCTGACGGTGGACTTGTCCAGGCCGAGGGCCTGCGCCACGTCGGACGCCCGTACGCCGGGCCGGCCGCTCGCCGTACCGAGCTCGATCTGGGAGATCAGCGCATACCCGGCTGCGTCCATCTCCGGGTGGACCCGCCGGGCCAGCAGCATCTGCGCCGAGCGGGCGCGGCGGAGCAGGATCGACAACTCCTGCTCGACGTCCGCGATCAGCCGGGTGGTCTGCTCGGGACGCTGGGCCACCATCTGCCTCACCGGACCACGACGCCGGCGTCGCGCAGCGCCTTCTTGACGTCGGCGATCCGCAGCTCGCCGAAGTGGAAGACGCTGGCGGCCAGTACGGCGTCCGCGCCCGCCTCGACCGCGGGCGGGAAGTGCTCGGGCAGCCCTGCTCCCCCGCTGGCGATCAGTGGTACGTCGACCACCGCCCGGACGGCCCGGATCAACTCCAGGTCGAAACCCTGTTTGGTGCCGTCGGCATCCATCGAGTTGAGCAGGATCTCTCCCGCCCCGAGCTCGGTGCCCTTGCGCACCCACTCGATCGCGTCCAGCCCGGCCGACTTACGGCCGCCGTGGGTGGTCACCTCGAACCCGCTCGGCTGCTCCGAGCTCCGGCGGACGTCGAGGGACAGCACGAGCACCTGGTTGCCGAACCGGTGAGCGATCTCCTCGATCACGGCCGGCCGGGCGATCGCGCCGGTGTTGATGCCCACCTTGTCCGCACCGGCCCGCAGCAGCCGGTCCACGTCCGCGGCCTCGCGCACCCCGCCACCGACGGTGAGCGGGATGAACACCTGCTCTGCGGTCCGCCGGACCACGTCGTACGTCGTCTCGCGGGAGCCTGAGGACGCGGTGATGTCGAGGAAGGTGAGCTCGTCGGCACCCTCCGCGTCGTACAGCTTGGCCATCTCGACCGGGTCGCCGGCGTCGCGCAGGTCGACGAAGTTGACGCCCTTCACCACCCGCCCGGCATCGACGTCCAGGCAGGGGATCACACGCACGGCAAGGCTCACGCGGAAAGCGTACCGACTCCGGCCCGGGAACCCGCCGCACAGTCCGGCGAAACCATTTCGTTCCAGCAGGAACGCCGCGGTCAGGATGCCGGCAGCAGCCAGGTGTCGTCGCGAAGCAGGACCACGGGACCACCAGGCGTCGTGGCGGTGACCGTCAGGCCTTCGCCACCCAGGACGACATCGGTGTGCACGGTCGAGTTGTTCAGCCCGAGGGCGTAGCGCTCGTCGGGTGTCATCTGCAGGCCGCTCTCGACGGCGAAGGGGAAGCTTTGCCCCCAGGCGACGTGGCAGCCGGCGTTCTCGTCGAACAAGGTGTTGTGGAAGACCAGACCCGCCTGCGCGATCCGGGACTCCTTGTCGACCAGGGCCACCTCGCCAAGGCTGCGGGCACCTGGATCGGTGTCGAGCTGTGAACGGACCAGGTCTGCCCCAGTGGTGGCCGAGACCTCGGTGATCCGGCCGTCCGCGAACGTGAGCCGCAGTCCCTCGACGAGTCGGCCGGCGATGACGACCGGCTTCGTCAGCCGGACCACACCCTCCGCACGGCGCCGGTCGGGGCTGGTGAAGACCTCCTCCGTCGGGAGGTTCGGCAGATACCTGATGCCCGCCGGGTCGACCGCGGAGCCGCCGGTCCAGCGGCAGTCGGGCAGCAGGCCGACAGTAAGGTCCGTACCTTCGCCGACATACCTGATCTCGCTGATCTGCAAGGCATCGAGAGCGGCACACCGAGCAGCGAGGGCTGCCGACCGTTCCCGCCAAGCCTCGACCGGATCGGTCTCGTTGAGTCGCATGGCCTGGGCGACCACGTCCCAGAGTCGGTCGATGTCAGGCTCGCCGTACACCTGGGTGGCCCAGTCGGCGTTCGGAGCGGTCACCACCGTCCACCGCCACCGCCCGCTCATCACCGCCTGCTGCCTGGCCATCGTCTCCCGCATCCGTACGGCGGCCACCCGCACGGGGTCGATTCCGGCGTACAGGTTCGGATCCGGCGTACCGACCAAGGCGATCGAAGCGATCCCGTCGTCGGCCCAGCCGCGAGTGCGCTCCAACGCCCAGGGCCGGTCGGCCGTCAGCGTCGCCAGGTCGGCGTGCGTGAGGTCGGACCGGCGAACGACCGCGTCGGACCAGAGAACCTCCACCCAGCTCGCCCCGGTCACATAGGCGCGCTCGACCACCGCCCTGGCGATCTCGGCCTGGGCGACGTCGGCCGTCACCACCACACCCTGCCCAGGTTGCACGTTCGCGCCGACCCGGACCACCAGCTCGGCGAATCGCTGCAACAATTCCTCGCTCATTCCCACCCCTGACCTCGGTATTCACGCTAGAGTGAACATTGACAGATGCGTGAACATACGGCAAGACGCCTGCCGAAGGAGCCGTCATGCAGCAACCGGCCGGAGCCCTGCCGGTCCGGGTGATCACCGACCTCGAGACGATGCGGACACTGTCGGATCCGACCCGGATCGCGATCCTGCGCCTGCTGATGAGCGGCGGCCGATCCGCGCCGGTGATGTCGGCCAAGGAGATCGCGACGGCACTCAGCGAACCGCAGACGAAGCTCTACCGTCACCTCAAGCAACTCGAGGCGGCTGGTTTGATCCAGGTGGCCGAGACCCGCCTGGTCTCCGGCATTCAGGAGCAGCGCTACCGGACCGCCCAACTGGCCTTCACCCTCAGCCGCGACCTGGTCACGAACGGGTCGTCGTCCACCGAGTTCGGCGACACCCTCGCCGCTGTCTTCAGCGAGTTCCACACCGAGCTGATCGGGAACCTGAGCGCCGGCCGGGTGCCAGTCGGCTCGGAGGCGGAGACGCCCCTCGGCCTGCTGATCGGGCGCGGGATGGTGACCAGGGTGAGCCCGGGTCGCGCCGCCGAGTTCCGGCGACGCCTGCTAGCTCTCCAGACAGAGTTCGACACCCTCGCGTCCGACGACCCGAGCGGCATCCCGATGCACCTGCTGATCGGCTGGTACACCGTCACCGAACCGGAGTGAGCTCCCCCGTACGACTCCGGCGACCACCTGCATCCCAACGACGCCGGATACGAAGCACTCGATGTGGCTGCGTCCGAAGCGATCTCCGAACGCAACCAGCGCTGATCAGAGCAACAGCGCTCGGACGATCGGCCAAGCGATGAGCACACCGACGGCCGCCGCGGCCAGCAACACGAGTACCTGCACAGGGTTGCGCTTGTACGCCGGGTCGACGCCGACCTCGCGGACCAGCTCCAGCGATCCGACCGTCTCCCGGTGCTCCACCGGAAGACCGATCGCCGTGGTCACGGTGCGGAAGTCATCGGACGACCAGAGCCAACGCGACGCACCGATGCGAGTACCGTCGGCGGCGAGAATCAGGAGCGCACCGATCGGCGGCGACGACTTGATCCGGCTGATGGTGAGCACTCGCACCAGGTGCGCACGGTGCAGCACCTTCGGCGGTCCCCAGGCACTCGCCTTGTAGGCGACAGTGTCGGCATCGATCGAGAAGCAGGCGGCCCGAAAGGTGGCCCAGAACACCACAGCCAGCACGGCCACGAGTACGACGTACATTCCGAGGGCGACCGGCCAGCCCAGCGCCCAGGTCGCGAGCGAGGCGCACAGGACGGCGAGCAGCGCCAGGTACATGCCGGCCAGGATCCAGAACGGTCTGCCGGCCGAGGCGAACCTCGGCCGGACCACGGTCGCTGTCACTTCCAGGCGCGGTGCTTCGAGGCGGCGGACTGGATCGGAGCGGTGGACTCCCAGACCCGGCGCCAGCGGGCGGCGTCGGGGCCCGACTGCGACGGCGAGGCGCCGGTGGCGACCCGGCGACGGGCCTCCCACCAGGTGGTCGCCTCCTCGTCGAGCAGTGCCGACACCGCGGCGGAGATCTTCGGCGCGAACTCGCGGGCGCTCTCCCCCTCGGCCGGGTACAGCGGGTCGCCGTACCGGACGGCCACCGTCGGGCGGCCTGGCACCGGCCAGCCGCGACCACGCGGCATCGCGGCGAACGAGCCCTTGATGCCGACCGGGATCACCGGTACGCCGTGCTCGACGGCGAGGTACGCCGCGCCCATCCGGAAGCGCTCCATCCACCCGTCGGGCGACCGGGTGCCTTCGGGGAAGACGACGACGTTCCAGCCGTCCGCGAGCAGATCCCCCGGCGTCGAGCTGAGCTTGCCGCCGCGGCGCTCGATCGGGAACGTGTTGAACACGATCGCCGACGCGGTCGCCCGCCACCAGGTGTCGAAGAAGTAGTCGGCGGCCGCGGCGACGGCGGTCTTGCGGCGCATCGCGTCGGGCAGTGTGCAGAGCACCAGCGGGGTGTCCAGGTGCGACGAGTGGTTCGCCACGATCAGGGCGGGCCCGTTCAGCTTGCGCAACGAGTCGAGCCCGCTGATCTGGGGGTTCACCTCGAACCGCAGTACCGAGTTGAGCGCGCCCTTCTGCAGCACCTCCCGCAGCGCGATCGCGGCGGGGGTCCGGGCCCACTTGGTCGGGAAGACCGTGGACTCCTTCGGCAGCACGTACGGCTCGGCCGAGCGCGGCACCTGCGGACGACGGCCCCAGCGCCAGCCGCGGGCGACGACCTTCACGTCCCGCGCGGTGTCCCGGCTGAACTTGACCAGGTTCGTACCCATCAGCGAACGTCCGCGAGCAGGTGGGGCGGGTTGTGCAGGTAGGTGATCGACGGCGACCGGCCGACCGAGTGGCTCACCATCTCCAGCGCGTCCTGCAGCGTCGAGGCGGACCGGAAGCCCATCCGCTCGACCGTCTTGCGGTTCGCGCCGACCCAGACGATGTCGCCGCAGTGGTCCAGCGCGTGGGAGATCCAGTACCACATGTAGAACGGGTGCACGCCGTGGTACGCGTACGAGGTCCGGTACAGGTGGATGTACCACGGGTCCTCGGCGTACTGCTTCTCGAACTTCGCCTCGATGGTGGCCGGGTCGGTCGACTCCGACAGCACCTCCTCGAAGAAGTCCACGTACGACGGGTGGTGCAACTGGCTGAACTCGTAGTCCACCGGGTGGTACAGGATGACCGCGCCGTCCTTGCGGACGATCGGGTTGCCCCGGTAGGAGTTGAAGTAGTAGCCGAGCCCCATGCAGGCGGCCAGGATCGGGTTCATCACCGAGTTCACATTGTACGGGCCGACGAACGGCACGCCCATGATCGCGACGTCGGACTGGCCCTGTACCTCGACCAGGTGCTGGCGGTGCACGTTCTCGATCGTCTTCTCGTGCACCGGCTCGATCGAGCCGGCGTGGATCCCGGTCAGGCCGTAGTTCGCCCGGACGTCGGTGAAGATCTTGTGCCGCATCTTGGCCGGGGCCAGGTCGAGCCCGCGCTTGGTGGCGAGCATCGAGGCCTGGTCCTTGATCGACCACTCCCACTCGCGCTTCTGCAGGAACTCCAGCGGGCCGCCGAAGATGTCGTTGTTCAGCGTGGTCTCGATCTGGAAGACCTTGACGTGCTCGGTCAGCACCGCGCCCATCCGCCAGGCCGAGTGGTGCATCTTCGAGGCCTTGTGGTCCATGAAGGACCGCGAGTGGATCATCGTGTGGCTGTTGTGGTGGTGCTTCAGCGACTTGTACGACGCCAGCCCGATCGACGTCGACTTGTGGCCGCCGTCCATCGCCACCAGGTTCACGTTCACGTAGACCAGCAGGTCGGACTCGGCCGCCCGCTTGGAGATCTCGACGTCCTCGCCGTGCTTGGTCTGGCCCAGGTGGGTCAGGTTCGCGGTGTCCTCGGCGTCGAAGTTGTACAGCTTGCCGTCGGGGAAGAACGACCGGAAGACCCGCTCGCCGACGATGTCGCGCAGCTCGTTCGGGGTCAGCCGGCGGTGCAGCGCGTTCGCCGAGATCAGCTCGACGTCGTCGACGCCCGCGTCGGCGGCCATCGTCAGCACGGCCTCGATGATGCGCTGCCGGATGTCCGGCTTCTTCATCGGCGGCAGCGGCAGCGAGATGTCGTCGAACGCGATGGTCAGCCGCATCCCCGGCCGCAGCAGCTCCGGCAGCGGCTCGGACTCCAGCGGGTGCAGCAGCGCGTTCTGGATCGCCTCCTCGACGTCCCGCACGGCCGGCAGCGCCTCCGGCGGGTACACCACCCGGGTGCCGAGCGGGAACCGCTCCAGCAGGAAGCCCTCACCGTTGTGCACGAGCAGCGGCGGCGTCCGGTCGTCCACCTCAAGCACAAACCCTGGCCGAGACATGTCAGAACCTCTCTCGTCGTACGCTCAAAAACAGCTCGTCACGCGACCCTGCAGCCGGTCCGGTCATGACGCCCTCACATCGAAAGCCACCTTCACGGTGCCCAGCCGGCCGGCGGACTGCGCGTGGTCCAGCGCCTCACGCCACCGGTACAGCGGGTACCGCGCCCCGACGATCCCGTCCAGCGGGGCCTTGGCCGCCATCTCCAGCGCCGTCTCGAACGCGGGCCGGTCGTTCGGCTCCTCGCGGGACGACGCGTACGTGCCGGTCAGCTCCAACTCACGGAACCACACCGGCGACAGGTCCGCACCGGTCGACGGCATGCCGGACAGCACCACCCGGCCCCCGGCCTTGGTGACCCGCAGCACGGTGTCGATCGAGTCCTTGCTGCCGACCGCGTCGACGGCGACGTCGACCCCGCCGAGCAGGAACTCCCGGCCCAGTTCCGGCTTCAGCCGGAACGCACCGGTCGCTCGCCGTACGCCGCGGAAGACCTCGTCGGGCGCGACCACGTCGCTCGCGCCGAACGCCCGGGCCAGCTCACGCTGCTTCGCGTGCTTGGCGACCACGGTGATCCGGCCGGCCTGGGTGAGCTCGCGCAGCGCCAGGGTGGCGAACAACCCGACCGCGCCCGCGCCGCTGACCAGTACGGACTGACCCGGCTCGACCTTCGCCTTGAGCGCGGTGTGGACGGCGCACGCCAGCGGCTCGGTGAGAACCGCCCGCTCGTCGGACAACCCCTCCGGTACGGCGTACAGCTGGCTGCGGTGCGCGACCATCACGTTGCCCCAGCCGCCACCGGTGTCATGGCAGAAGCCGGTCTGGAGTCCGGGGGCCACGTGGCCGACGGTGATCCGGTCGCAGCGGTTGGTGTGGCCGGACGCGCAGCCCTGGCAGGGCTCGACGCCGCGGGCCGCGCAGGTGAGGACCGAGTCCATCACCACGCGGGTGCCCTTCGGCAGGTCCTCGCAGTCCTCGAGCAGCACGCCGACGATCTCGTGACCGGGGACGAACGGCATCGAAACCATCGCGGAGAAGTACAGCTTGGTGTGGCCGGTGACCATGCCGAGGTCGGAACCGCAGATCCCGGACAGGATCGGGCGGATCTTCGCCCAGCCTGCCTTGTCGGACCTCGGCTCCTCGATCGTGACGAGCCGCAGCGGTGCCGCCGGGCCGGTCAGGATGCCGGGCATCCGGCTTCCCATCGCCTTCGCGGCCAGGTACTTGGCCGGCGACCGGTACATCTCGAGCGCGAGCATCATCGGGCGTTCACCCCGGGGATCTCCAGACGGGACGAAGTGGACGGGGTCTTCCAGTCGACGATCTGCCAGCGCGCGGCCCGGGCGGCCCGGAACAGCGACACATCCGGCGAGACGGCGACGGGATTGCCGACGGTCGTCAGCATCGGCAGGTCCGAGTGGCTGTCGGCGTAGGCGTAGGACTTGGACAGGTCGATATTCGTACCGCGGGCGCGGTGCTTGATCCACGCCGCCCGGGACTCACCGACCAGCGGCGGTCCGGACAGGAAGCCGGTGCAGCGACCGCGGTCGTCGACGGCCAGCTCGGCCGCGACGATCTCGTCGAACAACGGCTCCAGCGGCCGGGTCAGCGGCCGGACCGCGCCGGTGATCAGGATCGTGGTGTGACCGGCCGCCTTGTGCTCGCGGATCCGGCGGACGGCGGCGCCGCTCAGCCGTTCGAGCACGTGCTCGGCGAGGACCTCGTCGACGAGCCGGTTCAACTCTTCCAGATCGGCGCCCTCGTAGCGGCGGTAGATCGTCCGCAGGAACGTGCCGCGGTCCTTGCGCTCGGCCGCGATCAACTTCGGCAGCTTGCGCAGCATCGAGCTGATCTCACCGACCCGCTGGTGGCTGTCGAGCTCCGGCAGCCGCATCCACAGGTAGGTCTCGATCACGTTCGAGGACAGCAGCGTGCCGTCCATGTCGAACGCGGCGATGATCTGGCTGCCGTCGTCGGAGGGCTCGACCTTCTTCAGCGTGCCCGCCGTCTCGGCGAGCGCCTTGTTCCGCTTCTTCCGGACGACGTCCAGCCGGCGCAGCGAGTCCGTCACGCTCGGGCAGTGCACTTCCTGCAGGTAGTGCTGCCAGTCCACGATCGAGGTGTCGCACCAGAACTTCTCCCGGTCGTCCCCCTCGAGCGCGTTGTGCAGGGCGAGCACGTTGTCGTCGA
This sequence comes from Kribbella orskensis, assembly GCF_004342085.1. NCBI lineage: Bacteria > Bacillati > Actinomycetota > Actinomycetes > Propionibacteriales > Kribbellaceae > Kribbella > Kribbella orskensis. The sequence goes on from NZ_SLWM01000002.1 coordinate 197,035, forward strand.
TGAACTGCAGCTCGGCCTGCGCGTACTCGGCGTACAGGTCCATGTAGCGGCGGAGGAAGTCGATCCGGCGCTTCTGCACGTCCAGCTCGCGGGCGTACTTCCGGGTCCGCTCGCTCCGCGGCACGTGCGTGATGATCTGGTCGGCGATCTTGTGGGCGCGCTCGCCGTAGCGGAGCATGCTCTCCACCGAGTCGCCGCCGGGGAACTTCCAGACCGGCAGCCGGACCGCGCCCCGCTCGCCCAGGTCGAAGGGGTGCTTGGAGAAGTACGCGCGCACACCGGCGTACAGCTGCTCGAAGGTGAGCGGGTTCCGGGCACCGGAGCTGACGTGGTAGTACTCCGGCTTCGACAGCTCGGGCTCGGTCGCCATCACCGCGCAGATCGCGCCGACGACGTGGTCCACCGGGATGATCTCGACCACCGAGTCGGGGCTGGCCGGGAACTCCGGCAGCTCGCCGCGGCCGTAGGCCAGGATCAGCGGCTCGGCCATCTTGAAGCCCTCGATCCAGCCCGGGTGCGGGCTCTGCACCGCGGACTCGATGATGGCCGGCCGGACGATCGAGGTCGGCAGCTTGCCCGCGAACTCCTCGACCACGCGCTCGCCGAGCGCCTTGGTGAAGGTATAGCAGTCGGTCCAGCCGAGGCTGCGGGCCCGCTCGGTGCCGGTCTCGACCAGCTTCTTCGCGACCCACTCGGTACGGCGGCGCTCGGTGTCGGCCGCCGCGGTCAGGTGACCGGCCCGGCGGTGCAGCTTCTCCGATTCCTTGCGGAACTTGATCAGCATCGCGGCGCTGCGGGAGGCTTCCTCGATCCGGGACTTCATCGCCATCCCAGCCTCGGCCTCGACCCGCCAGTCGACCGTGTGCTCGACCGGGGCCTCGGGGATCGCGCCGCGGCGACGGCCCGCGGTGTAGGCGGTGGAGATGTGGACGTAGTGGATCCGGCGGTCGGTCCCGTCGCGACTCTCGTCGATCCGCTCGAGCAGGCTCTTGGTGCCGAGCACGTTGGTGGTGAATGCCTCGTGGATCGGCGGGTCGAAGGAGACGTCGCCGGCGCAGTGCACCACGATGTCGAGATCCTTCGGCAGCGCCGGGACGTCGGACAGGTCGCCCTCGACCACCTCGACCCGCGCGGCGGTCAGCTCGTCCGCGTCGGCGTACGGGGTGCCCTCGCCGTAGAACGGCTGGAAGATGTCCTTCTTCAGCATCTGCGCCATCCGGGCGGTGCCGCTCAACGAGCCCTTCGGGCGGATGATCGCGACCACCGTGGTGCCCGGCAGATCGCCGAGGATGCGGTGCAGCAGGGCCTCACCGACGAATCCGGTGATGCCGGTGACCAGGACCTTCTTGCCAGCGAGCTGGTCGGCAAGACTCACTTGTCGCCTCCACGGGTGAGTTCGAGTGCCTCGGTCAGGGTGAACGCGCCGGCGTACAGCGCCTTGCCGACGATGACGCCCTCGACGCCATCGTCCACCAGGGTGCCGAGCGAGCGCAGGTCGTCCAGGCTGGAGACGCCACCTGAGGCGATGATCGGCTTGTCGGTCCGCGCGCACAGGTCGCGGTACAGGTCCAGGTTGGGCCCTTGGAGCATGCCGTCCTTGGTGACGTCGGTGACCACGTAGCGCTCGCAGCCGGCCTGTTCCAGCCGCTCGAGCACCTCGTAGAGGTCGCCACCTTCCTTGGTCCAGCCGCGGGCCGCGAGGGTCCGGCCGCGGACGTCCAGGCCGATCGCGATCCGGTCGCCGTACTGGCTGATGATCCGGTCACACCACTCCGGGTCCTCCAGCGCGGCGGTGCCGATGTTGACCCGGCGAGCGCCGGTGGCCAGGGCGGCGGCCAGGGAGTCGTCGTCGCGGATGCCACCGGACAGCTCGACCTGCACGTCCAGCTTGCCGGTCACCTCGGCAAGCAGTTCGCGGTTGCTGCCGCGACCGAAGGCGGCATCCAGGTCGACCAGGTGGATCCAGTCCGCGCCGGCCTCCTGCCAGGCCATCGCGGCGGTCAGCGGGTCGCCGTACGAGGTCTCGCTGCCGGCCTCTCCCTGCACCAGCCGGACAGCCTGCCCATCAGCCACGTCCACGGCAGGAAGCAGCACCAGGTTCTCTGACATGGCCCACACCCTAGATGCCCACACTTCGGGATTCGTAACCCGCTGCCCCGCTGAGTCGTTGAGATCGGATCTGTCGCAGCAATACCACTCGATCGTGTGGTCTTAACCAGCCAGACGGTATCCGTAAGCTCTTCGGCATGACCACTGTGGCTGATCTCGAGCGGGACCCGCACGCTTTGCTGGCCAGCATCCGGCCGGTCGGGTGGGTCGACGCGCTCGACGGCTGGGTGGTCACGAGCCGCGAACTGGCGATGCAGGTGATGCGGGATCCGGCCACCTTCACGGTGGACGACCCGCGTTTCTCGACCGCGCAGGTGGTGGGGCCGTCGATGTTGTCACTGGACGGCTCCGCTCACGCCGCGCACCGGGCGCCCTTCGAGCATCCCTTCAGCCTGGCGCAGACCCGGGCCCGGTTCACCACCTTCGTCGAGGAGGAGACCGACCGGCTGGTCTCCCTGATCGAACCCCTCGGTGCCGCCGATCTCCGCCGTACGGTCGCGGGGCCGTTGTCCGTAGCGGTGGTCGCGCACTCGCTGGGCCTGGCGCAGACCGAGGCGGCGACGGTGCTGGGGTGGTATCAAGACATCTCGTCGTCGGTGAGCGGAGTGTCCGCGGGTCATCCGGTGACGGCTGAAGGTGCGGCGGCCTTCGCCAGGCTGCACGCACATGTTGCCGGGAGCATCGATCAGGCCGACTCGCTGATCGCCGAGGCAGCACGGGCCGGGCTGGGCACGGACGAGGTGGTGGCGAACGCCGCGGTACTGATGTTCGGCGGCATCGAGACCACCGAGGGCATGATCACCAACGCCCTCTGGCATCTGCTGACCAACCCGTCACAGCTTGCCCTGGTGCTGGCCGACATGTCGCTGCTGCCTAACGCCGTGGAGGAATCGCTGCGGCTCGAACCGGCCGCCGCTGTGGTCGATCGCTATGCCACCCGGGACGTCGAGTTGGCCGGAGCCTCGATCAAGCGCGGCGACCTCGTCACGGTGTCACTCGCCGGCGCCGGTCGCGACCCCGCGGTCTTCCCGGACCCCGATGTGTTCGACGTACGCCGGTCCAACGCCCGGCGTCACCTGGCGTTCGCGAGCGGTCCGCACATCTGCCTCGGTATGCACCTCGCGCGGTTGGAGGCCGTCACCGCCCTGACTGCCCTCCTGACCCGTCTGCCGGATCTGAGGCTCGATCCGGGGTCTCCCCCGCCTCGCGGCCTGGTCTTCCGCAAGCCGACCGCCGTGGACGTCAGCTGGACGGCCGCCTGAGCACGAGCATCGCCGCCTCGTACGCCGGAGTCAGCCGCTCGGGTTCCGCCTCGGCATCCTTCCTGAACGCCTCGAACCCGGCTTCGATCTCCTCGTCCGGCAGATGCTCGAACGTCGAGAGCGCCCGCACCCGCATCCGCTCGTACGCCGTACTGAAGGTGCGCGGGCCTTCCACATCCAGCCAGACGGGTTGTTTGTCCGGCTCGAGGCCAGCCCGCTCGGCCAGTTCGCGAGTCTCGGCCAGCGAGAGGTACATCCCGGCATCCACCGCTCGCGCCGACGGGAAGTAGTCGTACCAGAAGAGATCCGGCATCTGATCGGCGAACTGGGTCCTCAGCAAGACCACGCCGCCCGGCCTGATCACCCGGGCGAGCTCGCGCAGCGCCTGCGCCTGATCCCTGAAGTGATGGAACGCCAGATACACCAGCGCCACATCGCAAGAGGCGTCCTCGAGCGGGATCGCCTCGGCCGCACCGTCGAGATAGGTGACATCCGGATGAGCCGCCCCGGCCACAGCCTGCCTGCGCATCTCTCCCGACGGCTCGACGCCATAGACCGGCCCGCCGAACGTCTCCGCCAACGCCGGCGTGAACCGCCCGATCCCACACCCCAGATCCAGCACTGTCAGTGGCCGCCGCTCCGTCACCTCCGCCGCGAAAGCCCGCATCCACCCCTGCAGACTCTCCGCCGCCAACCCCCGCCCGGCCGCATAAACCCGATGCAACCGCCCGTCATAATCCACCATGCCGAGACCCTAGCGTCACCCGGCGACGACGGGCTCATGCTGACTGTCAGGCCCAGAGGACGTCGTAGCCCAGGCGGAGGATGAGGGCTGAGACGACTACCAGGAAGATGATCCGGACGAAGCGGCTGCCGCGGGCTACTGCGGTGCGGGCGCCGAGGAGGCCGCCGAGCATGTTGGCGAGGCCCATCGTCACGCCGAGGGCCCAGAGCGGGGCGCCGCCGATGGTGAACACCGCGATCGCGGCGAGGTTGGTGGCGACGTTGGCGATCTTCGCCTTGGCGCTCGCGCGGAGGAAGTTGTAGCCCATCAACCCGACCAGCGCGAAGATCAGGAACGACCCGGTACCGGGGCCGACCGCGCCGTCGTAGAACCCGATCAGCGCACCGACCGCCCCCGCCGCCACGTAGTGCGCTCGCCCGTCGAAACGGAGCGCAGTACGGGCTCCCAGCGACGGCTTCATCGCGGTGTAGATGGCGACGGCGACCAGCAGCACGAGCACGATCGGCTTGAACCACGACATCGGGATCCTCGTCGCCACCAACGCGCCGGCCGCCGACCCGAGACCTGCCATGATCGCCAGCGGCAGCACCGTACGCCGGTCCGGGCGGACCTTGACGCCGAAGGTCACCGCGCTGGTCGCCGTACCGAACAGGGAGGAGATCTTGTTGGTGGACAGGATCTGGGCCGGCGACGCGCCCGGCAGACCGAGCAGCATCGCGGGCAACTGGATCAACCCGCCGCCGCCCACCACCGCGTCGATCCAGCCGGCCGAGAACGCGGCCACCACCAGCAGTACGAGAGTCAACAGGGAGATGTCAGGCACGGCGGTACACGAGGGCAGAAGAGTCGATCACCGCCCCAGCATCCAGTAAGGCCATTGTTCCACTCAACCATTACACGGGGCGAAGTGAGGTGAGACACAGCCACGGGTCGTACGCCGCCGCCGCGGCCGACTGGGTGTTGACCACCAGACCGCCGGCTACCACCGCGAAGATCATCGCCGCCGACCGCAATACCCGGCCGCGCGGCGGCACCACGAGATTCCTGAACATGAGAGCCCCCCATCAATTCAGGGATGGTTGTCCCGCGGCCGCCACCGGCTGGCGGGACGGCCGCGATCGTGTTCATGCTGTCGTCGCTGTCACAGCGCCCGCGATGGTTTCGGCTCTACCTCAACAGGGTGCGACCGTGAGCCAGACAAATAGCCCGCCTTCAACGCCGACCCCATGAAACCTGAACGCGCGAAAGGGTGTGCCCCCAGCGGGGCACACCCTTTCGGTTAGGTGCTGGGTCAGCCGCGGACGACCGAGACCAGGTGGTCGACGACCTCGGCGACCGGGATGTCGGTGCGGGTGTTGGAGCGGCGGTCCTTGACCTCGATGGTGCCGTCGGCGAGGCCCTTGCCGACAACGGCGATGGTGGGGACGCCCAGGAGTTCGGCGTCCTTGAACTTGACGCCCGGGGAGACCTTCTCGCGGTCGTCGTAGAGCACCGTCAGACCGCGCGACTCCAGCTCGGCGGCGATCGAGGCGGCCTTCTCGAAGACCTCCCCATCCTTGCCGGTGGCAACCAGGTGGACGTCGGCCGGCGCGATCTCGCGCGGCCAGATCAGGCCGAGCTCGTCGTGGTTGCCCTCGGCGATGGCGGCGACCGCGCGGGTCACCCCGACGCCGTACGAGCCCATCGTGACGGTGACCAGCTTGCCGTTCTGGTCGAGCACCTTCAGGTCGAGGGCGTCGGCGTACTTCTTGCCGAGCTGGAAGATGTGCCCCATCTCGATACCGCGGGCGGCCTCGAGCGGACCCGAACCGTCGGGCGCCTCGTCACCGTCGCGCACCTCCGCGCCCTGGATCGTGCCGTCGGCGGTGAAGTCGCGGCCGTACACCAGGTTGATCACGTGGAAGCCGGCCTTGTCCGCGCCGGTCACCCAGGCGGTACCCTCGGCGACCCGCGGGTCGAGCAGGTACCGGATGCCGGAGGTGTTCTCCGAGCCGAGCACGCCCGGCCCGATGTAGCCCTTCGCGAGCGAGGGGAACTTCTCGAAGTCGGACTCCTCGAACGCGGCGACCTCGGCGGGCTCGACCTGCGCGCCGAGACGCTTCTCGTCGATCGCGCGATCACCCGGTACGCCGATGGCCAGCGGCTCGCGCGTCCCGTCCGGGTGCACCAGCATCACGAGTACGTTCTTCAACGTGTCCGCGGCGGCCCACTCCCGGCCGTCCGCGCGGGTGTGCTTCGCGTTCAGCGCGTCCACCAGGGTGTCGATGGTCGGCGTGTCCGGGGTGTCGACCACCTCGGCGGCGGGCACGTCCGACGCGTCAACCTTCGCCGACTGCGGGACCACGACGGCCTCGACGTTCGCCGCGTAACCGCCCGGCGAGCGCACGAAGGTGTCCTCGCCGTTCTCCGCGATCGCGAGGAACTCCTCCGACGCCGAGCCGCCCATCGCGCCCGACATCGCCTGCACGATCACGTAGTCGAAGCCGAGCCGGTCGAAGATGTTGATGTAGGCCTTGCGGTGCAGCTCGTACGACGCCTGCAGGCCCTCCTGGTCGACGTCGAACGAGTACGAGTCCTTCATCACGAACTCGCGCCCGCGCAGTACACCGGCCCGCGGCCGCGCCTCGTCGCGGTACTTGTTCTGGATCTGGTAGATCGACAGCGGCAGATCCTTGTACGACGAGTACAGGTCCTTCACGACGAGGGTGAACATCTCCTCGTGCGTCGGGCCGAGCAGCATGTCCGCGCCCTTACGGTCCTTGAGCCGGAAGATGTTCGGCCCGTACTCCGTCCAGCGGCCGGTCGCCTCGTAGGGCTCGCGGGGCAGTAGCGCTGGGAAGAGCAGCTCCTGCGCGCCGATCGCGTTCATCTCGTCACGGACGATCCGCTCCACGTTGCGCAGCACCCTCAGGCCCAGCGGCAGCCAGGTGTAGATGCCGGGCGCGTTGCGGCGGATATAGCCGGCGCGGACGAGCAGTCGGTGGCTCGGGACCTCCGCGTCCGCCGGGTCCTCGCGAAGGGTGCGAAGGAACAGCGACGACATGCGCAGAATCACGGGAGTCTCCAAGCAGGACAGGTGTGAATGGAACTACTGACGGCAAAGAGGATATCCGGCCGCGACCAGTGCTCTCACCACATTTCCACAGGGTCGGCGCCGGTATCAGGCGCGGATCAGGCGCGGGTGGTCTCGCGGGAGGCCTTCAGGGCGGCCCGGATGAGCGGGATCTGGAGCGGCAGGCGGGCGAACGCGATCGTCTTCGCGCGGGTCGATCCTTCGCGGTTCAGGTCGAGGGCCAGCTGGCAGTTCGCGGGGAAGACCGCCGTGAGCAGCGCTGCGCTGGCGAGGCCGGCGGCGCGGCGGGTGCGGGGGTGGAGGAGGCCGGCGGCGCAGGCGAGTTCGGCGACGCCGGAGGCGTAGACGAGGTCCTTCTTGCGCGGGAGTCGGTGCGGGACGATGCGTTCGAAGAGCTTCGGCTTCACGAAGTGCAGTACGCCCATGACGGCGAAGAGCGCTGCCAGGCCGGTGGTGCTCCTGCTTCGTCGAGTCATGTCGTGGACTTTAGCTGATGGTGTTACTGGTCAGTACTGCGTCGCCTGCCCGATGGCCGGCTGAGGTGGGAGGCGCCTAAGCCCGGCGGACGGCTACGGGAGGGGGCCGTAGGGGGTGGCGGCCGCTTGCCCAAGGCAACCAGTGCTGCCTTGTTCGGCGCGTCCGTGTTCGTGTAGCCGTACGGCGCAAGGATGTCGTTGCCGAAGCTGTGCAAGGTCAGAAACACCCCGGTCGTCTCATGAGAAGCCTCACCGGCTCGTCCGGGTTCGACGCGACCACGTCGACGCAGCGGATCAGCCAACCTCACCAGCGGTCACCGCACCATCACGGCGAGCGCTCAGCCTCAGAACAGGATCGTCGCGAACGTCTCGATCGTCCGGAACCCGACCCGCTCGTACGCCGACCGGGCCGGGATGTTGAAGGCGTTCACGTAGAGCGTCACCACCGGGGAGATCCGCCGGGCGAGCTCGACCACCGCTGCCATTCCCGGCGCGGCCAGACCCTCGCCGCGGCGCGACGGATCCACCCACACGCCCTGGATCTGGCAGACGCCGGACCCGACCGAACCGATCTCGGCCTTGAAGACGACCTTGCCGTCCTCGATCCGCGCGAACGCCCGGCCGGCCCGGATCAGCTCGGCCACTCGCGACCGGTAGAACGTCCCGTCGGGACCGGTCTGCGGCGGGACGCCGACCTCCTCGGTGTACATCGCCACGCAGGCCGGATAGAGGATGGACAGCTCGACGGGTTCGACCGCGCGCACCAGCGGATCGGGCGCGATCGCGGGCCCGGTGTCGATCACCATGAAGGGCTGGTCGTCACGGACCTCGCGGGCCGGACCCCACTGTGGTTCGAGCGCCGCCCAAAGCTGGTCGACGGCGCGCGCCGGTCCGAGGATCTGGAAGCAGTTCCGGCCCCGGCGAAGCGCATACGCCGCGAAGGCGCGCAGCGCGGCCTCCCCGGCGCCGACCGGAACCATGTTCCCGCCGGCATGGCAGAGGGCCTCCACCTCGCCCTTCTCGACGTACCCCCAGACCTCCGCGCCGCGACGCGGGTCGAGCCCGGAAGCCTGGATCAGGCTGTCCACGAAGACGTTGACGACCGGATCACGGGCGATGACGGCCCTTGCTGCTGACAGGTCGCGAGGACCCAGTACCCGTACGCCCACGGGGCAGAACCTAGCTGATCCCGCCCTCTGCGGCCTGTAATGGGTCGTGCGCCGCCGCAATTGCCCGCAACGGAGAGGTCCAGGCGACCAGGACCGCGAGGAAGCCGAGCAACCCCATCGCGACCATCGCAGGCCGTACGCCGAGCTGGCTGCCGAGCACACCGCCAAGGATCGACCCCAGCGTCCAGCCCACTCCCCAGGACAGCATCCGCCCGGCGGTGTTCACCCGGCCGAGCAACTGCTCCGGCGTCACCTGCTGGCGGTAGGAGATCGCATTGACGATCACCAGCACGTACGCCGAACCCCAAGCCAGCAACGCGATCGCGGCCAATGGCCAGGTCGGCATCAACGGGGTGACGATCCCGAGCACCGCCGAGACCGGGATCGCGTACAGGGTGATCGCGGCCGGCGGCAATCGCTTCAGCAGCCGGGGCAGCCCGACCGCGGCCGCCAGTCCCCCGATCCCCCACGCGCCCCAGACCAATCCGAACCGCAGCCCCGAAGTACCGACGTGCAGGGCGCGGTCCAACCAGACCACCATCAGTGCGACGAAGCCGCCGCCGGCGAACGACTGCAGGCTCCCTACGATCGTCATCGTCCGGACGCCCGGATGCCGGACCAGGAACCGAAGCCCCTCAGCGATGTCCTTGAACACCACTCCCGGCCGCAGCGGCGCCTGCCCATCCCGCTGCTCGGACATCGCCCGCACGATTCCCCGTACTGCGCTCGCCGACGCGACGAAGCTCAGGGCGTCGAGCGCGAGCAGGGTGGCCGGGTTGAGTACTGCGAGCACGAGCCCGGCCAGCGGCGGTACGAACAACTCGATCAGGCTCGCGGCGGTCCACACTGCCGCGTTCGCCTGGGCGACGCGAGCCCGCCCGACCAGGACGGGCAGCGCGCCGAAGTTCGCGCCGTCGAAGAACGTGTAGACCATCTGCACGACGAACCCGACCACCAGCACCTGCGGCACGGTCAGGATGCCGAGCCAGTGCGCCAGCGGGATGGAGCCGATCACGACCGCGTTGATCAGGTCCGCCGACACCATCACCCGCCGGCGGTTCCAGCGATCCGACAGCGCGCCCGCGAACAGCCCGGTCAGCAGGTACGGCGCTGCCTCCAGCGCGGTGACCAACGCGGTGAGGAAGGGCGAACCGCTCAGCCGGTAGACCAGCACGGGCAAGGCGACAGCCGTCACCATCGAACCGGTGATGGAGAGGGCCCGAGCCAGCCAGTACCGGCGGAAGTCCGGGTCGTCGCGCAATCTGTCGCTCACGGAGGTCATCCTGCGGCCTCAAGGGGACTGGAGGTCAAGGCTCATCCACATCAACTCGACACCCAGGTCTCTGGCCGGTGTCGTCCGGGGCAGTCCGAAGCCGTGCTTGCGGTAGAAGCCGATCGCCGGCTCGTTGGTGATCAGCACGTCCAGCAGGAGTTGCTCGGTTCCTGCCGGCAGAGCCGCGATCGCCCCGTCCAGCAAGGCCTTGCCGACGCCCTTGCCTTGATACTGCGGCAGCACGTACAGCTTCCACATCACCCAGAAGCCCTCCTCCTGCCCGAGCCCGACCATCCCCACGACCTTTTCGTCGTCGAGGGCGATCATGGTGATGCCTTGGCGGATGCCCCGGTCTACCGCCTCCGGGGACCACCAGGCGGCCAGGCCGTCGACGATGAACTCGGGCGACGCCAGGCCCTCGTACGCGACCGGCCAGGTCTTGAGACCGACCTCCCGTACGGCGTCGGCGTCGCCCGGCCAGGCGCGGCGTACTCGCATCACCCGTGGACTCGCACGATCAACCCGTCCGGGTCCACGACGGACAACCCGTCGGTCGCCTCCGTCGGCTCATACCCGGTCGCCACGAGCCGCCGTACGACCTCGTCCAGAGGTTCCGACGTGGAAAGCTCGAGCCGTACTTCGATCTCGGCCGCGGGTGGGTCGTAACGCACCAGCTCGGCGTTGTCGCCGCCAAGGGTCTGGAGGAAACGCTGCCAGGCGGCTTGATCCTGGACGGCCAGACGGGGCGTCACCGACCAGCGTGTGTCCGGGTGGGCGTCGTCCAACTTGTAGCCGTAGAGGTCCTTGCTGCGTTCGTCGATCCAGAGGGTGGTGTCATCGGGCCCGAGGACCGAGAGGACCCGTCCATAGGCCTCGTCCCAGATAGCGACCTCCTGGTAGCCGGCCGCTTCGAGCCGGCTCTTCAACTCGTCGATCTCATCGGCCTCGAAGGACAGTCGGGTGTCCCTCGCCTTGGCGCCGGTGCTGCTGCTGGCGGCATCGTGCAGCGCGACCATCCCGCGCCCCGCGACCATGTCGACCCAGCCGCCGCGCTCCGACTCGATCCGGGACCGCAGCCCCAAGGTCTCCAGGAACGCCCGCATCGCCGGTACGTCGGCGCTGAACCGCAGTGGTCGGACAACGATCTCGTTCATCCTTCGGCCTCTCCGTGCTCGTCCAGGTACTTCGTCAGGGCCTGCTCGACGAGGGCAGACAAGCTCGCGCCTTCGTCGATCGCCTTGTGCTTGACCCGTCGGATCAGGTCGGGCGGCAGGTAGACGTTGAACTGCACCTTCTTGGCAGCTTCCTCGGTCATGGCTATGATGCTAGCAATCTAGCGAGCTACCAAGCAAGGAGCGATCCGATGACACTGCGCTTCGACCACCTCGGCCTGGTCTCCGACACGGCGGAGAAGAACCAGGACCTGGCCGACTTCTTCTCTCGCGTGCTCGGCCTGGAGGTGTCGGGCGACGCCGCGGAGGGCTACGCGGAGGTGAAGGCCGGCGCCATCACGATCGCGCTGCACCGCGGTGCGATGATCGACGACGTCGCGCCACTCGGCGGCACCCTGCTGCAGTTCAGCAGCGACGACGTCCAGGCGGACATCGAGGCGATCCGCGCCCGCGGCGGCAAGATCGCCCTCGAGCCCATCACCACCGACTGGGGAACCACCTCCGCCTACGTCGCTGGCCCCAACGGAGTACTGGTCGAACTGTTCAGCGAGAACAGCTGAAGCTGGGCCAGCAGCGCGGTCTCGGCTGCCGGCCCAGGTTCCTCGAACGCGTCGGGTCAGACGGCGGTGAGTAAGGCGTCGTCCAGTTCCTTGAGGAGCTTGGCCTTCGGGCGGGCGCCGACGACGGACCAGATCAGCTCGCCGTGGTGGAACAGCATCAGGGTCGGCAGCGCCATCACGCGGTACTGCGCCGAGATGGACGGGTTCTCGTCGGAGTTCAGCTTCACCACGGAGAGCCGGTCCTTGCGCTCCTCCGCGATCTGGGCGAGCACCGGGACGATCTGGTGGCACGGCGGGCACCACTCGGCCCAGAAGTCCACCAGCACCGGCTTGTCCGCGCCCAGCACCACCTGGTCGAAGTTGGTCTCGTCGACAGATTGCAGCTCGCTCATAGTGTCTCTCTCACTCTCGTTCTCCAGCTTTCGGCATCGGTGAGGAGATCGGTCAGCCTGGCCCGCAGATCGGCCAGTTCGGCGATCCGCCGGTCCACCTCGGCGATCCGGGTCCGGTAGGCCGTCAGCGAGGCCGGGCAGACGTCCGCCCGGTCGTTGCCGGCCCGCAGGCACTCGATGAACGGGTAGGTCTGCTCCGCGGTGAGTCCGAGCGACAGCAAAGCCTTGATCTCGCGGACCACCAGCACGTCCTCGCCGCTGTAGGTCCGGTAGCCGTTGGCTTCCCGGTTGGGCTTCAGCAGGCCCTGCGATTCGTAGTACCGCACTGCCTTGACTGTCACGCCGGCCTCGGCCGCCAGGTCGCTGATATGCATCCCGCCTCCTCGACATCGACGCTAAACCCTGCCCTCAGGGTCAAGGTCAAGCCAGAATAGCCGCATGCTGCTCGGAAGCTTCGTCCATGACCTGGACCTCGACCTGACCGCGCCCACGCTGCAACGGACCTCGGTCCGCGGCGTGCTGTTCCGCGACGACCAACTGCTCCTGCTGGCGTCGCGGCACGGCGACTACAAGTTCCCGGGCGGAGGTGTCGAGGCGCGGGAGTCGATCCCCGCGGCGTTGCAGCGCGAGTTCCTCGAGGAGTGCGGCCTGCCCGGCGTCGAGATCGGCCTGGCCATCGGGATCACCACGGAGTACCTGCGCGCGATCGAACCGGAGTACGAGGTGTTCAAGCTGACCTCGCACTACTTCTACTGCTCCTCCGACGGCGAGCCCGGTGACCCACAACAACTGGAGGGCTACGAGGCCGAACTCGAGCTCGAACCCCGCTGGGTCACGGTGTCCGAGGCGCTGGCGGCGAACCGTGCGGTTCGGGCCGGCGGCGTCGGCGTCATGCGCTGGCTGGACCGCGAGATCCAGGTGCTGTCACACCTGGCCGACCTCTGACCGAACCCACTCCCCCAGCACCTTGGCACTCGCGTCGACCAAGGCGGGCCAATCCATCGCCGCCTCGTCGGCCGAGTCCGACACATGCTTCACAAGCCGAACCGGTACGCCGAACTCCCGGCAGGCGAACACGACGCCGTACGCCTCCATGTCGACCAGCTGCGCCCGCTCCGCCAGCTGCGCCTTGATCACCGGGTCGGTGACGAACACGTCCCCCGACGCGAGCACGGTCCCGTCGCCCCCGTCGACCTTCAGCGACTCCTGCGGGTCCAGCCCGATCGCCCGGACCGCGTCCGCGTTGATGTCGTGGTTGATCACCTCGCTCGGGAGGTAGAGCCCGGCCATCCCGTCGCGCAGCGCGCCCGTAGTACCGACGTTGAGCACGACTAGGTCTGTGGTGTCTCGCGCGGCCAGGGCACGGGAGACGGCCACTGCGGCAGCCGTCTTACCGATCCCCGTCACGACGACAGGAATCCCCTCCGGCACGTATCGAGCTTCCGCCCGAATCGCACTGACAACCAAGTACTCCGTCACGCGGCGAGCGTACCGGGCCTGGGATCAGCTGACGGTGACGGTGGGTTCGCCGCCGTCGACGGACTCGCCCATCTCCTCGGCGATGCGCATCGCCTCTTCGATCAGGGTCTCCACGATCTTGGACTCGGGGACCGTCTTGATCACCTCGCCCTTGACGAAGATCTGGCCCTTGCCGTTGCCGGAGGCAACACCCAGGTCGGCCTCGCGCGCCTCGCCCGGACCGTTGACGACACAGCCCATCACGGCGACGCGGAGCGGGACCTCCATGCCCTCGAGCCCGGCGGTGACCTGCTCGGCCAGCGTGTAGACGTCGACCTGGGCGCGACCGCAGGACGGGCAGGAGACGATCTCGAGCTTGCGCTCGCGCAGATTCAGCGACTGCAGGATCTGCAGGCCGACCTTGACCTCCTCGACCGGCGGCGCGGACAGCGAGACGCGGATCGTGTCGCCGATGCCCTTGGACAGCAGCGCGCCGAACGCGACAGACGACTTGATGGTCCCCTGGAACGCCGGGCCCGCCTCGGTGACACCGAGGTGCAGCGGCCAGTCGCCCCGCTCGGAGAGCAGTTCGTACGCCTTCACCATCACGACCGGGTCGTTGTGCTTGACCGAGATCTTGAAGTCGTGGAAGTCGTGCTCCTCGAACAGCGACGCCTCCCAGACGGCCGACTCGACCAGCGCCTCGGGAGTCGCCTTGCCGTACTTCTGCAGCAGCCGGGGGTCCAGTGAACCGGCGTTGACGCCGATCCGGATCGACGTACCGTGGTCCTTCGCGGCGGCCGCGATCTCCTTGATCTGGTCGTCGAACTTGCGGATGTTGCCCGGGTTCACCCGGACCGCGGCGCAGCCGGCCTCGATCGCGGCGAACACGTACTTCGGCTGGAAGTGGATGTCGGCGATCACCGGGATCTGCGAGTGCTCGGCGATCTCCGGCAGCGCGTCCGCGTCGTCCTGCGACGGGCAGGCGACCCGCACGATGTCGCAGCCGGCCGCGGTGAGCTCCGCGATCTGCTGCAGCGTCGTGTTCACGTCCGAGGTCAGCGTGGTCGTCATCGACTGCACGGACACCGGCGCGTCACCGCCGACCAGCACCTTGCCCACCTTGATCTGGCGGGTCCTGCGGCGTGGCGCGAGGGTCGGAGGAGGCAGCGCGGGCATGCCCAGGGAGATGCTCATGTGTCCTTTAACCGTTGAGAGTTATCCGTTGAAGAGCTTGATCGGGTTGACGATGTCGGCGATGACGAGCAGCACGCCCATCACCACGATGAAACTGGCCGCCACGTACGCGATCGGCAGCAGCTTGGCGACGTCGACGTACCCCGGGTCGGGCCGGCCGAACAGCTTGGCGAACCCGCGCCGGATGCCTTCCCAGATGGCGCCGATCATGTGGCCGCCGTCCAGCGGCAGCAACGGGATGAAGTTGAACAGCGCCAGGAAGAGGTTCAGCGAGGCGAGCAGCGAGATCAGGAAGGCGATCCGCTCGCCCCCGGTCAGCGAGTTGTTGGACGCGACCTCACCGGCGACCCGGCTGGCGCCGACGACGCTCATCGGGCTGTCCTGGTCGCGGTCGCCGCCGACGATCGACTTGGCGACGCCGACCAGCTTCTCCGGGAAGTTGCCGAGCGCCTTGACCGTGGCCACGGTCAGCTCGCCCATCTTGTCGACGACGAAACCGAAGTCCTGCCGCTCGACCTTCTGCTCCGGGGAGACGCCGAGGAAGCCGACCGAGACGATCTTGTCGGAGCCGGCCTTCTCCACCACCTGGTTCAGGATGGTGTTGGTCTGCAGCCTGGTCTGCTGGCCGTTGCGCTCGACGACGATGACGGCGGGCTTGTCGGTGTTCGCCCGGATCAGCGGGGTCAGGTCGTCCCAGCTGCTGATCGTGGTCCCGTTGAACGACAGGATCTTGTCGCCCACCTGGAACCCGGCCGCCTTGGCGGGCGACTCCTTGTCCGCCGGCTGACACTTGCGATCCGCGGACGCCTGATCGGCCGGAATCACGCAGTCCGTGACCGTGGCGACCGTGGTCTGCGGGACGTCGGTGCCGTACAGCATGAACAGGCCGGTGAACAGCCCGAACGCGATCGCGACGTTCACCAGCGGACCCGACGCCATCACGATCAGCTTCTTCCACCACACCTTCTGGTAGAACAGCCGGCCGTCGTCCGCCGGATCGATCGTCTCGTACTCCGCGCTGCGGGCGTTCTCCACCAGCGACTGGATCGGGCCGGTGTTGGCCTTGCGGACCTTCGACGGGTCCTGCCCCTTGGCCGGCGGCATCATCCCGATGATCCGGACGAACCCACCCGCGGGGATCAGCTTGAACCCGTACTCCGTCTCGCCGCGCTTGGTGGACCACACCGTGCGGCCGAAGCCGACGAAGAACTGGGTCACCTTCATGCCGAACGCCTTCGCGGGCAGCATGTGACCCATCTCATGCAGCGCCACCGACGCCAGGATGCCGACCACGAACAGCACGACACCGATGAGTGTGAGGAGTGCGCTCATGCCTTTGTCGTCTCCTGGCCCTGGTCGTTCGCGGTGGCGGTCAGTTCGCGGGCCCGGGCCCGCGCCCAGGCGTCCGCAGCGAGTACATCGTCGATGGACAGTTCCTCGTACGAGGGTACGTCGTGTTCGGTCACAACCCGGGCCACGGTGTCGACGATCCCCAGGAACGGCAACCGCCCCTCCCGGAACGCCTCCACACAGACCTCGTTGGCAGCATTCAGTACCGCGGGCGCCGTGCCGCCGCGTTCCCCGGTCTCCCGGGCCAGCTGGACCGCGGGGAACGCCTCGTTGTCGAGCGGCTCGAACTCCCAGCTGGTGGCCGTGGTCCAGTCACACGCCGGCGCTGCGTCCGGAATCCGGTCGGGCCAGCCCAGTGCCAGGGCGATCGGCAGCCGCATGTCCGGCGGGGACGCCTGGACCACGGTCGAGCCGTCCACGAACTCGACCATCGAGTGCACGATCGACTGCGGGTGCACGACGACGTCGATCCGGTCCATCGGGAGTCCGTAGAGCAGGTGGGCCTCGATCACCTCCAGCCCCTTGTTCACCAGGTTGGCGGAGTTGATCGTGATCACCGGGCCCATGTCCCAGGTCGGGTGGTTCATCGCCTGCTCCGGTGTCACGTCGGCCATCTCGGCCCGGCTCCGGCCGCGGAAGGGGCCGCCACTCGCGGTCACCAGCAGACGGCGTACCTCATCGGCTGTGCCGCTGCGCAGGCACTGGGCGATCGCGGAGTGCTCGGAGTCGACCGGCACGATCTGGCCGGGCTTGACCCGCTTGACGACCAGCGGCCCCCCGATGACGAGGGACTCCTTGTTCGCCAGCGCAAGCGTCGTACCGGCGTCCAGCGCGGCCAGAGTCGGTTTCAGCCCGACGGATCCGGTGATGCCGTTGAGAACGACGTCACAGGCCAGCCCGGCCAACTCGGTGGAGGCATCAGGGCCGGTGAGGATCTTGGGGATCCGGAACTCTCCCTGGGCGTAACCGCGGCGCTGCGCCTCGGCGTAGAAGGCGAGTTGGAGATCCTGCGCGACCGTGGCCCTGGCGACGCCGACGACCTCGACCTCGAACTCCAGCGCCTGCCGGGCCAGGAGGCTGACGTTGTCGCCGCCTGCGGAGATGGCAAGTACGCGGAACCGGTCGCGGTTGCGCCCGATCAGCTCCAGGGCCTGGGTCCCGACCGAGCCGGTCGAGCCGAGGATGACGACGGTTCGCGGATTCACGCGGCCATTGTTCCAGGTTCCGGACAGTTCTCGGAGACGGCTGGCGCAAGCGGATGACCAGGGTGCGGCGCTACCTTTGCTCCTATGAGTCTGGAACAGCCGCCGCCCGGCCATCGGGCATCCGACCGCGACCGCGAGCACGCCGCCTCGATGATCCAGGAGGCCCACAGCGACGGCCGGCTGGACTTCGAGGAGATGGACCAGCGGCTGACCCAGATCTACTCGGCCAAGACCCAGCTCGAGCTCCGCACCGCGACCGCCGACCTGGTCCCGGTCGCGCACGGGAGCGCCGCCGAGCTCACCATCCGCGCCAAGCACAGCTCCCAGAAGCGCGAGGGTGCGTGGACCGTGCCGGAGCGGATCACCGCCCTCCCCGAGCACTCGTCGGTGAAGCTCGACTTCACCGACGCCGTCGTGCGCTGGCCCGAGATCCAGGTCGAGGTCCGCCCGAAGCACAGCTCCGTGCTGATGATCGTTCCGGAGGGCTGGAGCGTCGACATCGACCAGATCGACATGGTCGGCAGCAGCTCCACGAACAAAGCCGGTACTCCGAAGGCCGGGGGCGTCCGCCTCCGCGTCACCGGCGAGGCCCGCTACAGCAGCATCGTCGTCCGCCACCCGCGCAAACGCCACTGGTGGTGGCCCTGGTACCGCAAGTGAGGTGATCCACAGGTTGTTTGTGGGGTTTGCCTCAGGTCGCTCGGGTGCGGTTGACGCTAGCGTGGCGGCATGACGGTTTCGCTGGATCTCGTGGACGTGGACTCGCTGCTCACCGAAGAGGAAGTCGCCATCAGGGCGACGGCCCGCCGGTTCGCGGACGAGCGGCTGCGGCCGCACCTGCCGGAGTGGTTCGAGTCGGCGACCATCCCCGCACGGGATCTGGCGAAGGAGCTTGGCGCGCTCGGGCTGCTCGGGATGCACCTGACCGGGTACGGCTGCGCCGGGCTCGGGCCTGTCGCCTATGGCCTGGCCTGTCTGGAGATCGAGGCGGCCGACTCGGGGATGCGGTCGCTCGTCAGCGTGCAGGGATCGCTCGCGATGTACGCGATCTGGAAGTACGGCAGTGAGGAGCAGAAGACCGAGTGGCTCCCCCGGATGGCCGCGGGTGAGGCGATCGGGTGCTTCGGGCTGACCGAGCCGGACTTCGGGTCCAACCCCGGCGGCATGCGGACGAACGCCCGGCGCGACGGCGACGACTGGGTGCTGAACGGCTCGAAGATGTGGATCACCAACGGCTCCGTGGCCGACGTGGCCGTCGTCTGGGCCCGGACGGACGACGGTGTGCGCGGGTTCGCCGTACCGACTGACACGCCT
The DNA here is from genome assembly GCF_004342085.1 of Kribbella orskensis. Taxonomy (NCBI): domain Bacteria; kingdom Bacillati; phylum Actinomycetota; class Actinomycetes; order Propionibacteriales; family Kribbellaceae; genus Kribbella; species Kribbella orskensis. The sequence goes on from NZ_SLWM01000002.1 coordinate 215,790, forward strand.
GGGTTCTCCGCGCCGGAGATCACCCGGAAGATGTCGCTGCGGGCGTCGGTGACCTCGGAGCTGATCCTGGACGACGTCCGGCTGCCGGCGTCGGCGATGTTGCCGGAGGCCCGTGGTCTGTCCGGGCCGCTGGGCTGCCTGAACGAGGCGCGTTTCGGCATCATCTTCGGCGCGATGGGCGCGGCCCGCGACTGCCTGGAGACCGCGCTGGACTATGCGGCCGAGCGGCAGGTGTTCGACAAGCCACTCTCGGCGTACCAGTTGACCCAGGCGAAGTTCGCGGACATGGCGGTCGAGCTGAACAAGGGAATCCTGCTCGCGGTCCACCTCGGCCGGCTGAAGGAGAAGGGGTCGCTGCGCCCCGAGCAGGTCAGTGTCGGCAAGCTGAACAACGTCCGCGAGGCGATCGCGATCGCCCGCGAGTGCCGCACGATCCTGGCCGCGAACGGCATCAGCGGCGAGTACCCGGTGATGCGGCACGCGAACAACCTCGAGTCAGTTCTCACCTACGAGGGCACCTCCGAGGTCCACCAGCTGGTGATCGGCCAAGCCCTCACCGGCCAGGCCGCCTTCCGCTGATCCCGCTTCGCCGTGCTGACTGAGCCGCGAGTTGATCGCGGTGCGCTGCTCCGGTCCGTTCGTGAGTTGTATGGGCTGCACTTCGAGGAGTTGCAGTTCATTCCCCTGGGCTGGGTTTCGGCCGGCTACTCGGTGAACGCTGGAGACGAGCAGTACTTCCTCAAGTTGTGGCCTGGCGGTCGGGATGCGGCCGGCGCGGTGGCTCGGCTGCCGTTCGTGCGGGAGCTTCACGAAGCAGGCTTCCGAGCTCGCCTCCCCTATCCCGTGCCCACCCGAGCAGGGGAACTCTCCGGCTCGGTGCCGGCCGGAGTCGTCGCACTGTTCCCGTTCCTGCCGGGTGCCACGCCTGCGGATTGGCCGAAGTGGCCCGATGCCGTCCTCGACGAGCTCGGCAGGGTTCTGGCGGCGCTCCACTCGGCCACCCCTTCCGTCGTGCTCCCCCGCGAACACTTCTCCCTGGCTGTCGCGGACGAGCTCCGGCTCCACCTGGGCGAGCGAATCGTTCGACCCGAGCGGGCCGCCCTGATGGATCAGCTGGAACTGCTGGAGCGGTTGCAGTCCGCAGTACGCGGATTGCCGCAACGGTTCGTGGTGTGCCACGCGGACTTGGCCGGGGACAATCTGCTGGTCGACGAGCACGGGCGCCTCAGCGCACTCGATTGGGACAGCGCGATGCTCGCGCCGGCGGAGTGCGACCTCGCTTTGCTGCTCCACGGCGAGCAGCCTGTCGACGGGAACGTACTGCGCCGGGTGCTCGCCGTCTACCCCGTGGACAAGCCACTCGAACTGGACCTGTTCGCGTTCTTCCTGCTGCGCCGGTACGTCTCGGACTACACGGCGCGAGTGGTCCGCCTGCTGCACGGTTCGCCTGACGCGGCCGACGCCGAGGAAGCCCGCGAAGGCATGCGCACCTGGGGATCCGCCCAGTGGGAGCGGCTGGACGCCACCCTCTCGATCGCGCGCGGTGCCTTGCTGGATCGCTGACCAACGCCTACGCACTCTGGCGGCTGGACGGCAGTACATCCGGCGGGAGCGGCCGCCGAGCCTCGCCCCGGCGTGCTGTGGAGTTGGCCAGTGCCCAAGCAGCCATCATCGGCACGGTGCCGGCCCCGGCGGACAGGACGGAGCTCAGCGCGATGTCGAGTGGCAACCAGCCGAGCAGCAGAGCCGGAACCAGCCATGGCCTGTACCCGTCGCGCAGGAAGGCAACGCCGAGCAGCACCGATCCGACCACGGCCAGCAGGAAGCCGGGCATGCCTGCAGCGATGTAGGCGACGTCCAATCCGAGCCAGAAGAACCCGAAGAGTCCGAGGACCATGAGGGCGAGGCCGGGCAATGTCAGCCGCCAGCCCCACCGCTCCAGGCGCCGTGGGTGACGGCTGCGACTGACCTGCAGCGCGCTGAGAGCGGTCGCGGCGATCAGCACCGGCCACACCTTGCCGTACGCCCGATAGACCGTGTCTACGTCCGACCAGTCGAGCAGCGGCCGCAATGCTCGAGCAGCGGGCTCGGCCCACCACTGGACGGCTCCACTCTCCAGGTCCTCCTTTCCGTCGGGTGTCGCGAACCGTGCCAGTGCGTGCAACGGCGCGAGAACGGCACCGACTCCGGTGGGCACCCAGACCCACCCACTGGTTTGCCGCTGTTCAGGACTCATCTCTGCCTCCTCGGGACGCATCGTTCGCCGCGACCGTAATTCGAGTAGTGCGGCTGGGGCGTCGGCTCCCGGGTCGGTGCCTTCTCCATCTTTGGGTTGACCCGTCACGCCGCGCGCGGATCTACCATCGAGGCGTGAGGTGGGGATACCCGCCGGCGCTACGGCAGGCCGTAGTACCGGCGGCACTGGGCATTGTTGCGACCGTCGAGCTCCTGGCGCTCGATCTGCCGGGCACGGCCACGGCGCTGGTGATCGACTGGACCGCCTGCGCATTGCTGGTACTGCGTGGGCGGTTCCCGCTGGCCGCTTGCACCCTTGCGGGTCTCGTTCTGCTCATCCCCGTGGGTGAGGTCGATGAGGCCGCCGCGCCGATCCTCATCCTCGCGCTGGCGACCATCACGATCGCCCGGCGGGTTGGTGGCGTGCGCGCGCTGACGCCACTCGCGTTGTTCCTCGCCGCGCTGGCCTGGGGATATCTGCGCCTCGATCAACCGGTGGACGTGTCCGATCTGGTGTTCGTGTCGGCTGTCGTGCTGCCGCCTTACGCGTTCGGCCGGCTGATGCGTTCACTCGACGCCCGGAACGTGCGGCTGGCCGAACAGGCCGAGCTCCTCGTCAGGCATCAGGAACTGGTACGGCGGGAGGCGGTCGCGGCCGAGCGGGCCCGGATCGCGCGCGACCTACACGACGTCATGGCCCACTCGGTCAGCGCGATGGTGGTGCAGGCTGCTGCTGCTCGCGACCTCCTACGCAACGATGTCACCGGCGCCGAGGCTGCGATCGACGAAGTCACTGCCGTGGGGCGCGAGGCGCTCGGTGAGACCGGGAGGTTGCTGCGGCTGATTCGGGACACCGACGACGATGACGAGGCGGCTGCACCACTTGGACTCGACCGCTTGCAGGAGCTCGTCGACCGGTTCCGCCGGAGCGGGCTGCAGGTGGACCTCACCGTCGAAGGTCAGCTCGCGGCGCTTCCGGCCGACGTCGACGTGTCGGGCTATCGGATCGTCCAGGAAGCGCTGACCAACGCACTCCGCTACGCCACCGACCGGATCGCGTCGATGCGGATCACCCGCACGGCGACGGAGCTGCGGATCCGCGTCGAGAACCCGGCCTCAGGTACTCCGGACAGTGGCGGCGGACTGGGACTGCTCGGAATGGGCGAGCGGGTTGCGGTTCTCGGTGGTCGCCTCACCCACGGTCGCAGCGACGACGGATCCTTCGTGCTGACCGCCGACCTGCCGGTCGTCCGATGAACAGCGTCGTGATCGCGGACGACCAGGACCTGGTGCGATCCGGCCTGGCGCTGGTGCTGGAAGTCCGTGGTTTCAGCGTGGTCGCCGAGGCGGCGGACGGCAGGAAGGCGATCGAGGCTGTGCGGCGTACGGATGCGGACGTGGTTCTGATGGACATCCGGATGCCCGTTCTCGACGGAATCGGCGCGACCCGCGAGCTCGTCCGGCTCGGTTGCCGAACCAAGATCCTGATGCTGACCACGTACGACCTCGACGAGTACGTGTACTACGCGCTCCGGGCCGGGGCAGCCGGATTCCTGCTGAAGGCGACGCCGCCCGACGTACTCGCCGCCGGCATCCGGACCGTGGCCGCGGGCGAGGCGTTGTTGGCGCCCAGCATCACCACCCGGCTGATCGAGGAGCACATCGGCAGACCACCCCCGGTGACGGGCCTGCCTCCAGGGTTGGCATCCCTGACCGCGCGGGAAGTCGCTGTGCTCACGGAGATCGCGCGCGGCCGGTCGAACGACGAGATCGCCTCGGTCCTGGTAGTCAGCGAGGCCACCGTCAAGACGCATGTCAACCACATCCTGGCCAAGCTCGATCTCCGCAACCGCGTCCAGGCGGTCGTCCTCGCCTATGAGACGGGCTTGGTCACGCCTGGCCGCTGATGCTGTTCGATGTCAGTGGTTTGAGCAGGTATTCGCAGAGGTCTCGGTGGCTGCGGATGATGTTGCCGTCGGCGTCCTTCTCGGTCCACTCGTCCAGCACCTGGCCGTTCGTCCACTGCTCATAGCCCAGGCGTTCGTACAACCTGCGGGCGCCGGGATTGTCCAGCCCGACGGCCAGGCCGACGTACGCGCGGCCCCACTCCGCGGCGATCCCCTCGGCCGCGGCGACGATCGCAGTACCGATGCCTTGGCTTTGCACGTAGGCGTGCAGAGCGTTGATCTCGGCCGGCTCGTACTTCGCCTGGACCATCGGGTACTTCGACTCGCGCAGCAGCATGGTGTGTCCGACGACGGCACCGTCTCGGCGTGCGAGGAGGAAGAGGGCTTCGCCGCGGACTTGTTGTGCCCAGCGTTCGCGGAGGTGTTCGCGAGCGGCGGGATGCTGCTCTGCCTCGATCAGCTGGTCCACTTCCGCACTGGTGGCCGGTCTGACGTCCATCCACCGACCGTAACCACTGAAGGCGCCTCGGGCCGAACCATTTACGGCGCGGGTGAGCCGGTTTAAGGCTGGCTGAAGAGTTCGGGCGACAGTGGCGGTACGGAACACGAAGGGCGGGCGTGATGACGGATAGGAACAGGGAGTTGCTGGAGCGGCTCTGGCCGATGGACGGGCAGTTGGCGCTGTCCGCCGAGGCCGAACACGAGATGCGCGCGGAGGACTACGTCATGGAGATGCCGCAGTCCGGCGAACGCATCGTCGGCCGGGACACGATGCGGGCGATGCAGCAGGAGTACCCCGCGCCGCCCTCGATCCAGATCCAGCGCATCATCGGCTCCGGCGACCACTTCGTGGTGATGGGCCGCTCCGACTACAGCGGCGACATCTACTACGTCGCCAACATCGTCGAGTTCAGCGACGGCCGCATAGCCAAGGAAACCCGCTTTTACGCCACCCCTTTTGACCCGCCACCCTGGCGAGCCAAATACACCGACCCCACCTAGTGACCCAGAGCACTAGAACTACTTGGCAACCTCCGTGGCGCGGGACTCCCGTACGACAGTGACGCGGATCTGCCCCGGATAGGTCAGCTCCTCCTCGACCTGCTTGGCGATATCCCGCGCCATCACCTGAGCGGCGATGTCATCCACCGCATCAGGCATCACCATCACCCGGATCTCCCGCCCGGCCTGCATCGCGAACACCTTCTCCACCCCGTCGTGGTGCATCGCGATCTCCTCGAGCCGCTCGAGCCGCTGCACGTATGCCTCCAGCGACTCGCGTCGCGCCCCCGGCCGGCCGCCGCTGACGGCATCCGCCGCCTGCGTCAGGACCGCCTCGACCGTGCGAACCTCGACCTCGTTGTGGTGCGCCTCGATGCAGTGCACGACGTCGTCGTCCTCGCCGTACTTGCGCGCCAGATCCGCCCCGACGATCGCGTGGCTGCCCTCGGACTCGTGCGTCAGCGCCTTCCCGATGTCATGCAGGAACGCCCCGCGCTTGCACCGCTTGACGTCCAGCCCGAGCTCGGCCGCCATCATCCCCGCGATGTGCGCCGACTCGATCAGGTGCTTCAACACGTTCTGCCCGTACGACGTCCGGTACCGCAGCAGGCCCATCGTCCGGATCAGCTCCGGGTGGAGATCCGTGATCCCCACCTCCGCCATCGCGTCCTCGGCGGCCCGCTCGCACAGCTCGGCCACCTCGCCCTTGCTGCGTTCGTAGATCTCCTCGATCCGGCTCGGGTGGATCCGCCCGTCGAGTACCAGCGAGTCCAGCGTCAGCCGCGCGGTCTCCCGGCGTACCGGGTCGAAGCAGGACAGCAGCACCGCTTCCGGGGTGTCGTCGATGATCAGGTTGACGCCGGTGGTCTGCTCGAAGGACCGGATGTTGCGCCCTTCGCGACCGATGATCCGGCCCTTCATGTCGTCGCTCGGCAGGTGCACCACGGAGACGACGGACTCGCTGGTCTGCTCGGACGCCAGCCGCTGCACCGCGCCGGTGATGATCTTGCGGGCCTTGATCTCGCCCTCGTCCTGCGCCTGCCGCTCGATGTCGCGGACGATCGTGTGCGCGTGCCGCTTCGCCTCCGCCTCGATGGCGGCGACCAGCTCGGCCCTCGCCTGCTCGGTGGTGAGGTTCGCGACGCCCTCCAGGATCCGGCGGCGCTCCTCCTCGAGGTCGCGGATCTCGGCCTTGCGGCGATCCAGCTCGGCCAGCTGGGCGGTCAGCCCGGTCTGGCGTTCCTCGATGCTCCGGTGCTGCTCGTCGAGGCGCTCCTCGCGCTCGGTCAGCCGGTGTTCGCGCCGCTCCATCTCGAGCCGCTGCTCGCGCAGGTCGTCGCGGATCGACTGGGCCTCGGACTCGGCCTCCCGCCGTACGTCGGACGCCCGCAGCTCGGCCTCCCGCCGTGCCTCGGACGCGCGTTCCTCGGCGCCACGCCGGATCTCCTCGGCGCGCTGCTCGGCCGCCTCGGCCCGGACCCGCAGTACGGCGGCCTCTTCCTCGGCCTGGCGGCGGACGAGCTCGGCGGCGGACTTGGCGCCGGAAGTGATGGTGGCTGCCTCGAGCCTCGCGTTCGCCTCGGCGGCGGTCGCGGCCGCGGTCGCGTCGGCGACCTTGCGGCGGGACAGCGTGAAGCCGATCCAGGCAAGCAGGCCGACGATCAGCAACCCGATCAGGACGAGCCCGACTGATGCCGCCGTCGGCAGGGCCGCGAGTGACATCGGCGTCTCCCCTCTTCGAGTCGCGCCCTGAGGGGCGTGACTTTGTCAACGTGGAAGGGATGCGCCACTGAGCGGTGGACAGGCAGCCGGATGACGGTACGGCGAATCGCACCACCAGGTTCGGAGGTGCCTGATCCGTGGTGGCCGGTCCTGTCCCGTCCCACCCTGTCCAGTTCCACCCTGGACGGTTCGTCCTGGATGGATCCGTCCTGGATGGTTCCGTCCGTCAGGACAGTCCCGCCCGCACAGCGGATCCTTCGCTATCACGGTCCCGTTCGCGCCGGCGTGACCTGTCGACTGCGACTGGCCCGTCCGCCGCGGCGGTTCCGTCCCATCCGACGGCGATGAAGGTCGCCGTCGTCCGTTTCTCTAAGCTCGGTCGAGCGTTGGTCTCGCGTCATCGTCCGGCCCGTATCAGCCGGTGATCAACCGGCCCGCCGGTGCTATATCCGCCACCGTCAGGTGGAGTGATCCCTTACTGATTCCGAGGCTAGGCGCGCCCCACCACCCCGTCAACACGGACACCCACCCACCACCCCCCAACCTCACTCCACCCCGTAAACCCCCACTCACCCCCCCCGCAGCTTCCGACAGCGTGGTCAGCCGATCACTCACCCCGCCAGGAAGTCCCGGATCAGTGCGATGACGGCAACTCCGGCACTGAAAACAGTCAGCAACAGCATCATGCGGTCATTGGCCGGCTGCTCTGTTCTGCGAGGCGCCAACCCGGCCGAGGCTGCGGGCGCGTTCACGTTCGCCGCCCGCTCCGGTCGATCCGGCGTCGTGCTGAAGTCATCGCGGGGCCACATGAAGGTCGGCAGCCCAATGAAGCCCTGACCTCGCACCAACTTCGGAAGACTACGCTTGTAGCCCAGGTGGTACTCGCATGTTCCGAAGAGGCCGCGCACCCGCCACATGCAGGGTCGGTGTGCACGAGTCTCGACTCTGCACCGCGTCTGCCGGAAGAGCGCGAAGTACAAGAGCAGGACGCCGGCCGTCACCGCTGCCTCGGCCCACAACCCTTGGGCTATGAGCAGCGCAGTAAGGACTGTCAGCACGAAGCCCCACGCTCGAAACCGGGTCGAGCTCCGTGCACGCCGGCCTCGCCGAGATCTCCCCATGCCACCCCCCGCAGATGACACTCTAGAGTTCACTCGCTACAGTCTGCGACGACTACGGCGTGTTGCCTTGACTTCCGCCCATCGCCGTCGGGCTGTTAACCCCTTGCCCTCCCCACTGCGCAAGACGAATGGCGTGCGGTCGGACCAACACGTCAGCCAATGCAACAGCGGTGCCTGGCCTACGGCTCAACCGTCGGCAAGGCACCGCTGTGATCAGATCAGTTGCGAGGGCCTGGGAGGCCGCCGTCACCTTCGACATCTCCGCCGGACCGGTCGACGTCCTCGCCAGTCCGCTCGACGTCGCCGCCCGAGCGCTCGCCCGCTCCGCCGGTTCCCTCTACGTCTCCACCGGAACGCTCGACGTCTCCGCCGGAGCGTTCGGCTTGCGCGGTGGGGCTCTCGACATCGCCGCCAGATGGGTCGGCGCCCTCGGGCAGGCCTTCGCCGGTCGACATGTTTCCGCCGCCCGCCGACGTGCCGGCAGACGAGTCGCTGCCTCCGCCGTCGGAGGTACCGGTGGCGGTGCCGCCAGTTGTCGCGCCCTCGGTGCCTGAGCCCGCCGAACTGCTCGGCTGCTCCGACACATCTGGTGGAGTACCGCCGACCACCCCACCGTCAGCCGGGTCCGAACTGGACTCAGTGGTGTCGGAGTCGGCGGAGTCCGTCGACTGGGTGGTGGCGCCCGGGGCGCCGTCGTCGGGGCCGGTCGCGGGGTCCACGGTCTCCGTGGTGGTCCCGGCCGACTGCTCGGATGCGGACGGTTGCTCAGGGGCGTCCTGGCTCGTACCGGAAGTCTGCGAAGCGTCGCCCGACTGCGACTCGACGTACTGGCCGACCTTCTGCTGGACGGTGTCGACCTTCTCCGTGTACTTGCCGCCGGTCTGCTTGTCGACCAAGTCACCGGCCTTCTCCACGCCCGCTTTGATCTTGTCCGGGTTTTGCTTGACGACGTTCCGGAGCCAGTTCTTCGCCTGTTCCTGGAAATCGTTCATTGCACCCTCCGAGAGGTGTCAGGGGCGGATCGGACGAAAATCTCAGCCTACGGACCAGTCACAAACCCCGATCCCTACCTCGGATCAGACACCGTCAACCCGCACCCGTCAACGTCCCTCGCCGCCCACACCCCCGGCTCCCTCCCCACCCCCACTCCCCCGCACCCCCAATCCACCACCCCAACCCCCTCCAAATCCCCACCCCAACTGCGGTCGACGCCACCGCGGATCTGCTCGCCGGCGCCCGCCCGGGCCTAGCTGCCCACCCCACTCACCGCTGCTCGCGGGTGCTCGCGAACGCTTGCTGAGCTCGACCTGCGGCGTTGCCGCCGAGCAGGAGTGCAGGTTGCTGGCCGGGGGCGAGGCGCCTGGCGAGCTAGCCGGCGGTCGCCTGCCGTACGCGCGGTGCTGGGGCCAGTTGGCCGACTCACCTGTTGGAGGTGGCGAGGACGGGGTAGCCCGGCGGGCGCCCAGCCGTACGCGCGGTACCGGGCGAGCTCGCGGACCACCTCGTGGGGCGGCGGGGGCTTGGCGAGGTGGGCGAGTCGTGGGGCTGGCGGACGGCTGGAGGTCTTAGCGAAGGACGGCTATTCGACTTCTAGGCCGGAGTCGTTGAGGAGGGGGAGTTCTTCGTCGGTGGCGGCTAGTTCTTGTTTGACGATGGTCATGGCCAGGCCGCCGGGGTAGCCCTTGCGGGCGAGCATGCCGAGGAGGCGGCGCATGGCCACCTGGCGGTCGAGCGAGCGCATCGACCGGAGTTTGCGGCGGACCAAGGCCCGGGCGGTGGCTTCTTCCTGGTCCGGGTCGAGCTCGTCCAGGGCGTCGCGGGCGAGCTCGTCGTCGACGCCGCGGCGTCGGAGCTCCTGGGCGAGCGCGCGCTTGCCGAGGCCGCGGCCTCGGTGACGGGACTCCACCCAGGCGTTGGCGAAGGCGGCGTCGTTGATCAGGCCGACCTCGGTGAAGCGGTCCAGAACCGCCGCGGCAACCTCGTCCGGAATCTCCCGCTCGGCAAGGATGTCGGCCAGCTCAGCCCTGGTCCGCGGCTGGGCGGTCAGCTTGTCGAGCAGGATCGTCCGCGCGGCCGACTCGGGATCCGACGGCTTGTCGAGCTCCGGGTCGGCCGGTGTGGAGGGTTGCCCGGACCCGAACCGGCGACGCCGGCGCGGGCCCGGACGGGTGCTCTCAGAAGTCGACATCGACCTCGGCCACTGCAGCTTCGGCCGGCTTGTCCACCGCCGCGCCGATGCCCATCTTCTCCTTGATCTTCTTCTCCAGCTCGTTGGCCAGATCCGGGTTGTCGCGCAGGAAGTTCCGCGCGTTCTCCCGGCCCTGACCGAGCTGGTCGCTCTCGTAGGTGAACCAGGCGCCGGCCTTGCGGACGAAGCCCTGCTCCACCCCGAGGTCCAGCAGGCTGCCCTCACGGCTGATGCCCTGGCCGTAGATGATGTCGAACTCGGCCTGCTTGAACGGCGGAGCGACCTTGTTCTTCACGACCTTGACCCGGGTCCGGTTGCCGACGAAGTCGGTGCCGTCCTTGAGCGACTCGATCCGGCGCACGTCCAGCCGCACCGAGGCGTAGAACTTCAGCGCCTTGCCACCGGTCGTCGTCTCCGGGGAGCCGAACATGACGCCGATCTTCTCGCGCAGCTGGTTGATGAAGATCGCGGTGGTGTTGGTACCGCTGACCGCACCGGTCATCTTGCGCAGCGCCTGGCTCATCAGCCGGGCCTGCAGACCGACGTGGCTGTCACCCATCTCGCCCTCGATCTCGGCCCGGGGCACCAGCGCGGCCACCGAGTCGATCACGACGATGTCGATCGCGCCGGAGCGGATCAGCATGTCGGCGATCTCCAGCGCCTGCTCACCGGAGTCCGGCTGCGAGACCAGCAGGGCGTCGGTGTCGACACCGAGCTTCTGAGCGTAGTCCGGGTCGAGCGCGTGCTCCGCGTCGATGAACGCCGCGATGCCGCCGGCCCGCTGCGCGTTCGCGACCGCGTGCAGCGCCACCGTCGTCTTACCGGAGGACTCCGGGCCGTAGATCTCCACCACCCGGCCACGCGGCAGCCCACCGATCCCGAGCGCGATGTCGAGCGCGATCGAACCGGTCGGGATGACCTCGATCGGCGCCCGGCCCTGCTCGCCCAACCGCATCACCGACCCCTTGCCGCACTGCCGCTCGATCTGCGTCAGCGCGGTCGCCAGAGCCTTCTCGCGATCGCCGGCCTTGCGCTCCGCACTCGCCGCTGCACCAGCCATGTGACTGCCACCTAACCCATCTACTATCGGGGCCGCTGTCCCAGCTGCCCGGAGGAATTCTTTGTCGCCAGAGACGGTATGGGTTACGTCGGACAGTTTTGGGTGCCGCGCTGAATCTGTGGACAACTCGGCCGATCCGACGAACTCGTACGAGACAAAATAACCCGAACACGTGTTCGAACCGCAACTGACACGCCGGAACCTGGCCCGGACAACCAGGCTGGACCGCCGACTGCCTACTCTGGCGCTCGTGACCGACCGCCCCGAGTTCCCGATTCCGCCGTCATCCTCACCCTCAGCAGGGTCGAGTTCGGCCTCGACTCGGTGCTCGACTCACTCCGCACCCCGGACCCGTTCGGCATCCGCAGCATCCTCACCGAGTACTCCGCCCAGGAGCAACCGAACCTGGCCGAGAAGGGCCTGATCCTGGCCATCGACGGGCTGCTGCGGACGCGGCAGCATCGGCGCCAGGATGTTCGGCAGGCTCCCGGCGATCGGAGTGGTCGGCGGCTACTTCGACGAGCGCAAGGGCATCCGGAAGGCCGCGTACGCCGCCGCGGACCTCCTCAACAGCGGCTCGTTCCGGATAAAGCCTGTCTGAGGTCCACGGTCGCTGCGATGATCTACCCATGAGCGCGATCGCCATCGTCAGACCAGATGCCACCTGGGCCGCGCAGTACGACAAGACGGCGCAGGTGATCCACAACATCCTCGGGGACACCGCGCTGCGCATCGACCACATCGGCTCGACCGCGGTACCGGGACTGGCGGCCAAGGACGTCCTCGACATCCAGGCGACCGTCGTCAGCGAGCCCGACCTGGACGACGCGGTGGAACTGCTGGTCGCCGCCGACTGGGAGGTCCGCCCGCCGCGCCGCGATCACCCCGTGCCGGGTCTGCCGAAGGACGAGCTCCAGTGGGTCAAGCGGCTGGTGATCGAGCCCATGTACCGCCGCCGGGTGAACCTGCACGTGCGAGTAGCGGGCCGCGCCAACCAGCGGTACGCCCTGCTGTTCCGGGACTACCTGCGAGCCCACCCGGACACCGCGGCGGCATACGGAGAGTTCAAGAAGCGGGCGGCGAGCCTCCCGTTGGAGTCGGTCGGCGAGTACGCCGATCTGAAGGATCCCGTGTGCGACCTGATCTACCTGCCGGCTGAGGAATGGGCCGAACGCACCGGCTGGACCGTCTGAAGCTGACCTCCCGTCCCCGGGCGACCACGCGCGGACGGTAATCGCAGTACTACTCGGGGCTCGTTGACGCGTGCCGTGGTACAGACCAGGCTTGACCAGGGGGGTGCGTCGAGGACGACCCGGCGTATGACGGGCGGGCCGCTCCCCAAGGGGGCGTGATACGGAATGGCTGGATCAGGACGGCTCGCGGCGTTGCCTTGCGGCAAGGTGTCGAAGTGGATCGTGCTCGCGCTATGGATCGTCGCGATCGCGGTGTCCTTCGGACCGGCAAGCAAGCTCACCGGTGCTCAGGAGAACGATGCTGTCTCCTGGTTGCCAGGCAATGCCGAGTCCACCGAGGTACTGAAGGCGTCGGCCCAGTTCTCCTCGCCGGACGAGATTCCGGCCGTCCTGGTGTACGTACGTGACAGCGGGATCACCCCGGCCGACCAGCGGGCAGTGGAGGCACAGGTCGCCCAGTTCGGCCAGCTGCAGGACGTCGACCGCCCGGTGATCGGGCCGATTCCGTCCGAGGACAAGAAGGCCCTGCAGGTACTCGTGCCGATCAATGCCGGCTCCGGCGGCTGGGAGACGATCGGTGAGCGAGCCGACGACATCCGACGGATCGCGGCCGAGCGACCCGACGGACTGTCGTTCCACCTGACCGGACCTGGCGGATTCGCCGCCGACTCGCAGGAAGCCTTCGCCGGTATCGACGGCAAGCTCCTGTACTCCGCTGCCGCCGTGGTGATCATCATCCTGTTGCTGACCTACCGCAGCCCGGTGCTCTGGCTGCTGCCGCTGATCTCCGCCGGAGTCGCCCTGTTCGCCGCGCAAGCGGTGGTCTACCTGCTGGCGACCAAGGCAGACCTCACCGTCAACGCACAGAGCGCAGGCATCCTCACAGTGCTCGTGTTCGGCGCAGGGACGGACTATGCCCTGCTGCTGGTGGCTCGCTATCGAGAAGAGCTACGGCGGCACGAGGATCGGCATGAGGCGATGGCGTTCGCCTTGCACCGCTCTGGGCCGGCCATCATCGCCTCAGGCTCGACAGTCGTAGCCGGCATGCTTTGTCTGCTGCTGGCTTCCATGAACTCGACCCGTGGCCTCGGACCGGTCGCTGCTGTCGGCATCGTGGTCGCCTTGCTGGCCATGCTGACGCTGTTGCCCGCTCTGCTCGTCATCTTCGGCCGCTGGGTGTTCTGGCCGCTGCGGCCGACCTATGGGTCCGACGACCACACCGAGACGAGCGTGTGGGGCAGGATCGGGCGGCGGATCGCAATCAGGCCGCGGCTCACCTGGATCGTCACCTCGCTGGCGCTCGGCGCCGCGTCTCTGGGCATGCTCACCCTCGACGCCAACGGGCTCACGAACGAGGAGTCCTTCACCGGTACTCCGGACTCGGTGGTCGGTGAGAAGGTCGTGGCGGAACACTTCCCGGCCGGCGCAGGCAATCCGCTGGTCGTGGTGAGCAACGCCGACAAGGCCGCGGAAGTCCGTACGGCGATGGAGTCGACGGTGGGAATCGCCTCGGTGGCCGAGCCGCGAACCGCCGGCGACCTGGCTTACCTCGAGGGCACGATGACGGATGCCGTCGACACCCAGGCGGCCAAGGACACCGTCGACCGGGTGCGAGCCGCCGTACACGCGGTCGACGGAGCCGATGCGCTCGCCGGTGGCGGAGCCGCGATCCTGCTGGACACGCAACGCGCGTCGAACCACGACAACAAGGTGATCATCCCGACCGTGCTGGGCGTGGTGCTGCTGATCCTCGCGCTGCTGCTGCGATCCCTGCTGGCTCCGGTCCTGCTGGTGGCAACGGTCGTGCTGTCCTTCGGAGCCGCCCTGGGCCTCAGCGCGTTGGTGTTCACCCACGTGCTCGGGTTCGGAGGCGCCGATCCCTCGCTGCCGTTGTTCGTCTTCGTCTTCCTGGTTGCCCTGGGCATCGACTACAACATCTTCCTGATGACCCGGGTGCACGAGGAGTCGAAGGTGTACGGAACCCGTCGCGGCGCGCTGATCGGCGTCGCCGCGACCGGCGGCGTGATCACCTCGGCCGGGCTGGTGCTGGCGGGCACGTTCGCGGTGCTGGCGACGATGCCCGTGGTGGCCTTCGCGGAGATCGGTATCGCGGTCGCGCTCGGTGTCCTGCTGGACACGATCGTGGTCCGGTCGGTACTGGTGACGGCGCTCACCCTCGACATCGGCCGGCACATGTGGTGGCCGAGCAAGCTGGCCCAGAAGCGCGACCCGAAGCCGGGCGAGGAACTACCCGAAGAGGAGCCCGAGCCCTCGCTCGCCGGCGGCTGACCTACTGGCTCAGCGCTCGCTGGCGGGGAGGTGGAGGTGGGCCCAGACGGCGCGCCAGACTGTTTTGGCGTGCTCGCCCTGGGCCAATGCCTCGGCGACCGTGCGGCCGCCGAGCTCACTCACCACCTGGGTCTCGGCCCAGGTCCGCGAGTAGGCGGGACCGAGATGGCGATCCATCCGGTCCCAGAATTCCGTCAGTCTCATGCCTGCCCGTCATTGTCCGGCGGCTGGTTCCAGCCACCCTGCTGTCCACTTTGCTGCCCGCCCTGCGGAGGCCCTCCCTGGTGCGGAGGCTGCTGGGGTGGCGGGCCTTGCTGGGGCTGACCCCAACCGCCCTGCCCCTGCCCAGGCTGTCCACCCTGCGGCGGCCCTTGCGGTGGGCCCTGCTGCGGTTGCGGACCCCACTGGCCCGGCTGACCCTGCTGCGGCGGTCCCTGCTGCGGTTGCCCAGGGTACTGCCCAGGCCCCGGCTGCCCGTACTGCTGGGGTGGCCCGTACGGACCAGGCTGCCCATATCCACCTGGCTGCTGGCCATACGGCCCCTGCTGCCCGTACGGACCAGGCTGGCCCGGCTGGCCGCCGTACTGGGGTCCCCACTGGCCCTGCTGCGGTTGACCCGGGTACTGCCCGTACTGACCCGCGTACTGCGCCTGGGCAGCGTTCCGGCGGCCGCGGACTACGAAGTACGCCACAGCGGCTGCGGCCAACAGCACCAGCACGATGATCAGGATGACGGCCCAGAGCGGGAAGCCGGCGCTCGCGTTCGACGTCAGGGAGACGTTGCCGAGCGTCTCCACGCTGTCGTACGTCGCCGTGCGGCCGCTCACCTGGGCGCCCGGGTCGTGCTCGAGGATCTTGCCCGGCATGGTGATCTTGACGTTGATCACCGGCTGGGTGCCGGACGGCATGCTGCCCAGGTTCATGTCCTTGACGCTGACCATGAACTTGTCGCCGTCCTTGCGGAAGGTCACGCTGTCGCCGGTCGAGCTGCCCATCTTGCTGAACGGGACACTGTCGAAGCTGCAGTCGGACCCGACGTACTTGTCGTCCTCGAACGCCTTGCAGGTGACGCCCTCGGTGCTCGACCCCTTGATCCCGTCCTCGACCTGCTGGCGGATCTTGTCCAGCGACTGCCCACTGGTCTGGACCAGCTCCTTGTCGATCCCGAGCTTCATGGTGCCCGAGACGGTCTCGTCCGCGTTCACCTTCAGGTCGGCATCCAGCTTGACGCAGCCCGTCAGAGCGAACAGACAGGCCACGACGACGAGTGCGGTGCGCACGCGGTTCACCATGTCCCCGATCATTCCAGAAGCAGGGGACAACGCGCTGTCCGGTGTCAGCCCTCCGAGAACTGTCGGTGGCACCCGGCAAGATAGGGATCGTGCAGAGATCCAGCGCGTTCAGCCGCTTCTCGCCCGCCACCCGGGCGTGGTTCGGCGACGTCTTCGAGGCGGCCACCCCGGCCCAGCTCGAGGCGTGGGACGCCATCACCGCGGGCCAGGACGCGCTGGTGGTCGCCCCGACCGGTTCCGGCAAGACCCTGGCCGCCTTCCTCTGGGCGCTCGACCGGCTGGCCACCACTCCTCCCCCGACGGATCCGAAGCTGCGCTGCCGGGTGCTCTACGTGTCACCGCTGAAGGCTCTTGCGGTCGATGTCGAGCGCAACCTGCGAGCCCCGCTGATCGGAATCCGCGAGACCGCCCGGCGGCTCGGCGAGGCTCCGCTCGACGTGGAGGTCGCGGTGCGCTCCGGCGATACCCCGGCGAACGAACGCAGGCGCTTCGCCACGAAGCCGTCCGACGTACTGATCACCACACCCGAGTCGCTGTTCCTGCTGCTCACCTCGCAAGCCCGCGAGTCGCTGAAGGGCGTCGAGACGGTGATCGTCGACGAGGTGCACGCGGTCGCCGGCACCAAGCGCGGCGCCCATCTCGCCCTCACGCTCGAGCGGCTCGATGCGCTGCTGCCCAAGCCGGCGCAGCGGATCGGCCTGTCCGCGACCGTCCGCCCGGTCGAGGAGGTCGCCCGCTTCCTCGGTGGCGAGCGGCCCGTCACGGTGGTCCAGCCCAAGTTCACCAAGCAGTGGGACCTCAGCGTCGTCGTACCGGTCGAAGACATGGCCGAGCTCGCCAACACCGAGATCGAGGTTTCCGGCCCAGCCGCCGGGCCGCCAAGACATGCCTCGATCTGGCCGCATGTCGAGGAGCACGTCTTCGACCTGATCTCGGCCCACCGCTCCACCATCGTCTTCTCCAACTCGCGTCGCCTCGCCGAGCGGCTCACCGCAAGGCTGAACGAGATCGCCGCCGAGCGTGCGGAGCTGGAGCTGCCCGACGCGGGCTCACCCGCGCAACTCATGGCTCAGTCGGGTGCGTCCCTGGCAGCACCGCCTTTGATCGCCCGGGCACACCACGGCTCGGTCAGCAAGGAGCAGCGCGCGCTGATCGAGGCAGACCTGAAGTCCGGGCGACTGCCCTGCGTGGTCGCGACCAGCAGCCTCGAGCTCGGCATCGACATGGGCGCGGTCGACCTGGTGATCCAGGTCGAGGCGCCGCCGTCCGTGGCCAGCGGTCTGCAGCGGGTCGGCCGCGCCGGGCACCAGGTCGGCGCGATCTCGCGAGGTGTGCTGTTCCCGAAGTTCCGCGGTGACCTGGTCGACACGGCCGTGGTGGTCCAGCGGATGCGCGACGGCCTGATCGAGAGCCTGCACATCCCGGCCAACCCACTCGACGTACTCGCCCAGCAGATCGTCTCGATCGTTGCCCTCGACACCATCGATGTGGACGAGCTCTATGCCCTCGTACGCCGCTGCGCCCCGTTCGCCACGTTGCCGCGTTCGGCGTACGACGGGGTGCTCGACATGTTGTCCGGGCGCTACCCGTCGGACGAGTTCGCGGAGCTCCGGCCGCGGATCGTGTTCGACCGGGTCAGCGGCGAGATCTCCGGCCGGCCGGGGGCCCAGCGCCTGGCGGTGACCAGCGGCGGCACGATCCCCGACCGCGGCCTGTTCGGCGTCTTCCTGGTCGGCGAGTCCACCAACCACAGGGTCGGTGAGCTCGACGAGGAAATGGTCTACGAATCGCGAGTCGGCGACGTCTTCACGCTGGGCGCGTCCAGCTGGCGGATCGAGGACATCACCCACGACCGAGTACTGGTCTCACCGGCTCCGGGACAGCCGGGGAGGCTCCCCTTCTGGAAGGGCGATGCCGTCGGGCGTCCGGCCGAGCTCGGCGCTGCGACCGGCGCCTTCGTCCGCACGATGGCCTCGCTGCCACCGGCGAAGGCGGTCAAACGCGCACGCGACGCCGGCTTGGACGAGTACGCGGCGAACAACCTGGTCGCCTATCTCGCCGAGCAGCGCGAGGCCACCAGCCGGATCCCGGACGACATCACCATCCTGGTCGAGCGGTTCCGCGACGAGCTGGGCGACTGGCGCGTCTGCATCCACTCTCCGTACGGCGGTCAGGTGCACGGCCCCTGGGCTCTGGCGATCGCTGCCCGCCTGCGCGAGCGGTACGGGATGGACGCGCAGTCCGTCTCCGGTGACGACGGGATCGTGCTGCGCCTGCCCGAGACCGACGAGGCACCACCCGGTGCGGATCTGGTGCTGTTCGACCCCGCCGAGATCGAGGATCTGGTCACCGCTGAGGTCGGCGGATCGGCCTTGTTCGCCGCGCGGTTCCGTGAGTGTGCGGCGCGGGCGCTGCTACTCCCCCGGCGCAATCCGGGCAAGCGATCTCCGCTGTGGCAGCAACGTCAGCGCTCGGCGCAGCTCCTCAGCGTCGCCAGCAAGTACGGCTCGTTCCCGATCGTGCTCGAGACGCTGCGGGAAGTGCTGCAGGACGTGTACGACCTGACCGCGCTGAAGGATCTCCTGACCGGGATCGGCGAGCGCCGGATCTCCGTGGTCGAGGTCGAGACGCCCGAGGCCTCGCCGTTCGCGAAGTCGCTGCTGTTCGGCTATGTGGGCGCCTTCATGTATGAGGGCGATACCCCGCTCGCCGAGAAGCGCGCGGCCGCCCTTTCGCTGGACCAGGGGCTGCTGGCGGAGCTGCTGGGCCGGACCGAGCTGCGCGAGCTCCTCGACGCAGAGGTCGTACTGCGCACCGAGGCCGAACTGCAGCGCCTGGCGGAAGACCGTCGAGCCCGCGATGCCGAAGGCCTGTTCGACGTACTACGGCTGGTCGGGCCGCTGTCGATCTCCGAGGCTTCGCAGCGTTGTGTGGACGGCTCGGATGCCGAGGCCTGGTTGACCGACCTTGCCGCTGCCCGGCGAGTGGTCCGTGTGCGGATCGCGGGCGAGCACCGCTGGGCCGTGGTGGAGGATGTCGCCCGGCTGCGCGACGCCCTCGGAGTGCCTCTGCCGCCGGGTGTCGCCGAGGCTCACGCCGAGTCTGTCGCGGATCCGCTGGGCGATCTGGTGTCGCGCTATGCCCGCACGCATGGCCCGTTCCGTGCGATCGACCTTGCCACCCACCTCGGGATCGGCGTGGCCGTGGTGACGGATGCGCTGCGGCGGCTGGCGGCTGCCGGACGGGTGGTCGAAGGCGAGTTCCTGCCTGGTGGCATCGCGATGGAGTGGTGCGACTCGGAGATCCTCCGGCTGCTCCGCCGGCGTTCCCTCGCCGCGCTCCGCAAGGAGGTCGAGCCGGTCGATCCCGCCGCGCTGGCGCGCTTCCTGCCTGCCTGGCAGGGAATCACCAGCAGCCGCGGCCGTGGCTACGACGTACTGCTGGGCGCTGTTGAGCAGTTGGCAGGTTGTGCTGTGCCCGCGTCGGCCTTGGAGTCGATCGTGTTGCCGTCACGCGTCCCCGGGTACCAGCCGTCCATGCTGGACGAGCTGACTGCGACGGGTGAGGTGGTCTGGGCCGGCTCGGGTTCGCTGCCGGGCACGGACGGCTGGGTCTCGTTGCATCTCGCGGACAACTGCGATCTGACGCTGCCCGATCCGGATCCCGCCTTCGAGCTTGGTGAGACCCACCAGGCTGTGCTCGACGCACTGTCGGGCGGAGGGGCGTTCTTCTTCCGGCAACTGAGCGATGTGGTCGGCGCGAGTGCCGGCGTGGTCGATGACCAGACGCTGGTCGGTGTCCTCTGGGATCTGGTCTGGGCGGGGCACCTGACCAACGACACGCTGGCCCCGGTGCGCTCTCTGGTCGGCGGCGGCCGAGGCAGCCACCGAACCCGCCGTACTCCGCCCCGCGCGCGCCCAGGTCGTCCGACCAGGCCGGGGCGACCAGCCATGCCATCGCGGAGTGGTCCGCCCACGGCAGGCGGTCGCTGGTCTCTGCTGCCTGAGCGGAACCCGGATGCCACCAGGCGGGCTCATGCCGCGGCGGAGACACTGCTCGACCGCTACGGGATCGTCACTCGCGGCTCGGTGATCACCGAGCGGACGCCGGGTGGATTCGCCGCGGTCTACAAGGTGCTGAGTGCGTTCGAGGAGTCTGGACGTTGCCGTCGCGGGTACTTCGTGGCGGGGCTCGGTGCGGCGCAGTTCGCCTTACCTGGCGCGGTGGATCGCTTGCGAGCGATGGCCGAGCTTCCGACCAGCGCGCCGAACTCCGCGGCCGGGAGGCGCAAGGAGGAGCCGGCGGCGCGGGCCGTAGTACTGGCTGCTTCTGATCCGGCGAATCCCTATGGCGCGGCGCTGCCGTGGCCCGAGCGGGAGAACGCGAGCGGTCATCGACCGGGGCGCAAGGCGGGCGCTCTGGTGATGCTCGTGGACGGGCGGCTGATCGTCTACGTCGAGCGCGGCGGGCGGACCGTGCTCAGCTTCACCGAAGACCCGGACCTGCTGCAGCCTGCTGTGGATGCGCTCGCGCTGGCGATCAGGGACGGCCACTTGGGCAAGCTCAGCGTCGAGACCGCGGACGGCGAGCAGGTGCGGCACACGGCGTTCGGGGATGCCTTGGCGAAGGCCGGGTTCCATGCGACGCCGCGCGGACTGCGACTCCGGGCCTGAGCCATGGCTGAGAGGGATTGAGCCGTGCCTGAAGGAGATACCGTCTGGCGCGCTTGCAAGCGTCTCAACGAGGCCCTGGGCGGTCGGGAGTTGACGCGGACCGACTTCCGGGTGCCGTCACTGGCGACAGCCGACCTCAGCGGGCGCTCGATGACGGAAGTCGTTGCGCGCGGCAAGCATCTGCTGATGCGGGTGTCGGATGGGCTGACGATCCACAGTCACCTCCGGATGGATGGCAGCTGGCATCTGTACCGCCCTGGCGAGTCCTGGAAAGGCGGTCCGGAATTCCAGATCAGGGTCGTGCTGGAGACAGCTGACTGGGTGGCCGTCGGGTATCGGCTGCCGGTGCTCGAACTCGTCGAGACGGAGAAGGAGGACACGGTGGTGGGGCACCTCGGCCCCGACCTGCTCTCCCCCGACTTCGACCGGTCCCTCGCGATCGCCAACCTCGCCGCCGAGCCCGAACGAACTATCAGTGAGGCGTTGCTGGACCAGCGGAACCTGGCCGGGATCGGGAACTTCTACCGCACCGAGGTCTGCTTCCTGCTGGGTCTGCACCCGTGGCGATCGGTGTCATCCGTGGATCTCGGTGCGGCGGTGGACCTCAGTCGCCGCCTGCTGAAGTCGAACCTGCGGCGCGCCGCTCAGGTGGCTACCGGGGTGGATCGTCCGGGTCAACGGACCTGGGTCTTCGAGCGGGCCGGAAAGCAGTGCCGACGGTGCGGGACGACGATCCTGACCGCCCACATCGGCGAGCCGCCCCAGGACCGCGTCAGCTACTGGTGCCCCACCTGCCAGCCTGACCTCTGACCTCGGCACCAGGTGCATCGGGCTGGATCCAGGCGCCTGTGGATGACCCGCGGCACCGGCGAAAAGACGGTTATCTTCTCTGTCGAATCGAACATCTGTTCGACCCGAGGAGGAGAAGACCATGTGCGACGTGTGCGGCGGCATCACGAACGACGAGTACCTGCAGCGACTCGTGGACAGCATCCGGACGCACGGCTGGACCGTGCAGTTCATCGAGGGTGACGACCAACGGAATCCGGCCTTCGCCTACACGCTCGGGCTCAGCCTGCGGGGTCATCCGGAGTTCATCACGTTCAACTGCCGGCCGGAGTCCGTCCAACGCGACCTCGGACCGCTCGTCCGGGCCGTGCTCGACGGAGAGCGCTTCGACGAGGGTGACGACCTGAGCCGGTTCTACCCGGACGAGCAGAAACCGCAGTTGCTCCGCTTCCCCGACTCGACGACCCATCTCTACACGGCGAACGGGATGTTCAGACGCGCCGGAGACCCGCCGATCCAGGCGTTGCAGTTTGTGTGGCCGAGCAAGGTTGCGTGGATGGGCGGCGACCGATGAACCGCGCAGGAGAAGCCGAGCCGCAAAGCAGGCCCAGCGTCCGGCCGGACCACCGCTCAGCCGACGCGCAGTACCGCGAGCCAGGCGGCGGGCAGCACCGCGGGTTAGGCGGCGGAGGCGACGACCTCGGTCTCGATGGTCGGATGAGCCAGCACCAGGGCCTCTTCGCGGGCAAGGTCCTCGCTCACCTCGGCGAAGACCGTCGACAAGGGAACTTCCAGCGCCATGCAGATGGCGGCGAGCAGCTCGCTCGACGCTTCCTTCTGGCCGCGCTCAACCTCGGAGAGGTAGCCCAGGCTGACCCTTGCATCGGCGGACACCTCGCGCAGAGTGCGCCCCTGGCGCAGCCGCTTGCGCCGCAGGACGTCGCCCAGCAGGCCACGAACCAGCACCATGAGGTTTCTCCCTTCCGCCTGTCGGACCGGCCCTACTCGCACCGTAGCCCGTCCGTGAGGACCAACGGTACCCGTTGCCGGGTCACTACTCGTCGCAATGTCCAGCTTCGGTGCGCCGTACCAGTCTGCCTTACCTGTCCCCATGCTGGTCTCAACACCCCGGTTAGGCCAGATCTTCCGCCACGAGTTCTACTGCCAGGTCCAGGACAGCTTCCACGCTGCCGCGGCGGATGGTTGCCCGATCCCCGCTCAGGGACAATTTCCGTACCTTTACAACGTCCGGACCGGCCGCCGCGACATAGACCGTGCCCGCCTCGATCCCGTCCTGCGGGTCCGGGCCGGCGACACCGGTCGTGGCCAGGCCGTAGGTGGCCCCCAGCCGCTCCCGTACACCGGCTGCGAGGGCTGCTGCGGTGTCTGAGTGCACCGGGCCTACCTCGGCCAGCAGATCCGTCGGAACGCCTGCGAGGGTCGCCTTCAAGTCCGTCGCGTAGACGACCACGCCGCCGCGGTAGATCGCGGAGATGCCCGGGATGTCCGTCAGCGCTGCGCCCACCAGGCCGCCGGTGAGCGACTCGGCCGTGGCGAGGGTCTCCCCGCGGTTCTTCACCAGTTCCACCAGCCGCTGTAACGCGGTCCCGGCGGCGTCCTGACCCACGGGCGTGTGCGCTTCCTGAGTCATGGAAGGGGGCGCTTCGCGGCGGCGCGGAGGCGCAGGGCTCGGCCGACATAGTCGACGCCAGTGACGATGGTGACGATCACGGCCGCGCCCATGAACACGACTGCCGTCCAGTGCAGAACGGCCACCGACTGCCACGGAAGGAGGTAGAGGCCGAGCGCGATCGCCTGGAGGACGGTCTTCAGCTTGCCGCCGCGGCTGGCGGGCATCACACCGTGCCGGATCACCCAGAAGCGCAGCGCGGTGACGCCCCACTCACGGACCATCACAACGATGGTCACCCACCACGGCAGCTCACCGAGGATGGACAGTCCGATGAACGCGGCTCCGGTGAGCGCCTTGTCGGCGATCGGGTCGGCGATCTTGCCGAAGTTGGTGACCATGTTCCACCGGCGCGCGATGTCGCCGTCGAACCGGTCGGTGACGATCGCCACCACGAACGCGGCGGTCGCGAGCAGCCGGGTCTCGGTGTCCTGTCCACCGTCGCTGAGCAGCAACCACAGGAACAGCGGTACCAGCAGGAGCCGCAGAACCGTCAGCGCGTTCGCCACATTCCAGGCGCTCGGCGCGCTGAGCGGTCCGGAGGCAGCGTGCGGCACCGGATTCGTCGGCGGGATGGTCACGCGGTCAGGTTAGCTGCCGCGACGCCCTCTCGGGTGCCCACGTGCGCGGCGAATTCGGCGATCAGGTCGACACCTTCGGTACCGACCACCTCCGCGGAGACCAGGTCGCCGACGGCCAGGCCGACGGGAAGCCCGGTCAGCGTGGTCGAACCATCGACCTCCGGCCCCTGGTGGGCGGCACGGCCCTCGACGGTATCGCCGTCGATCGACTCGACCAGGACCTCGACCGTCTCGCCGATCCTGGACTCGGCACGCGCGGAGGTCAGGTCCTCGGCGAGCCGGGTGACGCGGTCCAGCCGGGCCGCGATGGTGTCCTCGTCCAGCTTGCCGTCGTACGTCTCCGCCTCGGTGCCGTCCTCGTCCGAGTACCCGAACACGCCGATCGCGTCGAGTCCGGCGCGGGAAAGGAAGTCGCAGAGAATGTCCACGTCCTCCTCGGTCTCCCCCGGGAACCCGACGATCACGTTGCTCCGGATGCCGGCCGTCGGCGCCTGCGCGCGAACCTGCTCGATCAGTTCAAGGAACCGCTCCGCGTCACCGAACCGGCGCATCCGCCGCAGCAGTGGGCCCGAGGCGTGCTGGAAGGAGAGATCGAAGTACGGCGCGACGCCCGGCGTGGACGCCATCGCCGAGATCAGCGTCGGGCGCATCTCGGCCGGCTGCAGGTACGACACGCGTACCCGGGTGAGGCCGGGGATCTCGGCGATCTCGGCGACGAGGGTCTCCAGCAGGCGGAGGTCGCCCAGGTCCTTGCCGTACGAGGTGGAGTTCTCCGAGACCAGGAAGACCTCGCGGACGCCGTTCTCGGCGAGCCAGTGCGCCTCGCCGAGCACCTCGGTGGGGCGGCGGGAGACGAACGCGCCACGGAAGGCGGGGATCGCGCAGAACGCACAACGACGGTCACAACCGGACGCGAGCTTGAGCGGGGCCATTGGGCCACCGTCGAGCCGACGACGCATGATCCGCGGACCACTGGCCGGCGCGGAGGCCAGGTCAGGCGCGTCGATCGTCAACTCGCGGTCGGCCGCTTTCACGATCCGCCCCTTGAGCTCCTTGCCGTCCACGCCGCCGTCGCCTGCGGCCTCGCCACCCACCAACACCTCACGAGTGAGGTCGTCACCCGCTGGGGCGTTGACTGCGGCGGTGTCGTGCGTGTCGCCGTGACCGGGGAGGGCTACGCCGGTGGCGTTCGCGCGGTCGGCAGGCGCGAGTGGGAGGAGCTTGCGGCGGTCGCGCGGTACGTGCGACTGGTGCTTGGTGCCGGACAGGATCGAGCGGAGGCGCTCGGAGATGTCCGCGTAGTCGTCGAAGCCGAGCACCGCGTCCGTCTCGGGCAGCGCCTCGGCCAACTGCTCGCCGTACCGCTCGGCCAGGCAGCCGACGGCCACGACGGCCTGGGTCCGGCCGGATTCCTTGTAGTCGGAGGCGGCGAGCAGGGTGTCGACCGAGTCCTTCTTGGCGGCCTCGACGAACCCGCAGGTGTTCACCACCACGGTGTCCGCCTCGGCGGCGTCGTCGACGAGGCGGAAGCCGCCGGCCTCGAGCCGTCCGGCCAGTTCCTCGGAGTCGACGTCGTTGCGGGCACAGCCCAGCGTGACCAGGGCGACGGTCGTGGGAGTCGTAGTCATCGCTCCGAGTATGACTGCTGCACCCGACGCCCCGAAATCAGCCGCCCACGAAGAGCGCAGGATCCCAATCCACCCACGTGAAGGGCGCGGACCCCGACTGACTCAAGCGAAGGGCATCGGACCCTGAACCACCCATGAACGCGCGGGTCCCACCCACCTGCGCGGACGGGTGCGGGATGGCGACCGGCCCTCGCCGAATGGTCAGTTCGGTTCGGTTAGTTCGCCGGTGGGGGTGATGGTGAAGCGTTTGGCGGGTGGGATGGACAACTTGTTGTTGATCCGGACGGTGATGTTGCCGCCGTTGACCAGGGAGACTCGCATTTCGCCTTTGTGCACGATGGTTTGAGTGGAGCCCGGGCCCAGCCGGCCTTGGAAGAGGCGGACGCCCTTGGAGTTCCGGACGGTGACGTAGGAGCCGTCGCCGCGGGCGGTGAGGGTGAGCTTGACGATGCCTGGCTTCACGACCGGCGGCTTGGCCGGGAGCTTGGGCTTCGCCGACGGCTTGGCGGTCACCTTCGGCGCGGGCGTGGTGACGACCGGGGTCGGGGTGGTCTTGGAGGCGTTGGCCTCGACGTCGCTCGGGAGCGTGAAGAGGCGGACCATCCCCCAGCCCATCAGGCCGACCAGGATCGCGCCCAGCACCACGGCCCAGCGCGGACGTGCCGGGTGCAGGGTCGGTCGCCGGTCCTGCGCGCGCTCGTCGCGGCGGCTGCGGTCGGCGTCGGGCTCCGGATGCGTCTCGTCGAACTTCGCCAGCAACACCTCGGGGTCGGTCTTGACCACGCGGGCGATCGCACGGATGTGGCCGCGGGCATAGAAATTGCCACCGCAGCGGGTGAAGTCGTCGGCTTCCATGGCGGCGAGCAGACCGGATCTGATCCGGGTCGAGGCACTCAGCTGCTCGATCGTCATGTCAGCCCGTTCGCGGGCCGCCGTGAGCTCGCTGCCGATGCTCACGTCTCCACCGCCTCTCCACCGTCGTCGACAAATTTGTTCAGATCCGCTGACATCACAGTCAACGGCCTTGGTTCGACGGGGTCACGCAGGAGTCAGAGTTGTTCCCTGACCGGACACCTGGTGTCTGCCAGCAAGTGCAGCGCCTGAACCACTTCCCCGTTCGACGGCCGAGCCGTCAACCCGAACGGTACCGCGAGTGAGGTTCCCGTCAGGCGACGGTTGGCATCAGTCACCCTGCGACTGGCTTGCGACATCGCCCCGAGCACCGGCCCGGGGTCCAGCAGGTGTACCGCGATCCGCCCGTCGTCGAGCAGGTGCCGCCGTGGCAGGACGGTGACCTCCTCGATCTCTTCCCAGCGAGTACCGATCCATTCGTTGCGGATCCGCAACCGGATCCCGACTTCGTCGGCGACGAGTAGCGCCCCGACCGTCATCGCCCGGACGCAGATCACCGGGAGTACGCCGAACGCCGCGGCCGCGATCCAGCGCAGTACGCCGGTGGGGCTGCTCGAGGCGGAGGTGGCGAATCCGAGCGCGACCAGGCCCGCGCCGAGGGCCAGGGCCCCGTGCACCTTCTGGGAGGCACGGACGGTGAACTCCGTGGCGACGGAATCCGGGTCGACAGCGTGCTGCTCAGACCGAGGCGTCGCGGTATGGGCGGTCACGGGTCACTCTCCTCGCAGTGTGGCGACGAAGTCCTCTAGGTCGTCAGGTTTCACCAGCACGTCCCGGGCCTTGGAGCCTTCGCTCGGCCCGACCACGCCCCGGCTCTCCAGGATGTCCATCAAGCGGCCGGCCTTGGCGAAGCCGACCCGGAGCTTACGTTGCAGCATCGAGGTAGAACCGAACTGGGTCGACACGATCAGCTCGGCCGCCTGCACCACCAGGTCGAGGTCGTCGCCGATCTCGTCGTCCAGGTCCTTGCTCGGGCCGGCCACCGCGGTGACGTCCTCGCGGTAAGTCGGCTGCAACTGCTCCTTGCAGTGCTGGACAACGGCACGGATCTCGTTCTCGGTGACCCAGGAGCCCTGGATACGCATCGGCTTGCTCGCGCCCATCGGCAGGAACAGCCCGTCACCCTGTCCGACCAGCTTCTCGGCGCCCGGCTGGTCCAGGATCACCCGGCTGTCGGCCAGGGACGAGGTGGCGAAGGCGAGCCGCGACGGTACGTTCGCCTTGATCAGACCGGTCACGACGTCGACGGAGGGCCGCTGGGTGGCCAGCACCAGGTGGATACCGGCGGCCCGGGCGAGCTGGGTGATCCGGACGATCGAGTCCTCGACGTCGCGCGGGGCGACCATCATCAGGTCGGCGAGCTCGTCGACGATCACCAGCAGGTACGGGTACGGCGTGAGGACGCGCTCGCTGCCTGGCGGCGGCTTCACCTTGCCGCCGCGGACCGCCTTGTTGAAGTCGTCCACGTGCCGGAAGCCGAAGGCGGCCAGGTCGTCGTAGCGCATGTCCATCTCGCGCACGACCCACTGCAGCGCCTCGGCCGCCTTCTTGGCGTTCGTGATGATCGGCGTGATCAGGTGCGGGATGCCCTCGTAGTTGTTCAGCTCGACCCGCTTGGGGTCGACCAGGATCATCCGCACCTCGTCCGGCGTCGAGCGCATCAGCACCGAGGTGATCAGCGAGTTGACGAAGGACGACTTGCCGGAGCCGGTCGCACCCGCGACCAGCAGGTGCGGCATCTTCGCCATGTTGGCGACGACGAACCCGCCCTCGACGTCCTTGCCGAGCCCGGCCACCATCGGGTGGTGGTCGTTGCGTGCGGTCGCCGACCGGATCACGTCGCCGAGGCTGACGATCTCCTTGTCGGTGTTCGGGATCTCGATGCCGATCGCGGACTTGCCCGGGATCGGCGACAGGATCCGGACGTCCGCGCTGGCCACCGCGTAGGCGATGTTCTTGCTCAGCGCGGTGACCTTCTCCACCTTGACGGCGGAGCCGAGCTCGACCTCGTACCGAGTGACGGTCGGGCCGCGGGTGTAGCCGGTGACCTGCGCGTCGATGCCGAACTGGTCGAACACCTCGGTCAGGCGGTCCACGACGGCATCCGACGCCTTCGTCCGCGCCTTGTGCACCGAACCGGGCTTCAGGATCTGGCCGTCCGGGAGCGTGTAGGTGATGTCGCCGGAGAGGCGGAGCTGCTCCACCCGCTGCGGGATCGGCGTGTGCGGCGGCGGCTCGGGAGCCGATCCCGCCTTCGAGGCGGCTGCGGCCTTCCAGGCCGGCTCGGCCTCGGTGTCGGCGGCCGCGTCGGCGTCGGCGTCGTAGCCATCCTCCTCCGGCTCCACAGCGGCCTTCTTCCGGCCACGCTTGGAGATCTCGCGGCCCTCGAGCACCGGAGAGTCGTACGGCTTGACGGTGGGCTCGCCGTCGTCGTCCAGAGCGGCCTTGGCGCGCCGCTCCTTGCGGGTGAGCCGCACGGTGTCGTCGGCCTGGGCCGTGACCGACGGAGCGTCGGCCGGGATCTCCGTCCGCCCGAGCAGTACGTCGAACGCGGCGCGTACCCGCAGCGGGATCGCGTAGATCGGAGTACCGGTGACGACCAGCGCGCCGAAGATCGCCAGCAGCACGAGCAGCGGCGCGGCGACGTACTCCGTGAGGAGGTCCGACAGGAGCGAGGAGACCACGTAGCCGATGGCGCCGCCGGCCTCCTTCAGGCTGCCGTCGGCCGGGTTGCCGGGACGCGGCAGGCCGTTGGCGATGTGGACCAGTCCGAGCACGCCGAGGGACAGCGAGGTCCAACCGATCACCTGGCGCCCGGCGGGGCCGTTGCGGTCCGGGTGGCGCAGCGTGCGAAGCGCGACGAACAGGAGCATCAGCGGCACGGCCCAGCCGAGCATGCCGACGCTGCCGGCGACCACAGTACGGACTCCGTCGCCGACGGCACCGGGCAGGTTCCACCAGATCGCGGCGGCGACGACCAGTGCGAGGCCGATCAGGGTGAGGCCCGCGCCGTCGCGGCGGTGGGCCGGGTCCAGGTCGCGGGCGCCGTGACCGATGCCGCGGACCATGCCACCGAGCAGGTGTGCGATCCCGATCCAGCACTTGATCAGCCCTCGGCCGAGGGCCAGCATGGCGGCCGCGAAAGGACCGGCGCCGCTCGATTTGGGCGCGGCTGTGCGCGCAGTGGTGGTACCACTGCGCCTCGCGCTCTGCCCACGCTTCTGGGCTCCTGACGGTCGGGAGCGTCCACCTGCGGCCGACCGTCCCGAACCGGGGCTGTTGGCTGCCGACTTCCGCGCCCGCGCCGGGGAAGACGTGCGGGTCGCCATATCTAGCAGGCTACCCCGACTACCACTCGAGTCACACGTGTCACACGCCGGTCACGCCGTCCCATCCGTGGCGTCACAACCCAGCCACCCACTCCCGCTGAAGCCGCCTCAGGAGGAGTGCGTGCCAGATCAGCACATACCCGGCGAGTGCCAGGAGCACACCCGAGGCGGCCCCGGTCAGCAGCAGCCGGGCCGCCGCTTCACCGAGCAGCGGACCCTCGGCCCGGCCGACCTCCACCACGGCAGCAGCCGCGGCCAGAAGGACCACCGCCACCAGTACGGCGTACCGGGCGGGTGCGGGGACGTAGCGGGTGGCGTCGACCGGGTTGGGCGGGGTCTTGCGCCACCAGAAGTACAACCAGACCGCGATGATCAGGACCCCGCCTACGCTGCTCGCGTACTGCAGCACCCGGTTGACCTCCCAGAACGGGGTGATGTCGGCGGTGAAGAACTTCCAGTTGTGCCGGACGAAGTACCCGTCGTAGTGCGTGAACGAGTCCCACAGAACGTGGGTGAACGCGCCGATCACGGTCGACACCACGATCCAGAACGCGTGCACGAGGCTGGGGATCCGGAGGCGCACAGCAGGCGACGGCAATCGGCCGGCGAGGGCGGCAGGAGCCAGGGCGAGCAGCGGCCGCTTCACCAGCAGCTGGAAGACCAGCAGGATGAGCAGAGCCAGGAACGGGTCCAGCCAGAACGCAGACGAGAACTCGTGCGTCCGCGTGATGGTGAGGTTCCCGTCGATGTACATGGTCGCGAACCGGTAGGCGGCACCGACGTACAGCAGATCTGGCGCGACCGCACCCGCCACCAGCGCCGACGCCACCAGCGGGCCTCGCATCAACGGCAACACGGCGGCCGGATGCGCTAACGGAAAAGGCACCCGCCGCACATTAGTTGCCCAGGAGGTCTAAATCCTCAGGCGCCGGTGACGCCATCGATCTGTTCGCGGAGGAGGTCTGCGTGGCCGCAGTGCCGGGAGTATTCGCCGATCAGGTGGATGTAGATCATCCGCAGACTCGAGGGTTCGCCGCTGAAGGTGAAGCGGTCGTCCAGGGAGTGCCCCTCGGCAGCCTTGTCGGAGAGCGCCCATTCGGCGATCAGAGCCTCGTACTCCGCCTGCGCCCGGCTGGCGTCGATCAGTTCGAAGTCCGCGTCCTTCCCGAGTTCCGGCGCGAACAGGGGCTCGGCGGGGTCGTCGCCGGCGAAGTGGATGCGGAACCAGATGCGCTCCACCTTCGTGGCGTGGCGGATCAGGCCGAGCAGCGAGAGGTTCGACGGCGGCGCCGGCCGGGCGGCCAGTTGCTCAGCGGTCAGGCCCGCGCACTTGTAGAGCAACGTCGTTCGGTAGAAGTCCAGGTAGCCCGCGAGCAACTCCCGCTCGGGTGCCACCAGCGAACCCTCGGGTCGCTCGATCTCAGGCGCGGTCCAGGTCATCCGCGCATCCTCCCCCGCCGACCGCCACCCGCACCAACTGATTAGCCGGGATGGACCGGGGGCGCCCAGCCGGGACGCGGGATGAGGCAGAACGGGTGGCCGGCCGGGTCCTCGAAGACAGTGCCGGACAGCTTCCGGGCGCCCAGCGCCAGGACCTGCGGTTCGGCCGCCTCCACATCGTCGACCATCACGTCGAGATGGAACTGCTGCGGACGCTCCGGATCGGGCCAGGCCGGCCGCCGGTGATCCGGCGCGAGCTGGAACGCCAGCCCCGAAGTCGTGTCGTTCGTCGCGATCACCACGAAGTCGACGCTCTCGTAGGTGATCGGCAGCCCGGTCAGCTCCGAGTAGAACCGCGCCAGCGCCGAAGGGTCCGGGCAGTCGATCATCACGTGGTGAAGTCGTCCGATCATGCCGCCATCATCGTCCCCGCCGCCCAGGTCCGACAGACCCCGCAATCACCGAGCCGTCTCACCGTATGTCTGGCTATCCCATCTAATGAGATAGCTGCTGGCGCACGGACGAGGTCGTTGGTTACCGTCTTCGGCAGGTCATGAGTGCCAGCGCGAAGCCCCGGCTTGCTGGCCGGCAACCCTCCTCCGCGGTGGGGTGCCCCGGGTGAGGACCCGGCCGTTCGGATACCCCGAATCGGCAAGTGCGGACCACCCGGGAGCAGAACCATGTCGATCCTCTCCATCCTCGAGCCTGCCAACTCCGCCGCGAGCAGCCGTCCGGCAGCCGCGCGCCTCACCTCCGGCAGCATCCCCGCAACCGTCGCGGCCGACTTGCTCGTACCGCTGGCCGACGGCCGGGTGACGGACTACGCGAACTTCGACCAC
Organism: Kribbella orskensis; assembly: GCF_004342085.1. Taxonomy (NCBI): domain Bacteria; kingdom Bacillati; phylum Actinomycetota; class Actinomycetes; order Propionibacteriales; family Kribbellaceae; genus Kribbella; species Kribbella orskensis. The sequence continues at coordinate 247,680 of NZ_SLWM01000002.1, forward strand.
GGAGCCAGCGCGCCTTGTCTCGAGTCCGTCCGCGCGGCCGTCGAGGCAGCACTCCCGTCGTACGCGTCGGTGCATCGCGGCAACGGCTACGCCTCCCGGATCACCACCCAGTGGTACGAGCGGGCGCGCAGCGAGGTCCACACCTTCGTCGGCGCCCGCAGCACAGACCAGGTGATCTTCACCCGGCAGACCACCGACGCCTTGAACCTGCTGGCCCGAGCGGTGCCGGCCGACGCGACGGTGATCGTGTTCGAGTCCGAGCACCACGCGGCCCTGCTCCCCTGGCCGGCCGAGCGCACCGTCCGCCTCGCGGCCCCGACTTCCCAGACGGCAGCCGTCACCGCCGTCGCCGACGCACTCCGTACTGCGCCCGAGGGCCCGCGGCTGGTCGTCGTCACCGGCGCCTCCAACGTCACCGGCGAGATCTTCCCGATCGCCGAGATCGCCGCTGTCGCCAAGGCCCACGGCGCGCGGGTCTGCCTCGACGCGGCACAACTGGCGCCGCACCGCCCGGTCAACATCGAGGAGCTCGACGTCGACTGGGTCGCCCTGTCGGGCCACAAGCTCTACGCCCCGTACGGCGCGGGCGCCCTGATCGGCCGCGCCGACTGGCTGAACGGAGCCGACCCGTACCTGTACGGCGGTGGCGCCACCGCCGCGGTGACCCCCGAGACCACCATCTGGAACGAGGGCCCGCCGCGCCACGAAGGCGGCTCCCCCAACGTCATCGGCGCGATCGCCCTGGCCGCGGCCTGTGCCGCGATCAGCAAGCACCGCGAGGCGATCGAGCAGCACGAGCGCAGCCTGCTCGCCCGGCTCCGCACCGGCCTGGCGCAGATCTCCGGCGTGACGACGTACTCGATCTTCGGGGCCGAGGCGGACCGTGTCGGCACCGTCTGCTTCACCGTCGAGGGCGTCAGCTCGACCGTGGTCTCCGCGGCGCTCTCGGCGGAGTACGGGATCGGCGTGCGGGACGGCAAGTTCTGCGCCCACCCGCTGGTCGGTCACCTGCTCGCCGAGTCCCCAGAGCACGGCACGGCCGTCCGCGCCAGCCTGGGCCTCGGTACCAGCCGCGAGCACGTCGATCGCCTCGTCACCGCGGTCCGCACTCTCGCCACGACCGGCCCGGCGTCGGAGTACGTCGAGTCCGCCCACGGCTGTCAGCCGGTCGGCGACCCCCGCGACCTCGAGGCGCCCCAGATCTGGTGACCCACCCGCCAACCGCCTGAGCCGCTCCACCGCTCGGAGAGACCCAGGCTTGATGTCCGGCTGCAGCCCTGCACGGTGAGCGGCATACGCCGAAGCAGAACCAGCCACTCCGGACTAGCGAGCGTCTGCCCCGCTACTGCGGTCGCAGACCTGTGTGATGCGCAGCGAACGCCAGCAGGTCGGCCCATTCCGAGGCGACCATGGCCGCGGGCTTACCGAAGCCGTGGCCGGTATTGACCTCGATCCGGCTCAGCACTGGACGATCTCCGGCCTGCACATGCTGCAGCGTCGCCATGAACTTGTGACTGTGCAGCGGCACCACCCGGTCGTCGTGATCGCCGGTCACGGCCAGCGTCGCCGGGTACGACGTACCGGCGTGCAGGTTGTGCAGCGGCGAGTAGGCGACCAGGTCCTCGAACTGCGCGGCGTCGTCCGGCAGGCCGAAGTCCGACGCCCACGCGGCACCCACGGTGAACAGGTGGAACCGCAGCATGTCCATCACGCCGACCCCGGGCAGCGCCACCGCGAACAGGTCCGGCCGCTGCGTCATGACCGCGCCCACCAGCAGGCCGCCGTTGCTGCGGCCGTGGATGGCGAGTTGCTGCGGCGTGGTCACCTTGGTCTTCTGCAGGTGCTCGCCGACCGCGATGAAGTCGTCGAAGACGTTCTGCTTGTTCGCCAGCCGCCCTTCGTCGTGCCAGGAACTGCCGTACTCGCCGCCGCCGCGCAGGTTGGTGATCACCAGTACGCCGCCGGCCGCGAGCCAGGCGGGCCACCCCGGCCGGTAGTCGGCCAGCACCGGGATGCGGAAGCCGCCGTACCCCCACATGAGCGTGGGCCGCGGCTGGTCGAAGGTCAGGTCGGCCCGGCTGATCAGGAAGTACGGCACCTCGCGGCCCGGTTCGACCCGGCGGGTGACGGTGATCTCCGGCGAGGTGAACCCCGCGCCGGCCGTCACGAGCTCAGGCAGTGCGCGGAACTCGCCCGACGCCGCGGAGACGACGTACGAGACTGTCGGGTCGGTGGTCGACGACAGGCCGACGAACACCTCGTTGTGCTTGGGCGACGCGTTCAGGCCGACTACTCCCCCACCAGGCACCGGCACCACCCGCGGGTTGCCGCCATCCAGGTCGTACAGCGAGAGAACCGGCTGTGCGTCGATCAGGGACAGCACGGCCAGACCGGCCGCGGTCCCGCTGACAGACTGCAGCGCACCTTCGCCCTCGGGGATCAGGTCGGTGAAGGTGCCCTCCAGATCCGAGGTCACCACCCGGCCCCGCGACGCGTCCCGGTCGGTCCGGAGGACGAGCCGGTCACCGGACATGCGGACAAAGGCGGACTCGTCGCGGAACTCGTCGATCACCTTGATCGGCTCACCGAGCCCGCCGTCAGTGATCGGGTAGAGCCAGAGCCTCGCCGCCGGGTCGGTGCCCTCGCTGATCGTCACCACGAGGTAGCGGTCGTCGTCGGAGACCTCCGGCCCGATGAAGATCCGATCGTTCTCCGGGAAGCTCAGGATCAGCTGGTCGTCCTCCTGCGGCGTCCCGACCTTGTGCAGCTTCAGCTGGCCCCCGCCGAGCGCCTTCGTCTCGGTGCCCTCACTGCGACCACTGGCCGGGTAGTGCAGGTACAGGTACGCCGAGGAGTCCGGCAGCCAGGTGGCCTCGCAGAACTTGGCCTGGGTGACCACGTCGTCCACCTCGGCGCCAGTGGCGACCTCCAGCAGCCGGAAGGTGATCCAGTCGCTACCGCTCTCGTTCACGCCGTACGCGAAGTACCGGCCGTCCGGGCTGACCGTGTAGCTGCCCAGGGAGTCGGTGCCGTCCTCGGAGAGCTTGTTCGGGTCGATGAGCACCCGGCCGCCGTCGAGGAGCCCCTGCAGGGAGTCGGCCACGAATACGACGTCCTGGGCCTGGGTGCCGTCGTTGCGGCCGACGAAGAACCAGCCGGACTCCTGAGCCGGTACGCCGGCCCGCGGGCGCGCCAGGATCGCGGTCATCGTCTGCTGGAACCACTCCCGCTCGGGGTAGCTCGACAGTTCGGTCTCGGTGGCCTCGTTCTGACGGCGGACCCAGTCCTTGGTCTCGGTGGAGTCAGGGTCCTCCAGCCAGCGGTACGGGTCAGCGATCTCGCGGCCGTGCAGGGTCTCGACGACGCTCTCGTCGCGGCGGCTCTCGGGGTACTCGGAGGTCATGCCAGCCAACCTAGTACGCCGTACCGACTCCCTTCCGCCGGTTTTCCCTTGCAGGCGGCGACTGCGCGTCCCACTCACCGGACCTTCGGCGGGCGGCATCCCGCGCTAGGCGTCCGGACCGGTGAGTGGGCCGCTCCCCTGAGGTGCTCAGTGCCTCCCGGCGGGGTTCAGGTCCTTGCTCCAGAGGACCTTGCCGTAGAGGTTGCGCAGCGACGCGGTGAAGACCTCGGTGCGCGGGTCGATCCCGACGTGGCCGAAGAACTGGTTGCCGCCGCTCGGTGGCTGGTTCGGGAAGTCCGCCGCCTTCACGAACTCCACCTTCGGGCCGAAGGTCGAATCCAGCCCGTTCGGACCGAAGGTGCCGGCGTTGACCGGACCGGCGACGAGTTCCCAGAACGGGTCGAAGTCGGTGAAGGCCGCGCGGGACGGGTCGTAGTGTTGCGCGGCGCAGTAGTGCACGTCCGCGGTCAGCCAGACCGAGTTCCGCACCTTGCGGCGCTTGAACTGGCTCAGCACCCAGGCGATCTCGTGCTCACGGCCGCCAGGCGCTCCGGCCAGACCGTTGGCGACCGCCTCGATCTCGTTGCCGTCCGGGACGAGCAGGCCGAGCGGCATGTCGCTGGCGATCACCTTCCAGGCAGCCTTCGAGGCAGCGACCTCCCGCACCAACCAGGCGGCCTGCTCCGCTCCCAGCATCGCGACCGGGCCGGCGACACCCGGGGCCGGGTTGGCGCCGCGGTAGGTCCGCATGTCCAGGCAGAACACGTCCAGCAGCGGGCCGTAGCTCACCTTGCGGTAGATCCGGTTCCGCCCGGCCGGGTGCGTCATCGGCAGGTACTCGAGGAACGCCTTGCGCGCCCGCGCCGCGAGCACGTCGACCCGCTTCTCGGTGTACCGGGCGTCGGTCAGGATCTCGCCGGGATACCAGTTGTTCAGCGTCTCGTGGTCGTCCCACTGGCTGACGATCGGCACGTCGGCGTACAGGTCCAGCACGTTCTGGTCGAGCAGGTTGTACTTGTACCGGCCGCGGTACTCGGCCAGCGTCTCGGCGACCTTGGAGACCTCCTCGGTCACCACGTTCTTCCAGATGGTGCCGTCGGCAACCTTCAGCTCGGCCTCGATCGGGCCGTCGGCGTAGATGTTGTCGCCGGAGTGCAGGAAGAAGTCGGGCCGGGTCTGGTGCATCGCCTTGTACGCGACCATGCCGCCGATCTCGGGGTTGATGCCGTACCCCTGGCCGGCGGTGTCCCCGGTCCAGACGAAGCTCACCGGGCGGTTGCGGCCCGGCGTACTGAAGGAGCCTTCGGCGGTCTCGCCGACCCGGCCGGACGAGTCCTCGAAGCCGATCCGGTAGTCGTAGCGCTGGCCGGGCCGGAGTCCCTTCAGCGGCAACTGGGCGGTGAAGTCGCCATCGGCCGAGGTGATCGGGCCCCGCAGTCGCACTGCCTTGTCGAACCGGCCATGGCTGGTCAGGTCGACGACGAGGCGGGCGCGGCGATCCGTCCGGGACCAGACGACGGCCGAGTTCGAGGTGACGTCGCCGCTCGCGATCCCGGACGGCAGGGCGGGCCGGGTACGGCGGACGACGTTGGGGGCAGCGGCGGCGGTCGCGGCCGGTACGGCGACGGTGGCGCTCGCGGCGGCGGTGACGGCCAGCAGCTGGCGGCGGCTCAGGTTCATGAAGCCGAAGGTGCTATTCCAGGGTGACGGCAGGGTGACCTTCGCGCGAACTACCTGACAACTCGGCCAGGGTGTTCTCACCCTTGTGTGTGGACCGATGATGGAGGGAAGCCAGGGCCGAAAGGGAATGCCGGGGAATGAGCAGAGAACACCGCCTCACGCAGGTCTTCATCCGGTTGGCCGACACCCTGGTCGCCGAGTTCGACCTGGTCGACTTCCTCGGCATGCTCGCCGAGGCGAGCGTCGAGCTGCTCGACGTGGACGCGGCCGGCCTGATGCTGGCCGACGACCACGGCGTACTGCACGTGATGGCCTCGTCGGACGACCAGGCCGAGCTGCTGGAGCTGTTCGAGCTGCAGCAGAACGAGGGACCGTGCCCGGAGTGCTTCCGGTCCGGCGTACCGGTCGTCAACGTCGACCTGGCCGACTGGCCCGACTTCGCTTCGGCAGCGGCGGCCGGCGGATACGTCTCGGCCCATGCGCTGCCGCTGCGACTCCGCGGCCAGGTGATCGGCGCGATGAACCTGTTCCGGTCCGACCCGACCCCGCTCACCGAGGAGGACGCCGCGCTCGGGCAAGCCCTCTCCGACATGGCGACGATCGGCCTGCTGCACGAACGGGAGCTGCGCGGCCAGCAGGAGCTCGCCGGGCAGCTCCAGCACGCGCTGGACAGCCGCGTCGTGATCGAACAGGCCAAGGGGATGCTGGCCGAACGAGCCGGCGTGAGCCTGCCGGATGCCTTCACCGCGATGCGTTCGTACGCCCGGGGCCGGGGCTGCGGGCTGACTTCCGTGGCCAACAGTGTGCTCGACGGCACGCTCGAAACCTCTGCACTGCTGACCCAGTAGTTGCGTCCGACTGCCGGCCGTGGTTCCGTTGACGGCATCAGCCACTTTCTCGTGGCGCTGCCCTGGACCCGGTAGCGCATCTCGACCGATGCACTCCCGGATGGGGCGTTCTCATTGTCACAGCTCGTCGCGGATGACAGACATCCGCAAGGCCCGCAGGCGCGGCACGCAAGTCTCTACACCGACCTCTCGCACGCTGTGCGTGACCTCGGTCTGCTCCGGCGCCGCTACGGCTACTACTGGACCCGCATCGGGCTGGTACTCGCCGCGCTGGGCGGAATCATCACCGGCTTCATCCTCCTCGGCGACTCCTGGTTCCAGCTGCTGATGGCCGGCGCGCTCGCGGTCGTCCTCACCCAGGTCGCGTTCCTCAGCCACGACAGCGCGCACCGGCAGATCTTCAACTCGGCCGGCTGGAACGACTGGACCGCCCGCCTGCTGTCCGGCGCGTTGGCCGGGATGAGCGTCAGTTGGTGGCGCAACAAGCACAGCAAGCACCACAACGCGCCCAACCAGCTGGGCAAGGACCCCGACATCGCGATCGGAGTGGTCGCCTTCACCCCTGACCACGTCGCCAGGCGTACCGGCCTGGTCAAGTGGCTCGGCGATCGCCAGGGCTGGCTGTTCTTCCCGCTGCTGACGCTGGAGGGGCTGAGCCTGCACGTGGCGAGCATCCAGCACCTCTTCCGGCGCGGGGCGACCCGGCTGGAGCGCGTCGAGGCCGCGGTCGTCGTGTCCCGGGTCGGCGGCTACATCGCCGCCCTCTACATCGTGCTGCCGATGGGCAAGGCCAGCGCCTTCCTCGGGCTGCAACTCGCCCTCTTCGGCGTTTTCCTGGGCGCCTCGTTCGCGCCGAACCACAAGGGCATGCCGCTGGTGCCGGCCTCGATGAAGCTGGACTTCCTGCGCCGCCAGGTGCTGATGTCCCGCAACATCCGCGGCGGTGTGATGGTGGACTTCGCGATGGGCGGACTCAACTACCAGATCGAGCACCACCTCTTCCCGAGCATGCCCAGGCCGACGCTGCGGAAGGTGCGGCCGATCGTTCGCGAGTACTGCCAGGTGCACGGCGTGAAGTACACCGAGGTCGGTCTGTTCGAGTCCTACCGGATCGTCATCGACTACCTGAACAACGTCGGGCTCCGGGCGCGCGACCCCTTCCAGTGCCCGCTCGCCGCCACCATGCGGAACTGATGGGCGGAACCAACGGGCGGAACTAGCTCGCCAGCAGCGGGAGGGCCGCGGCCAGTGCGTCATCGGCTGCGGCCCGTCCCAGTCCCTGGTGGTCTGCCAGCACGGTCGCGCCTTCGAGCAACATCAGTAGCTGACGCCCGACCCGCTCCGGCTCGGCGACGTCCGCTGCCGTCGCGATCTCGGTGAACAACCCGAGGTAGCGGTCCAGGTGGCGAGCCACGATCGTCTGGGCCGGCTCCACGTGGCGTTGGGTGGCCGCGTTCACGATCGCGCAACCGCGGAAGCCGGGCTCGGAGTACCAGTCCCCCAGCACCTCGAAGACAGCGGTCAACTGGGCCGCGGGATCGTCCCCGGCTGCCTCGGCCGCGCCACGCATCCAGCGGTTGATCCGGTCGCTGCGCGCCTGCAGGACCGCCTCGATCAGGCCGTCCTTCGAGCCGAAGTGCCGGTAGAGCGTCTCCTTCGACGCGCCGACCGACGCGCACAGTTCGGCGATCCCGACCCCGTCCAGGCCGCGCTGGTAGAAGACCAGGCTCGCGGCCTCGAGCATCCCCGCGCGGGTCCGCCCGGGGTCGAGCGAACTTCCTTTGGCGACCGGCATGGGATAGATGGTACCGATTGGATCGATCTCCTGCTAGCGTGACGATGGTACCGATCGGTTCGATCAAACGAGGTGCCGCCTGATGCTTGCCAGCACGCCCGCCTTCCCCATTCGCAGCGCCGGGTTGGACCTGCCCGGGGTACTGCACCTGCCGACCGGTCCCGGGCCTCATCCGGCGGTCCTGCTGCTGCATGGCTTCCCGGGGTACGAGCGCAATTTCGATCTCGCCCAGGTCTTCCGCCGGGCCGGTTTCGCAACGCTCGTGTTCCACTACCGTGGCTCCTGGGGCGCGGCCGGCTCCTGGTCCTGGAGCAACGTGCTCGAGGACGCCCGGGCCGCCGTCGCGATCCTGCGGGCGACACCTGGCCTCGATCCGGCCAGACTCGCCGTGGTCGGGCACAGCCTCGGCGGGTTCGCTGCTCTCCACACAGCGGCGGCCGACCCGACGATCCCGGTGGTCGCGTCGATCACCTGCTTCGACCTCGGCGCCGCCGGTACTGGGCCCGGCGCCGAGGCGTACATCGAGCCCTTCGAGGCGGAACTCCTTCCCCTGCAAGGAACCAGCGGCAAGGCCCTGGTCGACGAGATGGTTGCTCATGGCCCCGAGTGGCGACTTGCCGACCTCGCCCTGCGGCTGGCGGATCGCCCGGTGCTGCTGATCGGAGCCGGCCGCGACCCGGTTTCGCCGTACGAGCAGCATCATCTGCCGCTGGTCGACGCCTACCCAGCCGCCGAGCATCACCTGTTCCCCACCGACCATGCGCTGTCGGATCATCGCGAGGACCTGGCGGAGACGGTGCTCACCTTCCTTCAGCGGCACCTGTGAAGTACCGGCTCGCTCTCGGTTCAGCGGTCGCGCTCGGTTTCGCGCGGTTCGCCTACGGGCTGGTGGTGCCGGCGATGCGCGATCAGCTCGGCTGGTCGTTGGCGGACGCAGGACTGCAGACGACGGCGAACGGCGTCGGCTACCTGCTGGGCGCGATCGTCGTCGCGATGGTCATCCGGCGACTCGGCGCCGCCCGGTCCTTCCAACTCGGCATGGTCGTCACCACACTCGCCCTCGCCGCCACCGCAACCACTTCCTCCCAGCTTCTCCAGATGTTTCTCAGAGCAACAGCAGGCTTGTCCGGTGCCCTGGTCTTCGTCGCGGGCACGGTGGTGGCCGCACGACTGGCGGATCGCTCAGCGCTCACCGTGTACTTCGGTGGTGCCGGACTGGGCGTCGCGCTGAGCGGCTTCGTGCTCCCGCTGCTGCTCGACGGCAACCCCGACCGCTGGCCGACCGCCTGGCTACTGTTGGCCGCCGGATCGTTGCTGGCGACAATCATCTCCTGGTCGGCGGTCAGCTCGGTCCCACCAACACCGGACGCCAAGGCCAAACTGGGACGACTCTGGCCGGTCGGCGTCGCCTATGTCCTGTTCGGCGCCGGCTACATCGTCTACATCACGTTCCTGACGGCCTACCTGAAGACGGAGCACAGCAACGCCTACGAGGTGGCTGCCACCTGGACCTTGATCGGAGCGGCCGCGATCGCCGGCCCCATCCTGTGGACCCGGCCGCTGACGACCTGGCGCTACGCCCGAGCCATGGCGACCCTCCTGGCCCTGCAGGCGATCGCCGCCGTACTCCCCCTGCTTCGCCACAGCCGCACCACTGTGCTGATCTCGGCAGCGATCGTCGGGCTGACCTTCCTCAACGTCCCGGCGTCAGTCGCGGCGCTGGTACGTCGTACCGTCCCGCAGCACGAGTGGACCGCCGTCATCGGGACGCTCACCGTGCTGTTCGCGGCCGGGCAGACCGTCGGCCCCGGGCCCGCGGGCTGGCTCGCCGATCACTTCGGCGCGGCCGCGGCCCTCGGCTGGACCGCTATCCTCTGCGCGGCAGGCGCGCTGGTAGCTCTCAGCTGGAAGGCGGAATCTCGCCGGACCCGCGGATCGTCAGCTTCACCGGCACCCGGACGGTCCGGCCCGGCCGATGCGGCTCAGGAAGACGCTCGGTCATCAGCTGAATCGCAGTACGGGCCATCACGTCGGCCGACTGGGCCACTGCGGTCAGACCCGGGCTGAGCAGATCCCCGAGCGCAAGATCGTCGAACGACACCAGCGCCACGCGATCCCGCCGCCCGGCCATGCCCCGCAGTACTTCGGCGGTGGTCATGTTGTTCGCCGAGAGGATCGCGGTGGCCGGCTCCGGCCGGTCCAGTACTGCGGACAGGGTGATCCCGATGCCCTCGGTGGTCGGCTCGGACAGGTGGACCAGGTCCTCGTCGACGTCGATCCGGTGGCGGGCCATCGCCGCGCGATAGGCGACGACACGTTCGCGGGCGGTGAAGATCCGCTCGTCGTCACCGAGGTACGCGATCCGGCGATGCCCCTGGCGGACCAGGTGGTCGATCGCCTGGTCGATGCCGCCGGCGTTGTCCGCCAGGACGGCGTCGGCCTCGATCCCGTGCGCCGGCCGGTCGATCGTCACCACGGCCATGCCGGCGTCCACGTGCGGAGCCAGGTAGTCCTGGGTCTCGCCGATCGGCGCCATGATGAGGGCGTCCGGGCGGCGGGCGACGAACTCGAGGCAGACGTCCCGCTCGCGCTCCGGGTCCTCGTCGGTCAGGCCGATCATCACGACCGAGCCGCTGGACCGGGCCCACAGCTCGACCGCTCGGCCGAGGGAGGCGAAGAACGGGTCGCCGATGTCGCGGATCACCACGGCGATGGTGCCGGTCTTGCCCCGGCGCAGCATCCGGGCGCTCTCGTTCGGCGTGTAGTTCAGCTCTTTGATCGCGGCCTGGACCTTCGCGGTCAGCTCCGGGCTGACGTTCGGCTCCTCGTTGACCACCCGGGAGACGGTCTTGAGCGCCACGCCCGCCCGGGCCGCGACCTCTTTCATGGTGGGCCGGCGCTGCCCGGCTCCATTGACACCAGTGATACTCACGCCTGGCCCACCCTCTCGTTCAAGACTCCACGACGACCGGGATGATCATCGGCCGGCGCCGGTGGGTGTCACTGACCCACTTGCCGACCACGCGGCGGATGACCTGCTGCAACTGGTACATGTCGTCCACCCCGCTTCCGATCGCCTTCTCGATCTCCGCCTCGATCTTCGGCCTCAGGTCGTCGAAGACGGTGTCGTCCTCGGCGAACCCGCGAGCCTGGATCTCGGGTCCGGCTGTCAGTTTGCCGGTGACAGAGTCCATCACGGCGATCACCGAGATGAAACCCTCGTCGCCGAGAATCCTGCGATCCTTCAGCGACGTCTCGGTGATGTCGCCGACGGTGGACCCGTCCACGAACACGTAACCGCACTCCACCTTGCCCGCGACGACGGCCTTGCCGTCGACCAGGTCGACCACCACGCCGTCCTCGACCACCACGACGTTCGCGGCCGGTACGCCGGTCTGCCGGGCGAGCTCGGCGTTCGCGTGCAGGTGCCGGATCTCCCCGTGCACCGGCATCACGTTGCGCGGCTTGACGATGTTGTAGCAGTACAGCAGTTCACCGGCGCTCGCGTGGCCCGACACGTGCACCAGCGCGTTGCCCTTGTGAATCACGTTCGCGCCGTGCCGGGTCAGCCCGTTGATCACCCGGAAGACCGAGTTCTCGTTGCCCGGGATCAGCGACGACGCCAGTACGACGGTGTCGCCCCGCTGGATCTGTACTACGTGGTGGTCGTTCGCCGCGATCCGCGACAGCGCCGACATCGGCTCGCCCTGCGAACCGGTGGAGACCAGCACCACCTGCTCCGGCGGGTAGTTGTCGAGCTCGCGCATGTCGATCAGGGTGTCGCCGGGGACGTTGAGGAAGCCCAGATCCCGGGCGACTCCCATGTTGCGCACCATCGAGCGGCCGACGTACGCGACCTTGCGGTGGTGCTTCACGGCGGCGTCCATCACCTGCTGGACGCGGTGCACGTGGGAGGCGAAGCAGGCGACGATGATGCGCTGGTTCCTCGCCTTGCTGAAGACGCCGTCCAGGACCGGGGCGATGTCGCGCTCGTGAGTGGTGAAGCCGGGCACCTCGGAGTTGGTGGAGTCGACGCAGAACAGGTCGACGCCCTCCTCGCCGAGCCGCGCGAACGCGCGCAGGTCGGTGATCCGGTTGTCCAGCGGCAACTGGTCCATCTTGAAGTCGCCGGTGTGCAGCACCATGCCGGCCGGCGTACGGATGGCGACCGCGAGCGCGTCCGGGATGGAGTGGTTGACCGCGAGGAACTCGCACTCGAACGGACCGAAGCGGACCGTCTCGCCTTCGGCCACGGTCTGCTGCGGCACGTTGCGGTGCCGGTGCTCCTTCAGCTTGCCCTCGAGCAGCGCCAGCGTGAGCTGCGAACCGACCACCGGGATGTCGCCGCGCTCGCGCAGCAGATAGGGCAGACCGCCAATGTGGTCCTCGTGCCCGTGCGTCAGGACCACCGCCACGATGTCGTCCAAACGCTCCCGGATGGGCTGGAAATCCGGGAGGATCAGGTCGACACCGGGCTGGTTCTCGTCCGGGAAGAGCACGCCGCAGTCGACGATCAGCAGCTTGCCGTCGTACTCGAAGACCGTCATGTTCCGGCCGACCTCGCCGAGGCCGCCGAGCGGGATGACCCGCAGCGCGCCGGGCGCCAGTGGTGCCGGCGCGTCCAGTTCCGGGTGGGGGTGACTCATGCAATCAGTCCTGCCGTCTTGAGATCGGTGGTGAGCCAGTCGAGCTGTTCGGGGGTCGCCTCGATCAGCGGCGACCGCATCGTCGCGTGCTCGATGACGCCGGCCAGCTTCAGTGCGGCCTTCACCATGATGGCGCCCTGGGTCCTCGTCATGATCGCCTCGACGGCGGGCACCAGCCGGCGATCGATCTGCTGTGCGGTGGCGAGATCACCGGCGACGACGGCGTCGATCAACCCGCGGTACTGCGGACTGGCGACGTGGGCGACCACGCTCGCGATGCCGACGGCACCGATCGACAGCCAGGCGAGGTTCAGCTCGTCGGCGCCGCAGTAGTAGGCCAGGTCGGAGTTGGCGAGCACCTTGGTGGTGCCGGCGACGTCGCCCTTGGCGTCCTTCACCGCGACGATCCGCGGGTGCTCGGACAGCGCGAGCAGCGTCTCGGTGGTGATCGGGACACCTGCCCGGCCGGGGATGTCGTAGACCAGCACGGGCAGGCCGGTGGCGTCGGCGACCGCGGTGAAGTGCGCCTTGATGCCGTCCTGCGGGGGCTTGTTGTAGTACGGCGTGACGACCAGCAGGCCGTGCGCTCCCGCGGCCTCGGCAGCCTTCGCGGACTCCACGGTGTGGGCCGTGTTGTTCGACCCCACTCCCGCGAGCACCTGCGCGCGATCGCCGACCGCGGCCAGGACCGCGCGGACCAGCTCGACCTTCTCCTCGTCGGTGGTGGTCGGCGCCTCGCCGGTGGTTCCGTTGATGATCAGGGCGTCGTTGCCCTGGTCCACCAGCCCGGTCGCCACCCGCTGCGCGGCCTCGAGATCGAGCGAGCCGTCGGGCCGGAACGGGGTGATCATCGCCGTGGTCAGCCGGCCGAAAGGCAGGGCTGCTGAGGCGGAAGTTGCTGCTGAGGACATGGGGCTCAGATTACCGCTCCGACTGCCTCGAGAAATGAGTAGGCCTGGTGGCTGTCCGCTCGGGGGTCCGGGCAGCCACCAGGCTCACTCGTCCTATCGGGCCGCCCCCCGCAGGCGTTACAGGTTTGTCCAAAAAAGTCCGGAAAAGTTTCTGGAAGTACGCGTAGTGATGGAACGCTCACCAGCTGTCGATCCTTCACCGGATTTCGAGACTGGCATCGATTGCTCAGCCGCTTGGGACCCGGTCGTCACACCAACGGCACAAAAGTGTCAGCGTCAGGAATCTGCCATGCCGGATTCCGACAGACCGAAGGCGAGACGGGACGGAGAACAGCTGCCAATACTGATGATCAGTCCCCCGCCACTCGTCGAACCGTCCCCTCGGCGAATCCCTAGGAGCGTCATGAAGAAGTACCTCGCGTGGCCTGTCGCACTGGCAACCCTCGGCCTCACGGCGATGTCCGTCGTACCAGCCGAGGCCGCGCCGGTCCCGGTCACCTCCGTGCAGACCCAGGCCGCCGCATCCACCGCGGAGGAGCCCGGATCCCTGCTGGAGCAGGCTCGCGCGATGCTTGGCCCGGAGATCGTGGCCACCGCGACGGCCACCGCGCAACGCCTCGGCCTGGAGGAGGCACCCGCCTCCACGGCCGCGATCCTCAAGGCGATCGATCCGGAGGACTACGCCTGCTCGCCCAACACTCCGCTCACGGATTGGGTGGCCGGCACCATCACCGACTGGACCCTGCTGGACAGGATCTTCGCGCTCGGCGCCACGCTGTCGAACCTGACCGGCTACGGCAGCATGATCGCGACGCCTGCCAACTCGCCGTACGGGCTGAACGGTGAGTTCACCACCGCGGTGACGCACACCTTCCGCGACGTGAAGACGTTCTGGGACATCCAGTCCGCTGACATCAGGATCAAGCCGATGCACAGCGCGGTCCTGGCCGACCGTACGGCGCTCTACCAGGTGTTCCGGACGATCTACAACAGGTCCGACTTCGACTCGACGTACTTCGCGAACCTCTACGCCTCGTGGGCCGAGCAGCCGAAGTTCCGCAACCACCCGCTGCTCAGCATGAACGCCTACGCGTTCACCGGCGTTGGCGATCCGAACCCCGCGTTGGCAGCTCTGCCGGACCAGATCGTGATGGGCGACGGCATCATGCAGGCCTACCAGGCGATCGGACTGGGTGACGTGGCGCCGCAGGCGATCCTCTCGCACGAGTTCGGTCACCACGTCCAGTACGAGGACGGTCTGTTCGCGTCGGACCTGACCGGCCCCGAGGCGACTCGCCGGACCGAACTGATGGCCGACGGCTTCGGCGCCTACTTCCTGTCCCACTCGCGCGGCGCCAGCATGCAGTGGAAGCGGGTGCGGCTCTTCGACCAGGTCTTCTACGGCATCGGCGACTGCAACTTCTCCGACGCCGGCCACCACGGCACCCCGAACCAGCGGCTGCGCACGGTCGAGTGGGCCTACAGCGTCGTGACCGGCGCGCCGGACCAGGGCCACATCCTGCCCAGCCTGGCCTTCGCCGGGCTCTTCGACGCCAAGCTGCCGGCCCTGGTCGCTCCCGACGCCGGGAGCTGACCCCCGATCCCTCGTGGGTGGCCGGGATTCGTGCCCGCCTCCCAGCCACCCATGAGGTTCCACCCCTGGCGTGGTGTGCCGTGAGCTTCCTCCTCCGGCGCACCACGCCCGGCTAGTTGGCGCCGGCGATCCAGACCGAGGTGGTGGAGAGCAGCGCGGCCAGGAAGTCGTGGAGGATCTGGACGGCGCCGGGGAGCAGGAGAACGCTTCCGACGACGAGGGCCGGGGCGATGAGGAGGTTCTCGACCCAGCCGCCGGTGCGGAAGCGGAGGCCGCGGGGCAGGCGGATCTCGTACCACGTCTCGCCGCGGATCGGCAGCGGCCAGAGCCACGGACAACCTGACCGGGTGAGGCTGTCGCCGAGGCAGTGCACGAACATCCCGACGGCGACTGCCACACCGATCCAGCTACCGATCTCAGCGAGGCCGCCTTGCAACGCCTGGGCCGCGGAGGTGCCAGGCAGCCAGGTGCCTGCGAGAGTCCAGGCACCCGCGCCGACGACCACCGTCAGCACCCAGTCGCCGAGCACGTCCGCGGCGAGGATCAGGCCGAACAACGCGACACCGAGTACTGCGCGCCAACCACCGGCGGCACCGACGCTGGAGGTCAGGAAACCCAGCGCGATGGCCGCCGCGAGGGTGTGACTGGCGTGCCGGTGCCGCCCGGTACTGTCCTCGTCGCGCGGTCCCTTGGTGATCGCGTAGACAACACCCGAGAAGGCTCGCACCGCGCCCGACACGAACCCGGTGATCGGACCGAGCACCCGTGACGCGCTCGCGCCCGGGTGATCGAGGTCGGGGAGCAACGCGTACCCCGCGGTCGCGGCGGCGAACGGCACCACCTCGGCCACCGAGTTCAGGCCGACGAACGGCGCCACGGCCAGACCGGCACACCAACCGGACAACGCATGCGAACGCCCCATCACGGCGCCCCACCCCCTCAGTCCCTCACGTCGTGAGCGGCCGAGTATTCCAGCGAACTCCGACAGTTCCGGGGAGGCGCAACCGTCAGGCGTCGAAGTCGAGGGTGACCTTCTCGCTGGTCGGGTGGGACTGGCAGGTCAGCACGTAGCCGGCCCGGATCTCGTCGGGCTCCAGGGCCCAGTTGGTGTCCATCCGCACGGTCCCCTCGACCACCTTGGCCCGGCAGGTGCCGCACACGCCGCCCTTGCAGGCGAACGGCGCATCGGTCCGTACTGCGAGGGTCGCGTCGAGCACCACCTTCGCGTGCTCGCCCAGCGGGAACGTCGACCGGCGGCCGTCCAGGATGACCGTCACCTCGGCTGCGTCCTCGTCGGCCACGTTCTCCTCGACGCGGGCGACCGGCGCCTCGTCGCCGACGTGGAACAGCTCGGCATGCACGGTCTCCCGCGGTACGCCCTCGTCGATCAGCACCTCCTGCGCGCCGACGACCATCGCGTACGGCCCGCAGAGGAACCACTCGTCGACGGACTTCACCGGCAGGATCGTGTCGATCATCCGGCGCAACCGGTCGCTGTCGATCCGGCCGCTGAACAGTTCGACCTCGGTCGACTCCCGGGAGAGCACGTGCACCAGGTGCAGCCGCTCGGCGTACACGTCCTTGAGGTCGGCGAGGTCGTCCGCGAACATCACCGAACCGGCGGTGCGGTTGCCGTAGAGCAAGGTGACCCGGCTCTGCGGCTCGACCGCGAGGATGGTCGCGACCAGCGACAGCACCGGGGTGATCCCGCTGCCCGCGGCGACGAACGCGTAGTGCTTGGCGTTCGCCGGGTCCAGCGGGGTGCCGAACCGGCCGAGCGGGGTCATCACGTCGATCGTGTCGCCCACCTTCAGCCCGCTGGCGGCGTACGACGAGAACTCGCCGCCGGGGATCCGCTTGACCGCGATCCGCAGTACGCCGGACCCGGCCCGCGAGCAGATCGAGTAGCTCCGCCGCACGTCGTCTCCCGGCCGCCGCACGGTCAGGTGCTGTCCCGCGGCGAACTCATACTCCGCCGCAAGATCGGCCGGGACGTCGAACGTGATCGCGACCGAGTCGTCGGTGATCAGGTCGATCGCCTTCACCGTCAGGGAATGGAAGGTGGCCCGCCTACGGGTCATCGTCGTCATGTCAGATCGCCTTGAAGTGATCGAAGGGCTCTCGGCAGGAGTTGCAGCGCCAGAGCGACTTGCACGACGTGGAGCCGAAGCGACTCAACTCGGTCGTGTCGGGTGAACCGCACAGCGGGCAGCGAATGGTCAGACTCAGCGAAACCGGTCCACCGACGGCGCGCTTGCCGGTCGGCGGAGCGATCCCGTACTCCGTCAGCTTGGCCTTGCCCTCTTCGCTCATCCAGTCAGTGGTCCAGGCCGGCGACAACACCGTCTCCACCCGGCCTTCGACGCCGAGGTGGTTCAAGGTCAGCTCGACCTCGTGCTTGATCAAGTCCATCGCGGGACAGCCGGAGTATGTGGGGGTGATCGTCACGACCACCTCGTCACCATCGTGCCGAACGCCGCGCAGTACGCCGAGATCCGCGATCGTGAGCACGGGCACCTCCGGATCCGCGACCTCGCCGACGGCCTCCCAGATCTGGGCGTCGCTGAGCGCGGTGTCGCTCACCACGATGCTCCAGGATGCGAGCGCGCCACGTGCTGCAGCTCTGCGAGCAGAAAGCCGAAGTGCTCGGTATGCCGACCCTCGCGACCACCGGAGTGTTGGTACGACGAAGTCGGACGCGCGCAGGTGGATTCGTCGATCACCTGGGTGACCCGGCGCTCCCACTCGTCGTGCAGGGTGGACGGATCCACCGCGACCTCCAGGCGCTCCACCAGGGCATCCGAGGTGAACAGTTCCGCCGTGTACGGCCACATCGTGTCGAGGCCGGCCTGCATGCGCCGGTGGCTCTCCTCAGTGCCGTCGCCGAGGCGGAGAACCCACTGCGTCGCGTGGTCGACGTGGTACGCGACCTCCTTGACCGCCTTGCCGGCGACACCCGCGAGAGTCTCGTCAGCACATCCGCGCAGCTCCTCGTAGAGCAGGTGCTGGTACGTCGCGAAGTACAGGAGCCTGGCGATGCTGTGCGCGAAGTCGCCATTGGGGAGCTCGCACAGCTGCACGTTGAGGAAGTCACGCTCGTCGCGGAAGTAGGCAAGGTCGTCCTCGGAGCGCCCCACGCCCTCGACCTGCCCGGCGTACTGCAGCAGGGTGCGGGCCTGGCCGAGCTGGTCGAGCCCGATGTTGCCCAGGGCCACGTCTTCCTCGAGCTGCGGAGCGGCCGCGATCCACTCGGCGGTCCGCTGCGCCGCGATCAGCGCGTCGTCCCCGAGCCGGAGCGTGTAGACGAAGAGGTCGTTCACAGGTGGTCGACGCCTTCCGGGACGTGGTAGAACGTCGGGTGCCGGTAGACCTTGTCGCCGGCCGGGTCGAAGAACTCGTCCTTCTCGTCCGGGCTCGACGCGGTGATGTCGGTGGCCGGAACCACCCAGATCGACACGCCCTCCTGCCGGCGGGTGTAGACGTCGCGTGCGTTGCGCAGCGCCATCGTCGCGTCCGGCGCGTGCAGGCTGCCGACGTGCACGTGCGACAGGCCGCGCCTCGACCGGATGAAGACCTCCCAGAGCGGCTCGATCATGCGGCACTCCCCTGCGCCTTGGCGGCCTGCTTCTCGGCGTACGCCGCCGCTGCCTCGCGGACCCAGGCGCCGTCCTCGTGTGCCTTGACGCGGTGCGCGAGGCGCTGCTGGTTGCACGGACCGTTGCCCTTGACAACTTCGTAGAGCTCGGTGAAGTCCGGCTCGGTGAAGCTGTAGTGCCCGGTCTCCTCGTCGTAGGTCAGCCCGTCGTCGGGGACACGGATGCCGAGCACATCGGCCTGCGGGACGGTCATGTCCACGAACCGCTGCCGGAGCTCGTCGTTGCTGTGCCGCTTGATCCCCCACGCCATCGACTGCTCGGAGTGCGTCGAGCTGGCGTCCGGCGGGCCGAACATCATCAGGCTCGGCCACCACCAGCGGTTCAGCGCGTCCTGCGCCATCGCCTTCTGCGCCTCGGTGCCGTTGCACAGCGTGTACAGGATCTCGAAACCCTGCCGCTGGTGGAACGACTCCTCCTTGCAGACCCGGACCATGGCCCGCGCGTACGGGCCGTAGGAGCAGCGGCACAGCGGCACCTGGTTGACGATCGCGGCGCCGTCCACCAGCCAGCCGATCGCGCCGATGTCGGCCCAGGTGAGGGTCGGGTAGTTGAAGATGCTGGAGTACTTCTGCTTGCCGCTGTGCAGCAGGTCCAGCAGGTCGGCACGATCCACCCCGAGCGTCTCGGCGGCGGCGTACAGGTACAGGCCGTGGCCGGCCTCGTCCTGCACCTTCGCCATCAGGATCGCCTTCCGCCGCAGCGACGGGGCGCGGCTGATCCAGTTCCCCTCCGGCTGCATCCCGATGATCTCGGAGTGCGCGTGCTGGGCGATCTGCCGGATCAGCGTCTTGCGATACCCCTCAGGCATCGCATCCCGCGGCTCGATCCGCCCGTCCGCCTCGATCGTGGCCTGAAAGCTGTCCATGCCCGCGAGCATAGCGCAGATGTGACACTTCCTCCCCATCTCAACAAAAAGTGTCACAACTCGCCCGTACTGCGAACGCCGTCGCGGCCGAAGGGTGGTGGTAGCACCACCCGAAAAGAGGGCTCAGGGCGATGGGGAGCCAGGCGCCGGGACATAAGGATGGAGGTAACAGTTCAGGGGTTCAACAGTTTGAAGGAGTGGTTGTCGTGGTGCAGGTGGCTGAGCGGGTTGCTGGGTGGCCGGGGCCGGTCACGGGGCGGGAGCGGGCGTTGGCTCCGGACCTGATCCGGGGTGCGATGTTGTTGCTGATCGGGCTCGCGAACGCGGCCAACTTCGCGTTCGCCGGACAGCCCGGACTGAACGGAGATCCGCACGGGCTCGAGCGGATCCTCAACCTCCTCAAGATCACGCTGGTGGATGCGCGGGCCTATCCGGTGTTCGCGGTGATGTTCGGCTACGGGCTGGTCCAGCTCGCCCGGCGGCAGCGGAACGCGGGCACCACCGCGAGCGGAATACGGAAGATCCTGCTCAAGCGGAACGGCTGGCTCGTCGCCTTCGGCCTGGCCCACGCGACGCTCTTGTACTTCGGTGACTTCCTCGGCGCCTACGGCATCGTCGGGATCCTCTGCACGCTGCTCCTGCTGAATCGGGGCGACAAGTTCCACAAGATCATCCTGTGGATCTGGGGAGCCCAGGTCGTCTACACGATCATCGCCGCCGGCCTGGTCGTGCTCGCCATCGCCAACAGTTCCGGCCCGGCCCACACGATGACCGACAGCCCGAACCCGTCACTGGCCGCCAAGAACTACGGCGCCGGCCTGGTCAACCGGCTGCACGAGTACCCGCTGCACACCGCCACCGTGCTCGGTTTCATCGTCATCGTCTGGATCGGCATCTGGGCAGCACGCAAGCAACTGCTGGAGAACCCGCTGGCCCACCGCACCCTCCTGATCCGGGTCGCCACGGTCTGCATGGGCATCACCATCCTGGGCGGCCTCCCGCTCGCTCTGGTGTCGGCCGGCTGGCTGCACGTCGACGCTGCCGCGGTGGATGCGATGAGCTTCCTGCACAACATCAGCGGCCAGTTCGGCGGCCCGGGGTACATCGCACTGTTCGCCCTGCTCGTCGGCAAGCTCACCGCGAACCGCCGGCCGGACCAGCTGGGTCTGCTGATCACGGCGATCTCGGCACTCGGTCAGCGTTCGATGAGCGGCTACCTGTTCCAGTCGATCGCCTGGATGCTGCTGCTGGCCCCGTTCACGCTGAACCTGGGTGACCGGCTCGGCAACACTGCCTTCACCGCCGCGGGTGCCGCGATCGCGGTCTGGACGATCTCGGTGATCGGCGCCTACCAGCTGAAGAAGCACTCGTACCGCGGTCCGGCCGAGACCCTGCTCCGCCGCCTGACCTACTGAGAACCGGCTGACCTACTGAGACCGCGATCGGCAGGACACCTCCCCGACGGGTGTCCTGCCGATCGCCGTTGCCGGGCGCTTTGAAAGGATGGGCCGTATGAGCAGCGACTTCGGCGTACCGGAACCGGCCAACCTGTCTTCCCTGGGCGCGTCGGAGGATCCGATCGCCGAGTCGAGCGTGCGGCTGGCATTGCCCGCCGAGGCCGACGCGATCGGCGAGATCCAGGTCGCCGCCTGGCGCCGCGCCTACGAGAACCTGCTCCCGGCCGACGTGCTCGCCGACCTCAACCCGGCCCAGTTCGCCGCCCAGTGGCGGGCCGCGCTACTCGCTCCCGGAGAGGCCCGCAACCGCGTCCTGGTCGCACTGGCAGGCCGCTCGCTGGTCGGCTTCGCCGCGATCACCGCGTCGGACGACCCGGACGCCGACCCGCGCCACGACGCCCTCGTCGCCGAGCTGGCGGTCGACCCCGAGGCCACCCGCGCCGGGCACGGCTCGCGCCTGCTGAATGCAGTGGTCGACACCATCCGCGCCGACGGCTTCAGCCGCGTCACCGTCTGGGTGAACTCCACCGACGACGTCCTCCGCGGCTTCTACACCGAGTCCGGCTGGGGCGCCGACGGCGCCCACCGCGAGCTCGACCTGTACGGCGACGGCTCCGTCCGCGTCAAGCAGATCCGGCTCCACACCGACCCCACTCCGGCCGACGACTGATCAGCCGCCAGTCTGCTCAGGCACCTTCGCACCCAGCAGCGCCAGGCAGTTGGTCCACAGAGCTTCGAGTCGCTGCGGGTCGTTGAAGAGCTTGGCGAACAACACCTGACCCTCGAGCTGGGCAACCACCGAGCGGGCCGCCCCGCGGTCGTCGGCCACCGTCACCTCGCCGCGCGCACGGGCATCGGCGACAACCAGCTCGACCAGATCCACCTGCTCGTCGAAGATCTCCTGCAGGCGTTTGCGGATCGGCTCGGCCTGGTTGCTCAGCTCCAGTGTCAGGTTGCCGAACAGACAGCCCGAGACGGTGCCACAGGTCTGCTGACCGGCCAGCTGAGCTGCCTCGGTCGCCTCGAACAGCTTCCGCAACCGCTGGAGCGGCTCCGCATCACTCTGCAGGATCGCGGTCCAGTCGCGCCGCTGGTCTTCCCAGTGCCGGTCGATCACGGCCAGCCCCAGGGCTTCCTTGGACTCGAAGAAGTAGTAGAAGCTGCCCTTGGGCACGCCGGCCGCCTTGCAGATCTCGGCCACGCCCAGCGACGAGTACCCACGCACCTCGATCAGCGCCTGCGCCACCGAGAGGATCTTCTCCCGCGCATCACTTGTCCGTCCCATGTTGTTCAGTGTACGACCGGTCGTCTACTCTCTTAGTCGACCGGTCGGCTAGTTTCTGTTTCCGTTGAAGGAGAGTCGCGATGGGCAACCCGATGCACGACGTACTGGACCAGTGGAAGGCCGCGTTCGACGGCCACCAGCCCGAGGCCATGGCCGAACTATTCACCACCGACGCGCTGTTCCAGGGCTTCGGCCCCGAGGTGATCGCCGGCCGGGACGCGGTCCGTGACTACTACGCGGCCGTCGCCGACAACCGCAGCGCGGATGTCGACCTCCTGCACACCTACACGATCGGCGACCAGGCCGCCGGCGGCTTCGCGGACGTCACCTTCCGCGACCCTACCGGTTGGACCGCTCCGGTCCACCTGTCCCTGGTCCTTCGGTTCGAGGACGGCGCCTGGAAGATCCGCCAGTACCACGTGTCCCGAATCAGCACCGAGCACTGACGCGCTC
Source organism: Kribbella orskensis (assembly GCF_004342085.1). Classification (NCBI taxonomy): domain Bacteria; kingdom Bacillati; phylum Actinomycetota; class Actinomycetes; order Propionibacteriales; family Kribbellaceae; genus Kribbella; species Kribbella orskensis. The sequence continues at coordinate 270,273 of NZ_SLWM01000002.1, forward strand.
CTCACCGACTCCGCGGTCGTCTGCGGCCGGCAGTTGATGCGGGAACCCGACCCGCAGTACTGCGGCCGCGACCGCCGCGGTGGCGACGACGACCGCCGCGAGGATCAGCGCCTGGTGGTAGCCGTTCCGGAGCAACGGGGTGACCACCAGCGGCCCGAGGATCTGGCCGACGGAGTACCCCGCGGTCAGCAGGGCCACCGCCCGCGGGTACTGCAGGTGTGAACCAGCCGCGAGGGCGATCGTGCCGATTCCCAGGAACGTCGCCCCGAACAAGAACGCGGAGATCAGCGCTGGTGCCACGCCACCGACCAGTGCGGGCAGAGCAATCCCGACGGCCTGCACGATCAGCGCGGTGAACAGCAGGTCCGGCCGCGACCACCGACGCCCCAGCCAGGCCCAAGCGGCCGAGGACGGCACCAACGGCGAGTCCGACCAGAACCCAGGCACCGCTACCGATCCAGCCCGGCGAACTCTGCTCGATCGCCGCGACCAAGAACGTGCCCGCCACCACGTAGCCGACGCCTTCGAGGCTGTAGCTGGCGAACAACGCTGAGAACCACCTGTGCGTCCGCGAACGCAGCCGCGTCACCGGCGTCCCGCCCTCGACTGCAGGCAACGCGGGACGCAGATTCCACGCCAGGACGGCGAAGACCACCGCCAGCGCAGCAGAGGCCAACCACGCGACCTGCCAGCTGGCCACCGAGCGAATGGCGAGCACAAGCAGTCCGGACAGAGCGATGCCCGCTCCTACTCCCCCGAACGCCCAACCGGGCAGGTGCGCCGGATGGTCACGCAGGTGGCTGAGCAGTGAGCTGACGACGATGACAAAGGCAAGGGCACTCGCGGCTCCCGCCAGCAGTCGCAGCACGATCCAGAGCGCAGTCGAATGGGTGGCTGCCATGCCCGCGAGCGTCGCAGCGATCAGGACGAGTGAGCCGCGCAGGACAGCCGACGAACGAACGAGACCGGGCGCCAGCGTGCCCACGACCGCACCGACGAGATAGCCGACGTAGTTGGCGGTGGCCAGGTTCGCGCCGGCCGCGGCGGACAGACCGGCCCGGGCATGCATCAACGGAAGGATCGGGGTGTAGACGAAACGGCCGATCCCCATCGCGGCTGCCAACGCCGCCGCGGCCTGCCCAACATGCACCCATGGCTTGGCAGTGGTTCGCATGACCTCATCGTCGGTCTCCCCGTCAAGCGCTCGCCACGACCGATCTGCTCCGTGCTGAAAGGCGCAGCCTCCTACCGGTGAACCCTTTCACACCGTCCAGGACGAACCGCATTTGATCTTTGTCGACCGGTCGTCTAGCTTCTTAGTAGACCGGTCGGCTAGTACTCATAACTCCACTGAAGAAGGTCCCTCATGAGCTCCACGCAAGGTCAGCAGGTCGCCGTCGTCACCGGCGCGTCCCGAGGCATCGGCGACGGTCTCGTCACCGCCTACCGCAAGCTCGGCTGGGCTGTCGTCGCCAACGCCCGCACCATCGCGCCGTCCGACGACGCCGACCTCGTCACCGTCCAGGGCGACATCGCCGATCCGGGGACTCCGGAGCGCGTGATCAGCGCGGCGATCGAGCGGTTCGGCCGCGTCGACACCCTGATCAACAACGCCGGCCTGTTCGTCGCCAAGCCGTTCACCGACTACACCGAGGAAGAGTTCGCCTCGCTGGTCGCGGTGAACCTGGCGGGCTTCTTCCGCGCCACCCAGCAGGTGGTGCCGCACATGCTCAGCCAGGGCACCGGCCACATCGTCAACATCACCACCAGCCTGGTCGACCACCCCAACTCCAACGTCCCCTCGGTACTGGCGTCGTTGACCAAGGGCGGTCTGCAGGCCGCCACGAAGTCGCTGGCGATCGAGTACGCCGCCCGCGGCATCCGCTCCAACGCCGTCTCCCCCGGCATCATCAAGACTCCGATGCACCCGGTGGAGACGCACGAGTCGCTCGCCGGCCTCCACCCGGTCGGCCGAATGGGTGAACTCTCCGAGATCGTCGAAGCCGTCCTCTACCTGGAATCCGCCCAGTTCGTCACCGGCGAGATCCTCCACGTCGACGGCGGCCAAAGCGCCGGGCACTAGCCCACCCCGTTCATTCGCCCCTTCACCCGGGCGTCGTGCGTCAGCCGGGTGAAGGGGCGAACGTTCACCCCGGGCTCGCCAGGCTGAAGCGGCGGCGATAGTCGGTCGGCGTCAACCCGGTACGGCGCCTCAACTGAATCCGCAGGTTGGTCGCCGTGCCCAGTCCGCATTGCCGGGCCACCGCATCCAGCCGGACCTCACCGGCTTCGAGCAACCGGCACGCCAGGGCGACACGTTCGGCGGTGAGCCAGGCGAGCGGCGTTGTCCCGAGCTCGGCCTGGAAGCGCCGGTGCAAGGTGGCCTGGCTCATGGACGCGTGTGAAGCGATGTCCGCGATCGTCAGCGGGCTCGCGAGTTCCGCCCGCACCCAGGCCAGTAGCGGAGCCAGCGAAGTGTCGGCGACCGGCGGGACCGGCTGGTCGATGAACTGGCGCTGGCCGCCATCGCGATGCGCGGTGAAGACGAGTCGGCGGCTGACCGCGTTCGCCACCTCTGCGCCGTGGTCGCGGCGAATGAGGTGCAGCCCGAGGTCCAGCGCCGCCGCGCTCCCGGCCGCTGTCAGAATGTTGCCGTCGTCAACGAACAGCACATCCGGCTCCAGCTTCACCGCGGGGAACATGCTGCTGAAGAGCTCAGCCCATCGCCAGTGCGTGGTTGCCCGCCGCCCGTCGAGCACACCGGCCGCCGCGAGCGTGAAGGCACCCGTACAGAAGCTGACCAGCCGGGCCCCGCGCGCGGCGGCCCGTCGTACTGCGTCAAGCACCGCGGGCGACGGTGGCACCTCGGGATCCGGGCGGTTCGGCACGATCACCGTGTCCGCGGTGTCGACCTGATCGAGCCCAGCCACACCGGTCAGCGTGAAGAACCCCGTGGCCAGGCGGACCGCCGGCTCCGGCGTACAGAGGGTCAGGTCGTACCAGGTGCGGTCGAGCTCCGGGCGGCGCAGGCCGAACAACTCGGTCGCCACGCCCAGCTCGAACGGGTTCGAGCCGTGGTCGACGATCAGCGCGACCCGGTGCGCCCGGTTGTGCGCCCGAGCGCGCTCACCGCCATGCGAGGATTCTTTCGACATACGCTATTCCTAGCACTCACGCCGACCGGGCGCACGGGGTGACGATGATCAGGTGACTACCGAACCTGTCGACCTGAACGCCGCGCTGAAGACCTTCGACGAGCTGTGGAGCCCGCGGATCGCGGCGCGGATCAATGACTACGACGTCCGCGTGACCCACGTCGCGGGCTCCTACGTCTGGCACGTGCACGACACCACGGACGAGTTCTTCCTGGTGCTGGACGGTCAGCTCAGCATCGCACTGCGGGACCCGGACGAGCGCGTCGTCTCACTGACGCCAGGCTGTGTCTTCGTCGTGCCCCGCGGCGTCTACCACCGGCCGTTCTCCGACGGCGGCGCCTCGATCGTGGTGATCGACCCGGCCGGCACTCCCACCACCGGCGACACCCACGACCCGATCCCCGACCACATCAAGACCCACACCGGCCTGCCCCTGGGGGACTGACCTCAGTCCTTCGCCCACTGCTCGATGGCAGCGAGGAGTTCGTCGGGCTTGGCGGTCTGCACGTGGTGGCCCGCACCCTCGACCGTCACGAGGGTGGCATCCGGGAGCAGCTTCGCCGCGGCGGCCAGCGACTCCTGCGGGACCTTGCTCGTGGAGCCACCTCCGACAATCAAGGTGGGGACGGTGATCTTCGGCAGGTCCGCCCACCAGGCGGGATCCGGTTTCGCCTGCTGACCGTAGAGCGCGATCAGCATCTCCCAGTCGGCGATGAGCTCACCTTCCGGCTTCGGCGGGACCGTCCAGTCCCCGTCGCCGTCCGGTGGTGCCGCGTCGACGATGACCAGCCCGGTCAGGCGATCGACGTACCGCTCGGCGAAGAGCCACGAGACGCTCGCTCCCATCGAGTGGCCGCAGAGCAGGAACTTGCCGAGCTCGAGCCGATCGGCGAACTCCAGCAGGTCGTCCCGCATCTCCTCGAAGGAATACGTCGGGGTCCACACGCTCTCGCCGTGACCCCGCAGGTCCAGGGCGATGACCCGCCGGGTCTTCGCCAAGGTCGGTGCCACCTGCTCCCAGGTCGAGGAACTCCACCCCATCCCGTGCACCAGCACCATCGGCGGAGCCCCCTCATCGCCGTACCCGACGTAGTGGAACTCCCCCGCTTCGAGCGAAACCTTCATCCGACCATCCCCTTCCGTCAGCAACAGGCACCCAGCATCCACCCGCGCGGGGCCCGCGCTCGAGCCGCGCGGAACTCGTTCCCCTCAGGATCGCGCATGGTCACCCTAGAACCCGCGGCCGACAGATTGGTGGGCACGCTCCAGGCGAGCGCACCCACCACCGGTCAGCGTTCCTCGACCAGTTCCATCCGTTCGTCGGTGGCGTCCTCGATCTGGGCGAACGCGGCCCCGGCCTGGGGCAGGGCGGGCGCGCCGGCCAAGGCGGTCTGGAGCGCCTCCGCGGACTCCCAGCGCCAGAGGTCGAGCCAGGTGGTGTCGTCGACCTTGGCGAGACGGGTCTCGGTCAGGCCGTCGAACTGCGCGCGGACCGCGTCGATCAGGTCCGCCCGGGTCTTCAGCATCGCGTCGGCGTCCACCGACGGCTTCAGGCTGAATCGGGTCAGGCGCAGGATGGTCATCGCAAACTCCTTGTAGTTGGACTCTAGTGAGTAACTCTAGAGATAGACTACAAACATGATCCACGTCAAGAAGAGTGACGGACGCTCCGAGAAGGCACGGCTGACCCGCGGCCGGATCCTCGACGCCGCCGGCGAGCTGTTCGTGCGCGACGGGTACGGCGCGACCGCGCTGCAGGACATCGCCACGAAGGCGGGATGCGCGGTGCAGACGATCTACTACAGCTTCGGGAACAAGCAGACCGTGCTGAAGGAGCTGGTGGACCGGACGATCGCGGGTGACGACGAGCCGGTCGCGACCCTGGACCGGCCATGGTTCCGCGAGGCGCTGGCCGCGGAGACCGCCCAGGAGCAGCTCCGCCGGCACATCAGCGGCACCAGGGCGGTGCTCGAAAGAGTGGCGCCGATCATGAAGATGCTGGCGGCCGCCGCGTCAACGGATCCCGCGATCGGGGACCTCTGGCCGGACCAGCAGGAGGACCCGCGCCTCACCGTGCAGACCGCGGCCGCGACCGGCCTGCTGAGCAAGCCTGGCGCCCACGCGGGAGTCACCGTCGAGCACGCCGCGGACATCCTGTTCGGACTCCTCAGCCCCGAGCTCTATCTGCTCCTTGTGGACGAGCGCCACTGGACGCCCGCCGACTGGGAGAAGTGGACCCTCCAGACCGTCCTCCCCCAACTCTGCGAGTCCTGATCGCGGGTCGCTCCACGATCACTCGCAGCTCCCGCGACGGGCCGGGGGTGGTGCTCGACCGTCACACCCTGACATGACAGATTGCGACGGTCCGATCACGCTTGGCCATCCGATTGGAGGATGTATGAAGTTCCGTACCCTGGCCGTCGGCCTCGGTATCAGTGCTACGGCACTACTGGCGATCCCCGGCTCCGGGGCGACCGCCTCGGTCGAGGCCCCACAAGCACAGCCGCGAGTGCAGCTAGGCCCGAACAAGGTGGCAAAGCGGTACCTGGACCAGAGACCCGCCTGGCAGCAGTGCGGCGACCCGGAACTGCGCACGTACTGCGCGAAGATCGCCGCCCCGCGCGACTGGTCGAACCAGTACTCAGGCAAGGACACCCAGCTCGCGATCAGCAAGATCGCCCCGGCCAAGGGCAAGCCGAGCCGGGTCGTGTTCGGCAACCCGGGCGGCCCCGGCGCGGCGGGACTCGGCATGGCGCCGTACCTGGCAAAGCCAGAAGGAACTCGCCAAGGACCATCTCACGGTCGGGTTCGACCCGCGCGGCACCGGCGACAGCGACAACGTCACCTGCGAAGGCGCCCCGGGCTACACGATGGACGCGCGCGACCGCGACCGGTGGAACCTCGACCTGATCTCCGAGGCCTCCCGCCGCCCCGTACTGCGCGCGCCAGTCGCGCGATCTGCTGCCGTACGTGAACACCGCGCAGACCGTGCAGGACATCGACCTGATCCGCCAGTTGCTGGGCTACGACAAGATCGACTGGGTCGGCTACTCCGGCGGCACCTGGTTGGGCGCGTACTACCAGACCTACTTCCCCGAGCACGTCGGCCGCTTCGTGCTCGACTCGAACACGGACTTCACCCGGCCGTGGCTGGACACGTTCAGTGCGCAGCCGCAGGGATTCGAGCGCCGATTCCGCGAGGATTTCGCGAGTTGGGCAGCGAAGTACGACGCGAAGCTGAAACTCGGAAGTTCTCCACGGCTGGTGATCAGGACCTACGAAAGACTCCGGGCGGAGCTGAAAAAGCAGCCGGCGGTAGAGGAGTTCCTGGACGGGTCGGTGAAGATCAGCTACGACCAGAACGCCCTGGACAACATCGTTGCCGGGGATATGTATACAAAGATGGATTTCCCCTCACTGGCTCTCGATCTGGCATTTCTGCGTGATCTTTCAGCGGCTCAGAGTAAAGGGCGGACCACGGGCCGCGCAACGGAAAGTGGACGAGCTCCCACTGGCCCGTCAGCGGCAACTCGTCGAGCGCGCGACCCGGCACACGGTCGGCCTGGCGCTGTTCGGTCTGCGGCAGTCCGGCCGGCCGTTCGCGGAGAGCGCCGAGAACGCGACCTTCACCGCGGTCACCTGCAACGACACCGCCTGGCCGCAGGGGCGCGAGGTCGGTGACCAGCTGGCCGCCCGGCTTGGACCGCACTATCCCCTGCTCGGCTGGGGCATGAACGAGAACCCCTGCTTCTACTGGGATCGGCCGCAGCTCGAGATGCCCGTCCCAACCGGCAAGGGACTGCCGACGACACTGATGGTGCAGTCGGTGCATGACCCCGCCACCAACATCTCGCTCGCCCGGTCCGCCCACAGCCGGTACACCGGGTCGCGGCTGCTCACGATCGCCGGCGAGGGCGACCACGGCATCTGTGGCGGTGTGAACAAGTGCGCCGACAAGATCGTCAACACCTTCCTCACCACCGGGAAGGCGCCGGCCAAGGACACCACCTGCGCGGGCGAAGGCATTCCGGCGCCGACCGCGCCGTATTCCACCGACTATGCCGAAGGCGCACCACTGAGCCGGGTCGCCGGATTCACCAGGGCGATCTCCGGTTATCTGCGCTAATTTGGCAGTTCACGTCGTGAAATAACCGCATTCTCGGGCCGAATTCCGGTACACAGGGAAAACGCCTGGTCACGATCGGCAAGGTCGTGACCAGGCTTTCGTTGTCAGTATGTCTTTGTCAGGGCATTGTCAGGGTTTCGTCCCTGTGCGACAGAGGGTGACCACGCCAACCTTGAGTCAGCGCGGGAGAACCAAGCGTCGACCGGGAGGGCTCGGCGTGAGGGGAACATCGCCAACGAGGCTTCGGCCGGCTGTGGTGTGGGGGGACTGCCTGGGGGGTCAGACAGAGACACAGCCGGCCGGGACCCGTTCTCGCTTGTCCAAGCCCGCTCTCAGATCCCTCGCGGGGTACCTTCGATCCCCCAGGTCGTGGTGCCTCGCGAGGCCAGATTTGCCCGTACTCCGCGGCGGGGCGGCCCCGGAGTACGGGCATTCCCCTGTTCAGGTTCGCCTACAGACAGTCAGCAAGAGCCGGTCGAACGTCCTGATTAGCTGCGGTGTCTCAGAGCCAGGTGGAGCGGTCGGATGCGTGAGCCGGGCCGGGGTAGCCGTCGGCGACAGCGGCCAGCGGGGCGGAACGGCCGGCGGACCAGGCGGCGCGGAAGGCCCGGCGGTCGAGGGACTGCTCGATCGCCTGGCGGGTCTCCAGATGGTCGGCCTTCTCCACCTCGGGCACGGGTGCCCCGATGACCTCGCGGATCCCCTCCGCAGCACCCAGCAGGAAGGCGGCGTACTCCGTCCGGTTCCGCTGCCGGGCGACCGTCGCCAGCTCCTCCAGCACGCTCGCGGAGCGCCAGCGGTCGCCCAGATCCCGATGCTCGGCCAGACTCTCGTCGAGCAGGTGCACCGCACGCTCGGTGAAACCACGGCGGCGCTCCACGATGCCCAGCTGGTTCAGTGACCAGGCGATGCCTTCGCGGTACCCGAGCCGTTGGGACAGCGCCAGGCTCTCCTGCAGCAGGTCCTCCGCCTCGCTCAACTCACCGCTGTACTGCGAGATCGTGCCGAGGCTGATCAACGCCCAGGCGAGGCCTTCGCCGTCGCCGAGCCGGCGGAAGCTGTTCATCGCCTTCCGGCAGCGCCGGGCTCCGATCTCCAGGTCACCGCGCAGCCAGGCGACGAACCCGAGGTTGTTGTGCGCCCAGGCCATCCCCGACCGGTCCCCCAGGCTCTCGAACAGGTCGTAGCTCTGGCAGTGCAAGTTCTCCGCGGTCACGTAGTCACCACGCTCCCGGGAGACTCCACCCAGACGCTGCATGACCAGCGCCGTACCGGCCGTGTCGTCGAGCTCCTTGTACTGCGCGAGGGCGGACTCGAGCCGGGTGGTCGCCACCTCGTACTCGCACTGCAGGAAGGCGAGCATGCCCGCGCCGAGCCAGACCTTCGCCCGGGGCGACGCCAGCCCCGGGTCGGAGGCGTCCGGCAGCGCAAGGGCGCGTTCCAGCCATTCGCCGCCTTCGGCATAGTGGCCGCGGAGGTAGCAGAACAACCAGAGACTTCCGGCAAGGCTGAGCGCTTCGCCGTTCGTGCCGGACCGCAGCGACCACGTCATCGCGCCGCGGAGGTTGTCCAGCTCGCCGTCCAGCCGGTCGAGCCAGTCGGCCTGGTTCGCCCCGCGCAGGTGGGTCTCAGCTTCCTCGGCCAACGCCGTGTAGAAAGCGGTGTGGTGCCGGGCTATCTCCTCGTAGCGGCCGGAGGCCACCAGCTGGTCCGCGGCGAACTCACGAATCACCGCGAGCATGTCGTACCGCGCGATGCCGCGGTCGCGGTTGACCCTGATCAGGGACTTGTCGACCAGCCGGCTGGTCAGGTCGAGCGCGCGGGCCCGCTCGAGGGGGCCCGGGCTGACGGTACCGGTGAGGACGGCGGCGGCCGCGTTCAGCGTCCACCCGCCGACGAACACCGACAGCAGCGCGAACAACTCCCGCTCCGCCCGGGTCAGCAGCTCATGGCTCCACTCGATCGCGCCGTACAGCGACTGCTGCCGAGGTCCTTCTGTCGTGTTCCCACCGGCCAGGATGCCGAACGAGCTCTCCAGCTCGGCAGCGAGCTCCTCGACGGTGAGGACGTTCGTCCGGGCGGCGGCCAGCTCGATCGCGAGCGGCATGCCTTCGAGCCTGCGGACCACCTGGGCGACCTGCTCCATCTGCTCGGCCGGAGCGTGGCCTCGTGCGGTCGCTCGATCCACGAACAGCTTGACCGCCGGCGAGTTCTCCAGCTGGTCCTCGGTCACCGGCAGCGCCAACGGCGGTACGACGAAAACGCTCTCGCCCTGGACCCTCATCAGTTCACGGCTCGACGCGAGCACCGACAGGTTCGGGCAGCGCTCCAGCAGGGTGGAACAGATCAGCGCGACGTCGGCGACGACGTGCTCGCAGTTGTCCAGCACCAGCAGCAGGCTCCGGGTGCCGACCTGGGCCGCGATCTCCTCGACCAGCCGGCCACCGTCGAGCGGGTGCAACCCGGTCGACGCGGCGATGGTCACCGCGACCGCGGCCGGATCCGAGACCGGTGCGAGCGGCACCCAGCAGATCCCGTCGTCGAACCTGTGGGCCACTCCCCCGGCGACCGCGAGCGCCAGGCGGGTCTTGCCGACGCCGCCGGGTCCGCTCAGGGTCAGCAGCCGGGTGCACCGCTCGCCGAGGAGCCGGCCGGCTTCGGCGAGCTCGGTAGCGCGGCCGACCAGTTCGTTCGCGGGGACCGGCGCCGGACGCATGGTCGCGCGCTGGCCCGGGTCGGCGTCGCGACGAGCAGCGGCGGTCAACTGGGCGCGGTCGGGCGCGCCGAGCTTCAGAGCGTCTCCGAGCAGCCTCAGCGTGTGTGGCCTGGGCGCTCGACGACGACCCCGTTCCAGGGCCGCGATCGCGTCGACACTCAGGCCAGCGAGTTCGGCCAGCCCCTCTTGTGACAGTCCGGCGTCGCGCCGGTGCCGGCGGAGCAGGTCACCGAAACCCGTTGGCTGGGCATCGTCCGAGCCGCGGCGAGACCCGTCTGATGGCAAAGGACGGCCCACCCAGTCTCCGACCTCGTGCGTGGCGGTCGCCGCGCACCCCCTGAAGGTATCCCCTACCGCACCGCATTGTCAGGCGATCCCGTAGCGTTCCCAGCCAACTCCCAGGAAACTCCCGGCTGACTCGGAGCGCTAACGCCCGGCGTGCTGGGCGATCGCGGTCCGCATCGAGGCCCTAGCCCGCTTGCGATCACCCGCCGCGTCGTACGCCGTGGAGAGGCGGAACCAGACCCGCCAGTCGTCCGGTGCGGCCTCCGCCTCCTCCTTGTACTTCGTGAAGGCGACGTCCGCGGCGGCGCGGTCGATCCGCCCGGACGGCCGCCTCGGGAGATCGTCGACGGGCAGCCCGCCCGACTCGCCGAGCTCCCGCGCGAGCGCCTCCGTCTGCCGCCCGAACTGGATCTCCCGCCAGACCAGGTACGCCCCGACCACCGGGATCACCAGGACGGCGATGCCCAGCCCGACGGCGACCGGATCGCCCGTGCCGATCAGCAGGACTCCCCGCCAGCCGAGCAGCACGGCGTACGCGAGGAAGACCACCGCGAGCACCACCGCGGAGCGTTTGGCCGTCATTCCCGACCCCGTCGTCTCAGGAGAGGTCGAGGAAGTGCTCGAGGCCCACGGTGAGGCCGGGGGTGCCGACGATCCGGCGAACGCCGAGCAGGACGCCGGCCATGAACGACTCGCGGTGCATCGAGTCGTGCCGGATCGTCAGGGTCTCGCCGATGTCGCCGAACAGCACCTCCTGGTGCGCGACCAGACCGCGCAACCGGATCCCGTGCACGCGGATCCCCTCGACGTCCGCGCCCCGCGCGCCCTCGAGTCCGGTCGTGGTGGCGTCCGGGATCGGCCCGGAATCCGCTTCCCGCCTGGCCTCGGCGATCAGCTCGGCGGTACGACGCGCCGTACCGGAGGGGGCATCCACCTTGTCGGGGTGGTGGAGCTCGATGATCTCGACGGATTCGTAGTACCGGGCGGCCTGGGCGGAGAACTGCATCATCAGCACGGCGCCGATGGAGAAGTTCGGGGCGATCAGTACCCCGACGCCGGGCTTGGCGTCGAGCTGCGCGCGCAGGGTGGCGAGGCGCTCCTCGTCGAAGCCGGTGGTGCCGACCACGGCGTGGATGCCGTGCTCGATGCACCAGGCAAGGTTGTCCATCACGACCTCGGGCCGGGTGAAGTCGACCACCACCTCGGCGCCGGCGTCGGTGAGTCCGGTCAGCTCATCGCCCTGGTCGAGCGCCGCGACCAGCTCGAGATCGCCCGCGGCCGCCACGGCCTGGCACGTCTGAGCACCCATCTTTCCCTTGGCGCCCAGCACCGCAACCTTGATCATCCGCACCCTTCCTCGTCACCGGTCCCGCCAAGGATCTCACCCCGCTCCCGGCGACAGCGATCAGGGAGTCCGGTCGGCCAACTACGTTCAGCCACCGATCACCCGATCCCGATCCAGGTAGACGGTCGCCCCCGACTCCCGAGCCCTCAACGCCCCCGCCAAGCGAGGACGCCCGACCTCCGTGTGCTGGGCGACGGCTTCCTCCGGCTCGAGCCAGTACGCCCCGCTGATCTCGTCCTCCTGCAGCACGAGCGGCGTCGCCGAGTCGATCGGGTCGGTATCGAACACATAGAGCATCGTGTCCGCCCTTCGCCCGATCCGGTGGTGCACCGCCAGCAGCCGGCCCACCCGGATCCTGAGACCGATCTCTTCGAGGGTCTCCCGTTCCGCGGCCTCTGCCAGGGTCTCGCCCGGCTCCACCATGCCGCCGACCTGGATCAGCGCGTCGCGGTACGGATTGCTGACCAGCAGGATCCGTCCCTGGAAGTCGGTGATCAGTACGCCGACCGCCGCCCGGTGGACCGGTGCCTCGTGGGGGTTCACGGGAGCAGTCTGTCGAGCGGCGGGGGCGCGGCCGGCGGGTTCAGGCGGTGACGGGGGTGGTGTAGGTGGATTGGGCTTCTTCAGCGAAGTGGCAGGAGACGGTCTGGCCGGTGGGGATCTGGCGGAGTTCGGGGATGTCGGTGGAGCAGCGGGCCTCGGCGCGGAGGCAGCGGGTGTGGAAGCGGCAGCCTGACGGCGGACTCACCGGGGAGGGCGGGTCACCGGCCAGGACGATGCGCTTGCGGCCCTGGCGGGCAAGGCCCGGCTCGGCCGAGAGCAACGCCTGCGTGTAGGGATGCGCCGGTACGTCGTACACCTCGTGGTGCTCGCCGAGTTCTGCCACGCGGCCGAGGTACATCACGGCGACCCGGTCGGACACGTGCCGGACCACCGACAGGTCGTGGGCGACGAAGATGATGCTCAGGCCGAGCTCGCGCTGCAGCCGCATCAGCAGGTTCACCACCTGCGCCTGGACGGACAGGTCGAGCGCCGAGACGGGTTCGTCGCAGAGCAGCACGTCCGGGTTCAGCGCGATCGCCCGGGCAATGCCGATGCGCTGGCGCTGTCCGCCGGAGAACTGGTGCGGGAACCGCGTCTCGTCCTCGGCCCGGAGCCCGACCAGTTCCAGCAGTTCGCGGACCCGGGCCCGGATGTCCATGCCCTTCGAGACGTCCGGGTGCACCTCCAGCGGCTCCGCGACGATCTCGCCGACGCGCATCCGCGGGTTGAGGCTCGAGTACGGGTCCTGGAAGACGACCTGGACGTTGCGGCGCCACTTGCGCAGGTCCTTGCCGTTCAGCTTGCTCACGTCGACCCCGCCGTACCGGACCTCGCCGGACGTCGGCTTCTCCAGCGCCGCGAGCAGCCGGACCAGGGTCGACTTGCCACAGCCGGACTCGCCGACGATGCCGAGCGACTCGCCCTTGCGCAGTACCAGGTCGACGCCGTCCACCGCCCGGACCAGCGTCCTGGTACCGAAGGAGAACGCCGGACTGATGTCGTAGTGCTTCACCAGTTCCGTTGCCACCAGCAACTCTTCGCTCATCACACCGCCTCCTTCGCGGAGATCGTGGTATGCCGGATGCAGGCCGCGTCCCGGCCGGGGGCGACAGTCAGCAGCTTCGGCACCTCGACCGCGCAGTCCTCGATCGCGTGTGGGCACCTGGTCCGGAACGCGCAGCCTGACGGGATCGCCCGCAGCGACGGCGGCGTGCCGGGGATGGTCGGCAGCTCCTGGCCCTTCAGCTCGGCCGACGGCATCGAGCCCAGCAGCCCTTCTGTGTAAGGGTGAACGGGATAGTCCAGCGCGTCCGCCGTGGCGGCCCGCTCGACCACGTGGCCGGCGTACATCACCACCACGTTGTCGGCGACGTCCGCCACCACACCGAGGTCGTGCGTGATCAGCACGACGCCCATGTCCCGCTCGGCCTGCAACTCCTCGATCAGTTCCAGGATCTGCGCCTGCACGGTGACGTCGAGCGCGGTGGTCGGCTCGTCCGCGATCAGTACGTCGGGGTCGAGCGCGAGGGCCATCGCCAGCATCACCCGCTGCCGCATCCCGCCGGAGAACTCGTGCGGGTAGTCGCGCACCCGCCTGGCGGCGGCCGGGATGCGGACCTGGTCGAGCATCTCGGCCGCGCGCTTCATCGCGTCCTGCTTGGACAGGCCGCGGTGCACCCGGTAGCACTCGGCGATCTGCTTGCCGACCGACTGGACCGGGTTCAGCGCGGACAGCGAGTCCTGGAAGACCATCGTGATCCGGTCGCCGACGATCTTGCGGCGTTCCTTCACCGGCATCGCGATCAGGTCCACCCCGCGGTACTCCGCGGTGCCGGACACGATCCGCCCGGGTGGCATCTCCAGGATCCCGGTCAGCGCCTGGGTGGAGACGCTCTTGCCGGAGCCGGACTCGCCCAGGATCGCCAGCGTCTCACCGGCCCGGACCTGCCAGGACACCCCGTCGACCGCGCGGACGGAGCCGTGCGGGGTGTCGAACTCGACGCTGAGGTTGTCCACCTTCAGCAGTACTTCACCGGTAGTCATCGCAGCAACTTCGGGTCGAGGGCGTCGCGGATCGAGTCGCCGATGATCATGAACGAGATCGTCATCGTCGAGATGAACAGCGCCGGCCAGAGGAACAGGTGGGGGGTGTCACGGTAGGACGCGGCGACACCGAACTGGCTGCCCCACGAGATCGACGGCGGTTGCAACCCGACCCCGAGGAACGTCAGCACGGCCTCCAGACCGACCAGTCCGCCGACCCCGAGCGTGGTCATCGCCAGCAGCGGGGCCATCGCGTTGGGGAACACGTGCTTGCGCAGGATCCGCCAGGGCGGGACCCCGATGGACCGGGCCGCCAGCACGTACTCCCGGTTGCGCACCGAGAAGACCGTCGACCGCATCACCCGCATGCCTTGTGGCCACCAGGTCAGCAGGATGACGGCGACGATGATCCAGATGCTCCGGTTCGGCACCGAGTTCAGGATCACGATCAGCGCGATCAGCCCCGGCAGGGCGAACAGCACGTCGGCGGTCCGCGAGATCACGGTGTCGACCGCGCCCGGGAAGTACCCGGCCAGCAGGCCGAGGATGCCGGCGACCACGAAGCCGCCGACACTGGCGACGACACTCACCAGCACGGACGGCCGGGCGCCGTAGATCACGTTGGCGAAGTAGTCGCAGCCCTGGATGTCGAAGCCGAACGGGTGCCCGGGCTCCCGGCCGTGCTGACTCTTGCCGAGCTCGCAGAACCGCGGATCGACGGAGGTGAAGATCCGTGGGAAGGCGGCCATCACGAAGAAGGTCAGGACCAGCAGCACGCAGACCACGAACTGCGGTTTGCGCAGCAGCGCCCGCAGCAGTTCGCGGTTGGACAGGGTCCGGCCCTCGAGGTCCTGGGTCTCGGTCTCGAAGACCTGTTGCGTCTCAGACATTGCGTACCCTCGGATCGATCGCGCCGTAGACGATGTCGACCAGCAGGTTGATCAGGATGAACATCAGGAACGCCAACGTGGACAGCAGCACCACCACGCCACCTTCCTTCAGCTTGATCGCCTGGAACATGAACTGGCCGAGCCCGGGCAGGTTGAAGATGCTCTCGGCAAGGACCGCGCCGGCGAAGATGCCGGCGAAGTCGATGCCCATCAGGGTGACGACGGGGAGAAATGCGTTCGGCAGCACGTGCCCCCAGAGGATCCGCTGCTCCCCCAGGCCCTTGGCCCGGCCCGTCTTGACGAAGTCGGCGTTCGCGGTGTCCACGATCGACGTTCTGGTCAGCCGCGCCATCCCGGCGAACCCGGTGATCGCGATACAGACCGCCGGCAGCAGATACGAGATCGGGTAGCCGTCGGCGACACCGGACACGGGCAGCCACTTGAGCTGTACGCCGAACACGTACTGCCCGGCGAAGTACAGCACCAGGCCCGGGACGGCCAGTACGACGAGCGTCGACAGCAGCAGCATCCGGTCGATCACGCCGTTGCGCCGGAAGCCGGCGTAGAGCCCGAACAGGAGACCGGCGATCCACTGCAACGCCAGGCTCAACGTGGCCAGCTTCAGCGTCACGGGGATCCGCAGCCTCAGCTGGTCGGCGATGTCGGCGCCGGCGAACGTAGTACCGAACTGGCCGGTGAGGATGTCCTTCATCGAGAGCAGGTACTGCACGATGAAGGGGTCGTCGAGGTGGAACTGGGCCCGCTTCGCCGCCAGTACGGCGGCCGGGATGGGCTTGTCACCGGCCAGTTCCCGCAGGGGGTCTCCGGGCATCGCGAAGACGAGCGCGAAGACCCCCAGCGTGACGATCAGGCCGATCGGGATGGCCGCCAGGATGCGGCGCAGGACGAACCGGGTCACTTGAACGTGGAGTAGAGCGCCTGGACACCGGTGTACTTGGACACCCGCGGCTCGATCTTCGCCGAGTGCAGGTAGGCGTTCTGCTTGGCGTACAGCGGGAGCAGCGGCATGTCCTCGAGCGCGATGTCCTCGGCCTGCTGGTACAGCTTGATCGCCTTCTCCTGGTCGGGCTCGGCGTCGCCCTGGGCCAGCACCTTGTCCAGCGCCGGGTTGTTGTAGCCGGCGAAGTTCGCGTCACCGGTGGACTTGAACATCGGGGTCAGGTAGTCCTCGATCGAGGGGTAGTCGTGACCCCAGCCGCTGAAGCGCAGGCCGTCGAGCTTGCGGGTGTCGGCCAGCTCGGTGATCTCCGAGCCCTGCTTGCCGGTGTACTTCACCTCGAGGCCGAGGTTCTGCCGGATCATGTTGCCGATCGCCTCGGCGAAGATCTGGCCGGTCGCGGAGGTGGTGTTGTAGTTGATGTTCACCGGACCGGAGAAACCGCCGGCCTCCTGGAGCAGCTGCTTGGCCTTGGCGGCGTCGAAGTCGCAGTACTTGCAGGCGTTGTCGCGGTAGCCGTTGATGTCCGGGGCGATCAGGCCCTTGCTCGGAGTGGACAGGCCGACCAGGTCGGCGAACGCCTTGCGGTCGATCGCCATCGAGAAGGCGTGCCGCAGCTTGGGGTTCTTGAAGCGCGCGTCCCAGGCCGGCAGCGTCAGGTAGTTGGCGCCGGAGCTCTCGGCCGTCACCCAGCCGTCGGGGGCGTCGGTCTTGAACGTCTTCACCTTGGTCGGCGGCACGTCGACGAAGTCCACGGTGCCGGCCAGGAACTCGTTGTACGCCGTATCCGCGTTCGGGATGTACCGGTAGGTGATGGAGTCGGCGTCCGGCGCGTTCGGGCCCTTGTAGCCGTCCCACTTGGCCAGCTTGATGTCCTCACCGGCGTTCCAGGTGCCGTCGAGCTTGTAGGCGCCGTTGCCGATCGGCTTGCGCTTGTAGGCGTCGGGGTTCTTGCGGACCTCCTCCGGCAGCGGCGCGAGCCCGAGGTACTGCAGGGTCAGGCCGAACTGCGAGAAGGGCACCTTGAGCTTGACCGAGAAGGTCATGTCGTCGATCTGCTTGAGGCCGCTCAGCGTCTTCACCGCGGTCGGCTTCGGGGTCGCGCCGTCGGGGGTCTCCGGGTTGAGCGCGTCGTAGCCCTCGACCTTGGAGAAGAAGCCGTTGTTCTTCCAGGCGGTGGAGCCCTGGGCGGTCAGGTTCCAGCTGTCCACGTAGTCCTTCGCGGTCAGCGGCTGGCCGTTCTGGAACGAGTTGCCGGGCTTCAGCTTGATCGTCCAGGTCTGGCTGGTCTGGTCCGGCGTGACGGACTCGGCCATCACGTTGACGGTCTTGCCACTGCTCGGATCGGTGGTGACCAGCGGAGCGAACATGGCCTGCGCGACCTGGATGCCGGCGCTGCCGTTCTCGTTCAGCGGGTTGATGTACTCCAGCGGGTCCGCCGCGATGGCGATCACCACACTCTTGGCGCCACCCGCGGCGCTGTCCCCACTGCTCTTGCCGTCACCACAGCTGCTGAGCACCAGGGCGAGGCCGAGTGTCACCCCCAGAACACCAGTCATACGTCGCACAGTCTGAACCAACTTCCTCGGCGGGAGGGCCGGTAGGCGGAGTAGCCGCCATGTTGGCTGGTCGAAACTGCGCATGTCAACGTTGTCAGGGACAAACTGGACGCAAGTAACAAACGCGTTACCTTGGCGAGACCTCTGAGCACCCTAGGCCGACAAGGCAGGCTTCGGACACGATAACCACGTTTCCGGCCCAAGTCATCAGACGATCCACGCCTGGGACCGTTTGCACACAGAAGTGGCGTTTCGCGCACTCGTCGATGGGTCAGCCGGGTGGGATGTTCTGGTTCAGGTGGAACAGGTTGCCCGGGTCGTACTGCTGCTTCAGGGCTTTGAGCCGGTCGTACGCCGAGGCGCCGTACGCGTCCCTGATCCGTGGCTCGCCCTCATCGCCCAGGAAGTTCACGTACACACCGGACTGGTGCGGTTCGAGCGCCCGCGAGGACTGCCGCACCCACTCGCGCTGCTCGGCGAAACCGTCCGGACCGGTCGTCGCGCCGACGAAGTTGAAGGTGTGCCCACTCGATCTGTCGCCGAACGCGGTCCCGGCCGCATCGACGCCGCGGATCGCGCCGCCGAGCTGGAAGATCGGGTACGACGTCAACGGCGAGTCGATCGCCAGGCCGCGCTCGACCGCGATGTCGATCACGTCGTCGGAGAGCTCGGCGACGTCACAGGCCCGCATGTAGTACCAGCGCCCGTGCGGGAAGCCCGGGTCGAGCATCGACTGGAGCGCGAGGTACGGCTTGGGTGTGCACAGGTCCAGCAACGGCGGTCCGAAGGCCTTGAGCGGTGCGAGCACTCGCTCGCCGTCCTCGACGGGACCGGCGTAACACGCGACGACCATCACCACCGGGCGTCCGTGGTACTCGGCTGGAATCGTGGGCAGCGGTGGCACCCATCGGTGGATGACTGCGGTGGTGAGCTCGTCCGGCACCTCGGTGATCCAGTCCCGGTAGAAGTGCAGCAGCTCGTGCGACGATTCCATCGGCCACAGGACGGGGCCGGCCAGCACGATCGGACCGACCGGGTGCAGCCGGAACTCGAACTCGGTCACGATGCCGAAGTTGCCACCGCCACCGCGAACACCCCAGAACAGGTCCGCGTTGACGTCCTCGCTCGCGGTGACCAGCTCACCCTCGGCGGTGACCAGGTCGACCGACTCCAGATTGTCGATGCTGAGCCCGTACTTGCGCATCAGCCAGCCGATCCCGCCGCCCAGGGTGAGACCGGCGACGCCGGTGTGGGTGACGATGCCGGAAGGCGTCGCCAGGCCGAAGGCCTGGGTCTCGCGGTCGAGCTCACCGAGCAGGACGCCGGCCTGGGCCCGGGCCGTCCGCCGGACCGGATCGACGCGGATGCCCTTGAGCGGCGACAGGTCGATCACGATGCCGCCGTCGCAGGTCGAGTGACCGGGAAAGCTGTGCCCGCCGCCGCGGACCGCGACCGGCAGACCAGTCCGCCGGCCCAAGCCGATCGCGGCGCGGATGTCGGCGACGCCGGTGCAGCGGGCGATCAGTGCCGGATGCCGGTCGATCGAACCGTTCCAGACCTTCCGGCGCTCGTCGTACGCCGCATCACCGGGGCCGACGAGCTCGCCGCGGAAGTCTGCTCTGAGATCGTTGAGTGCCTGTGCGTCGAGGTGCACGTCCGGAGTGATTGTGCTCATGGCGGGACCCCCTCCCTGCCGCCAGTCTGCTCCCGCCGTACAGGGCTGTCGAGGGCGCACCGGACGGCTACAAGGGGGTCACAGACCGAAGGCGGAGGTGTCCTCGTCGAAGGGGCCCATCACCGTGAGAGCCTGCTCGCCGGCATAGAGCTCGGCGGCGAGGTCTGCGACGTCGTCCAGGGTGACCGCGTCGATCCGGGCCAGGATGTCGTCGACGGTGGGCAGCTCGCCGTAGACCAGCTCGGCCTTGGCGATCCGGGTCATCTTGGCGCCGGTGTCCTCCAGCCCCATCACCACCGAGCCGCGCATCTGGCCCTTGCCGCGAAGGAGCTCGTCGGGTGTGATGGTGCCCTTGGCGATCGTGGCCAGCTCGGCCCGGACCACCTCGAGCACCTCGGGCGCCTTCTTCGGCAGACAACCCGCGTAGACGCCCACCATGCCGGTGTCCGCGTACGCCGAGCCGAAGGTGAAGACCGAGTACGCGAGACCGCGCTTCTCCCGGACCTCCTGGAACAACCTTGAAGACATCCCGCCACCGACGATGCCGTGCAGCACACCGGCGGCGTACCGGCGCTCGTCGTTGCGGACCAGCCCGGGCATACCGAGCACGAGGTGCGCCTGCTCGACGTCCCGGTGGTGCACCCGCACTCCCCCGTACGTCGGGACGCGGCGCCCGGCACCTCGGCGTACCAGAGCGGGCTCGGCCTCAGCGGTGACCCAGTGGCGCTCGAACGCGTTGCGGACCAGCTTCACCACGTCGGTGTGCTCCACGTTGCCCGCGACGGAGACGACGATGTCGGCCGGCTGGTAGCGACGGCGGTACCAGCCGACCACCTGGCGACGGGTCAGGCCCGCCACCGACTCCGGCGTACCGGTGATGGAGCGGCCCAGCGGGGACTGGCCCCAGAGCTGCTCGGCGAAGAGGTCGTGGATGTGGTCCGACGTCTCGTCGGCGTGCATCGCGATCTCTTCGTCGATCACGTCCCGCTCGCTCTCCACGTCCTCCTCGGTGAGGGTGGCCGAGGTGATCATGTCGCAGATGACGTCGACCGCGAGCGGCAGGTCGGAGTCGAGCACCCGGGCGTAGTAGCAGGTGTACTCCTTGCCGGTGAACGCGTTCATCTCGCCACCGACGGCGTCCAGCGAGGCGGAGATCTCCAGCGCGTCGCGGCGCTCGGTGCCCTTGAACAGCAGGTGTTCGAGGAAGTGCGTGGCACCGGACAGCTGGACCGGCTCGTCCCGCGAGCCGACGCCGACCCACACGCCGAAGGTGACCGAGCGGAAGCCCGGCACGGACTGGGAGAGCACGCGGAGCCCGGAGGGCAGGACGGTCCGTTTGACCGGACCGCCCGCCTCCGAGCTCAGCAGCGTGCTGGTGATCGCACGTGTCACTCGGCGGGAGCGACCTCTGCGTCGTCGGCCTTCTCGTCGGCCTTCTTCTCGTCCCCTTCGAGAACGGGAATCAGCGACAGCTTGCCGCGGTCGTCGATCTCGGCGATCTCGACCTGGAGCTTCTGGCCGACGGACAGGATGTCCTCGACGGCCTCCACCCGCTTGCCGCCGGCCAGGCCGCGCAGCTTCGAGATGTGCAGCAGACCGTCCTTGCCCGGGAGCAGCGAGATGAACGCACCGAAGTTGGTCGTCTTCACGACCGTGCCCAGGTAGCGCTCGCCCTTCTCCGGCATGGTCGGGTTGGCGATCGCGTTGATCATCGCGCGCGCCGCGTCGGCCGAGGGGCCGTCCGTCGCACCGATGTACACCGTGCCGTCGTCCTCGATGGAGATGTCGGCACCGGTCTCGTCGGTGATCTGGTTGATCATCTTGCCCTTCGGGCCGATGACCTCGCCGATCTTGTCGACCGGGACCTTCACCGAGATGACCCGCGGCGCGAACTCGCTCATCTCACCCGGGGCGTCGATGGCCTTGGCCATCACGTCCAGGATGGTCAGCCGCGCGTCCTTGGCCTGGGTCAGCGCCGCACCGAGCACGCTGGCCGGGATGCCGTCCAGCTTGGTGTCCAGCTGCAGGGCGGTGACGAAGTCCTTCGTGCCGGCGACCTTGAAGTCCATGTCGCCGAACGCGTCCTCCGCGCCCAGGATGTCGGTCAGCGCGACGTACTCCGTCTCGCCGTCGACCTCGCCGGAGATGAGGCCCATCGCGATACCGGCGACCGGTGCCTTCAGCGGCACACCGGCGGACAGCAGCGACAGCGTCGAGGCGCAGACCGAGCCCATCGAGGTGGAGCCGTTGGAGCCGAGCGCCTCGGACACCTGACGCAGCGCGTACGGGAAGTCCTCGCGCGACGGCAGCACCGGCACCAGGGCCCGCTCGGCCAGCGCGCCGTGACCGATCTCGCGGCGCTTCGGCGAACCCACCCGGCCGGTCTCACCGGTCGAGTAGGGCGGGAAGTTGTAGTTGTGCATGTAGCGCTTGCGCGTCTCCGGGGAGAGCGTGTCGAGCTGCTGCTCCATCCGGAGCATGTTCAGCGTGGTGACACCCAGGATCTGGGTCTCGCCGCGCTCGAACAGCGCCGAGCCGTGCACCCGCGGCAGCACCTTGACCTGCGCCTTGAGCGGGCGGATGTCGGCCAGGCCGCGGCCGTCGATGCGGACCTTGTCGGTCAGCACGCGCTTGCGGACCAGCTTCTTGGTGAGCGAGCGGAAGGCTGCGGACAGCTCCTTCTCACGACCCTCGAAGTCGGCGGCCAGCTTCTCGACCACGGCGGCCTTGACGGCGTCGGTGGCCTCCTCGCGGTCGTGCTTGCCCGCGATGGTGAGGGCCTGCGACAGCTCCTCGGTGGCAGCCGCCTCGACGGCGGCGAACACGTCGTCCTGGTAGTCCGGGAAGAGCGGGAACTCGCCGGTCGGCTTGGACGCCTTGGCGGCCAGCTCGGACTGCGCCTCGACCAGGGTCTTGATGAAGGCCTTCGAGGCCTCCAGGCCCTGGGCCACGATCTCCTCGGTCGGCGCCTGCTTGCCGGCGGCGACGGCGTCGAAGGTGCCCGGGGTGGACTCGGCCTCGACCATCATGATCGCGACGTCACCGGAGTCGGTGACACGACCCGCGACCACCATGTCGAAGACGGCGTCCTCGAGCTCGGTGTGCGTCGGGAAGGCGACCCACTGCTTGTCGATCAGGGCGACGCGGGTGGCGCCGATCGGGCCCGAGAACGGCAGCCCGGCGATCTGGGTGGACATCGACGCGGCGTTGATCGCCAGCACGTCGTACAGCTTGTCCGGGTTCAGCGCCAGGACCGTGATGACGACCTGGATCTCGTTGCGCAGGCCGGAGACGAACGACGGCCGCAGCGGGCGGTCGATCAGCCGGCAGGTCAGGATGGCCTCCTCGGAAGGACGGCCCTCCCGGCGGAAGAACGAGCCCGGGATGCGGCCGGCGGCGTACATCCGCTCCTCGACGTCCACCGTCAACGGGAAGAAGTCGAACTGCTCCTTGGGCTTCTTGCTGGCCGTGGTGGCCGAGAGCACCATCGTGTCGCCGTCGAGGTAGGCGGCGGCGGAGCCGGCGGCCTGCTGGGCCAGACGGCCCGTCTCGAAGCGGATGGTGCGGGTGCCGAAGCTGCCGTTGTCGATGACGGCTTCAGCGAATTCTGCGCCCTCCATGGGCGCGTTTGTGGATCCCGACACGGGATACCCCTCTCTCGCTTGAGACGACTGCGAGGCGCGAGCTCCGGGGTGCCGGTCTTCGATCGAGGCCCGCGGGTGCCCATGGTTGGATGGCACCCCCGAAGGCCACTACCGAGGACCGGTCGTAGTCCCGACACGCGTTTCGCGTCGTCTCGTTGTCGTTGATTCTTCAGTTGTCCCGCGGCGCCCGGTGGTGGTTGCCACCGGGGACCGCAGATACGCGAGAAGCGGCCACCCGGATCCGGGGGCCGCTCCTCACGACGTCATCGGCGAAGGCCGAGCCGCTCGATCAGGGACCGGTAGCGGTTGATGTCCTTCTTCGCCAGGTAGTTCAGCAGCCGGCGGCGCTGACCGACGAGCAGCAGCAGGCCACGACGGCTGTGGTGGTCGTGCTTGTGCTCCTTGAGGTGCTCCGTCAGGTCGGCGATCCGGTGCGTGAGCAGCGCCACCTGGACCTCGGGGGAACCAGTGTCACCCTCGGTCAGGGCGTACTCACCGATGATCTTCTTCTTCGCTTCAGGATTAGCTGATGACACGGAGGTCCTCTCGATTTCCGTTGCGCGGCGCACCGGGGCTTGGGTCACCCGGGCACTCTCGATCCGCGGCCGTTCAGACGGCAGCGCCAAGAGTATCAGTCCGTGGACGCGTCACCCTAATTTGTGACCCCTTGCGGGCTGTCACTGGGTAAGGACCTGGGCTCGTGTCGTCGACGTGAAGGCTACTCCTCGGCGAGAATCCGGCGGGCGTTGTCGACGTCGGCCTTCATCTGGACCAGCAGGTCGTCGATGCTGTCGAAGCGGATCTGGCTGCCGCGCAACCGGGCGACGAAGTCCACCGCGATCTTCGCGCCGTACAGCTCGAGGTCGTCGCGATCCAGCACGTACGACTCCACCCTCCGGTCCACCCCGTCGAAGGTGGGGTTGCTGCCCACGCTGATGGCCGCCGGCAACGGTTCGGAGTACTGCGGGGCGCCGGGTGCGGGCTCCAGCACGGCCAGCCAGCCGGCGTACACCCCGTCCAGCGGCACCGCGGCGCCTGCCAGGGCAGGGATGTTGGCGGTCGGGTAGCCCAGCTCGCGGCCGCGCTTGTCGCCTTCGACGACGGTCCCGGTGACCCGCAGCGGGCGTCCGAGCGCGGTCGCGGCACCTTCGACGTCGCCCGCGGCGATCAGCTCGCGGATGTACGTCGAGGACCACGGCTGGCTGTCTCCCGCGAGGGTCAGGCCCTCCACCTGGAACCCAGCCGCGGCACCCGCAGCGACGAGGGTGTCGACGTGGCCGGCGGCCTTGTGTCCGAAGCGGAAGTTCTCCCCCACCACGATCGCCTTGGCGTGCAGGGTTCCCACCAGGACGCGGTCGATGAACTCCTGCGGCGACCAGGAAGAGACGTCCTTGTTGAACGGCAGGATCAGCACCGCGTCGGCACCGGCAGCGCCGAGCAGTTCGGCCCGCTGGTCGGGCTCGCTGAGCATCGCGGGCGCCCGGTCCGGGCGCAGCACCACCATCGGGTGCGGGTCGAACGTCATCGCGACCACCGGCAGCCCACCCAGCTCGGCCGCCCGGGCCCTGGCGTGGGCGAGCACCTCCTGGTGGCCGCGGTGCACGCCGTCGAAGTTGCCGATGGTGACGACCGACGGACCGAACCCCGGGTCCACCTCGTCCAAACCGTGCCAGACACGCATGACAGCAGGATTCCATGTCACCCGTCCGGTCGGAGCAAGAGGTCCCCTGATCACCCCTTGTAATCATCTGCTCACCCAACTTAAGCTGGCCCCGCTGTCCCCCCGCACCCTCGGAGGTCTTCCCTGCAGGTGCTTGGCGAGCGAGGCGGGGCGTTAGCCGAGGGTGTCGGTGAGGGTGGTTAGGGCCTGGCCCAGGGGGAGGTTCACTCGGTGGGCGGCGTAGGGGTCGCCGCGGGTGTGGCCCTGGTTGATGATGAGGACGGGTTTGCCGGCCTTGGCGGCGTACCGGACGAAGCGGAAGCCGGACATGACGGTCAGGGAGGATCCGAGCACCAGTACGGCGTTCGCCTCGTCGATCAGCTGGTAGCAGCGTTCGACTCTGGTCTTCGGGACGTTCTCGCCGAAGAAGACGACGTCCGGTTTGAGCAACGGCGAACCACAGTTGGTGCAGTTGACCAGCCGGAAGTCCTTCACCACCTCGTCAGGCAGTTCGACGTCACCGTCGGGATTGATCCGGGTCGCCTCTGCCTCGAACACCGGGTTGGCCGCCCGCAGCCGGCGATCCAGCTCTTCGCGCGGACTTGTTGCGCGGCAGTCCAGACAAACCACCCGGTCGAGGTTCCCGTGGAGTTCGATGACGTCACGCGCGCCGGCCGCGCCGTGCAGCCCGTCGACGTTCTGGGTGATGACACCGTTGAGGAATCCGCGGGCTTGCAGTGCCGCGACTGCCCGGTGGCCGTCGTTCGGATCGGCTCGGGCGATCGTCCTCCAGCCGAGGTGACTCCGCGCCCAATACCTCTGTCGGCCAGACTCGCTTCCGACGAAGTCGCCGTACGTCATCGGCGTATGCGTCCGCAAGCTGCCGCTCTCGCCGCGGTAGTCCGGAATCCCGGACTCGGTGGAGATCCCTGCACCGCTGAGAACCACCACACCTCCCTCGGCAACCACGTCTGCGACAGGAGCGACGTCCGCAGTACCGGGCGCCAACGAGAGCACATCAGGCCCAGGAGACCAGGTCAGTGTGGGACGGGAACGCACACCTCCAGCGTACTGCGAAGCCCCACGCCCACCCCTGGGTCGCAGCTCCTCGTCGCAGGGTCGACAAGGCCGTTGGGCTAGGGCTGGTTGCTGGTTTCGAGGTGGTGCTTGGGAACGGCTACCCGTACTGCGGCGATAGCGTTGTCGCTCGGCACCTGGATTGCGCCGCGGCTGACCCATTCGGTGATGTTGGCGACCATCCTGCCGACTGCCTGCTGTGACTGTGCCGACGGTGATGGCACCGTCCAGGTGGAGGGGCAGCGGGCGACGAGGAAGCAGCCGTAGGCGAAGGTCGATCCATTGAGGACGCGGGCACCTGACGGGGCGGTGAACGTCGTTGTGTGCATGGGACGGGCCTGACCGCTTGTGCGGCAGATGCCGGTGCCGCTGGCGACGATGGTCAGGCCTGGCCGCCGATACAGATTCGAGTCGACGCGGTCGATCTCGCCCGCGACAAAGCCAGGCAGGCTGGTGCCCGGGGCGATTCCGTTGAATACCCAGCTCGTCCCCGTGATCAGGGTGTTGCCAGGGAGGGCGCAGATGTATTCGGCCCCGAGATACGGCTGCGATGCGTACGCGTCGCCGAGATAGCGCCAGAGGGTCGAGTTGTAGCCGTCGGTGTACCGGTCGATGTCCCAGGCCCTCCGGCTGCCGTACAACCCGCCGCTACCGGGCTCCACGGCGGCCAGCGGGGTGGCCGGTAGCGGGTTGTTCGGCCGCTGGCGGTCTGCAAGCCGCCAGCCGACGGACAGGGCGCCAGGTGGCGGTGATGCCGGCAGATCGGGCGGCCGGAGGGGCCGGGTGTTAGCTGACGAAGACGGCTGTGGGTTTTGCCAGGGGGCCGTGGGGTTCGTACAGGGCCAGGAAGGTGCCGGTGGGGTCGAACATGGCGGTTTGTTGGCCGGCTGTGAGTTTCAGGCCCGGCAGAGGACGGCCGGTACGGATGGCCGCGGCCTGTTCCGCGTCGGCGTCGAAGCGTGGGAACGTGTCGGAGGCGACGTCCGCGATCGGGAGCATCGTGAAGGTCTCCCCCAGCTCCTCCAGCGTGTGTGCCGAAGACATTCCAAAGGCGCCCACACGTGTACGCCGGAGCATCGTCAGGTGCCCGCCGACGCCAAGTTCGGCACCAAGATCGCGAGCCAGTGCCCGGATATAGGTCCCGCTCGAGCAGTCGACCGAGATGTCGACCTCGATACCCAAAGCACCGGGCCGGACGTCGACCACGTCGTACCGGCTGATGGTGACGCTGCGGGCCTTCAGCGCGACCTCTTCGCCCGCGCGGACCCGTTCGTACGCGCGCCGCCCGTCGACCTTGATCGCGGACACCTTCGACGGCACCTGCGAGATCTCCCCGCGGAAACCCGCGACAGCAACCTCGATCGACTCGACCGTCACGGCGGCCAGGTCCTCGGCAGACGCCACCGGGCTGATCTCCCCCTCGGCGTCGTCCGTGCTGGACGAGGCGCCGAGGAGGATCGTCGCGTCGTACGACTTGTCCGCCAACTGCAGGTGGCCGAGGAGCCGCGTCGCGCGGTTCAGGCCGACCACCAGTACGCCGGTCGCCATCGGGTCGAGCGTGCCGGCGTGGCCGACCTTGCGGGTGCCGGCCAGCCTGCGGATCCTGGCCACCACCGTGTGCGAGGTCAGCCCCGCCGGTTTGTCGACGACGACGATGCCGTCGGCGACGGAGAAGTCCAGGTCACTCGTCGTCGGAGTCATCGTCCTCGCGGCGCTTGTACGGATCGGCGTCGCCGGCCGGCTTGGCGCCCGAGGCGGCCTTGGCCACCTCGGCGTCGGCCGCCCGCGCCTTGGCCAGCAGTTCCTCGATCTGGCCGGCCGTCTCCGGGATGGCGTCCAGGTAGAACGCCAGGCTCGGCGCGCGCCGCAGGCCGAGGGCCTTGCCGACCTCGCTGCGGATCAGGCCACGGGCCGACTCGAGCGCGGCGGCGGTGGACGCCCGCTCCTGCTCTCCGCCGTACACCGTGTAGAAGACGCTCGCCTCGCTCAGATCCCCGGTCAGCTTGGCGTCCGTCACGGTGACGAAGCCGAGCCGCGGGTCCTTGACCCGGCGTTCCAGCAACTGCGCGACGAGTACCTGGATCCGGTCGGCCAGCTGCTTCGCCCTTGCTTCACCCATCAGGGCTCACTCCCTCGTGTTCCTGCTTGACGTCCATTCATGCGTAACGTCCGGAGCGACGGTGGTTGAGAAACCGCCACACCGGACGTTACTCGGCTGTCCGGCGCCGGGGTCCGGGGACCTCGGCGCCGGGACCGATCAGCTGCGCGGCTTCTCGCGCAGTTCGAACGCCTCGACGACGTCACCGATCTTGATGTCGTTGTAGCCCTGGATCGTCAGACCACACTCGAAGCCCTCGCGGACCTCGGACGCGTCGTCCTTGAACCTCTTCAGCGACGACAGGTCGGCGTTGTCGAGCACCACGGCGCCGTCCCGGATCAACCGGACCTTGGCGTTGCGGCGGATCGTGCCCGTCGTCACCCAGCAACCCGCGATGTTTCCGACCTTCGAGGAGCGGAAGATCTCGCGGATCTCCGCCTGGCCCAGCTGGACCTCTTCGTAGATCGGCTTGAGCATGCCCTTCAGGGCCGCCTCGATGTCGTCGATCGCCGCGTAGATGACCGAGTAGTACCGGACATCCACACCTTCGCGCTCGGCCAGATCCCCGGCCTTGCCCGCCGGCCGCACGTTGAAGCCGATGATGACGGCATCCGACGCGATGGCCAGGTTGACGTCGTTCTCGTTGATCGCACCGACGCCGCGGTCGATGACGCGGAGGTTGACCTCGTCGCCGACCTCGATCCGCACCAGTGCGTCCTCGAGCGCTTCCACCGAACCGGACACGTCACCCTTGAGGATGAGCAGCAGCTCCTGGCTCTGGCCCTTCTCCATCGAGGCCATGAAGTCCTCGAGGGTACGACGGGCGCGCCGCTTGGCGTTGGCCGCCGCACGAGCCCGCGCCTCACGCTTCTCAGCGATCTGACGGGCCATCCGGTCGTCCTCGACCACCAGGAACTTGTCGCCGGCACCCGGCACCGCGGTCAGACCGAGCACGGTGACCGGACGGGACGGGAGGGCTTCCTCGACGTTGTTGCCGTGCTCGTCGAGCATCGCCCGGACCCGGCCGTACGCCGGACCCGCCACCATCGAGTCGCCGACCCGGAGCGTGCCGCGCTGGACCAGCACGGTCGCGACCGGACCACGGCCCTTGTCGAGGTGCGCCTCGATCGCCAGACCCTGCGCCGGCATGTCCGGGTTGGCCCGGAGGTCCAGCGCCGCGTCCGCGGTCAGGATGACGCTCTCGAGCAGACCGTCGATGTTCAGCCGGGCCTTCGCCGAGATGTCCACGAACATGGTGTCGCCGCCGTACTCCTCGGGCACCAGGCCGTACTCGGTCAGCTGACCGCGCACCTTGGTCGGGTCCGCGTTCGGCACGTCGATCTTGTTCACCGCGACCACGATCGGGACGTTCGCCGCCCGGGCGTGGTTCAGCGCCTCGATCGTCTGCGGCATCACGCCGTCGTCGGCCGCGACCACCAGGATGACGATGTCGGTGGCCTGCGCACCACGGGCACGCATGGCGGTGAACGCCTCGTGACCGGGGGTGTCGACGAAGGTGATGGCGCGTTCCTTGCCGTCCACCTCGGTCGTCACCTGGTACGCACCGATGTGCTGGGTGATGCCACCGGCTTCCTTGGCCGCGACGTTCGCGTGCCGGACGGCGTCCAGCAGCTTCGTCTTACCGTGGTCGACGTGACCCATCACGGTCACCACCGGCGGACGGGAGGCCAGGTCGGCCTCGTCGCCCTCGTTCGACCCGAAGTCGATGTCGAACGACTCGAGCAGCTCGCGGTCCTCGTCCTCCGGGGACACGACCTGGACGTCGTAGTTCAGCTCGGTACCCAGCAGCTGCAGGGTCTCCTCGTTGACCGACTGGGTCGCGGTCACCATCTCGCCCAGGTGGAACAGCACCTGCACGAGCGATGCCGGGTCGACGCCGACCTTCTCGGCGAAGTCCGTCAGCGAGGCGCCACGAGCGAGCTTCACGACCTCGCCGTCACCGTGCTTGACGCGCACGCCGCCGACGGCCGGAGCCTGCATGTTGTCGAATTCCTGGCGCTTCGCGCGCTTGGACTTGCGACCACGACGGGCCGGACCGCCCGGACGCCCGAAGGCACCCTGCGTCCCGCCACGGCCCCGGTTGCCCGGGCCCGGACGACCGCCGCCACCACCGGGAGGACCGCTGGGTCCACCACCGGGACGGAAACCGCCGCCGCCGCCGCCACTGCGCGGACCGGCACCCGGTCCACCCGGACCGCCGCCGCCCGGACGGCCACGGCCGCCACCACCGGCGCCACCGCCACCACCGCCGCCGCCGGGACCCGACGGACGGCCGGTGAAGGTACCGGCTGAGGACTTCGGCATCATCGCCGGGTTCGGACGCGGGGCGCCCGGAACACCGCCGGACGGACGCGGCCGGTCGGACCCACCGCTGCGAGCCTGCGGCGGCCGCGGCGGCATGCCTGCCGGGCTACCACCCTGGGCCGGGGCCGCCGGAGCGCCACCCGGACCCGGACGGGCGCCACCGCGCTGCATGCCCTGGGTCGAGCTGAAGGGGTTGTTGCCCGGACGCGGAGCACCCGGACGACCGCCACCGGAACCCTGACCGCCGGGAGCACCCGGACGCGGGGAACCACCCGGACGAGGCGCACCCGGACGGGGCGCACCACCCGGACGCGGAGCGTTGCCCGGTACTCCGGGACGCGGCGCCGGACGGGCCGGGGACTCTGCCGCGGGCCGCGGCGCTGCCGGGCTCGGGCTCGGTGCGGACGGGGCCGGAGCGGCCGGGGCCTCGGCGGCCTTGGCCGCAGGCGCCTCGAACGCGGGCTCCGCCTTGACCGGGGCCTCCGCTGCCGGAGCAGGGGTGGCCTCGGGACGCGGACCCGGCTTGGGGCCGGGGCGCGGACCCGGACGGGCCGGGGACGGCGCCGGAGCGGGGGCCGAGGCGGCCGGAGCGGCCTTCTCGGTCACCGTCGGCTCGGCCGCGACCGGAGCCGGGGTCGCTTCGGCGGCCGGCGCGGTGCGCTCGGCCTCCACCTTGGGTGCCGGTGCGGCCGGAGCAGGCGCTGGCGCCTTCTTCTCCACGACCGGCTCCGCCGGGGCGACCGGTGCGGTCGCCTGCGGCGCTGCTGATGTGCTTGCCGCGGCCTTCTTGGCCGCGCGCTTCTTCGGCGGGTTCTTCTCGAACTCTTCCGCCAACCGTCGGACGACGGGTGCCTCGATCGTCGAGGACGCCGATCGGACGAACTCTCCCATGTCGTTCAGCCTGGTCAGTACGACCTTGCTGGTAACTCCGAGCTCTTTCGCGAGCTCGTAGACCCGGACCTTTGCCACTACTCTCCCTCTGGTCCGAGCCTGGGGCGCGGACCGTTAGTTGACGTACATGCTCATCGCATTGCACTCATCGTTCGACACTCATCGAGTGGTCATGAGTCGATGACCCGCCTTCATGTCGTCGCGACGGTCCTTCAGACCGCTGCGGGCGGCCGGGCGGCCGCACTTGTCCTGCTGTCGTGCTCCTGCTGCTCCACGTGTTCCCGCACAAGCGTCAGATCAAGCGGTCCCGGAACCCTGAAGGCCCGCGGGAACGCCTTGCGACGCTCGGCGAGGTCGAGGCATCCGGTCACCGGGTGCAGATGCGCCCCACGGCCGGGTGCCCGATGAGCGGGATCCGGGAGGACACGTCCTCCGGAAACCGTCATCCGCAGCAAGCCGGTCGGACTGTCCCGTTTCCGACACCCGATACAGGTGCGCTCCCGGGCCTGGTCTGAATTACTCAGTCCAGGGCGCGCGTCTGCAGTCACTGTCAGGTGATCCTCAGGGTGTGGTGACGACTCAGTCGACCGACCGAGAGATCAGTCTACCTTCTCGTCCCCACGAGTCACATCCGTATCCGGCCGGATGTCGATCCGCCAGCCCGTCAGCCGGGCCGCGAGGCGGGCATTCTGCCCCTCCTTGCCGATCGCCAGCGAGAGCTGGTAGTCGGGGACGACCACCCTGGCGGCGCGTGCCGCGGCGTCGACCACCTCTACCGATGAAACCTGCGCCGGGGACAACGCATTCCCGACGAAGGTGGCCGGATCGTCGCTGTAGTCGATGATGTCGATCTTCTCACCGTGCAGCTCGTGCATGATGTTGCGCACACGCTGGCCCATCGGGCCGATGCAGGCGCCCTTGCCGTTGACGGACGGGTTCAGCGTCCGGACGGCGATCTTGGTCCGGTGACCGGCCTCACGCGCGATCGCCATGATCTCGACGGTCCCGTCGGCGATCTCCGGTACTTCGAGCGCGAACAGCTTCTTCACCAGGTTCGGGTGGGTCCGGGAGACGGTGATCTGGGGGCCCTTGAAGCCCTTCCGAACGCCGACCACGTAGACCCGCAGCCGGGAGCCGTGCTCGTACTTCTCCCCCGGCACCTGCTCCGGGGCCGGCAGCACCGCCTCGATCTTGCCGAGGTCGACCATCACCGAGCGCGGGTCGCGGCCCTGCTGGATGACGCCGGACAGGATGTCGCCCTCCTTGCCGGAGAACTCGCCGTACCGGACCTCGTCCTCGGCGTCGCGCAGCCGCTGCAGGATGACCTGCTTGGCCGTGGTGGCGGCGATCCGGCCGAAGTCGGCCGGCGTGTCGTCGAACTCGCGGGCGACCGTGCCGTCCTCGGCGAGCTCGCGGGCGTACACGGTGACATGCCCGGTCTTGCGGTCCAGCTCGACCCGCGCCTGCTGCTGGGCACCCTCGGTCCGGTGGTAGGCCACCAGCAGAGCCTGCTCGATCGCCTCCACGACGATCTCGAAGGCGATGTCCTTCTCACGTTCCAGGGACCGCAGGACGGCCATGTCGATGTCCATCAGTTCTCCTCCACCGTGCCGTCAGCGGCAGGTTCGTCGTTGCCGGCTGGCCGGTTGAACTCGATCTGGATCTTGGCCTTCGTGATGTCCGCGTAGGCGATCGTGCGCGGGCGGCCCTTCACGTCCAGCTCGGCGGCCTCGTCGGTGGCGGCCTTGATCCGGCCGGTCACCGTGCCGCCGGCCACGAGGGTGACCTGCACCAGACGGGAGACGTTGCGCCGCCAGTGCCTGGGCAGGGTCAGCGGCCGGTCTACCCCGGGGCTGGACACTTCGAGGGTGTACGCGCCGTCACCCATCAGGTCGTCGGCGTCGAGCGCCTTGGAGATCGCCCGGGTCACCTCGGCGACGTCGTCCAGGCTGATACCGCCGTCGCGGTCCACCAGCACGCGCAGCATCCGGCCCCTGCCGGGCGCCGGCGCGACGTCCGCGGCTTCCAGGTCGCAGCCGAACTGCTGGACGATCGGCCGCAGGAAGTTTTCGAGGCTCTCGGGGTCCGTGTGGTCAGTCCTTCGGCTCACAGGTAGACCTGCCTCTCTCTCCAATTGTGCACCCGTAAATTCCGCTCGGCGATCCGACCGAGGGCAGTAGCCCACCTTATCTGGCCGGACGCCGTGTCCGAGCCACTGCCTCGGGCCGGGATATCGTTTCGGCCGTGCCAGACGATCCCCCCCGCCTCTCGCGCCGGACCGCGCTCCGGACCGCTGCCCTCGCCGCCGGTACTGCGACCGCGCTCTCCGCGGTGCTCGCCGGCTGTGACGACAAGCCCGATCAGCCTGGAACGCGAGGGGGCTCAGAGGGTCCGGACGGCACCTCCCAGCCGGCTCCGAGCACCGACCCCGTCGTGGTGGCAGCCCTGACCACGGCGGCCGTCCAGATCGCTCAGCTGGCTTCGCGCTACAGCAAGGTCAGTCACGCGTTTCCCGCCGTGCGCAGCCAACTCTCCCCCGGTGTGAGGCTCCACGCCGCCCACCTCGCCAAGCTGAAAGAGGTCAGCGGGGCCGAGCCACCCCAGCCCGCCAAGCTGCCGGCGCTGCCCAAGACCGCCTCGGCCGCCGTGGCCGACCTGGCAACCCGCGAGCAGAAGCTGGTCATCGCCCATGCCGTCGCCGCCGCCAGGCTGTCTGGCACACCCGCTCGCCTGCTCGCGATGGTGGCCGCCTCCGAGAGCCAACTGGCCGCAACCTTGACCAAGAAGAAGCAGGCCGCCCAATGACCGAGAACGAAGCCCTCCAGGCGGCCCTGGCCGGAGAGCACGCTGCCCTGTACGGCGTGGGCGTGGCCGGCGGCAAGCTGAGCGGGGCACGCTTCCGGGCGGCGACGACCCTGTACGAGCAGCACCGCCGCCGACGCGACACCCTGACCGAGCTCCTGCTCGAGTTCGGGGAGACCCCGGCCGCCGCCGAACCGGCGTACGAGCTGCCGCGGGCTGTGACGAACGCCGCAACCGCGGCCACTCTCGTGCTGCTGATCGAGCAGCGGCTGGCTGCGGTCTACGGCGACCTGGTCGAGTCGGCCGAGCAGGCGAAGGTCCGGACCTTCGCCGTCC
This sequence comes from Kribbella orskensis, assembly GCF_004342085.1. NCBI lineage: Bacteria > Bacillati > Actinomycetota > Actinomycetes > Propionibacteriales > Kribbellaceae > Kribbella > Kribbella orskensis. The sequence continues at coordinate 304,401 of NZ_SLWM01000002.1, forward strand.
AGACACTCATAGCGACGGCTTCGAGCGAGCTCAGCTGGGGCGGCGCTCCGGTGGCATTCCCCGGCCAGGTCTGAGGCTGCCTTGGCGCAGCACCGGTGCAGACCGGTATCCGTACGTGTCCATCCGGACACGGAATGCTGATGTAACTGGGCAATAACGAAAGATTTCCGGCGCCGTTACGGGTCATCTGGAATTCGTTGCGTACTCCCCTTTACTCGGAGCGCTACCTTCCCTATATTTCCGGTCACGGAGACTGGGGGGTCGCCGGGCTTTCACCAGCGCCACAAGGGCTTTCGGCCGTTGCGGTGCCGGTGATGATCCAAGGCTGAATCAAAGCGTCTGTTCCGTACCTTCATTTGTTGCAAACAACTTCTTGAGCCGCGCCCTGGGCCGGCTACGGAGGGTAGTGAAGCATGCGTACATTCGACCTGATCACCGCCGAGAGCCTGTTTGTGAAAGATCTTCGGGTAGTCCGTTGGGAGCAGTACGGACTGGACCGCGATATGCCCTTCCAGGCGATGTGGTACTCCGTTCCGCCCGGTTCGGAGAGCCCCGTAGACCAGCACCCCGAGCTGGAACTGTCGATCGTCGTCGCGGGCACCGCGCACGTCCTGGTCGGCGGCGTCGTGCACGAGGTGACGACCGGCGACGCCTTCCTGCTGGGCAGCACCGAGGCCCACGTCGTGCAGAACCGCTCAGCGGACGAGTTGCTGACCGTCTTCAGCGCCTACTGGATGCCCCTGGAGGCCGAGGGCTCCGAGCCGGCACCGTCAGAGGAGGCCGACAGACCGGTCGAGGCCACGGCGGCCGTGCAATGAACGGTCCGGCGCATCCCGATCCGGTCACCGTCTTCACCTTCCCGCAACCGACCGCGAACGGTCCGCTGCACGTCGGCCACCTGTCCGGCCCGTACCTCGCGGCGGACATCGCCGCGCGGGCAGCACGGTCGCGGGGCGAGCGGGTCGTAGTGACCACGGGTCTGGACGTGCACCAGAACTACGTCCTGACCCGGGCGGAGCGCGAAGGTGTCGAGGTCGGCGTGATGCTGGCGGACTTCCGGGCGGACATCAAGGAGACCTACGAGCGCTCCCGGATCGGCTACGACCGGTTCAGCGATCCGCTCGAGGACGACCACGCGCCGATCATCCGGCAGCTGATGAACGAGCTCGTCGCCAGCGGCGCGGCGCCGCTGCGCGGGGTGACCCTGCACGCCTGCGCGGACTGCTCGCGGACCCTGCACGAGTCCTACCTGGCCGGTCTGTGCGGCGGATGTCAGGCGCCGGCGTCGGGTGGTGCCTGCGAGCAGTGCGGCGGGTTCACCTACGTCGACAGCATGGTCGATCCGGTCTGCGGCCGGTGTGGCGGCGAACCTCGCCCGTTCCAGGCGGTCGTGCCGGTCCTCAGGATGGAGGACCACCGCGCGACGCTGACCGACCTCTGGCTGAAGGCGGATCTACCACCAGCGGTCCGGGGGCTGATCGACCGGCAACTGGCGGCCGGCCTGCCCGAGATCGCCCTCGCCTACCCGACCAACTGGGGTATCGAGGGCGACGGACCGCTGGCCGGGCTGCGGATCGGCCCGTACACGGAGGTCGCGCTGACCGACCTCTACAACGTCGCCCGGGCGGTCGACCCGACCGCTACCGACCTGGCCGGCTACCGCGCCGCGCTCGGCCGGGTGGACCAGTTGTGGCATTTCCTCGGCCTCGACAATGCGTTCTGGTACGCCCTGTACTGGCAGGCGATCTGGGCGGCTGCGGGAATTGATCCATTACCTCTTTCCGGACTGGTGGTCAACGAGTTCTACACCCTGGACGGATTGAAGTTCTCGACCAGCCGGAATCACGCGGTCTGGGCGAACGAATTGCTCCGCGATGAGGACCCGGCATTGGTAAGGCTCTTTCTCGCCTGGGACCGGCCGGACCGCTACCAGAGCGACTTCACCTGGAAAACCTTCCGGGCCTTCGCCGAACGGGTCGGGCCGATGCTGGACGGCACCCACACCATCACGGACGCGCTCCACCCGGCCCTGGCCGAGGTCGAGCTGGCCCGCGGCGAGGACGCCCTGCGGCCGAGCGGATTCGACCCGTCGCTGGCCGTGCGGAGTCTGCTCAGCCTGCTGGCCGGCGGCGTACGGGAGACCGGCTCGCTGCGGGCGGCACTGACCGGGACGGGCGGCGAGTAGGCCGATGCGAGTCTGCGTGATCGGGGCCGGCATCGCCGGCACGCTCCTGGCCTGGCGTCTCAGCGCCTACCCGGGCGTCTCCGTCGACCTGGTGACGGGCGCGCCCGGCTCGGACGCCACCGCTGTGTCCGGCGGCGGAGTACGTGCGTTCGAGACCCATCCCGAGCAGCGGCGGCTGGCGATCGAGAGCCTGGCCGAGTTGCTGGAATCCCCTGCCCTGTTGGAGCAGGCCGGGTACACAGAGACCGGCTGCACCTACCTGCTCGCCAAGCAGGTCGGCCTCGAGGCGGCAGTGGCCGAGGTGGAGGCGATCCACCCGGGCTCGGCCGAGATCGTCGACGCGGAGACCCTGCGCAGCCGCGGCTGGCACGGTCTGCCCGTCGACACGGTCGGCGTACTGGAGAAGCGGGCCGGGTTCATCAGACCGGACGAACTGCGCGGCGCGGTGATCGAGCAGCTCAGCGGCGGCCGCAACAGCAAGGTCGTGCCGGGCCCGGTCCTCGGGCTGGTCCCTCACCCCGACGGCTCGGTCAGCTGCCGTATTCCGGGCGGCAGCAGCCGGTACGACCTGGTCGTGGTGGCCGCCGGTCCCTGGACGCCCGGGTTGCTCTCGGGCAACCAGCTACCGGCCGAGCCGTACCGGACCAAGGCGATCCAGGTCGCCGTCTACAAGGTGGACGGCGCGCTGCCGACCATGTTCGTCGACGAGACCAGCGACCTGTACGGGCGGCCGACCGCCGACGGCGGGTTGTTGCTCGGCGTCGACACGCACCGCTGGTCGGTGCCACCCGGCAGCAGTCGGCCGATCCAGGACCTCGCCGACCGGGCGATCCGGATCGCCGGTGAGCGGCTGCCGCACCTCCGGCTGCTGGAGACCGCGAGAACGGTCAACAGCGCCGACTGTTATGCCGATCCGCCGGTACTGACCCTGTGGTCGGTGCTCGGCAGCACACATCGGCTCTTCACTTTCACCGGTGGGTCCGGCGGCAGCGTGAAAACCGCGCTGGCCGCGAGCCGGACGGCAGCGAGCGACCTGCTCGGGCCGCTCGTCACCGGAGGAAACACCCGTAACACCACTTCGCGGACGGAGAACAAGCGCATGACCATCACGGAACGAGCCATCGGCAGCCCGCCCAGGTTCCACACGATCGGCATCGGTGCCGGTCCCTCGAACCTGTCGCTGGCGGCCCTGTACAAGAACGTCACGACCGAGAAACTGGCCCTGTTCGACTCCCGCCCGGTGGCCGGCTGGCACACGCCGCTGCTCTACCCCGGGGTCCGGATGCAGACGGGCTGGATGAAGGACCTGGTGTCGCTGGTCGACCCGCGGCACGAGCTGACGTTCCTGAACTACCTGGTCACCTCCGGGCGGTTGTACGCGCTGATCAACTCCCAGTTCGACGCGCTGCCGCGGATCGAGTACGAGCGCTACCTGGCCTGGGCCACCGAGCGGCTCGGCGTGGTCAACTTCAGCTCCCGGGTCGACTCGATCTCGATCACCGACGAGGGCTTCGAGGTCACCGTCGGCGGTCAGCCCGCCGCGGTCTCCGAGCACCTGGTGCTCGGCCTGGGCACCCGGCCGGTCTGGCCGGAGTACGTCCGGGGTCTGCCGCAGGAGCAGGCCTTCATCGCCGACGAGCTCGGCGTCCGGCTGCCCCGGATGGATGCGTACAAGGCCGACCCGGTAGCCGTGGTCGGCGGCGGTCAGACCGGCCTCGAGTGCGTCCTGCGGCTGCTCGGCTCGGGCTTCACCGACATCCGCTGGATCGGCCGGAACCAGTGGTTCCGCAGCATCGACGACTCCCCGATGGCCAACGAGCTGTACCGGCCGTCGCACATCGAGTTCCTGCAGGGCCTGAACCGCGGCAAGCGCCGGGAGATGATCGTCGACTCCCGCTACAGCGGTGACGCCCTCACCCCAGGTGGTCTGAAGGCGCTCTACCAGGCCAACTACGACGGCCTGCTGACGCTCGGGCGGTTCCCGGTCACGCTGCTCCCCGGCCGCGACGTCACCTCGTCGGAGCTGCTCGACGACGGCCTGCTCCGGCTCCGCTGCACGACCCCCGAGACGCCGGAGGAGCACGACGTACGGCACGTGGTGGTGGCGGCCGGACGCGAGCACGTCCAGGCGCCGTTCGACGACGACCTGCGGGACCGGATCGACTACGACGACGACGGCGAGATGCTGGTCGAGCCGGACTACTCGGTCCGCTGGAAGGGCATGAACGGCCACAAGATCTACTCGTTCAACGCCAGCCGGTACAGCCACGGCCTGACCAACGCGGGCCTGACGCAGCTGCCGGTCCGGGCCGCGATCGTGCTGAACTCGATGTTCGACCGGGAGATCTACCCGATCTCCGACGAGCTCTGCGCGGTGAAGTGGTGACGGCCGCCGCCCCGGAGCCGCTCGCTCCGGATGTGGACAGCGTGTGGTTCCAGCTCGTCGTCGACGACCCCGCCGCAGGCGCGCCGTACGGGCAGTACCACCGCGAGGACGACCTGGTCTGGGCGGAGTTCTACGCCGGCGGCTCGCTGCGCAGCGGACGGCTGGTCGGGCACCTGCGCCCGGACGGCTCGTTCGACGCGGCGTACTGCCTGCTGACCGCCACCGGTGACCTGGTCACCGGCGAGTGCCACAGCGTCCCCGCAGTGGACGCTCGCGGCCGGATCCGGATCGCGGACCACTTCCGCCGCAGCGACGGCAGCACCGGTGTCACCTACATCGAGCAGATTCCAGCACCGGTCCGGGAGGCCTGAGATGAACCCCGCATCCAACTCAGACACTGAACGCCCGCACCTGCTCGTGGTGGCCACCGGGATGCGTCTGTTCCGCGAGTACATCCTGCGCTCGATCGCCCCGAAGTACCGGATCCACATGTTCCTGCACGCGGAACCGACGTGGGAGAAGGAGTACATCGAGGGCTGGACCGTGCTGGAGACGACCCTCGACGCCGACCTGCTGGTCGCGTCCGCGAAGAAGCTGAACGACGAGCAGCCGATCGACGGCGTGCTCTGCTGGGACGAGGCACGCATCCTGCAGACCGCCCACGTGGCCGAGGCGCTCGGCCTGCCGGGCGGCGACGTCGCGATGATCAACCGCTGCCGGGACAAGCACCTCACCCGTACCGCGCTCGCCGCGCTCGGCGTACCGCAGCCGGAGTCGGTGCTCGTGGACACCGTGGACGAGGCGCTCGTCACCGCCGACAAGCTCGGCTACCCGGTGATCCTCAAGCCCCGCGCGCTGGCCGCCAGCCTGGGCGTGGTCAAGGTGAACTCGCCCGAGGAGCTCAAGCACAACTGGGCCTTCGCGCACGACACGACCGTGCCGGAGGCGCCGCACTACGACGTCAAGGTGCTGGTCGAGGAGTTCGCCGACGGCTACGAGATCAGTATCGACTCGGCCGTGTTCCAGGGACAGGTGACGCCGTTCTGCCTGGCCCGCAAGGAGATCGGCTACCCGCCGTACGCCGAGGAGATCGGGCACTACGTCGACGCGGCCGACCCGCTGCTGGCCGACGAGCAGCTGATGCAGGTGCTCGTCAACGCGCACGCCGCGATCGCGTTCACCGACGGCGTCACGCACACCGAGATCATGCTGACGGCCGACGGCCCGAAGGTGATCGAGATCAACGCCCGGATCGGCGGCGACATGATCCCGTACCTGGGCCTCCAGGCGACGGGCGCCGACCCGGGCCTGGCCGCCGCGGCGGTCGCCTGCGGCCGCTCCCCCGAGCTGGTCCCGGACCGCGCGATGGTCGGCGGCGTCCGCTTCTTCTACGTGGACGAGAACGACACCGTGCTGGAGTCGGTCGAGTTCGGCCAGACCGACCTGCCCGCCACCATCGACCAGCTGACCGTGCTGATGGAGGCCGGGCAGACGACGAGCCCGCCCCCTGAAGGCACCCTGTGGGGCCGGATCGCCTATGCGACCGCTGTCGCCACCTCGGTGGACGACTGCCGGGCCGGCCTCGACGCGGCCGAGAAGGCTTTGCGTTGGTCCGGAAAGGTGAAAGAGCCGGAGGAGACCACGCCATGAGCTCCGCCACCGAAGAAGGCACGGGCATCTGGGAGACGATCCGCGATGCGCCCGTAGCGGTGAAGGCGCTGCTGGTCGGCGTCTTCGTGAACAAGCTCGGCTGGTTCCTGCAGGTCTTCCTGGTGCTCTTCCTGACCGCCTCGAAGGGCTTCACCGACGTCCAGGCCGGTACCGCGCTGGGCATCTACGGCGGCGGTTCGGTGATCGGCCTGATCATCGGCGGTTCGCTGTCGGACAAGGTCGGACCGCGGGCCGCGGTGATGATCAGCATGTTCGGCATGGCCGGCTTCGTGCTCGCCATCGCCTACGTGCCGAGCTACGCCGCGCTCATCGTGGTGGTCGCGCTCGCGGGTGCGGTCGGGCAGTTCTACCGGCCCGCGTCCGCGGCGTTGCTCACCGAGCTGACCCCGAAGAACCGCCAGGTGATGATCTTCGCGGTCTACCGGCTGGCGATGAACCTCGGTACCACGGCCGCGCCGTTGATCGGTGCGGCCCTGGTCGCCATCTCCTGGAACCTGCTGTTCATCGGCGAGGCGCTCGCCGCCCTGGCCTATGCCGTGGTCGCGATCGTCGCACTGCCGAAGCGGCGTCCGTCTGCTGCCGACACCGCGGCCGGCGGACAGGACGTGGACGCCGCCCAGCCGAGCGGCGGCTACCTCGCCGTACTCCGCGACTACAAGTACGTGTTGTTCCTGCTGTGCATGTTCATCAACGCCGCGATCTACATGCAGTACCTCGCGGTGCTTCCGCTGCACATGAAGGCCGACGGGTTGTCCACCTGGTGGTTCAGCGCGGTGGTCGCGCTGAACGGCTTCATCGTGATCACCTGCGAGTTGCTGGTGACCAAGGTGGTGCAGCACTGGCCGGCCCGGATCGTCGCGATCACCGGCTTCGTGCTGCTCGGCGGCGGGCTCGCGTTCTACGCGCTGCCGGGCGGGATCGCGATCTTCGTGATCGGCACCCTGCTGTGGACGCTGGCCGAGATCATCGGCGGCCCGACGATGTTCGCCTACCCGGGCATGGCCGCACCGCAGCCACTGCTCGGCCGGTACGTCGGGTCCGCGCACGCGATGTTCGGACTCGGTTCCGCACTCGGGCCGTTCCTCGGCGTCTGGCTGTGGAACACGTCCGGCACCCAGGTGTGGGTGTGGTGCGGCCTGGCCGGTGCGGTCGGCGTCGTGCTCGCGTACTTCGGGATGTCGAGCGGAACAGCCGCCACGGAGGAACCAGCAGTGGACATCACCCCGGCCGCAGAGCCGTTGCCGAGCGAAAGCTCGTAGGAGGACCTCATGACCAACTTGATACCTTCCCCACCCCACCACCCCGGTCGATACACGATCATCGTGGATCCTCTGTCCACGGGGCAGGAATATCCAGCCGCTTTCAAGGAGGCCGGCCAGATCCCGGTCGCCGTACTGAGCGGGTCCGAGCCACCACCGGCGTACACGACCAGCTGGCACCCGGACGACTTCGAGCACGTGCACTACTTCACCGGCGACGTCACCGCCTTGGCCGAGGAGCTCCGGGCCTACGACCCGCAGTACCTGGTGCCGGGTGCGGAGAGCGGCGTCGAGCTGTGCGACCAGCTGACCGAGATCCTGGTGCCTGGCACCGGCAACGAGCCATCACTTGCGAGCGCGCGCCGCGACAAGTGGGAGATGGCGCAGGCGTTGTCGGCAGCCGGTGTACCGCGGCTGCGGCAGCTCCGTACGGCGGACCCGGCCGAGGCCGAGCGCTGGCTGAAGGAGAACGACCTGCTTGGCAAGCGGCTGGTGATCAAGCCGCCGAAGAGCGCCGCCGGTGACGAGGTGTACGTCGTCTTCGAGGACGGCGACTGGCGCGAACGCTTCGACCGGGTGCTCGGCCGGACCAACAAGATGGGCCTGGTCAACGACGCCGTGCTGATCCAGGAGTACGCCGAAGGCACGGAGTACCTGGTCGACAGCTACACCGTGGACGGCAAGCACTCGCTCGTCGACGTCTGCCGGTACACCAAGATCAGCCGCGGCGACAAGATCGGCATCTACCACCGGATCGACTTCCTCGCGGCCGACGATCCCGAAGTACTGGCGCTCTGGCCGTACACCCAGCAGGTCCTCGACGCCGTCGGCATCCGGGTCGGCTGCGGGCACTCCGAGGTGATGATGACGGCCGACGGTCCCCGGCTGATCGAGGTGGCGGCCAGGCCCGCGGGTGGCGGTCACCAGATGGTCAGCGAACTGGCCACCGGCGACAACCACATCAAGCGCACGGTCGCCCACCGCGTCCGCGGCGAGGTCCGGGACAGCTTCGACCTGGTCCAGCACCTGCGCGGCATCTTCATCTCCGCGTACCGCGACGGCTACTTCCGCAACCGCGACGTCTTCGACGGCGTCGACAGCCTGAAATCCTTCCACTGGATGAAGATCCTGCACGAAGAGGACGCGATCGTCCCCGAGACGGTCGACCTGTTCACCTGCCTGGCCTGGGTGATCCTGATCCACAGCGACGCCCAGACCCTGGACGACGACTACCGCCGAGTCCTGGAGATGGAGGCCGCGATAGTCATCGACGAGCCGTAGGAACCGCCGGGTTCAGCCTTTGACCCCCCAGCTCAACCGCTGACCTCCCGGCCCCGGGCACGGACGTCCCCCCAGACGCCCGTGCCCGGGCAGTTTCCTGTACTACGGTCATCCCCACGCCGCTCCTCCGTCGCCCGCTCCCACCCACCCCGGTTCGCCGCTCCTCCGCGCGGCTGTGCGACTGCGGAGTGATCCCGCCCTCGAGCGACCTCGAGGGCGAGCTCCCCTGCGATCAGGTCGGTCCGAGGGTTCGTCGTACCGAAGGACAGGAAGTAGTCCTGCTGCTCGTGCCGTCCCCGCCGCCCAACCAGCCCGCGGCCCACCCGGCAACCGACATCTACCTGTCGCTCCGTACACCACTCGCGCGTCACGCCCGGCACGAAGGAGCGCAGTTCCCGGGTTGTTCACCGGGGTGGGGCACACTCGGCGGCATGAGACTGGGGCGGCTGGCGAGTGAGCGGCGGCGGTTGACGGCGTACTGGGGTGCGACCGTGGTGCAGGTGGTTGCGGTTGCCTTTGACGTCAAGGTGTTGAAGCAGGCCAGCAAAGTGACCCTGATGCCTCTGCTGTTGTCCTGGACGCGGTCCCAGCAGGCTTCACCGCTTCTTCAGGCCGCGCTGCTGGCGTCGGCGGCCGGTGACCTGCTGCTCGAGACCGACCTACAACTGGCCGGGATAGCCGCCTTCGCCGCGGCACATGCGTGCTACCTGGCCGTGTTCCTGTCCCAACCCGGACAACGATCGTGGCGCGTCGTAGCGGCGTACGGCGCGCTGTGGGCGGCCCTGATCGCGCTGCTCTCCAGAGGTCTGGGCGATCAACGAGTACCAGTCGCGGCATACGCCCTGTTGCTCACAGCAACAGCCGTCGTCTCCCGCTGGCACAGCCCCCGCAGCGGCCTCGGCGGCACCCTCTTCCTCATCTCCGACGCCCTGATCGCCCTACGCATGTCCGGCCGCGACTTCCCGCTCCGCGGCCCTCTGGTCATGTCCACCTACGCCACCGGCCAATACCTCCTGGCCTCCGGCGCCACCGCCCACGATCAAGGGCCGAGCTCGTAGATCTTGATCTCGCCCTGCTGATAACGCAACACCGCCAGTTCGTCCAGCTTCGTGGACACCGGTCCGTCGTGCTCGTCGGCGAAGATCCACCGTGCGCCGTACTGCGTGCGGGCTTCCTCCAGCAACTCCGAGGTCGGCGCCGTCAAGATCTGAAGGGTGAGCTGGACCCGGTCCGGCCACGGCGACGGCTGGAACATGTACCGCTTGCCGCCGGCCCCATCGGTGGCAAGCGCCTGCTGGGTGTAGGCCCAGCCCTCCATCAGAGTCCGCCGACCCGCGAGCCCGCTGACGAGATACCCCCGCGCATCGCAACCGGCCTTCCGGGGAGCGGCCGATTGGCACCAACTGCCGGTGACCACGACGTCCGTCGGCTCGGAGTGCGCCCCGAGCCACTGCGCGGCCGCCTGCTCGTCCGGGTGGACCACCGCGTTCAGAGCACGGTAGGTCCCGTCCGCCCGGATACCGACGTACGAGCGGTTGGTCAGGGCCACAAGAGACAGCGCAGTCACCACGAGGACGGGTATCGCGACGCCGAGTCCCGGCTGTCTCACCCAGCGACGGTTGATCAGTAACCATCCGATGACCAGCAGCGCGGTAAGTACGGCGGCCACCAGCAGCGGTCGTGCCAGCGCCTCGACCTGAGCCGCTCTGGGGTCTGCGGCCTGGCGCCTGGCTGGTTTCGTGGCCTGGTAGAACACGTATCCGAGCACCAGCGCGGACACGCTGACCACCGCGATGGTTCGGCGGCTGCGGCCTTTGAATGCGACGGCCACCAGCCAGGCCGCCGCCGCGGCCGCGAACGGCACGACGCTGCGCAGGAAGTAGAGCTCGCCCGCCGAAGGGTGGTTGACCAACAGCATGCCCGCCCAAGCGCCGGTGAGGGCTCCGACCAGCAGCCAGGCGACCGGATCGCGTCTGGTCGACCGGACCAGAAGCAAGCCGAAACCAACCAGCAGCCCGGCGGATAACAACAGGTGCAGCCCCAGCATGACCCCGACCCCGGCGATCGCAGTCGAGTCACCCGAGGTCAGCGACGGCGGCAGCAGGCCGCCGGTGCCTGGCGGCGAGGTGTCTCCGGTGATCGCTTGGTAGTCCGGCCGGAACCTGGCGACGCCGAAGAACTGAAGCCCCGATCCACCGGTGCTCCCGGAGACGAAGCGCAAGGTACCGATCAGCGCGAGCAGCAGGATCAGGCCCGCGCCGATCGAACGCCACGGCAGCTTCCGGTCCCGGATCATCACGAACAGCGCGGCCAGTCCGACTCCGCCGAGCAGGATGGGCAGCACCGTCGGCTTCGATCCACCGCCGACGACCGCCAGCGCCGCGGCGAGCACCCAGGCGCCACGGGCGCCGCTGCGACGGAACAGGACGTCGATGAGGAAGATCGCCGCCGCGGCCCCGGTGACGAGGCTGAAGGTCGTGGAAGGGCTGAGCAGACTCGCAGGAGTTGTCGGCAGGACAGCCAGTGCGGCCAGCACTCCGGTCCACCACACCTTGCTGACCTGCCGGGCCAGGCAGGCGGACACGAGCAGCACGACAACCGCCTGCGGCAACAGCCAGAGCCGGAACAGGACCAGGTCCGGCGAGACACCTGTGATGTCCACCGCACCGGCCATGTCAGCGTTGGCGAACCAGTGATACTCCAGCGGTACCCCGACAGCCTGCGGCCATTGCGGCGGCATCGATCGCATCAGCTCGTTCACCATCGACAGGTGGAACAGCAGATCCTGGTAGTAGGACGTACCGTCCGGTGGTGCCTTGTGATCCGCAAGCATGGTGAAAGTGGTGATGACGACCAGCGCCGTCGCGCAGATCGCCAGCCCCCAGGACCAGGCCACCGGCAGCGGAGCCGGTGCCGCGATCCGCCAGCATGGCCGCAGCCGAGGCACCACCACGAAGGCGGCCAGGACGAGAATCGGCCAGGCCGGCAACCACGACTGCAGTCCCAGAGCCGTGAAGATCGCCCAGCCCAGCAGCTGCCAGACCATCCCGACCGCTGCACCGAGGCCGACGTCCTCGGCCCAGTTTCCGGTACTGCGCCACGCGAACCGGAGCAGCAGGATGCCGGGCAGGACGACACAGCCGGCGAAATAGACGCAGTACTTGACGATGGGCGCCAACGGCACGTCGATCGCGAGCAGTCCGCCGACGCCGGCACCGACCGGAACCAGCCACGGAACCAGCCGGGCGATATTCGCCAGGCCGGACGCGCGAGGACGCGGGGCGACGGAAGGTTCCCTAGGCTCGGTGGCTGTCGCGCCTGATCGCTCCGCTGCGGTGTTCACCGGCCTATTTGAGCACGGCTACCAGGTCTATCCGGCAGATCGTGATCTTCGGCGCGGGTTACGGCACGAGGTTCGCCGAACGAGCTGGTGAGATCGGTTGAGATACAGTCCCTCGGGGCGCGGGCGTGGGAGGGACGGTTGGCGATGGCTGTGATCGATCGAGAGCCCTCTCTGGGGTTGTCGCTGCGGGTCCTGCCCTGGCTGCTCCCGCCGCTGGCCTCGGTGGTCGGACTGGTGATGATCGACGTGCCGCTCGGCGCTGTCGCCCGCTATGCCGCCTACTTCTGCTTCTGCGTTGCCCTGCCCGGCATCCTCCTGATGCGGGCGTTGTGGCGCAGTACCGGCAACTGGGCCGAGGACGTCGGGTTGGGGGCCGCGGTCGGTATCGCCTACCAGCTCGCCGGGTGGGCTCTGTTCACCTGGCTGGGCTGGCAGCAGGCTCTGGTCGTCTGGCCGGCGCTGGTCCTGCTGTGTTTCGCGCTGGTACCGGGACTGCGGCAGCACTGGCGGATCGCCGAGCCCGAACCGATGCCGATGGCCTGGTCCTGGGGGCTGTCGGTCTGCCTGAGCCTGCTCGCGTTGGCGATCACGCTGGGCCTGATGGCGGATCATGTGCCACCACCTCGCGGCGTCTCGTACTATCCCGACCTGCTCTACCACCTGTCGATGGTGAACGAGCTGCTCCGCAGCGTCCCGCCGCAACTGCCCCAGGTGGCCGGAGAGGCGTTGGAGTACCACTGGTTCCCCAATGCCGACGTCGCGGGCGCCGTCGACATCACCAGGCTCTCACCGATCCTGGTGCTGTACCGGTTGTGGATGCTGCCGGTGACGTTCGTCGCCGTACTGGCCGGAGCCGCGTTGGCCCGCCAGGTCAGCCGCGTGTGGTGGACCGGCCTCTTGGCCGCCGTCATCTTCGTCGTGCCGCACCTGGGTTTCCTGGTGCCTGCCTGGCCCCAGGTGGACCCGGTCGGCCCGGTGAGCTTGCTGAGTCCGTCGCAGACCTTGGCGACGGTGGCTCTCACCGCGGCTGCGTACTTCATCATCGCCGCGCTCTACCGCGACGGCGGCCGGGGTCTCTGGGTGCTCGCGGTCGCGATGGCGATCGTCGGCGGCGGATCGAAGCCGACGGTGCTGCCCATCCTGCTCGGCGGAGTCGGTCTGTCGGCGTTGTTCCTGCCGCTGAGGAACCGCCGGATCCCCTGGCGGTCCTTCCTGATCGGTGGACTGCTGGCGGCGATCGCGGTCGGGACGTTGCTCACGGTGGCCGGCAGCACCAGTGGATCGGGATTCCAGCTCTTCGCCATCGCGAAGTTCCAGCCCGGCTATCGCGGCTCCACCGGTGATGGATCGATGGCCGGGACGGGCGGCCTGCTGCTCCCGTCCCTGACCGGGGACCACCTTGCGGTGGCCGGAGCCGTGGTAACGCTCGCTGGGCTGGCTCTCGCGCATGCCGGTCTGCTGGCCGGCTTCGCGCTGGCCACGCTCAAGGCGGTACGGCGCGACCCGGTCGCGTGGTGGCTGATCGGCGCGCTGACCGCATCCTGGCTGGGGCTGTCCTTGGTGGATCACCCTTCCGCGAGCGAGTACTACTTCCTCCGCTCCTGCTCACCGTTCGCGGCCGCAGCCGTCGCCTGGCTGGTCGCCGCCGGGGTACGAGGTCGGAGCCGGCGCACGATCCTGCGCGTAGGCCTGGCCGGGCTTGCGACCGGTACTGCGATCGCGGTGTGCGCAGACCTGGTCAGCGAACCCGCCACCGGGTCACGGGCCGCTCAGATCGAGGTACTGGCCCGACCTCTGCTGATTGCCGTCGGACTCGCCGTACTCGTGTTGGTGGCATGGCTGCTCACGGCGCGCCTGCGGCCGGGCCTGACCGGCCTGGGTACGGCTTTCGCGGTTCTCGTCGTGATCGGACTGCCGATCGGCACGACAGTGTCGGACGCCTGGTCGGCGCGTGACAACCCCGGCTCGGGGCGTTACGTGTCGGCGTTCTGGCGGGTCTACCCCGACGAGCTCGCCGCGGCCCAATGGCTGGCGAAGAACTCCGGGCCGGACGATGTCGTGGTGTCCAACACCTTCTGCAGGCCGGCTGGTCCGCAGCGGCCCGGATGCGACGCCCGGGGCTACATCGTGAGCGGCATCGCCGGTCGCCGCACGCTCCTGGAGGGCTGGGCCTATACGCAGCAGGCGATGGCGACGCACGGTGTGCACGGCCGGAAGTACACCGTCCAACCCTCGCCGTGGCCGGACCGGCTGGATCTGACCAACCGGGTCCTCACCGCCCCGACCTCGCAACTGGCGAACCAACTGCGATCGCAGTACGGCGTGCGCTGGATCTACGCGGACCTTCGCGACGGGCCGGTTTCGGCGAAACTGGACGACTTTGCCGTGCTCCGCCACCAGGAATCCCGGGTGAGAATCTACGAACTCGCCCGGCCGTGAAGATCCGGCCGGGTCCTCGCCGGTTGAATCGACCGTTTGAAAGACAATACTCCGGCGAGTGTTAACCCCATAGCCTGCTATAAATCGGTGATGACAATCACAGATGGAGATCAGGAACAGCTGACCGAATCTCCTGAGTTCCTTCTGTTCTGCAGTACCGCATTCGAGTTCTGGCAGCGGAACCTGCTTCCCGGGGGCGAGCGGGTGATCCTGGTCGAGGCGATGAGCCAGGACATTCGCGTGACGCTGCGTAACCTGACGTTCGCGAACGCGTTGCGCCGGTTCCTCCCGGCCCGGCTGGTCGTCTTCACCGGCGCGGACGACGACTGGAACGAGATCCTCTGGACGTTCTTCGACGCCGAGGCGCTGGCGGCCATCTCGCACGCGTACGGTGCGGTCGACGTGATCGACATCCACGACCTGGTGGACAGCTGGATCGACGATCCCGGGCGCGGCGATCTCCATGTCGCCGGAAAAGACCTGCCGGTGTCCGGTTCGGGAATCGATCCGGCCGTCCTGGAGGAGTTCGTCCGCGCGACGGTCAGCCGGGTGCTCAAGGTTCCGCGGGTGACCGACGAGATCCGCGCCGGTGCGAAGTACGCCGAGATCCGCGAGCGCAGCGCGCAGTTCTCGGACATCTACGACGCCCTCTTCGCCGGGCTGAACCCGGTCGCCCTGGTGACCAGCCACGTCGACTACAACCACTGGGGGCTGGCGGTCGAGACGGCCACCCGGTTCAACGTGCCCACGGTGCACGTCCAGAGCACCGGCACCTTCAAGGCGTATGCGCTCTTCCCCGAGACCCGGCGCGGTACCGCGACCTTCCGGGCCGAGCTCACCCCGCAGATCGCCGAGTTCTACGAGCAGTACGTCTGGTCGAACCGGGACCGGTTGCGGTCCGGCGCCGAACTGTCCGCCTGGCGGATGAAGGGCAACTGGGGCAAGCCGTCGTGGTGGCGTGGTGGCGCGATGTCGGCGATCGAGCTGCAGACCCCCGAGGACCGGCTGTCGGTGCGCGAGCACGCGCTGGCCAGGTTCGGCTTCGACCCCGACAAGCCGGTGGTCGCGGTGTACAACCACGCCATCTCCGACGCGCCCCGCACGAACGTCGAGCTCTTCGACGACCTGGCCGCCTGGTACGAGGCGACGGCGGACTTCGCGGTCAAGCGCGAGGACGTGAACTGGCTGTTCATCGACCACCCGAATCAGTTCCTGTACGACGCGACCGGGTTCTTCGACAGTCTGAAGGAGCGGCACGCCGGCTCGCCGCTGGTCTTCCTCCCCAGTCTCGAGCTGAGCAAGAACGTGATGTGGAGTCTGGTCGATCTGGGCATCACGGTCCGCGGCAGCATCAGCAACGAGCTTCCCGCGTTCGGCATCCCGGCCCTCCAGGCCGGCTGGTCGGAGTGGAGCCAGTGCGGGTTCACCATCGTGGCCGAGGACGCCGACGACTACTGGACCCGGTTGGCCGAGTCGATCGAGAGCCTGCTGGACGGGCGCCCGCTGATCACCGAGGAGCAGATCGAGCGGGCCCGGCTCTGGGGGTGGTTCTACCGCGGCGGAACGGACGTCTCGACCCAACTGGTTCAGCACTGGGAGATGGGCCGGACGGAGCATCTCCTGCTCTCCGTCCGGGTGGCGATGCAGCACGTCGAGGCAGACGCCGACCCGGCCTTCACCGCCGTGCGCAGGATGTGGACCCGCAAGGATCCCTTCCTCACCCGCATCGACATGAGGTTGCCGGCCGCGGAACTCGCCCTGGCGCTGGGTGGAGTGGGTGAGCTGTGATGAGGATCTTCACCACGCCGCGTTTCCAGACCGCTTTCGACCGGGTGGTCGAGCCGCTGACGCTGCCCGGAAGAGTGAGCTCGGGGGCGGTCCCTGAGCTCACCACGGTCGACCAACTGGTCCGTGGCACGGCCGTGATCGGCCGCTTCATCGCCTCGCCGGGACTGCTCGGTGTCAAGGTGCGACCGACCGGCCGTCCCGTCCGGGTCACCGCGCACTTCCGCTACGACAGCATGTCGCTCGACTGGTGGGAAGAACGCATCACGACGCCGGGTCCCGTCCGGGGTGCCGGCGCACCTCGACTGCTCCTGGTGCGCTCGCAGGGCAAGACCCGCGGCGCAGCACTGCTGGTCCGGCCGGCGGCGGACTTCCGCAGGGCAGCGACCGGGGTCGTCTGCTTCGACCTGCAGCCGGAGGAGTTGACCGCGGAAGGGCTGTTCGTCTTCGAAATGGACAGCATCGACAAGGACCGGCCGGAGTGGGCGCCGGCCGTGCCGTCCGGTTCGGTCGGCATCATGATGGAAGCGATCGAGTTCGCCGAGGTGCAGGGCGATCGGGAGATCGGGCTGGTCTCCACCGGCACCCTGCCCCTCGACCCGGACAGCGGCACGCTGACGCTTCGCGCCGGGTACTTCGTAGCCAATCCGACCGGCCAGGACGAGCCGCGGCGCTGGATCGCCGGGGCAACTCTGGTCGAACCGCTGGTGCCGGGCCCCCGGACCAAGGTCGCGCCGGTCGTCGAGCCGGTCGAAAGCCGGCCGAGTACGTCGGGCGGCATCAAGCGGAAGGTCAATCGGAGGATCAAGCGTGCCGCCCGTTGGGTCGTCCCGGTGGCCGCCGCTCCGGCGGCGAGGAGAGTGAGCAGGCGGGCGGCAGCTCTCGAGCGCAGGGTTCTGCGAGCTGCCCGGAGGCGGATGCGCGGCCGTTCCGCGCCCTGGATGAGCGACGCCCCGCCGGCTCCGGCACCGCCGACGGGGCCGCCGCCCAACCCGCTCGCCGATGTGATGTTCGACCTGGTCAGCCGGAAGCTCGTCCGGGTGGAGCTTGCCGGGATCGAACCTGGTCCGACGCCCGGTGTGCAGGTGCGGGCACGTGCGGGTGCGGAGATCGAGATCGTCACCGACGGTCCGCTGCGGACCCCGGCGCTGATCCGGCTGTCGATCGACCCCTCGGTCCTGCGCGAACTGCCGGGCGTCGACGACAAGACAGTGCGCTGGGAGCTCGTCGTCCAGTCCGAGTCCTGATGGTCGCCGAGTACCGGCCGCAGCTCGATGGCGATGGGGACAAGAACGGTGCGCTGCTCCGCGGTCTGCTGAGCGGGTCCGAACCTGGGCGCGTGGTCCTGCCTGCGGGCTCCTACCCGATCACCGGAGGGCTGATACTCACCGATCGGTGGGCACTTTCCGGTTCCGGTACGACGTTGTGGCGGGCGGAGGCCGAGGAGTCGCCACTGATCCATGTCCTCGGATCAGGCGTATCGGTCGCCGACCTCACCCTCGAGCTTCCGGACGCCTCACCCGGTCCACACGACGGGGCCGACTGGACCGCCGTCACGATCGGCCGGTACTTCTACACCGAGAAGCCGGAGTGGATCGAACGGATCACCGTCGAGCGGGTGGTGGTCCGGCGTACCGGCCGGTGTGCGGCCAACAACATCACCCTGATCGGGGCCGTCCGGGACGCACTCTTCGCGGATCTCGAGGTCCGAGGAGGAGGCACAGCCTTCATCGCGCACTGGGGCGCCGTCGGCGCCGGGGTCAGCGACATCACCGGGCACTCGCTGCACCCTCACCACTTCCAGGTCGTCGGCCTGCGGGTGTACGACGCGTTCGAGGCCTTCTGTCTCAGCTCGGTACACGACGTCGAGGTGCGGGACGTCCAGTGCGAGCAAGTCGAGATCGGCTTCCGGTTGCTGCCGGGGGACAACACCGATCGCTACCACGAGAGGGGTGCCGACTCGGGGATCAACCAACGGCTCTTGATCCAGCACTGTGACATCGGCTGGTGCGGCGACCTCTACGCGATCCGGGTCGCAGGCTGGGGCCGGAGCGAGGTCGACGGAGCCGTCACCACCCGCGCGTACGTCGACCTCCACGTCCGCGACGTGACGATCCGGCCCCTGCCGGTCGTCGGCGGCCGCCCACCCCGGAAGGGCCGCCGCCCCATCGTGGTCGAGGACGCCGGCCTGGTCGACCTCGACGAGGTCCACGTCCTCCCGTGACCGGATAACCGCCGCTCAGGCCGCGTCGCACATCCTGTTATCAGCCGACTTTGGCTTTGATCTCCTCGCCCTTCGCCTCGGCGCTCCCGAGGCGGTTGCTGCCGTTTCCCTGAGCTTCAAAGCCGCACTGGCTCGCCCGGGTGAACGTTCTCTCGTCGGCTGTGCCGGTCACTGCGCCGCCCGCGTCACTGACCCTGATAGCTGTATCCCAGCACTTCGCGCCCTTTTCGAACGTTTGGCACGCCTGCTTGACCATCACGTACACCGGCTGCAGGCGGTCGCCAGGGGATCCGATCCGGGCGAGCTCGCGACTGCAGCTGCGAAGGGTGTTCGCATACGACCTCATCTTCGCGCGCGTGAGGTAGACATTCCCCGTTCCCATGAAGGCCTTGTCCACCGTGTTGTGCAGCGTCGCGACCGCCTTGAGCCAGGCAATCTCCTCGGCGGTCATCGACGGGACCGTGGTGGCGGTCGGCACCGCCGCGCTCGTGGTCGCGGGCTTGGACACGGCCGGCGACGCGGGGGCCGACGGGGTGCTCGTCGAGTCGATCTTGTCGGCGCACCCGTTCAGAAGCAGGACGACGAGGACCGTGGCGGCGAGGCGGGCAGCGGACAAAATGGTGTTGGTTGGCATCCGGACAGCCCCTTCAGCGCTGCATCGCGGCAAGGGTCGCATGCCCCGCGACTTGCTGTGGTCGGCGAGTGGCGCGAGCCAGGCAGTGGACCTCGCCGCTGCTGCTGCGATGTCCTTGGGGCGACGCATCCTGCCCGACCGGTGGGGGTTGCGCCAACCGATTGGGACAGCAGCTCCCTTACGTCGCGGTCCGCAGTCCTCAATCGGGACGCTACGCCTTGCTTTGCCATCGAGATAGAGGACAACCGCGCCACCCCGCACCGGCCGCGAGCCGCGCCGTTGGAGTGGCGGGCCGCGGGTGGGTGGGAGCGGCGAGGGAGGTGGTGCGGGGGCAGGTGTTACCGGCGGCGGCGCCAGGGGCCTGTGATGGCGTAGGTGATGCCGGGGGTGTAGACGTTGAAGAACATGGTGCGGCCGTCGGCGGAGAAGCCGGCGCCGGCCAGTTCGCCGTACTCCGGGGCCTCGGGGGTGCCGTTGTTGACCCGGTTCCTGGCGAACTTGAAGACTTCGCCGTCCTCGGTGGTGCCGAGGATGTGCTGGTCGCCGAGGCCGTCCTCGCACATCATCAGACCGCCGTACGGCGACATCGTGATGTTGTCGGGGGCATCGAACTCGGGGTTGTCCGAGCCGGGGGTCGGGCGGGTGAAGATGACCTCGAGCCGAAGCGTGCGCTCGCGCGGATCGTACCTCCAGACCTGGCCGTCGTGGTTCTGCTGGGGGCCGAGCTCGGTCCGCGCGAACGACGACACGAAGTACACGCAGCGGTCGCTCGTGCCCCACCAGCAGCCTTCGAGCTTGTACCCGCCGGTGATCGGCTTCGCGTAATCCTGGGCCCGGACCGACTCGCTCGTCGCCAGCGGATCCGGGACCTTCACCCACTCGACGTTGCGCAGTACAGTGCCGGCTTCCTGGAACACGGACAGGTCCGGCGTACCGGCGATGCTCATCGCCTGGAGCTCGCCACCGGCGCGCAGACTGCCCCAGCCACCTCGTGGCCGGTTCGGCAGGAACCGGTAGAAGCCGCCGAGCGGGGCGACGAACGCGTCCTCGGTCTCGTAGACGATGCCGGTCGCCGGGTCGATCGCGACCGCCTCGTGCTGGAACCGCCCCATCTCCTTCAACGGGAAGGGGTTGTTGTTGCGGCGGTCGTCGTAGGGGTCGACCTCGAAGATGAAGCCGTGGTCCTTGGTGTAGCCGCTCTGCCCGGCCTTGAGCTCGGTCTCCTCGCAGGTCAGCCACGTGCGCCACGGGGTGATGCCGCCCGAGCAGTTGATCGCGGAGCCGCCGAGGCTGACGTGCTCGCTGGTCGGGTGGTTGTGCTTGTCGACCACCAGAGTGCTGGTACCACCGGCGCCGGCCGGGTCGTATGTGCGTTCCGGCGGGGCGACCACCTTGATCGTCGCGGTCGGGCTGCACTCGTGGTTCCGGACGAGCCGGTTGCCGCCGTGGCTGTCCGGGAAGGTGCCCATCCCGTCGAACCGGCTGGGCGTCTGCAACCCGTCCGGCCGGACCGTGCCCTCACGGGACAGCACGTTGTACTTGAACCCGCGTGGCAGGTCGAGCATGCCTCTCGGGTCCTCGATCAGCGGGCCGTACCCGATCTTCGGGCCCGAGGTGCCGAGCGCCGGTTGGGCGGTGTACAGCGCCTCGACCGAGCCTGCCACGCTGACGGCAACACCCGCCGCGGCCGCACGGGCGACGAACTGCCGCCGGGACAGGGGATTCGACTGCGGTTCCACGGACACGAGGGGGCCTCCTTGGGCGGGAAGAAACTGTCGACCCCTGTGAACGTATGGTGAACAGCCGTCAACGACAAGGTGAACCGCGCGTCGCGCCGCACCCGGATCCTGGACCGTCGCGCAGCCCGCACGCGACGTGTCGCGCGCAGACCACCTGGTCCACGCGCGACACGAACGGCGCTACCTACTGGTAGCAGGGCTTGCTGAACTCGTACTTCTCCGCTGTCTTGCCGGTGAAGAAGTCCTTCTCGACCGCCACTCCGGTCGGCGACGGAGCATCCACCTTGGAGATCAGGCTCTGCCGGAAGACCCGGTCGTTCGGTTCTCCGCCGTACTTGCCGGCGTCGGCGGGCAGCATGCCCTCGTAGTCGACCGTGGTCAAGGACTTCACCGCGGCCAGCAGCCCGGCCCGGGTCAGGTCCTTGCTCTCGACCGCCTTCTCCAGCGCGGCCTTCATCGGGTACGACCAGACCCAGCCGGCCGTGTACCCGTCACTCGGCGCGGCCTTGAACGCGGCCTCCCCCAGCGTCTCGCGCAACGCCTTGTGGCCCGGGGTGTCCGTCCCGTACGGACCCCAGGGTGCCGACTGCAGGTAGAGCGCCGTCAGCGCGGGCCCGGCCGGGCTCTTCAGCAGAGCCGGGTTCCAGGTCGGGCTGGTGCCGATGAACTTGCCCTTGTACCCCGCCTGGGCCGCGCCGCCGACGATGGTCGCCGCCTCGGTCGGACCGGTGGTGAGGATGACCAGGTCCGGCTTGGCCGCCACCAGTTTGGTGATCGCCGCGCCCTGGTTCTCCTGCCCCGGCGCGGTCGGGATGTCGGTGAACGTCATCCCGTTGGCCTCGGCCGCGATCTTCGTACCGGCGGCCGCGTCGTCGCCGTAGTCGCCCGGGAAGTGCACCGCCGCGACGGTCTTCGCCTTCAGCGTCTCCGCGCCGTAGTCGACCGAGTTCATCGACTCGAAGCAGTAGTTGGTGCCCGACTCGAGGATCACGTCCTCGAACGCCCAGGCCGACGTCCACGAGGCCGGTACGGCGATCACGTTGCTCGCCTTCAGGTCCGCCAGGATCGCCGCGGTGGGTGGCGAGCCGAGGGTCTGCGCGAGGCCGAGCACGTTCGGCTTGATCTCGGAGTACACCTCGTTGTGGATCTGCGGGTTGTACTTGTTGTCCTTGGTGTACTTCGTGATGTCGACCTCGTACCCACCGATGCCGCCGGCCGTGTTGACCCGCTTCCAGAACGCCTTCTGGCCTTCCGTGACCGGCACCCCCAGCGCCTTGAACGGGCCCTCGGTCAGGTCCGAGATGACGCCGAGGTAGATACAGCCCTTCGCCTGGTCGACCGCGCTCGGACAGGGGTCCGCGGTGACGCCGACGTCGAACTTGACGCCCTCGCTGCCCTGCTGTGTCTCGGGCGCGTCGTTCCGGCACCCGGCGACGGCCAGTACGGCGGCCACCAGGCCCACCGCGACCGTCCTGCGACTTCTGCTCATCGCTCTTCCTCCTCAGGCTTCTCCCCGACGGACCCCAGGGGTCAGTGCGAGAACGGCCACGACTTCCAGTAGGTACGGATGCGGATCCAGATCCCGAACAGCCCTCGCGGTTCGAAGATCAGGAAGCCGATGATCAACAGGCCGTAGAGGATCGTCTCGACCTGGAAGACCGTGATGCCCCCGGACGTCGAACTGCTGCTGATGAACGGCAGCACGGCCGGCAGCTCGCGGGTGACCCGCGGCAACAGCGTGATGAACAACGCGCCCAGCACCGATCCCGAGATGGTGGCGACGCCGCCGACCAGGATCATCGCGATGTACTGCACCGACAGCGCCAGGTTGAACGACCCCGGCTCGACGAAGCCGATCATCACGTACAACAACGCCCCCGCGACGCCGGCGTAGAACGACGACACCGCGAAGGCGATCATCTTGTACCGCGTCACGTCGACGCCGATCACCTCGGCGGCCAGATCGCGGTCCCGTACCGCGGCCAGCGCCCGGCCGATCCGCGACCGGACCAGGTTCCGGGCCAGCACCCCGAAGATCACCAGCAGCGCGAACATCAGCAGGTACAGCTTCTGCGACTTCGTGAAGAACTCGCCGTCGACCGCGAACTGGATCCCGAACAACTCCGGTATCGCGGCCGGCCGGCCGACTCCCACTCCCCCGGTGAGATCGCTCCAGTGCTTGAACAGGTGCTCGCCGATGAAGACGAGCCCGAGCGTCACGACGGCCAGGTACAACCCGCGCAGCCGAGCCGCCAGCGGCGCGACGATCAGTCCGGCGAGTCCCGCGACCAGGCCGGACGCGAGCAACCAGATCGGGAACGAGGTGATCCCGAACCCGATCAGCCGGGTGCTGTCCGGATCACCCGACAACGTCGCCGCCGTGTAGGCCCCGAGCCCGAGGAAGAACGCGTGCCCCAGGGACACCTGGCCGGCGTACCCGGTGACGAGGTTGAGGCCGATGGCGCCGATCCCGGCGACGAACGCGGTGGCCAGGACGGCGAGCAGGTCGTCCTGGAGCGTGAACGGCAGCAGTACTGCGACCAGCGCCAGGACGAGGGTCCACCAGCGCTTCGCGGGGGTGTTCAGCAACGCCACGTCCTGCCCGTACGACAGGTAGAGCTGGGGTCTGCCGAACCGGGTGCTGCTCATATCCGCTCCACCTCCCGGGTGCCGAAGAGGCCGTACGGTCTGAGCAGCAGGACGAGCAGCATCAGCAGGTACGGCACGACCAGGAAGAAGTCGCCGCCGAAGACCGGGCTGAGGTTGCCGCCGTAGCTGCCGACCAGCGCCTCGACCACGCCGATCGCGAGTCCGGCGATCACCGCCCCGCCGAGCGAGTCCAGGCCGCCCAGGATGATCACCGGCAACGCCTTGAGCGCGGTCAGCCACAGGTTCTGCTCCAGCCCGATGCCGGTCGACAGGAACACCCCGGCCAGTCCGGCGAGCATCGCCGCGAGCGCCCACGACAGCGAGAACACCCGGCCGACGGACACGCCCTGGGCCTGCGCCACCTCCTGGTCGGACGACGCCGCCCGCATCGCGAGTCCGGTGCGGGACCAGCGGTAGAAGGCGAACAGCGCGGCGACCACCACCAGCGTGGTGACCAGAGTGGCGAGGTGCCGTTGGTCAACGTTCACTCCGAGCACCTTCACCTGCTTCAGGCCCCAGGGGTCGCCCATCTGCCGGATGTCCAGGCCGATGAAGGAGTTCACCACCGTGCGGATCACGATGTCGACGCCGAGCGTGATGATCGCGATCACGAACACCGGCTTGCCGATCATCGGCCGCAACGCGACCCGTTCGACCCCCGCGCCGAGCAGCGCGGTGAGCAGCAGCGCTACCACGACGGCCAAGAAGAAGTTCATCTCGAGCACCAGGTAGCTGACGAGCACGCCGCCGGTCATCATGAAGGCCGGCTGGGCGAAGCTGATCACCCGCATGGACTTGTAGATGATCACGAAACCCAACGCGAGCAGGGCGTAGATCGAGCCGTTACCGAGACCGCGGACCACCGTGGCGACGAACTCGTTCACCGCACACCTCCGCGGTACATCGACTCGACGAGGTCGGCGAACGCGTTCGTGACGGCGCTGCGCTTCACCTTCTGGGTCGCGGTCAGCTCACCGTCCTCGTGCTCCAGCAGCTTCGGCAGCAGCCGGAACGTCTTCACCTGCTCGACCGTCGCGAACCGCTCGTTGACCTCGTCGACCACCCCCTGCACGAGCGCGACCACCTCCGCCTTCGAGGACAGATCCCCGTACGTCGAGTACGGCAGCCGGTGCAGTTGCGCCCAGTGGCCGACGGTGTCCGGCTCGATCCCGATCAGCGCACTCAGGTACTTGCGCCGGTCGCCGATCACCACCGCCTCCTTGACGTACGGCGAGGCCTTCAACGCGTTCTCGATCTCCGACGGGGCGATGTTCTTGCCGCCCGCGGTGATGATCAGGTCCTTCATCCGGTCGGTGATCCGCAGATGGGTGCCGTCGACCCACTCCCCCACGTCGCCGGTGTGCAACCAGCCGTCCGGGTCGATCATCCGCTCGGTCGCCTCCGGGTCCTGCCAGTACCCCGCGAAGGTGCCCGGGTGCCGGGTCAGGATCTCGCCGGTGGTCTCGTCGATCCGCAGTTCCACCCCCTCGTGCCGTTCGCCGACGGTGCCGACCTTCACCCGGCCCGGGCGGTTCGCCGTCGCCACCGCGGTGTTCTCGGTCATCCCGTACACCTCGTGCATCGGCAGCCCCAGCCCCATGAAGAACCGCAGCACCTCGGGCGCGATCGGCGCGGCCCCGGACGCGGCGTACCGGACCTTGCGCAGGCCGATCCGGTCGAGCAGCGCGCGGTAGCAGACGACGTACCCGATCGCGTGGACCAGCCGGGAGGAAGCGGTGTGCCGGCCGCCGTTGGCGGCGAGGGTGTCGCCGATCCAGTCGGCGCGGCGCAGCCAGTAGCCGCCGACGCGGCGTTTCAGCGGGCCGGCCGAGGCGATCCGGATCTGGACGCCGGCCGCGATCTTCTCCCAGATCCTCGGCACGCCGAAGAGGATCGTCGGCTGCACCTCGTGCAGGTTGGGAGCGACGGTCTCGATCGACTCGGCGAAGTGCACGCAGACGCCCGCACCCGCGCCGAACCAGCAACTGAAGACCCGCTCGGCGACGTGGCACAACGGCAGGTAGGACAGCACGCTGTCCTTGGACGACGGCGGCGGCGCGGTGAACCCGCCGCGTTCGACCAGTTCCTGAATGGCGAAGTCCACATTGGCGACGGTGAGCATCACGCCTTTCGGCGGGCCGGTGGTCCCCGAGGTGTAGACCAGCGTCGCGACGTCGTCCGGGCGGACCTGGCGCATCCGCTCGTCCACCGCATCCGGGTGCACCTCGCGGTGCTCTTTGCCGAGGGCAAGGAAATCGCGCCAGGCCAGCAGCCGCGGGTCGTCGTACCGGTGCCGGATCCCGCGTGGCTCCAGGTAGACGATGTGTTCCAGGTCCGGCAGTTCGTCGGCGACCGCCAGCGCCTTGTCCACCTGCTCCTGGTCCTCGGCGATCAGCACCCGGGTCCCCGAGTGACGCAGCAGGTAGGCGACCTCCGCGACCGGATTCGTCGGGTAGAGACCGACCGTGACGGCCCGGACCGCGACCGCTCCGACGTCGGTGTAGAGCCACTCCCGGCGGTTCTCCGAGTGGATCGCCACCCGGTCGCCCGCTTCCATGCCCAGGGCAAGCAACGCGTGCCCGACCAGCTCAGCGGTCTGCCAGTACTGCGACCAGCTGACCTGCTGCCACAGGCCGAGGTCCTTCTCCCGCAGGGCGATCACGTCCGGGGTCGCGGTGGCGCGGTCTCGCACCCGGGCGGCGATCGTCGACAACCGGACTCCCGCGGTGACCGTGCTCATGCCCGCTCGCCACCCGCCTGCTGCACGCCGGCGTGGTCCACGATCTTGTGCTCCTCGCCCAGGTAGGCACGCACCACGTCGGGATCGGTCGCCACCTCCCGGGGCCGGCCGGTCCGGATCGGCCGGCCGAAGTCGACCACCATGATCCGGTCGGCCAGGTCCATCACCAGACCCATGTCGTGCTCCACCATCACCATCGGCAGGCCGAGCTCGTCGCGGATGTCGAGGATGAACCGCGCCATGTCCTCGGTCTCCTCCAGGTTCATCCCGGCGACCGGCTCGTCCAGCAGCAGCAACTTGGGCTCCGAGGCGAGCGCCCGGCCCAGTTCCACCCGCTTCTGGACGCCGTACGGGAGCAGGCCGACCGGCATCCGCCGCCACTGGGCTAGCTCGAGGAAGTCGACGATCTCCTCGACCGCCACCCGGTTCGCGAGTTCGTTGCGGCGGGCCTTGCCGAGCCAGGCGAACGCGGCCAGCACGCCGTACGGGTGGTGGTGATGGCGGCCGAGCATCAGGTTGTCGAGCACGGTCAGGTTGGAGAACAGCTCGATGTTCTGGAAGGTCCGGGCGATGCCGAGCCGCGCGATCGCGTGCGGCTTGCGGCCGATCAGCTCCTCGTCGCCGAAGCGCACGGAGCCACGCTGCGGCCGGTACACCCCGGACAGCACGTTGAAGATCGAGGTCTTGCCCGCGCCGTTCGGGCCGATCACCGCGAACAGTTCGCCGGGGTCGACGGTGAAGCTCACGCCGTTGAGCGCGGTCACGCCGGAGAACTCCAGCAGCACGTCGTCGAAGGTGAGCACCGGTTGCGCCGCCGGGCGGGTGGACTCCGGCCGGGTCTCGGTCGCGGTCATGACAACCACCGCTTCCGGCGCCGGTAGTGCTTCACGTCGCGGAACGACCTGGAGGCGCCCTCGGCTCCGAGCCCGAGATAGAACTCCCGGACGTCTCCGTCGGCGAGCAGGTCGGCGGCCGGCTTGTCCATCACCATCGCGCCGTTCTCCAGCACGTAACCGTGTTCGGCGATCGCCAGCGCCATCGCGGCGTTCTGCTCGACCAGCAGCACAGTCGTGCCGGCCGCGTTGATGTCGACGATCACGTCCCGGATCTGCTGGACCACCATCGGCGCCAGCCCGAGACTCGGCTCGTCCATCAGCAGGTACCGCGGGTCGGACATCAGCGCGCGCCCGATCGCCAGCATCTGCTGCTCACCACCGGACAGGTAGCCGGCGATCTTGCGCCGCCGGTCGGCCAGCACCGGGAACAACTGGTAGGTCCGGTCCAGGTTGACCTTCAGCGAGCGCGGCTTGACGTGCCCGCCGACCCGCAGGTTCTCCTCGACCGTGAGCTCGGTGAAGATCCGCCGCCCTTCCATCACCTGTTTGATGCCCAGGGCAGCGATCCGGCTGGGGTCCAGGTGATGGATCGGTTCGCCGTCGAGCGTGATCGCGCCGCGGCTCACCTCGCCGCCGTGCATGTCGAGCAGCCCCGAGATGGCGCGCAGCAGCGTGGACTTGCCTGCCCCGTTGGCCCCCAGCAGGGCGACGATCCGCCCCTGCGGGACCTCGAGGCTGACTCCGCGCAGCACCAGCATCACATCGTCGTAGACGACCTCGAGATTCGTCGCTGCCAGCACGTCCGGCCTCCTGGATCCCCGAAGGTTCCAACCGTCCTGGCGAGTGAGTGTGACAGTACTGATGTCATCTGCGGAAGACCTCCGGCCCGGAAATCGGACGCCGGTCGCCAAAACGTGACCGTGCCCGGAAACGCTGCCTGACAACGCATTCCGCTCAGTCAGGAGCAAACTGCGGCAACGCCGTGGTACAGGAGGTCAGAGTGAGCGGACCCAGGTCCCGCTGCGGCGCCGATCGTCCGGGCGGGGGGAGGTTCCGGCACGGACGATCAGTCAGGCTGGCGGAATGGGTGCTGAACTCGGTCTGGGACTGACCAGCCTTTTCGTGGTCGTGCTGGTGGCGGCCGTGACGCCGGTGCTGGTCGGGTTGCTGAGCCGGTTCCGGGTTCCTCAGGTCGTGGTGCTCATTCTCGGCGGTGTGGTCGTCGGGCCGCAGGTGCTCGATCTGGCCGACCCGGACAGCATCGAGCTGCTCGCGAACGTCGGTCTGGGGTTCTTGTTCCTGCTGGCGGGCTACGAGCTGGAGTTGGCGGTCTTCCGGCAGCGGGCCGGCAAGCTCGCCATCGTCGGCTGGGTGGTCACGGTGGCGCTGGCCGGTGCGGTCGTCGGAGGGCTCGCGGCGCTGGGCCTGGTGAAGGCGTTCGTGCCGGTCGCGCTCGGTCTGACCACGACAGCGCTCGGAACTCTGCTGCCGATCCTGCGGGACAACAACATGCTGCGCGGGGCGTTCGGCCCCTTCGTCCTCGCCGCGGGGGCGGTCGGGGAGTTCCTGCCCGTCGTGGCGATCGCGATCTTCCTCGGGTCGAACGGCCGGTTCATCGGGCTGATCTCCCTGCTCACGATGGGCGTCCTCGCACTGCTGCTGAGTCTGGTGCCCAGGCTGGGTCGCGGTGGCCGGATCGCCCGGATCCTGTCGGAGGGACAGCACGCGACCTCGCAGACCACGCTGCGGTGGACGGTCGCATTGCTGCTGCTCCTGCTCGTCGTCGCCAACGACTTCGGGCTCGACGTGGTCCTGGGCGCCTTCGTGGCGGGCGTCGTCCTGCATCGGTGGGCGCCCGGGAACGTCGAGGCGCTGGACCACAAGCTCGATGCCGTCGGCTACGGCTTCTTCATCCCCATCTTCTTCGTCTCGTCGGGGATGGGGCTCGACGTGCGGTCCATCGTCGAAGCCCCCGCGCGGCTGTTGCTGTTCTTCCTGCTGCTGCTGGTCGTCCGCGGCCTCCCGACGCTGCTGTGTACCGCACCGCACTCCCCCGGGCGAGACGGTTCGAACTCGTCTTCATCGTGTCGACGGCGTTGCCGCTGCTCGTCGCTCTCAGCGAGATCGGACTCGAGACCGGCCACATGCTCCCGGAGAACGCCGCCGCGCTGGTGGGCGCGGGCGTCCTGTCCGTGCTGGTGTACCCGGCGATCGCGGTCGCCATCGACCGCAGAATCGCCCGCACCCCCGACACACTCGACGAGACCGGGCCCTAGCCCCGCGCGCCAGTCAGCACGCGAGGTCAGGACGCCGGGTCAGGACGCCGACCGGATCGCCGGTCAGGTTGCCGCCGCATCCGCCTGGCGACGCGCGGCCGCGACGTCTGGCGCGGTGTGCCGCCCGCCGGCCTTCGCCTGATCCAGCGCGGCGTTCAGGGTGATGGCCGCGTCGATCAGGGCCAGATGCGTGAACGCCTGCGGGAAGTTGCCGAGCTGCTCGCCGGTCGAGCCGATCTCCTCGGAGTACAGGCCCACGTGGTTGGCGTAGGTGAGCATCTTCTCGAAGATGAGCCGGGCCTCCTCGAGGCGGCCGGCCCGGGCCAGCGCGTCGACGTAGTTGAAGGTGCAGAGCGAGAACGTGCCCTCGTCGCCGGCCAGCCCGTCCGGCGAAGCGGCCGGGTTGTAGCGGTAGACCAGACTGTCGACCACGAGTTCGGTTTCCATCGCGTCCAGCGTGGACAGCCACATCGGGTCGTCGGGGGTGATCATACCGACCGTTGCCATCCGCAACATCGACGAGTCGAGGACGGTGTCGTCGTAGTGCTGCACGAAGGCTCCGACCTTCTCGTTCCAGCCGCGTTGCATCACCTGGTTGTAGATGGTGTCCCGGCTGTTGGTCCAGCGGTCCACCGCCCCCGGCCGGCCATGCTCCGAGGCCATCCGGATCGCCCGGTCGAAGGCGACCCAGCTCATCACCCGTCCGTAGGTGAAGTCCTTCTGCCCACCGCGCGTCTCCCAGATCCCCTCACCGGGCAGGTCCCAGTGGTCGGTCAGCCAGTCGACGATGCCACGCAGCGCGATCCAGCCGTTGTGGCCGAGCTCGATACCGTGCTGGTCCGCGAAGTAGATGCTGTCCAGCGCCTCGCCGAAGATGTCCATCTGCCGCTGGTCCGAGGCGCCGTTGCCGATCCGCACCGGCCGGGAACCTCGGTAGCCCTCGAGATGCTCCAGCGATTCCTCGACCAGGTCGGACGAACCGTCCACGCGGTACATGATGTTGAGTGGACCGCCTTTCCCCGTGGTCTTCTCCTGGACGCGATCCCGCAACCACGCGCAGAACTCGGCCGCCTCCTCGGTGAAGCCCATGCCCAGCAGTGCGTACACGGAGAACGAGGCGTCCCGCACCCAGGTGTAGCGGTAGTCCCAGTTGCGCTCGCCGCCGACCTGTTCGGGCAACCCGGCGGTGGGTGCGGCCACCAGCGCGCCGGTCGGCGCGTACGTCATCAGTTTCAGTGTGATCGCCGAGCGCTGCAGCATCTCCCGCCACCGGCCGGTGTACGTCGACTTGGACAGCCACTCACGCCAGAAGGTCGTGGCATCCTCGAACATCGCCGTGAACTCCGCGACCCTGATCTCTCGCGGTGGACCCTCGGCCGCCGACTCCAGTACCAGCCCCCGGACGTCCCCGGTTGTCATCGCGTAGTCGATGTGGATGTCGCCGCCGTCCACCCGCACCTGCGCCAGCCGCTCGTCACCCGGCTCACGGACCGCGTGCAGTGTCAGGCTCAGGTCCTCGGTCACGAAGACCGCCCCTTGCTCGACCAGCTGCGTCTCGTGCTCCTTGCGGCCGTAGTCGAACCGGGGCGCGATGTCCACCTCGAAGCTGATCTGCCCCCGCACGCACCGCATCATCCGCAGGATCCGGTGGTTCGCGGTGGGCTGCTTGCCGGCCGGCGGCATGAAGTCGACGACCTCGCCGACGCCGTCCTCGGTCATGAACCGGGTGATCAGGATCGCGGTGTCCGGGAAGTACAGCTGCCGGCTCGTGACGCCGGTGCCGGTCGCCCGGATCCGGAAGTAGCCGCCGCGCTCCTGGTCGAGCAGCGCGGCGAAGACGCTCGGCGAGTCGAACCGTGGACAGCAGAACCAGTCGATGGATCCGTCCGTGGTCACCAGCGCGGCGGTCTGCAGGTCGCCGATCAACCCGTGGTCGGCGATGGGTGGGTAGTCGCTCATGATGGGTCTTCTCCTCTTCGGTTGCGATAGAGGTCGGCGCCACCTGGTGCGACCTGCTGCATCGTGAAGGCTCGTTCGCGCCGGGTCTCCCGGCTGAAGGCGATCGCCCAGCTGAGCACGGCCCCGAACCGGTTGCGGTAACCGGTCAGGAAGGCGAGGTGGATGCCGAGCCAGGCCAGCCAGCCGATCCGGCCGCTCAGGTGCACCCGGCCGACCGATACGACCGCCTGACCGCGCGCGATGTAGGCCGCGGAGCCCAGATCGCGGTACCGGAAGGGCTTCGGCGGATCGGTCCTCCCGTCCACCTCGTCCCTGATCCGCTTCGCCGCGTAGTACCCGGTCTGCATCGCCACCTCGCCGACACCCGGAAGGTCGTCGAGGCTCATCACGTCACCGACCACCGAGATCTCCGGGTGGCCGGGCAGGGTGAGGTCAGGCTGGACCTTGATCCGCCCGGCCCTGTCCTGCTCCGCGCCCGCGGCCTTCGCGAGCTGGTCGGCCACTGGCTGCGCCGCCACCCCGGCGGCCCACAGCACGGTTCCCACCTCGTACGGCGTACTCGCGCCGTCGGGTCCCCGGACCACCAACCCGTTCTGGTCCACGTTGGTGACGATCGACCCGAGGTGGAGCTCGACGCCGAGGTCGGTCAGCGCGGCGGCGGCCTTGGCGGACAGCTCCGGGCCGAACGGCGCGAGCGGCGCGTCGCCGCCGTCGAAGAGCATCACCTTGGCCTCGGTGGGATCGATGTCGTGGAACTGCTTGCTCAGCGTCGACGTGGCCAGCTCACGGATCTGCCCGGCCAGCTCGACCCCCGTCGGACCGGCGCCCACCAGAGCGAACGAGAGCCACCGCCGGCGCTCCTCGGGATCGGTGGCCGACTGGGCCATCTCGAACGCACCGAAGACCCGGCGCCGGATCAGCAGCGCATCGGCCAGGGTCTTCATCCCGGGTGCGAACGCGGCGAACTCGTCATGCCCGAAGTACGACTGCCGCACGCCGGCGGCCAGGATCAGGTCGTCGTACGGGAACTCGAGCTCGCCGCCGGTCGGCCGCAGCGCGTGGACGATGCGGGCCTGGACGTCGAAACCGGTCACCTCGGCGAGCACGCAGTCGACGTTGGCGTGCTTGCGCAGGATCGCCCGCAGCGGCATCGCGACCTGGCCCTCGGACAGCACCCCGGTGGCGCACTGGTACAGCAGGGGCTGGAACAGGTGATGGGTGGCGCGGTCCACGAGGGTGACCTGCACCCGTCGGCGCCGGAACGCGCGTGCCGCGAACAGACCGGCGAAGCCCCCGCCCACGATCACCACCCGGCGAGGCTCCGATCGATCCTCCGCGCCGCTCCTGGTCCGCTGTCTCATCACTGGCCCCCTGGATCATCCGGCCGGGTCGTGCCAGATCGCGCCGTGCGGCAGCAGGGCGTCGGCCTCCTTCGGCCCCCAACTGCCCTTGGCGTACGGGACGACGGGGACGGCGTCGCCGAGCACCGGCTCGACCACTCGCCAGGCGGCCTCGACCGTGTCCTGCGCGGCGAAGAGCGCCTGCCGGCCCTGGAGCGCCGCCCCGATCAGCCGGTCGTACGGTCGCTGGTCGGATCCCGGCGCCTCGGCGAAGGCGAGGTTTTCGGCCTGCGCGGTCCAGCCGGCGCCGGGCTTCTTGCCGGTCAGGGTGAGCCCGACCTGGCTCTCCGGCCAGATCCGGAACCGCAGCTGGTTCGCGCCGGCGGAACTCCCGAGCTCGAAGATGTCCTGCGGTGGGCGGCGGAACCGGACCGCCACCTCGGTCGCGGTGACCGGCATGCACTTCCCGGCCCGGATCGCGATCGGTACGCCGGCCCAGCGCCAGGTGTCGAGGGCGAGCCGGACCGCGACGTAGCTCTCGGTCCGCGACTGAGGATCGACGCCGGCGACGTCCAGATAGCCGTCGTACTGCCCGAGCACCGTGTCTTCGGCGGTGAGAGGGCGCAGTGACTTGATCACCGCGGTCTTCTGAGACCGCCAGGCGGCATCGTCGAGATGGCCCGGCGGATCGGCCACCACACACGCGAGCACCTGCAGCATGTGGTTCTGGAGGACGTCGCGGATCGCCCCGGTGCGGTCGTAGAAGCTGCCCCGGTCGGACACGTCGAAACTCTCCGCCATGGTGATCTGGATGCTCTCCACGTGATCGCGGTTGAGCAGCGGTTCGACCACCGAGTTGGCGAAGCGGGCGAAGAGCACGTTCTCCAGCGGGTCCAGGCCGAGCCAGTGGTCGACCCGGTAGATCGCCTCCTCGGGGAAGACCTTGTTCATGGTCGCGTTGAGCTTCTGGGCGCTGGCCAGGTCGGTGCCGAACGGCTTCTCGACCATCACCCGGGCCCCGTCGGCCTTGCCCGCGGTCGCGATGCCCTCGGCGATCCGGCCGAACAGCGGCGGCGGCACCTCGAGGTAGAACAGAGCCCGTCCGCCGGTGCCGACCTCGTCGGCCATCGCGGCGTACGTCGCGTCGTCGTCGAGGTCGCCGTCGACGTAGCGCAGGAGGCCCAGCATGCCGGCCGCCGCGGCGCTGTCCGGGTCGATCCCGTTGGCCCGCAACGACGCTGTCGCGTACGCGCGGAACTGGTCGAGCCCCCAACCGCTCTTGGCCACCCCGACGATCGGTACGTCGAGCACGCCCCGGTCGACCAGCCCGACCAGGGCAGGGAAAGTCTCCAGCTTCGCGAGATCACCGGTCGCACCGAAGATGACCAGCGCGTCCATGTCGGCGGTTGGCATAGCGGTTCTCCTAATCAGTCCGGGTCGGCTGGGCTCAGCGGAGCCGGTCGAGGATGTGGTCGCCTACCCGGAGCGCGTTCGCGATCGCGGTCAGCGAAGGGTTCACGGCGCCGATGCTCGGGAAGAAGCTGGTGTCGACGACGTAGAGGTTGTCGAGGTCGTGGGCCTTGCAGTTCACGTCTAGCGCCGAGCTCGCCGGGTCGTCGCCGAACCGCACGGTGCCGGCCTGGTGCGCGGTGGCGCCGATGGGCATCCCCTTGTGCAGGTAGATGCTGTTGTCGAGCAACTTGTGCTCGTGCATCCCGAGGTCGCCGAGCATGTTCTGCAACTTGTGCCTGAGCCGGTTGACCCCCTCGACGTTGTTCTTCTCGTCGAGGGCCAGCTGGATCGAGCCGTCCTTGCGCACGGTGACCCGGTTGTCCGGCAGCGGAAGGTCCTCGCCGCACAGCCAGAAGTCGACGGCATGGTGGGCGATCGTCTCAAACGGCATGTTCGGTGAGACCTTGCCGGCCCAGCGCGGCGCGCCGCTGCGGACCTGCTCGGCGTCGGACTTGCCCAGCATCTGGATCCCGCCGAGCGGGTAGTCCCAGTCGTCGGCCCCGAGGTACCAGTCGTTCATCGCCAGGGTCTTCTGGAACCGGGTCGGGTTCGGCTCCTTCGACACCGCCATCAGCGCGAGGTTGTTGTGCCGCAGGTAGTGCCGGCCGACGACGTCCGAGCTGTTCGCGAGACCCTGCGGATGGCGGTCGTTCGCCGACTTCAGTAGCAGTACGGCGGAGTTGACCGCGCCGCAGGCGACGACCACGAGGTCCGCGCTGAACTGGACGGTCGACCCGTCGATCTCGGTCACGACCTGCGAGACCGTTCGCCCCGTCGGGTCGGTCTCGAGCCGCTGCACGTGCGCGTTCGTCAGCATCGAGACGTTCTCGTGCTTCAGCGCCGGGTCCACGCAGATCACCTGCGCGTCCGACTTCGCCTGGACCAGGCAGGGGAACCCGTCCACCTTGTCGCACCGGATGCAGACGCTGTCCCGGGTCGCCCGGCCCTGCTCGTCCTGGATGAGATCGACGCCGATCGGCAGATGGAACGGATGCAGCCCCTGCTTGTCCAGGTCGTCGCTCAACTGCTGGATCCGGGGCTCGTGCTCGACCGGCACGAAGCGGTACGGCGCACTGGCCGGACCCTCGGTGGGGTCCTCGCCGTGACGGCCGTGGACCCGGTAGAGGTGCTCGGCCTCGGTGTAGTACGGCTCGAAGTCGTCGTACCGCAGCGGCCAGGCGGGCGAGACGCCGCCGTGGTGCCGCAGCTCGCCGAAGTCCTGCGGCCGCAACCGGAACAGGGCCGCGCCGTAGAACTTGGTGTTGCCCCCGACGTAGTAGTTGGTCTCCGGCGGGAACTCGTGGCCGTGCTCGTCGTACCAGAACTCCGGCGCGCGGTACCGGCCCTGCACGAACACCGCCGTGGAGTCCCAGTTCTCGCGTTCTCGCGGCAGATAGTCGCCGCGTTCGAGCAGGAGGACCCGCTTACCGGACGGCGCCAGCCGATGGGCCAGTGTGCCGCCCCCTGCGCCGGTGCCGATGATGATCACGTCGTAGTGCTGATCGCCAGCCATCTCTCCACCCTTCGTCGAATCCGCGCCGGATGCCTCATCCGCGCTGGATGACGTGGCCTACGTACTCAGGCGGTGACGGAAGACGACGTACGACCACGCCTGGTAGAGCAGCACCAAGGGAAAGAAGATCAACGCGACGACGCTCATCACCGTGAGCGCGTAGTCGGCCGACGCCGCGTTGGCGACGGTGAGGCTGTTCGCGGAGTCCGTGCTGGACACCATGACCTGGGGGTAGAGGGCGGCGAACAGTCCCGCCACAGCACAGGCCGTCGCGGTCGCCGACAGGATGAACGCGGCGCCGTCGCGGGCCTGGTGCACCGCCCAGACGGAGACGGGCAGCGCCGCGGGGGCGACGACCAGCGGCAGGATCGGCGCCCAGCCGTGATCCGCGATGACCAGAATCCAGACCGCGTAGACCGTGGCGACCACGAAGCCCAGCCAGCCGAACCAGCGAGCGGCACCGCGCGCTCGCTCTCGCAGCTCACCAGTGGTCCTGATACCGAGGAACGTCGTCCCGTTCATGAGACAGAGCACCACGAGCGTCACTCCGGTCCAGAGGCCGAACGGCGTGAAGAGATCCCAGAACGTGCCCGTGAACTCGCCGTCGGCGTCGAGCGGAAGGCCTGCGACCAGGTCACCCAGCGCGATCCCGAGAACGAGCGGTGCCAGCAGGCTGCCGATCGTCAGCGTGCCGCTCCACAGCCGGCGCCAACCGGGCCTGTCGACCTTGCCGCGGAACTCGAACGACACGCCGCGGGCGATCAGCGCCACCAGCAGCAGCAGAACCGCGAGGTAGCTCGCCGAGAACCAGCTGGCGTACCAGTCGGGGAACGCGGCGAAGATCGCCGCGCCGCCGACGACCAGCCAGACCTCGTTGCCGTCCCAGAACGGGCCGATCGTATTGATCGCCACCCGGCGCTCCCGGTCGGTCCGGCCGAGGACCCGGTGCAGCATTCCGACGCCGAAGTCGAAGCCCTCCAGGACGAAGAAGCCGGTCCACAGGATCGCGATGATCACGAACCACAGCTCGGGTAGTCCCATCGCCGCCTCCAGGGTCGCTCGCTAGTAGGTGATCGCAGGCGTCCGGCGATCACCTGTGGGCTCGTCGGGGGCGTGCTCGAGCTCGAGACCGCGCCGTGCGTAGCGCAGCATCAGGAACAGGTAGACGATCCCGAGCAGCACGTAGACGGCGACCAGTACCCCGATGCTGATCGTGAGCTCGGTCGTGCTGACCGAAGTGGACACACCGTCCGCGGTCTTCATCAGTCCCTGGACGAGCCACGGCTGGCGCCCGTTCTCCGTCAGCATCCAGCCGGCCGTGTTCATCAGGAACGGCGCCACCACCGCCCAGGTCGCCACCGCGAGGAACACTCGCGACTCCGTGAGCTTCCGGCGGTACAGCAGCCAGGCTCCCCAGAGGCCGATCAGCGTCATCAGGCTGCCGAGGTAGGCCATCACCCGCATCGACCAGTACTGGACGAACACGTTCGGCACATAGTTGCCGTTGCCGTACTGCTGGACGTCGGCCGCCTGCAGCGCGTTGAGCCCTTCCACCTGGCCGTTCCACGTGCCCGTGGCGAGCAGGGACAGCAGATGGGGTACTTCGAGCACCTGGTTCGGGGTCTCGTCGTTCCTGCCGCCGCCGATCTGGAACAGCGAGAACGAGCAGGGCTGACAGGTCTCCCACTGTGCCTCGGCGGCCGAGATCTTCATCGGCTGGTACTCCGCCTCCACCACACCGAGGTGGCTGCCGACTCCCAGCGCCAGGATCGAGACCGGGAGCAGGACGACGATCGCGAGTTTGGCCGAGCGGCGGAAGAGCTCACCGTGCTCGCTGCGCCTGAGTTGCCAGGCGGACACTGCCAGCATCAGCACGGCTCCGGTCAGTAGCGAGGCCAGGATCACGTGGACATAGCCCCAGACGAACACGGGGTTGGTGAACAGGTCCCCGATCGAGCTGAGCTGTGGCCGGCCGGTCTGGGCGTCGGTGGTGTAGCCCACCGGGTGCTGCATCCACGAGTTCGCCGCCATGATGAACGCGGCCGAGAGCGCGGCCCCGACGGCAACCAGCCAGATCGTGGCGAGGTGGACGCGCCGTGGCAGCACGTTCCAGCCGAAGACCCACAACCCCAGGAACGTCGACTCCAGGAAGAACGCCGCCAGCCCTTCCATCGCCAGTGGCGCACCGAACACGTCGCCGACGAACCGTGAGTACGCCGACCAGTTCGTGCCGAACTGGAACTCCTGCACCAGCCCGGTGACGACCCCGACGGCGACGTTGATCAGCAGCAGGTGGCCGAAGAACCGGGTCAGCCGCTTGTGGTCCTCCTGGCCCGATCGGTACCACTGGGTGTGCAGCACGGCCACCAGGAACGTCAGCCCGATCGTCACCGGCACGAAGACGAAGTGGTAAATGCTGGTAGTGGCGAACTGGATACGCGCCAGGTCGGTCGGGTCCATCGCAGACCTCTTCTCGGGCTGATCACCCCTCGTCGGAAGAGCTCGTCGTTTCTTGCAGCCTCGACCCGGGTCAGCGGTCAGCGCATCATTCAGAACGGATGAGGTGCCCTTGCTCCCTGTTCCAGATCCGGGAGTACGCCCCGCCGGCCGCGATCAGGTCCGCGTGTGTGCCCGACTCCACCACCCGCCCGGCCTCCAGCAGCAGGATCCGGTCGACGGTCTGCAGGCCACTCAGCCGGTGGGTGATGAGCAATGTGGTGCGCCCGGAGGCCGCAGCCAGCAGATTCGCGGTCAGCGCGCCGGCGGCCCCAGGGTCGAGGTGCTCGGTCGGCTCGTCGAGGATGAGCACCGGAAAGTCCCCCAGCAGGGCGCGAGCGACGACGAGCCGCTGCCGCTGGCCGCCGGAGAGCCGGGCGCCGTGCTCGCCGACTTCGGTGGCCAGGCCGTTCGGTAGACCGTCGACCCAGGCCAGCAGACCGACCTCCGCCAGCGCGGCCCGGGTCTCGGCCTCGGTCGCGTCCGGCCGCCCCAGCCGGAGATTGTCGCCGATCGTGCGGTCGAAGACATGTGCGTCCTGCCCGGCCAGGCCGACCACCCGGCGAAGAGCGTCGGATTCCAGGTCGCCGAGACAGACCCCGTTCAGCGACGCCATACCAGACTCGAGTTCGAGGAACCGCATCAGGATGGCGGCCAGCGTGGACTTGCCCGCTCCGCTGGGTCCGACCACCGCGACGCTGTCGCCGGGAGCCAGATCCAGGTCGATCCCGTCCAGCGCGAGCCGTCCGGACGGGTAGCGGGCGCGCACGCCGCGTAGGCGGATCGAGTATGGCGCGGCCGGCAGCGGCACCGGATCCGTGGGCTCGCGGACCGGGTCATCGACAGCCAGGAGGGCATCGACCCGTTCCCGGCAACGGCGCACCCGCTCGAGCGTCGCGAAGGCCTGCGGGAGGCCGGTCACCAGCTCGAAGGACGCCAAGGAGACCAGGACGACGACCGTGAGCAGGACACCGGGAAGCTGACCGTTGTCGACGGCAACGATCCCGGCCGCGAGCACACCCCAGACACACAGCCCGGCGAGCAGTGTGGTGAGCCCCGAGCCGGTTCCAGCGGTGCGAGCGGCCGCCCGGGCCACCCTGGCCAGCTCGGCATCGGCTCGACCGGCCCGTAGCAACTGCGCCTTCGCGGCACCGAAGGCGATCAGGTCGGGCGCGCCCTGGACCAGGTCGACCACGGCGGTCGACAGCTCGCCTCGCGTCTCGGCCTGGCGCGCTTCGGACCGCCGCACCAGCTGCCGGGCCAGGACGGGAACGGCGGTCGCGCAGAGCAGCGCGGCGACCAGGACGACTACGCCGGCGGTCGGTACCAAGGTCCCGACCAGGCCGATCGTCAACCCGGCGGAGGCGACGAAGACGACGTACGGCGAGACCACGCGCAGCAGCAGATCCTGCAGTGAATCCACGTCGTCGACGAAACGGGCCAGCAGGTCACCGCTGCGGAAAGCCGGCAGGCCAGCCGGGGCGAGACGCTCGAGTCTGGCGTAGACCTTCATCCGTACCTCAGCCAGGACGCGGAACGCCGCATCATGGCCGACCAGGCGCTCGGCGTACCGGAGCAGCCCGCGACTGATCCCGAAGAACCTCACCCCGACCACAGCGAGTCCGAGCGCCGCCATGTTCGGGTGTTCGGAGGCGCGGGCGATCAGCCAGCCGGCGGTCGCCGCGAGACCGAGGCCGGCGGCGGCGCCACCCGCCCCGAGCAGGCTGGCCGCAGCCAGCCGGGCCGTGAGTCTGGAAGTCATCGGTAGCCCACCGAGGTCGCGCGTTCCAGCCGGATCTCCTTGTCCGCCAACGTGACCAGACCCGGTCGGTGCGCGGCGATCAATGCGGTACGTCCGACGGTCAGGCGGGCGACCGCGGCGAGCACCGATGCCTCGGTCTCGCCGTCCAGGTTGGCCGTCGGCTCGTCCAGCAGGAGCAGCGGCGCATCCAGCAGGAACGCCCGGGCCAGAGCGAGGCGCTGCCTCTCCCCCGCGGACAGGCCGGCGCCGCGCTCGCCCAGTGGCGTCGCGAGCCCGTGCGGCAGCCGCTCGGTCAGCTGCGCCAGCCCGGCGTCGTGAACCGCTCGCAGTACGTCCTCCTCAGCAGCGTCCGGCCTGCCGAGCCTGACGTTGTCGGCCAGGCTCGCGGCCAGCAGGTAAGGCCGCTGCGGGACCCAGGCCACATTCCGGCGCCAGAGGTCGAGATCGAGCTCGGCGAGGTCCACCCCGCAGACGGTCACCTGTCCGGAGTCGACGCCGACGAAGCCCAGCAGCACGGCCAGCAGGGTCGACTTGCCACAGCCGCTCGGACCGGTCAAGGCCACCACCTCACCCGGCCGGACCGACAGGCTGACCCGGTCGAGCGCGGGTTCGGCCCGGTCCGGATAGCTCACGCACACCTCGTCCACGCGCAGATCCACGGCCGGGTGGTACGGGAGACCGGCGCCGGTACGGCCGGCCGGAAGCGGGCTGTCCAGCACCGTGAACACTTGGTCCGCCGAGGCGGCACCATCCGCGCTGGCGTGAAAGCTCGCGCCCAGGGTGCGCAGCGGGAGGTAGGCCTCAGGAGCGAGGATGAGCACGAACAAGCCGGTCGAGAGGTCGAGATCGCCGCTGACGAGCCTGATTCCGACAGCCACCGCAACCACCGCCACCGACAACGACGCGAGCAACTCCAACACGAGGGAGGACAGGAAGGCCACTCGCAGTGTGCCCATCGTTTCCTCGCGGAAGTCGTCCGTCGTACG
The DNA here is from genome assembly GCF_004342085.1 of Kribbella orskensis. Classification (NCBI taxonomy): domain Bacteria; kingdom Bacillati; phylum Actinomycetota; class Actinomycetes; order Propionibacteriales; family Kribbellaceae; genus Kribbella; species Kribbella orskensis. The sequence continues at coordinate 345,416 of NZ_SLWM01000002.1, forward strand.
ACGGACCAGGTCTGCCTGGGCGCGCGCCCGCCCGAAGACCTTGAGCGTCGTCAGTCCGGCGATGCTGTCGAGAAAGTGGCCGCCCAGCCGCTGCAGGGCGACAAGACGCTTGGCCGCCTGGGCCCTGGCACCGGCACCGACGACCGCCATCAGCAGTGGGATCAGGGGAACCGTGACGGCGATGATCGCCGCTGCCACGATGTCCTGCGTCACTGCCGCGGTGATGACTGCGGTTGGGATGACGACCGCCAGTACCAGTTGCGGCAGGTAGCGGGTGAAGTAGCCGTCGAGCGCATCGAGGCCGCGGGTACCCAGCGCCTCGAGCTCAGCGGTGCGGTGCCGGGCGAGCCAGGCCGGGCCCAGGGCGACAACGTGCCGCAGCAGGGCCATCCGCAGCTCCGCCTTGGCCTGGGTGCCGGCCCGGTGCGCCATCAGCTCGGCCAGCCAGGCGAGCACGGCACGGGCGATGACGACGCCGAGCAGGACCAGCAGCGGGCCGCGCAACTCGTCGAGGCCCGCGCCGTCCTGGAAGGACGCGGAGAGCAGCCCCGCAAGCAGCCAGGCTTGCGCCACGACCAGGGCCGCGGTCGCGACCCCGAGGGCGGCGGACCGCAGCAACAACGCGCGGACCGCCCACGTCCGCGCGATCAGTCTCCGATCAACGGCGGGCATCGGAGGTCTCGCCGGGCCGGGTGGTGCCAAGGCCCTGCCGGTCGCTCATCCTCGCCAGCGCCCGCTCGAACGGGTCGGCGAACGCCGCGTCGGTTGCCCGGTCCAGGGCCTCGAGCTGAGTTTGCACGGCCGCCCGGCGTTCGGGCAGGACGCCGGCCCGCAGATCCTCGAGCATGGCGCGCAACCGCCGGCAGATCTGTGGGGAGGGAGCGCCGTACTGGCGGATCTCGGTCACCCCGATGTCGAGATACTCCGCCCAGCCGCGGGTCCGGACGACCAGGCGGACCCGGCCGTCGGCGTCGAGGGCGGTCCCCCGGAAGGCGCGGTCGGAGGACCCGATCCCGAGCAGGAGGGCGTCGATGTGGTTGAGCACCTGGGTCGCCGTGGTCGGGTCGTTGACCGCCGGGGACAGCGCGCGGATGGCGATGTCGACCAGAATGCGCAGGGCGAAGGCCGGGTCCTGGTCGATCGTGCGCTCGCGGCCCAGCGAGACCATCCCACCCAGCCGGCGCAGGTCGGTCTCGCTCGCCGGTCCGTGAACCTCGATCAGCACGCTCCCCACGGTGACGAAGTCACCGATCGTGTGCGGTACGACGCAGACCTGGCCGCGGGTCGCCGCGAACCGGACGAGGGCGGCGATGTCGATGGCCTGGATGGCGCCTGACCGGGGCGCCATCACCCGTGCGTCCGGCGCACCGCGCCCGGCCCCCTGATCGCCGGACTCGGCGGCCGTGGTGAGGCGGTCCTCCCCGGCTTCGATCGCCAGACCGGCCTGTGCCATCGCAGCCGCGACGGCGACCGGCCGAAGGGCGTGCACGAATCGGTCGAAGTACAGCAGCAGGAGGATCAGGTCGGCCGCGACCGCCAGCCCGACCAGGGTGATGCCCAGATCGGGCACGGAGTCGGACTCCACATGGCGCAGCAGGGCGAAGGCGAAGGTGAACGTGGCCGTGAACGCCGCGAGGACGAGCTTCTGCAGCCGATCCCGGTACCACAGCCGCATGAAGCGCGGCGACAGCGTGCCGGTCGCCATCTGCACGACCAGCACGCCGATCGTGACCACGAAGCCGATCAGCCCGATCATCGCGGCCGCGGCGGCCGACAACACAGCGTTCGCAGTGTTCTCGGAGTACGACCACTCCGGTGGCAAGGTGATCCGGCCCTCGAGCCACAGGTCGACGTCGGCCAGCACCGCACCGACAACGCCACCGATCAGCGGCACCACCCACAGGCTCTGCCGGACGAACTGGCGGGCGCGGAAGCCGTCTGCCCAGGACCTCATCGGTCGCTGGCCGCCCGTGCTCTGGTGCTGCTGATCCCGCCCATCGCCGATCACCCCTCGATCGCGGCGACAGGACTTGCCGCCGCAACCCATCCCACACCCGGGCGCCCGGAGCCGTCCTCACCCCCTCCGCATGAGCCGCAGGCCGCTCGCCCACGCTGTTGTCAGAGCGAGCGGACCCAGTTGGCCAGCAGGTCGGCGCCCGCGTCGCCGGACTTCTCGGGGTGGAACTGGGTGGCGCTGAGCGGTCCGTTCTCCACCGCCGCCACGAACCGGTCGCCGCCGTATGACGTCCAGGTGACCGCCGGGGCCACCGAGGCTCGGGTGTCCTTCAGCTCCCACTCGCGGACGCCGTAGGAGTGGACGAAGTAGAACCGCTCCTTGTCGACGCCCTCGAACAGCTTGCTGCCGGACGGCACGTCGACCGTGTTCCAGCCCATGTGCGGAACCGGCTCGTCACCGTTCGGCTGGAGTCGCTCCACCACCCCGGGCCACTGGTCGCAGCCCTCGGTCTCGACGCCGTGCTCGATGCCCTTGCCGAACAGGATCTGCATACCGACGCAGATCCCGAGCACGGGCCGCCCGCCAGTCAGCCGGCGATCCACCAGCACGTCGCCGCGCACCCCGCGCAGGCCCGTCATACAGGCTTCGAAGGCGCCGACGCCGGGCACCAGCAGGCCGTCCGCGTCCAGCGCCTGCTGGAAGTCCGCGGTGACGGTGACATCCGCGCCGACCCGCTGCAACGCACGCTCGCCGGAGCGGATGTTGCCCGAGCCGTAGTCGAGCAGGACGACCTTCTTGCTCACAGGGCGCCCTTGGTGGAGGGGATACCCGGCTGCCGCGGGTCGAGCTCGGCCGCGGCCCGGAGCGCCCGCGCGAAGGCCTTGAACTGGGCCTCGACGATGTGGTGCGGGTCGCGGCCGGACAGCACCCGGATGTGGATGCAGATCGCGGCGTTGAACGCGAGCGTCTCGAAGACGTGCTGGGTCAGCGAACCGGCGTAGTCGCCGCCGATGATCGCGTAGACCTGACCGTCGGGCTCACCGGTGTGCACGCAGTACGGCCGGCCGGACAGGTCGACCGTGCAGTGCACGAGTGCCTCGTCGAGCGGCACGGTCGCGTCGCCGAACCGCCTGATCCCGCGCTTGTCCCCCAGGGCTTCCTTCAAAGCCTGGCCGATGCCGATCGCGGTGTCCTCGACGGTGTGGTGCGCGTCGATCTCCAGATCGCCGACCGTGTTCACGTGCAGGTCGAGCAGCGCGTGTTTGGCCAGCGCGTTGAGCATGTGGTCGTAGAAGCCGACCCCCGTGGAGATGTCCGCCCGCCCGGTGCCGTCCAGGTCGAGCTCGACCAGCACCTTGGACTCGCTGGTCTCGCGATCGATCCGGCCTGTCCTGCTCATGTCTGCCTTCCCAGGTCTGTCTTCAGAACTCTTTCCAGCGAGGCGCGGAACGCCGCCATCTCGGCGCCAGTGCCGATCGACACCCGCAGCCAGCCGGCCGGCCCGGTCTCCCGGATCAGCACGCCGTCGTCCAGCAGCGACTGCCAGACCGCGTGCCGGTCGGCGAAGGTGCCGAACAGCACGAAGTTCGCGTCGGAGTCCACCGCCCGCAGGCCCTGCGCCCGCAGCCAGTCGACCGTCTCGTCGCGCTCGGTGCGGAGTTGCTCGACCCGGCCGAGCAGCTCGTCGGAGTGCCGCAGCGCCGCCCGCGCGACCGCCTGCGTCACGGCCGACAGGTGGTACGGCAGCCGGACGATCCGCAGCGCGTCCACGAGTTGCTTGCTGGCGGCAAGATAACCGACCCGCGCCCCGGCCAGCGCGAACGCCTTCGAGGTGGTCCGAGCCACCGCCAGGTTGGGGTACGACGGCAACAACGTGACCGCGCTCGGCGTACCGGCCCGGCGGAACTCCGCGTACGCCTCGTCCACCACCAGGACCGCCCCCATCGCGGAGGTCCGGGCGGCGACCGCCTCGACCAGCTGGATCGGCAGCGCAGTACCGGTCGGGTTGTTCGGTGACGCCAGCAGTACTACGGACGGCCGGTGCCGGGAGATCGCGGCGAGCGCCTTGCTCTGGTCCAGGGTGAAGTCCTCGGACCGGCGACCGGTGACCCATGCCGTGTTCGTATCCCGTGCGTACTCCGGGTACATCGAGTACGTCGGCGCGAACGACAGCGCAGTACGGCCCGGACCGCCGAAGGCCTGCAGCAGGTGCAGCATCACCTCGTTGGACCCGTTGGCGACCCACACCTCCTCGGCGGTGAGCTGCGCCCCCGACTCACGCCCCAGGTACGCCGCGAGGTCGGCCCGCAGGTCGAGGAACTCGCGGTCCGGGTACCGGTTCAGGCCGCGCGCGGCCTCCGCCACGGACGCGGTGATGTCTGCGACGGTCGCCTCGCTCGGTGGGTACGGGTTCTCGTTGACGTTGAGCAGGACGGGGACGTCCAGCTGCGGCGCGCCGTACGGTTCGAAGCTCTTCAGCTCGTCGCGCAGCGGCAGCCCGTCGAAGCGGCCCATCAGTCCTCATCCCGGAAGCGAACGGACACGGCCGAGCCGTGGGCCGGCAGGTCCTCGGCGTGCGCCAGCGCGACCACGTGCCGGGCGACCTGCTGCAGTGCCTCGCGGGAGTAGTTCACGACGTGCATCGCCTTCAGGAAGCTGCGCACGGACAGTCCGGACGAGTGGCACGCGCAGCCTGCCGTGGGGAGGACGTGGTTCGACCCCGCGCAGTAGTCGCCCAGCGACACCGGCGACCAGCCGCCGACGAAGATCGCGCCCGCGTTGTTGATCAGCCCGGCCCGCTCCTCGGCGTCCACCGTCTGGATCTCGAGGTGCTCGGCCGCATACGCGTCCACCACCGCTGTGCCCTGCTCCAGGTCGTCGACCAGTACGACGGCCGACTGCTGCCCGGCGAGGGCTTCCGCCACCCGCTCCCGGTGCTTCGTCCGCGCGACCTGCACGCCGAGCTCGGCCTCCACCGCGACGGCAAGGGTCTCGCTGGGGGTGACGAGCACACTGGCTGCCATAGGGTCGTGCTCGGCCTGGCTGATCAGGTCCGCGGCGACGTGCGCGGCGTTCGCGCTGTCGTCGGCGAGCACGGCGATCTCGGTCGGGCCGGCCTCGGAGTCGATGCCGACCTCGCCCAGCAGGAACCGCTTGGCCGCGACGACGTAGATGTTGCCCGGACCGGTGATCAGGTTGACCTTGCGGCAACCCTCGAAGCCGTACGCGAACCCGGCGATCGCCTGGGCGCCGCCCATCGCATAGACCTCGTCGATGCCGAGCATCGCGCAGACCGCGAGCACGGTCGGGTGCGGCAGACCCCCGAACTCCTTCTGGGGCGGTGACGCCACCGCCAGCGACGGAACCCCGGCCACCTGAGCCGGTACGACGTTCATCACGACGCTGGACGCGAGCGGCGCACGGCCGCCCGGGACGTACAGCCCGACGCGCTGCACCGGGACCAGCCGCTGGGTGACCCGGCCACCGGGGGCAGGCTGGGACTCGACGTCCGCGCCACGCTCGTCCTCGCTGACCTCGCGCACCCGCCTGATCGCCTCCTCGAACGCGCTGCGCACCTCGGGGACGAGCTCCTCCAGCGCGCTCTTCAGCGCCTCGGCCGGGACCCGGAGGTCCTCCACCCGCACATGGTCGAACTTCTCGCCGTACTCCCTGATCGCCTCGAGGCCCCGATGACGGACGTCCAGACAAATGGGTCGGACGACGTCGAGAGCTGCCTCGACGTCGAATACGGCTCGGGGGACCAGGGCTTGGAGGTTGAGCACCTCTCCGGCTGCCACTCGGCCCCGCAGGTCGACGCGGCGAATCATGGGGCTCAGTCTAGTGGTCGCCTCCCCCGGTCCCCGCGCGCCGTCTGCTGCACGGACGGTGACCGGGGCCGGTTGCCATTAGGCTCGACGGCATGGACTCCCGCCTGCCGCTCCTCACTGTCGAGACAGTGATCTTCCCAGGGCTGGTGCTCCCGATCCCCGTCACCGACGTCCAGGGGCGGTCTGTGATCCGTGACCTGGTCGAGAACGGCGGCGAACTCGTCTGCGGAGCGGTGGCGGTCCGGGACGGCTACGAGCTCGGCGACCGGGTCTTCCGCTCGCTCTACGGCACCGGCTGCGCCGCGACCATCTCCGAGATCTCCCTCGACCCGGGCGACGACGGCCCGGTCGAGGTCACCCTGACCGGCAACCGCCGCTTCAAGGTCGCCGAGCTCGACAGCGGCGGCGACTATCTGGTCGCCGACGTCGAGTTTCTCGACGAGGAACCCGGCGACGACCCCCTGGGTACTGCGACCGTGGCGATCCAGCGCTTTCGTCGCTACGCCGCGGCGGTGACCGAGATCTCCCAGCCCGGCCTGCACATCGAGTCACTGCCGGACGATCCGACCACCCTCTCGTACCTGATGTCGGCCGCGATGACGCTCGTCACCCCCGACCGCCAGAAGCTCCTCGAGGCCACCGACACCACCACCCGCCTGGCCCAGCTCGTCGGCCTCCTGGATTCCGAGCTCGCCGCGATCACGGCCCTCCCGTCCCTCCCCGCCACGGACCTCCCCTGGTCCGACATGTCCCCGAACTGACTCGCTCGACCGGTCCGCTCCGCCGACTGGTAGTGAAGTGAATCCCAGAGCGGTATGGTTCTGGTATGAGTAAGCAGATCACTGTGCGGTTGCCGGACGAGCTGGTCGAGTTCATGGACCGGCTCGTCGACGACAACAAGGCATCCAGCCGGGCCTCCGTGGTGGCTCGGGCGATGGAGCGCGAGCGCCGCCGGGAACTGGCTGCCCGGGACGCCGCGATTCTGGCCGAGTACGGCGAGCCGTCCGACCTCGACGGACTCGCGAGCTACGCCGGCGATACCGCGCTGTCCGACCTCGACTGATGCGGCCGCTGCACATCGCCCGGCTGGACAAGCCCCGGCCCGTGGTGGTGCTGACCCGTGAGCTGATCCGGCCACGGCTGAAGAACGTCACCGTCGCCCCGATCACCAGCACGATCCGCGGCCTGTCGACCGAAGTACTGGTCGGCACCCAGAACGGCCTCGACCACCCGAGCGCGATCAGCTGCGACAACATCCAGACCATCCCGAAGCTCCAGCTCGGCCGCCTGATCGGCTACCTCCTCCCCGACCAGGAACTCCTCCTCACCGAATCCATCACCCTCGCCTTCGACCTGGACCCCCTCCGCTGACCGAGCGCCGTCGAAGGCCGGAGGAGTTTCACGCGGCCTCGGAGCGTCGGGTTCGCCGGGCCGCGGAGTGCAAGCTGTACATCGGGGTCCTGGGAGCGCGCGGGTCAGACCGGGCTGGGGCTCCAGCGGGGGTTAGCTCCTCTTGCGGGGGTTCGCCCCGCTTGCGGGGGTTCGCTCCGCTTGGAGGGGTTCGCCCCTTGCTCTGCCAGTGGGCGAACCCCTCCCCGAGGAGGTAAGCCGCCTGTTCGGGGGTTCGCTCCTCTTGCGGGGGTTCGCCGATCTTGCGGGGGTTCGCCCCGCTTGCGGGGGTTCGCCCCGCTTGCGGGGGTTCGCCCCTTGCTCTGCCAGTGGGCGAGCCCCTCCCCGAGGAGGTAAGCCGCCTGTTGGGGGGTCGTGCTGGGTTGGGGTGCGCAGGTCGGGTGGTGTGCCGGGGTGGGCGCTGGCCGGCGTGGGGCGGGTTGGGGGCTTCAGCGGGGTTAGCTCCTCTTGGAGGGGTTCGCCCCTTGCTCTGCCAGTGGGGGAACCCCTCCCGAGGAGGTAAGCCGCCTGTTGGGGGGTCGTGCTGGGTTGGGGTGGGCAGGTCGGGTGGTGTGCCGGGGTGGGCGCCGGCCGGCGTGGGGCGGGTTGGGGCTTCAGCCGGGTTAGCTCCTCTTGGAGGGGTTCGCCCCTTGCTCTGCCAGTGGGCGAACCCCTCCCCGAGGAGGTAAGCCGCCTGTTGGGGGGTCGTGCTGGGTTGGGGTGCGCAGGTCGGGTGGTGTGCCGGGGTGGGCGCCGGCCGGCGTGGGGGGTTGGGGCTTCAGCCGGGTTAGCTCCTCTTGGAGGGGTTCGCCCCTTGCTCTGCCAGTGGGCGAACCCTCCCGGAGGAGGCAAGCCGCCTGTCCGGCTATCTCCTCCCCGACCAGGAACACCTCCTGACCGACGGCATAACCCTCGCCTTCGATCTAAACCTCCCCTGATCTCCCCACCCCCGCCAGGCACCCCGCTCCGCCCCGGCACCCTCGCACCGGCACTGCCCTCGGCACGCCACACTCGCGGCAGCCGCGCTGACCCACCGCGCGCCAACCACAGCCACCGAGCGCCAGCAGCAGCGGCCACCTTGTGCACCACCTGAGCATCGCCCGGGCATGCGACTGCTCACCTCGTGCACAAGGTCACCCAGCGGCAACCCGACCGCACCACCCGGTCGCCGCGAAGACGATGGGGCTCGCGCACCTCTGCTGCTCGAGTACCTCAGCCGAGCTTCGTGACGTCCCGTACTGCGCCCTTGTCGGCGCTGGTCGCCATCGCGGCGTAGGCGCGGAGGGCGGCCGAGACCTTTCGGTCGCGGGCCTTCGGCGCGTAGACGCCGCCCAGAGCCTCGCGCCGAGAAGCCAGCTCCTCGTCCGGGACGAGCAGGTCGATCGAGCGGTTCGGGATGTCGATGCGGATCTGGTCGCCGTCCTGGACAAGGGCGATCGTGCCGCCCGAGGCCGCCTCCGGGGAGGCGTGGCCGATCGACAGCCCCGAAGTACCGCCGGAGAAGCGGCCGTCGGTGACGAGCGCGCACACCTTGCCCAGGCCGCGGCCCTTCAGGAACGACGTCGGGTAGAGCATCTCCTGCATCCCCGGGCCGCCCTTGGGACCCTCGTAGCGGATCACCACCACGTCACCGGGCTTGATCGCCTTGGCGAGGATCTTCTCGACCGCCTCTTCCTGCGACTCGCAGACGACCGCCGGTCCCTCGAAGGTCCAGATCGACTCGTCGACGCCCGCCGTCTTCACCACGCAGCCGTCGACCGCCAGGTTGCCCTTGAGGACCGCCAGACCGCCGTCGACGGAGTACGCGTGCTCGCGGTCGCGGATGCAACCGCCGGCGGCGTCCGTGTCGAGGGTGTCCCAGCGCTCGGACTGCGAGAAGGCCGTCGCCGACCGCTTGCAGCCAGGTGCAGCGTGCCAGAGCTCGACCGCCTCGGCGGAAGGCGAACCGCCGCGCAGGTCCCAGTTCTTCAGCCACTCGTCGATCGAGGCGCTGTGCACCGTGTGGATGTCCTCGTTCAGCAGCCCGGCCCGGTACAGCTCACCCAGGATCGCGGGGATGCCGCCTGCCCGGTGCACGTCCTCCATGTAGTAGGTGCCGCCCGGTGCCACGTTCGGCGCGACCTTCGCCAGGCAGGGCACGCGACGCGAGACGTCGTTGATGTCGTCCAGGTCGAAGTCGACCTCGGCCTCCTGGGCCGCGGCGAGCAGGTGCAGGATCGTGTTGGTCGAACCGCCCATCGCGATGTCCAGCGCCATCGCGTTCTCGAACGCGGCGCGCGAGGCCACCGTCCGGGGCAGCACGGTGGCGTCGTCCTGCTCGTAGTACCGCTTGGTGATCTCGACGACGGTCCGGCCGGCGTTCTCGTACAGCGCCTTGCGGGCGGTGTGGGTGGCGAGCACGGAGCCGTTGCCCGGCAGCGACAGGCCGATCGCCTCGGTCAGGCAGTTCATCGAGTTGGCGGTGAACATGCCCGAACAGGAACCGCAGGTCGGGCAGGCGTTCTCCTCGATCCGCAGGATGTCGGCGTCGGAGACGTTCTCGTTCACGGCCTCCGACATCGCGTCGATCAGATCGAGCTTGCGGACGGTGCCGTCGACCAGGGTGGCCCGGCCGGCCTCCATCGGGCCGCCGGAGACGAACACGGTCGGGATGTTCAGCCGCAGCGCGGCCATCAGCATGCCCGGGGTGATCTTGTCGCAGTTGGAGATGCAGATCAGCGCGTCGGCGCAGTGCGCCTCGACCATGTACTCGACCGAGTCAGCGATCAGGTCCCGCGACGGCAGGCTGTAGAGCATCCCGCCGTGGCCCATCGCGATGCCGTCGTCGACCGCGATGGTGTTGAACTCGCGCGCGATCCCGCCCGCCGCGTGGATCGCCTCGGAGACGATCCGGCCGACCGGCTGCAGGTGAGTGTGCCCGGGGACGAACTCGGTGAAGCTGTTCGCCACGGCGATGATCGGCTTGCCGAAGTCCTCTCTCGCGACGCCGGAGGCCTGCATGAGGGCGCGGGCGCCCGCCATGTTGCGGCCGTGGGTGACAGTGCGGGACCTCAGTTCAGGCACGACGATCTCTCCAGGTTGTTCCGGTGCGGCGGCTTCCGTCCACCTCGCATGGTGCCACCTCGCGTCCAGATACCGGTACTCCGGTCCCGCATCGCGGGCGTCACCTGAGCGGCCGCGGCCGCTTGGCCTGCTTCTGTCTGCGGAGGGATCTAGCCTGAGCAGATGGAGTCCGGGTTCGAGTTCCACGCCCGCGCGGCCGTGCCGGCGCTGCGGCCGTACCTGGGCGCCCTGATCGGTTACGCGTACGTCGACGAACCGCCGGAGGTGCACCTGGGACTCCCCTCGCAGTACCTGACGATCGTGATCAGCCTGGACGAGCCGGTCGGGGTGGCCTGGCCCGGTGCTCCGGTCGACAAGTTCGACACTCTCGTCGGCGGGCTGCACTCGACGGCCGTGCGGATCGGCGAGTCCCCCAACGTCGCCGGCATCCAGCTCGCCCTGACTCCGGCGGGTTCGCGGGCGCTGCTCGGTATCCCACCAGGTGAGCTCGCCTCGATCGTAATCAACCTCGAGGAAGTGCTCGGCCGACCAGCGCGGGAGCTCAACGAGCAACTGCGCGAGAGGACGACTTGGGAGCAACGGTTCGACCTGGTCGAGCGGTTGCTGCTGGAGAACTGGCGCGACGAGCCCGTGCCCGAGCCGAGGGCCGAGCTCGGCTGGGCCTGGCGACGGTTGTGCGAGACGGCCGGCGGCGTCGGAGTACAGGACTTGGCGACGGAGGTCGGGTGGAGCCGGCGGCATCTGACCGAGCGGTTCCGCGCGGAGTACGGGTTGGCCCCCAAGGTCACCGCTCGGGTATTGCGGTTCGAGCAGGCCGTCAACAGGCTGAAGGCGCAACCTACGACCAGGTTGGCGGATCTCGCGGCAGACCTCGGGTATGCCGACCAGGCGCACCTGACCCGCGAGTGGCACTCGATCGCCGGGTGCTCGCCGCGGCAGTGGATGACCGAGGAACTCCCATTCGTCCAAGACAGGAACGAGGACCCGCTGCCAGAGTCGGAGGCATGAACGCAACCGTGAACGAGACCCAGAAACAAGCCCACCAAGGTACTGCGATCGGCGTCTGGCCGACGTTGATCTATCGCGACGGACAGGCCGCGCTGAAGTTCCTCACCGAGGGCCTGGGCTTCACCCTCGTCGCCTCGTACGCCGGGGCCGCCGAAGGGTCGATCGCCCATGCCGAGCTGGCCTGGCCGGTCGGTGGTGGGGTGATGGTCAGCTCGGTCGACCGCAACGCCGAGCCGAACGAGTTCGACGCGTTCGTCGACCAGAAGTCCGCGGTGTATCTGGTGCACGACGACCCCGACGCGCTGTTCCCGAAGGCGATGGCCGCGGGCGCGACCGTGGTCCGGGAGATGCGCGAGGAGGACTACGGCTCGCGCGGGTTCAGCATCGCGGATCCAGAAGGCAACGTGTGGAGCATCGGCACGTATCGCGGCGAGATCGGCGCGTCGTCCACAGGGGCCCAGCAGTGACTGGGCAATCTCCGTAGAATCGCCGGGTGACCGAGACGAGCCAGCCACTGGACGACACCGCGAGCGAGGCCCTGGAGGTCTTGCACCGCGTGTTCGGGTATGCCTCGTTCCGTGGTGAGCAGCGGGACATCATCGAGACCATCGTCGGCGGCGGTGACGCCCTGGTGCTGATGCCGACCGGTGGCGGCAAGTCCTTGTGCTACCAGATCCCGGCGCTCGTCCGGCCCGGCGTCGGCGTGGTGATCTCGCCGCTGATCGCGCTGATGCAGGACCAGGTGGACGCGCTGCGAGCGCTCGGCGTCCGCGCCGGATTCCTCAACTCCACCCAGGACTACGAGCAGCGCCGCGAGGTCGAGCAGGCCTTCCTGTCCGGCGAGCTCGACCTGCTCTACCTGGCCCCCGAGCGGCTCCGGGTGGAATCGACCACGCGGTTGCTCGACCAGGGCAAGATCTCGTTGTTCGCGATCGACGAGGCGCACTGCGTCTCCCAGTGGGGTCACGACTTCCGGCCCGACTACCTGATGCTCTCGGAGTTGCACGAGCGCTGGCCCGACGTACCGCGGATCGCGCTGACGGCGACCGCGACCGAGGCGACGCACCGCGAGATCGCCACCCGGCTGAACCTGACCGACGCCAAGCACTTCGTGGCCAGCTTCGACCGGCCGAACATCCAGTACCGGATCGTCTCGAAGGACAACCCGCAGCGGCAGTTGCTCGACCTGCTGCGCACAGAGCACGCGGGCGACGCCGGCATCGTCTACTGCCTGTCCCGCAACAGCGTCGAGAAGACCGCGGTCTTCCTGACCCAGAACGGGATCGAGGCCGTGCCGTACCACGCGGGCCTGGACAGCCGGACCCGCGCGAAGAACCAGTCCCGCTTTCTCCGCGAGGACGGGCTGGTCGTCGTGGCGACGATCGCCTTCGGCATGGGCATCGACAAGCCCGACGTGCGGTTCGTCGCGCACCTGGACCTGCCGAAGTCGGTCGAGGGCTACTACCAGGAGACCGGCCGCGCGGGACGTGATGGGCTGCCGTCGACCGCCTGGCTGGCGTACGGCCTGCAGGACGTGGTGCAACAGCGCAAGATGATCGACACGTCCGAGGGCGATGCCGCGCACCGCCGCCGGCTCGGCACTCACCTCGACGCGATGCTCGCGCTCTGCGAGACCGTGCAGTGCCGCCGCGAGCAACTCCTGGCGTACTTCGGCCAGAAGGGTGAGCCCTGCGGCAACTGCGACACGTGCCTGATTCCGCCGGAGTCCTGGGACGGCACGATCCCGGCGCAGAAGCTGCTCTCGGCCGTCTACCGGCTGCAGCACGAGCGCAACCAGAAGTTCGGCGCCGGCCAGGTGATCGACATCCTGCTCGGCAAGACGACGCCGAAGGTGACCCAGTTCCGGCACGACGAACTGTCCGTCTTCGGCATCGGCACCGAATTGAAGGACACCGAGTGGCGTGGCGTGGTCCGCCAGTTGCTCGCGCAGGGATTGCTCGCGGTGGAAGGCGACTACGGCACGCTGCTGCTCACCGAGGACAGCGCCGAGGTGCTCGGGCGACGCCGCGAGGTGATGATGCGCCGTGAGCCCGAGCGAGCGCTGAGGTCTTCCCGGTCCAGCAGTGGCGGTAAGAAGAAGGCCGCCGCGGTCGACCTCTCCCCCGAGGCCACCCAGGTGTTCGAGCGCCTGCGCACCTGGCGGGCCGCCGTCGCCAAGGAGCAGGGCGTTCCGGCGTACGTGATCTTCCACGACGCGACGCTGCGGCAGATCGCCACCGACCTCCCCGGCACCCTGGCCGAACTCGGCAAGATCAGCGGCGTCGGGGAGAACAAGCTCGCCAAGTACGGCGAAGGTGTGCTCGAGGCGCTGGCCGCCTAGCAGCGGCTGGACCGCGGTGAGGAGTTCGGAGACCACCGTGTCCGAGTTCTTGTTGCCGTTGGCAAGCAGAACGGCGACAGCGACCTTCTTCTCCGGCACGGCGACCATGATGCTGGAGTAGTCGGGCATCTCGCCGCGATGACCGTACGCCGTCCCCGGGCCGAACGCCTGCGAGAACAAGCGGCGGCTGCGGCTTCTCCCCGTCCTGGAAGGCGGCCCGCTCCAGCCCGGCAGGCTTGGCGAGGTCGCGGCGCAGTACGGTCGCGAGCGGCTCGCCGGTCATCTTCTCGATCAGCATCCCGAGCAGCACGTAACTGGGATTGCTGTAGTTGTACGGGCTGTCCGCCTGAGTCGGCTCGGCCGTGTCGTAGGACAGCACCTGCTCCGCCGTCCAGTGCTTCCCCGGCGCCGCCGCGATCGCCTTTGTCCATCCTGGCGTCGTCGTCGGGCAGATAGTTCGGTACTCCGGACCGCATGCCGAGGTGTTGCCGCACGGTCGCGTTGTTCGCGGTCAGCTTGTGCTTCACGTACGCGGACGCCTTGGCCGGATCGAGTGGCGTGGTGCCGGGATCGGGCAGCTTGAAATCGACGGGCGTGGTGGCAATCGTCGGTATCGCTGTGTCCGAGCCCGCCGAGCATCCGGCCAGACTCAGTACCAGCACCGCGATCGTCAGCCCCACCCAGGTCGCACCATCCCCTGATGGTGACGCGTGCCGGGGTCATGTCGACCGCGAAACCTGTCGGGCCCGGTGGTTAGCGTGGCAGGCATGAACGATCTGCGAGAGCTGCACCGCCGGGTGATGGACGTCTCGACCTCAGTGGTCGCCCAGGTCCGGCCGGATCAGCTCGGCCTGCGAACGCCCTGCTCGGAGTGGGACCTCGGACAACTGCTGGCTCATATGATCGGCCAGAACCACGGGTTCGCCGCGGTAGCGCACGGCGAGACGAGGGATCGCTCGGTCTGGGCGGACCGGCCGGTCGTGCACGACCCCGCCAAGGAGTACGCGGCGTCGGCAGAGCGGGTGGTGGCGGCCTTCGCTGCGGACGACCTGTACGACCGGGAGTTCTGGCTGCCCGAGGTCCGCGGCGGCGTGACACTACCCGCCGAGACCGGGGTCAGCTTCCACTTCATCGACTACGTGGTGCACAGCTGGGACGTGGCTCGCGCGATCGACGTATCGGTGTCCTTCGACGAAGAGGTCTTGGCCGCCGCACTGCCGATCGCCGAAGCCGTGCCCGACGGCGCCAATCGAACAGCACCAGGCGCGGCGTTCCAGCCCGGCCTCGCGGTCAGCACTCCGGAGACCTTCGACCGCGTACTCGCCCTGCTCGGGAGATCGTCGGCCTGGACGGCTAACTCTTCAGCACCCTGATCGCGATGTCGGCGAAGTCTTGCACAGCCTTGGAACGGCGAGTCGCGGTCCAGGCCAGGCAGACGTGGTTCGGGCCGAGATCGTCGACCGGGACGCTGACCACGTCAGGGCGGGTGTAGAAGCTCGCCGTGGACAGCGGGAGAATCGAAATACCGTTGCCTGCAGCAACGTGTTCAAGCTTCTCCTCGACGTTGTGAAGGGTCGGCACGGGGCGGGGCAGGCCGTCGCGCAGCTCGCTGGCGATGTCCCGCCACTCCGGTACGGCGTCCGGATGCTGCAGCAGGTGCTCGTCGGCCAGGTCGCTGATCTCGATCGACGGTTTGCCCGCCAGCCGGTGGTCCGCCGGCAGCATCGCCACCCGGGGCTCGTCGAACAGCGGGCGGACGGTCAGCCCCTGCTGGTCGATCGGCAGCCGCACGATGCTCACGTCGGCCCTTCCGTCGTGCAGCACCTCGACCTGGTCCTCCCAGGTGGTCCGGAGCAGCTCGATCGTCAGCCCAGGATGCTGGCCGGTGAACGCCCGCACTGCCGCGGTGACGGTGATCCCGGGCATGAAACCGATGGTGAACGTCTTCGGGCCGCGGGCTGCTAGCACCACCCGGCGCCTCGCTGCTTCCGCCGAGGCGAGCAACGGCCGCGCGTCCTCGAGCAGTTGGCGCCCGGCCGCGGTCAGCTCGGTGGCCCGCTTGGTCCGCACGAACAACTGGACCTTGAGCTCGTCCTCCAGGGCGCGGATCTGCCGTGACAACACCGGCTGGGCGATGTG
Organism: Kribbella orskensis; assembly: GCF_004342085.1. NCBI lineage: Bacteria > Bacillati > Actinomycetota > Actinomycetes > Propionibacteriales > Kribbellaceae > Kribbella > Kribbella orskensis. Next base: position 361,140 of record NZ_SLWM01000002.1, read on the forward strand.
CAACCGCTCGGCCGCCCGCCCGAAGTGCAACTCCTCGGCCACGGCGACGAAGTACCGCACCTTCCGCAGATCGACGTCCACGCCACCTCCTGATACCGCCAGGGTATGACAGCGCTTGGAACGGGTCTTGGACGCGGGCCCCCGGACCGCGCAGAGTGGACGGGGTACAGCGAAAGGAGCGACGACGTGTCGCGCATTCTGATCACCGGTTCCGCCGACGGCCTGGGTCTGATGGCGGCCGAACGGCTACTGGACGAGGGCCACGAGGTCGTCCTGCATGCCCGCAACGAGTCCCGGGCCCGCGATGCCCGGGCGACCCTGCCCGGTGCGAGCGGGGTGCTGACCGGCGACGTCTCGAGCATCGCTGAGACGAAGGACCTGGCCCGCCAGGCAAACGAGTCGGGGCGGTTCGACGTCGTCATCCACAACGTCGCGGTCGGGTATCGCGAGCCGCGGATCGAGACGGCGGACGGCCTCGAGCACGTCTTCGCGATCAACGTGCTCGCGCCGTACCTGCTCACCGCGCTGATCGATCGCCCCAGCCGCCTGGTCTACCTCAGCTCGGGGATGCATCTCGGCGGCGACCTCGCCCTCGACGACCTGCAGTGGGTACGCCGTCGCTGGAACGGATCTCAGGCCTACTCCGACTCCAAGCTGTACGACGTGATCCTGGCCTTCGCGGTCGCCCGCCTCTGGCCCAGCGTCTCCTCGAACGCCGTCGACCCCGGCTGGGTCGCCACCAAGATGGGTGGCGCGGGCGCCCCGGGCGACCTGACCCAGGGCCCCGAAACCCAGGTCTGGTTGGCAACCACCCCGGACCCACCCACGGGCGGCTACTTCTACCACCTCCGCCCCTACCGCCATGACCGCGCCGCCGCAGACCCCAAGGTCCAAACCGGCTTCCTCAACGCCTGCCAGGAGCTCACCGGTGTCGAACTCACCGCCTGAGCTCACTCCTCGACCAGATAGAGCTGGTTCTGGTCGGGGTCACGGAAGGTGAACATGGGTGGGACGCCCGGCCAGACGAGCAGGTCGTCGGTGGACACGCCGGAGGCGGTGAGTGTGGCGTGGGTGGTGGCGGCGTCGGGGGTGACCAGGCGGATCCCGGTGTCGGTGCCGGTGGGGGTGGTGTCGGATGCCGGGACCAGAGCCAGGTTGGTGGTAGCTCCGGGTGGGGCGACGACGATCCAGCGGCCGCCGAGTTGCGGGAGCGGGGCGTCCATGTGCTTCTCAAATCCCAGCGTGCCGACGTAGAACTCGACGGCCCGGTCCTGGTCGGTGACCGGGATCGCGATCGTGCGGATGTCGGTGATGTGGTTCATCTCTGCTTCTCCTTGTCCGAAGTGCTTTCACTCCTAGGTAGAAGCCGCCCGGCCCACTTCGACATCGACGGCCCCGGCCATACGAACCTCCGGTACGCGGTACGACGCTGAGGTGGACGACGAAAGACCCGGACGGCTGTGCGGCAGCCGTCCGGGTCCCTGTTGGCTACTTGGTCGTGCGGCTTGCTACTTGGCGACCACGCGGAGCGTGAAGTCGGCCTCGCCGTCGCCGGTGACGCGGACGGAGTAGCCGGCCGAGCGCAGCGCGTCGTAGTCCTTGTTGGAGCTGACCCGGTCGCTGAGCGACTTGACCGCCTCGAAGTCGACGTAGCCGACCATCACGGCGCCCGAGCTGTCCGGCACGGCCTGCTTGAAGCTCTCGGTCTGGCCGAGGTTGCCGCCCTGCAGGACCTGGTCGGCATACGCCTTGTCGGTGGCGATCACCAGGGTGTCGCCGTCCTTGGCCTTCTCGATCGGGATGTTGACCGACGAGCGGGTACGGATCAGGTTGTTCACCTTGTCCACGACCGCCTCGGCCTTGCCCGGGTCGGTCTCCATCCGAGCGGCGATCTTCGGGCCGTTCGAGGTTTCCTTGTCCACCGCGATGGCGAGGTTCTTGCCCAGCAGCGGCTTCAGGTCGTCCGGCAGCGCCAGCCCGGTCTCCGCGGTGAACTGCTTCGTCAGCTCACCGAGGTTCAGCCCGGACGAGGACTTCTCCAGCTGGGTCCAGATCGTGCCGACCAGGTTCGCGCCGTCGGACAGCGCGAGCGCGCCGGCGGTCGTGTCGGGCAGCTTGCCGATCAGGTCACCGGCGTCGGACGCGTTGACCTTGATGCTCTGGTCGCCGTGCACGACGCCCTTCAGTTCGACGTACTGCGAGTCGAACCGCAGCGCCGCGGCCGCGCTCCCCTCGGGCAGCGCCGCCCGCTGGTCGTCGGTCAGCCGCTTGCCCGCGGCCAGCGCGATGCCCCTGGTGTCGGCCCAGAAGGAGGCGAACCCCTGCTCACCGAGGTCGGACATGTCCTTGCTGAACTTCGCGTTCTCCGACAGCGGGCTGTCCTTGCTGGCGGCAACGGCCGCGTCGACCGTCGGCTGGTCGTCGGACAGGATCACGTAGCCGTTGCTGAACGCCCGGCCCGGCTTGTCCTTCTCGTCCGCGAACAGCTTGTCCAGACCCTGGGTGGCCTTGCCCTCGTCCTTCACCTGGACCGCGACCACGGCGTCCGGCTCCTCGCCGTCCTTGCCCGGGACCGCGGCGAGACCGGCCCGGTCACCGAGCCACGGCTTGATGTCCTGGTCGAAGTCGACGTCGGCCAGGTCGTCGCCGGCGTCCTTCTTGATCAACTCGAACAGCTTCTGACGCAGGTCGTCCTGGTCGCTGTTGAGGCCGATCTTCTCCTTCGCGGACGGGAACTTCATCAGGTACCGCAGCGCGGCCACCTTCTGACCGGCCGAAGGGTTCAGGTCGATCCGGGCGTACGCGACGGCGTTGCCCGGCAGCACCGCGGCCGGCTGGTCACCGCCGGCCAACCGCCCGTAGGCGAAGACCGCGCCGCCGCCGATGACCGCGAGCACCGCCACGATGGCGACCAGCGGGATCAGCTTGCCGCGCTTCTTCTTCGGCTCCGGCTGCCACTGCTGCGCCTGCGGGAAACCCCCGTACGGCGGCTGGCCGCCCGGCGGGTAGCTGCCCTGCTCGTAGCCACCCTGCTCGTAGCCACCCTGCTGGTAGCCACCCTGGTAGTTGCCGGGGGCACCCTGCTGGTAACCGCCCTGCTGCTGGGTGTTCTGCGGGTAGTCGGGCGAACCAGGCTGCGGCCACAACGACCCCGACCCCTGCTGCGGTCCCGGCCCGTACTGCGGCCCATGCTGCGGCTGGTACTGCCCCGGCTGACCCTGGCCCGGCTGACCCTGGCCTCCTGGGTACTGCCCCGGTGGGTACTGGCCTGGCTGACCCTGACCCGGTTGGCCCTGGCCCGGGTACCCCGGGCCCTGCGGTGGGCCGCCGTACGGGCCCTGTGGTCCGCCGGCCGCGCCCTGGTGGCGCTCGCCCGACGGCGGATTGGTGTAGTCGGACATGATTCCCCTCGCGTCGCCGGTGGCCTCACCACCGGACGGAACAGGCTATTGCACCTGCGGCGAGGATTGTGACGCGGCAGATGACGAACTGGTTGCAACCGGTTCTGCCCGCCAGGTGGACGCGGCGATTATCGCCGTTGCAAGGGCCGCTCCGACCAACCAGGAGGCCAGCGGAGTCCACGTGTGCAGCTCCAGCGGCGCGGCCAGCAGGTCACCCGGCTTGGACGCCTCCAACCGCGGCTGCAGCGGATCGTGCCCCAGCAGCATGCCGACGCCCCAGGCGATACCACCACCGAGCGCCGAGCCGAGCACCACAGTGCCGACTGCCCACGGCCCGTAGTTGCGCAACCACCAGAAGAGAGCAGCCCCGACAAGGAGCCCAGCCAGGAAGCCGATCGCCGTGAAGGTGCCGTCCGGGCCGAAGATCTTGGTCATCTGCTCTTCGCCGAGCGAACCACCGCGCTCGTCCACCGTGTACTGCGCGAGCGGCGAGAACTGCTGCCACGCCCACCCTGCCACCACTCCGACAACCAGGAATACCGCGATCGTCACAGCGATCGCCTTGCTCCACGGCATCTTCGGATCCGGCAACACCGGCATGGGCTGCCCGAACTGCGGGTTCTGGGCGTCGCCGAACGGCTGCTGGTATGGCTGCGGTTGCTGCTGCTGACCTGGCTGTGTCACCCCGTCAGTGTGACGCACCGGCGAAGGGCCCTGGCTCACCGGTGCCTCAGCTGGCCAGACACGACGGTCCGAGCAGTGCCTTCAGGTCCGCCATCAGCGAGGAGGTCGGGGTGACCCGGAACCGGTCGCCGATCCGCATCACCGTCGTCTTCTGCCGGGCCTGGAGCCGCAGTTGCACCTCGGTCATGCCCGGGTGCGACTGCAGCACGTCGCGGAGTTGCTCGACCAGCGGCGGCGTACAGCGGTTGACCGGCATGGTGATCACCACCGGCCCGCTCGGGCCCTCGGTCAGGTCGGGCACGGTGACGTCGGAGCCGCTCAGCTCCACCCGGTCGTCGCGGCGGCGCAGCCGGCCCTTCATCAGGATGATCGCGTCGTTGGTGAGCAGGTGCGCGGCCAGCTGGTACGCCGAGGAGAACATCATCACCTCGATCGAACCTTCGAGGTCCTCGATGGTGACGATCGCGTAGATGTCACCGCGCTTGTTCACCTTGCGCTGCACCGCGGTGACCAGGCCGCCGATCGTCACCTGGGTGCCGTCGGGGCGGTCCTCGTCGGCGAGCAGCTGGCCGATGGTGCAGTCGGTGCCGTTGGTCAGCACGTGCTCGACGCCGAACAGCGGGTGGTCCGAGACGTACAGCCCGAGCATGTCGCGCTCGTGCGCGAGCTTGGTCGCCTTGTCCCACTCCTCGATCTCGGGCACCGTCACGGTGAGCCGGCTGTTGCCGTCGCCCTGGTCGGAGTCGTCGCCCATCGAGAACAGGTCGAACTGACCGTGCGCCTCGTTCCGCTTGAGGTCGATCGCCTCGTCCACGGCCTGCTCGTGCACGGCGACGACGGCCCGGCGGGCGTGCCCCATCGAGTCGAACGAGCCGGCCTTGGCCAGCGACTCGATCACGCGCTTGTTGCAGACCGGCAGCGGCACTTTGTCGATGAAGTCGACGAAGTCGGTGAACCTGCCTTCGGACTCGCGCGCGCCGACGATCTCGGCCACCACGTTGACGCCGACGTTGCGGATCGCGGACAGGCCGAAGCGGATGTCGGTGCCGACCGGGGTGAAGTTCGAGTCCGACTCGTTCACGTCCGGCGGCAGCACCTTGATGCCCATCCGGCGGCACTCGTTCAGGTAGATGGCCATCTTGTCCTTGTCGTCCTTCACGGACGTCAGAACAGCCGCCATGTACTCCGCGGGGTAGTTCGCCTTCAGGTAGGCGGTCCAGTACGAGACCAGCCCGTACGCCGCCGAGTGGGCCTTGTTGAACGCATAGTCGGAGAACGGGACCAGGACGTCCCAGAGCGCCTTGATCGAGGCGGCGCTGAAGCCGTGGTCCTTCATCCCGGCCTCGAAGCCGACGTACTCGGCGTCGAGCACTTCCTTCTTCTTCTTGCCCATCGCCTTACGGAGCAGATCCGCCTTGCCCAGGCTGTAGCCGGCCAGCTCCTGGGCGATCTTCAGCACCTGCTCCTGGTAGACGATCAGCCCGTACGTCGGGCCCAGGATCGGCTCCAGCGCGTTCTCCAGCTCCGGGTGCAGGTAGGTGATCTCCTGCTGCCCGTTCTTGCGGAGCGCGTAGTTGGTGTGGGAGTTCGCACCCATCGGGCCAGGCCGGTAGAGCGCGCCGACCGCGGAGATGTCCTCGAAGCTGTCCGGTTTCATCAACCGCAGCAGCGCCCGCATCGGGCCGCCGTCGAACTGGAAGACGCCGAGGGTGTCGCCCCGGCCCAGCAGCTCGAACGTCGCCTTGTCGTCCAGGGTGTTGCCCAGCCCGTCCAGGTCGACGGTGAAGCCGTGCGCGGCCTCGATGTTCTTGATCGCGTCGTCCATGATCGTCAGGTTGCGCAGACCCAGGAAGTCCATCTTGACCAAGCCGAGCGTCTCGCAGCTCGGGTAGTCGAACTGGGTGATCACCTGGCCGTCCTGGTCGCGGCGCATGATCGGGATCAGGTCGATCAGCGGCTCGCTGGACATGATCACGCCGGCCGCGTGCACGCCCCACTGGCGCTTCAGGTTCTCCAGCCCGCGCGCGGTGTCGACGATCTTGCGGACATCCTGGTCGGACTCGTACAGCTGGCGGAACTCTCCGGCCTCGGAGTACCGCTTGTGGTTCGGGTCGAAGATGCCGGACAGCGGCACGTCCTTGCCCATCACCGCGGGCGGCATCGCCTTGGTGATCCGGTCCCCCATCGCGAACGGGTAGTCGAGCACCCGGCCGGCGTCCTTGATCGCCTGCTTGGCCTTGATCGTGCCGTAGGTGACGATCATCGCGACCCGGTCGTCGCCGTACTTCTCGGTGACGTAGCGGATCACCTCGGGGCGGCGGCGGTCGTCGAAGTCGATGTCGAAGTCGGGCATCGACATGCGTTCCGGGTTCAGGAACCGCTCGAAGATCAGGCCGTGCCGCAGCGGGTCGAGGTCGGTGATCCGCATCGCGTACGCGCACATCGAACCGGCGCCGGAACCACGGCCCGGGCCGACCCGGATGCCGTGTTCCTTGGCCCAGTTGATGAAGTCCGCGACGACCAGGAAGTACCCCGCGTAGCCCTTCGAGGTGATGACCTCGATCTCGTACTCCGCCTGCTTGCGGACGTGGTCCGGCACGCCATCGGGGTACCGCTTGTGCAAGCCGGTCTCGACCTCGGCGACGAACCAGGACTCCTCGTTGTGACCGTCCGGGCAGGGGAAGCGCGGCATGAACCGGCCCTCGCCCTCGGTGAAGGTCACCTCGCACTGCTCGGCGATCAGCAGCGTGTTGTCACACGCCTCCGGCAGCTCCTTCCACACCTCGCGCATCTCGGCCGCGGTCTTGACGTAGAACTCGTTCGAATCGAACTTGAACCGGTTCGGGTCGGACAGCGTCGAGCCGGACTGGACGCACAGCAGCGCGGCGTGCGCGGTCGCGTCCTCGGGCTTGGTGTAGTGCAGGTCGTTGGTGGCGACCAGCGGCAGGTCGAGCTCGCGGGCCAGCTTGAGCAGGTCCTTCTGGACGTCCCGCTCGGCGCCGAGGCCGTGGTCCATCAGCTCGCAGTAGTAGTTCTCCTTGCCGAAGATGTCGCGGAACTCCGCGGCGGCCTCGACGGCCTCCTTGTACTGCCCGAGCCGCAGCCGGGTCTGCACCTCGCCGGACAGGCAGCCGGTGGTCGCGATCAGGCCCTGGCCGTAGGTGTTCAGCAGCTCGCGGTCCATCCGGGGCTTGAAGTAGTAGCCCTCGAGGCTGGCCAGCGAGCTCATCTTGAACAGGTTGTGCATGCCGGAGGTGTTCTTCGCGAGCAGCGTCATGTGCGTGTACGCACCGGAGCCGGAGACGTCTACGCGTCCGGCGTTCGCGTCGCCCCACTTGACCCGCTTCCGCTCGCTGCGGTGGGTGTGCGGGGTCAGGTAGGCCTCGACGCCGATGATCGGCTTGACGTCGTACTTCTTCGCGGTCTTCCAGAACTCGTACGCCCCGAACACGTAGCCGTGGTCGGTGGTCGCGATCGCCGGCATGCCCATCTCCTGGGCCGTTTTGAACAACTCGTCGATCCGCGCGGCGCCGTCCAGCATGGAGTACTCGGTGTGCACGTGTAGATGCACGAAACTGTCGCTGGACGCCATGTCTTCGCAGACCTCCCAGAGGCGTGTGTGAGCGGGACCAGCCCACCTTATGTTGGCCTACCGACAGTCCTCGAACCGGCGCTCCGGCGCGGGACCGGGCCGCCCGATATCCGGTCGGCCGAAGCACCCGGCACACTGAGAGCGTGGTCCGGTTCGCGGTGGTCGTGGCAGCGGTGGTGCTGCTGGTGCTCGCCGTGATCTGGGGATTTCAGCGCCGCCTCATCTACCTGCCTGACACGGCCGCCGTCGCATCGGCGGCGACGGTACTGCCCGGCGCCCGCGACGTCGTGCTCGAGGCCGACGACGGTGTGCGTCTCGGAGCCTGGCTGATGCCGGCCGGCGAACCCGACCGCGGCATCGCGGTACTGGTCGCCAATGGCAACGCGGGCAACCGAGCGTCCAGAGCGCCGCTGGCGCGAGTTCTGGCTGCTGAAGGGCTGACGGTCCTGTTGTTCGACTACCGCGGCTACGGCGGCAATGCAGGAGGTCCCAGTGAGCGCGGGTTCGCCCGGGATGTCCGCGCGGCGCAGCGGTACCTCGTCCACCAGGCCGGTCTGCCACCCGGCCGCATCCTGTACTACGGCGAGAGCCTCGGGGCAGCGGTCGTCACCGAGCTCGCCGCCGAGATCCCGCCGGGCGGACTGCTACTGCGCTCACCCTTTGTCGATCTCGCCGCGGTCGGGCGGGCCCATTACCCGTTCCTCCCGGTCAGTCTGCTACTCCGGGATGAATACCCGCTCGCCGATCAACTGGGAACAGTAAGAGCGCCGGTGACAGTGGTATTTGGAGCCGACGACTCCATCGTCCCGCCCGAGCAGAGCCGAACTGTGGCAGCCGCAGCGCCCATGCTCAAGAATCTGATCGAGATACCAGGCGCGGACCACAACGACCCTGTCCTCGGGCATGGCCCCGCACTGGTCGCGGCCGTCGTCGAACTCGCCGACCAGGTCGCCAGAACCTCGTGAGCTAGTCGAGCACGGCGGTCGCCTCGACCTCGACCAGGAGGTCAGGCTCTCCGAGCGCGGAGACACCGATCAGAGTGATCGGCTTGACCGGGTCGACTCCCAGCGCGGCGGCCGCGCGCGACATCTTCACCCAGCAGGGCTGGGTCTAGACGAGTTCGCGGGTCTCCCCGTCGATCACGAGGGCCTGTCCGTCGCGCATCTTCAGATGCCGTACGCCGGTACGCTCGTACAGCTCGGCGACCTTCTCCAGCAGCTCCGTCTCCGGGTGTCCCGGGGAGTTCAGGTGCGGGACGATCGCCTCGTCGAGCACGCCGAGGCCCTCCCAGATCACCTCGCCCTCGACCTGGGTCACGTCGTCGCAGAGCTCCAGCCCGCGCAGGCTCGGGGCCAGCACACACGGTCCGGCGCTGTAGCCGGCGTAGACGAGTTCCTCCGAGCGGATCAGCTCCGGCAGGAACATGTCGGCGCCGCTGCGGGCCAGGGCTACCCGGAGCAGGAAGACGTTCCCGCCGCGCACCCACAGTCCGTCGTACTGCGTGAGCCGGGCGCGCAGGTCGGAGTCGGCGCGAGCGCCACCGTTGGAGTACGAGCGGAGGTCGACCTCCTCGGGGCGCAGCCCGAGCTCGGTCAGCCATTCGATCTCCGCGGCCACCTTCTCGCGGCGGAGCGCGGGGTCTTCGGCGTCGATCGCGTTGCAGATCACCGCTACCCGTCCGGCGGCGGGCAGCAGCGCGACGAGGCGCTCCGGGTGGTCGCCCAAGCGGAAGGACGAGAGGTAGAGCTTCATGGGCTTACTGCGTGGCGGCCAGTTGGTCGAGGGCCTGGTCGAGGTCTGCCGGGTACTCCGAGGTGTACTCGACGTATTCGCCGGAGCCCGGGTGGTTGAAGCCGAGGCGCATGGCGTGGAGCCACTGGCGGGAGAGCCGTAGGCGCTCGGCGAGCACCGGGTCGGCGCCGTACGTGAGGTCGCCGCAGCACGGGTGCCCGATCGCGGACATGTGGACGCGGATCTGGTGCGTCCGGCCGGTCTCCAGGGTGATCTCGAGCAGCGTCGCGAACCGGAAGGCCTCGAGCGTCTCGTAGTGCGTCACACTCGGCTTGCCACCCGCGACCACGCCGAACTTGTAGTCGTGGTTCGGGTGCCGGTCGATCGGCGCGTCCACGGTGCCGGTGAACGGGTCGGGATGACCCTGTACCAGCGCGTGGTAGATCTTGTTGACCGTGCGCTCCTTGAAGGCACGCTTGAGCACGGTGTAGCTGTACTCCGTCTTGGCGACCACCATGAGGCCCGAAGTACCGACGTCGAGCCGGTGCACGATGCCCTTGCGCTCCGCGGCGCCGCTGGTCGAGATGGAGAAGCCCGCGCCCGCCAGGTGCCCGATCACGGTCGGCCCGGTCCAGCCCGGCGACGGGTGCGCGGCCACGCCGACCGGCTTGTCGACCACCACGATCTCGTCGTCGTCGTGCACGATCCGCAGGTTGTCGACGGTCTCCGGTACGACGGTGATCTCGCCGGGCGGCGGGGGCAGTTCGACGTCGAGCAGCACGCCGGCCGTCACCCGGGCGGACTTCAGCGCCGGGGATCCGTCCATCTGCACCAGCCCGGACTCGATCAGCTCGGCGGCCTTGGTCCGGGAGACGCCGAACAACCGCGACAGCGCGGCGTCGAGCCGCTCACCGGCGAGGCCGTCGGGGACCATCACCGTGCGAGAGTCGCCGCTCACTTCTTCCCCACGTCCTTGGTGCCGTCGAGCTTGATTCCCCGCAGGGTCTGGATCACCAGGAGCACCGCGGCCGAGGTGACGGCCATGTCGGCGACGTTGAAGATCGCCCAGTGCGGGGTCTGCAGGAAGTCGACCACGTGACCGTGGAACGCCGACGGCTCGCGGAAGATCCGGTCGGTGATGTTGCCGACCGCGCCGCCGAACAGGAGGCCGAACGCGACCGCCCAGCCAACCGAGCCGAGCCGCCGGGACAACCAGACGACGCCGACCGCGACGATGATCTGGACCGCGCTGATCACCGGGGTGAAGTCGGACCCCAGGCTGAAGGCGGCCCCGGGATTGCGGATCAGGTTGAACTTGAGCAGCGACCCGATCACATTCACCGGCTCCCCCGGCGTCAGCTGTTGCAGCGCCAGCGCCTTGGTCAGCTGATCAAGCCCGAGCACCAGCAACCCGACAACAGCGAACACCACCATCAACCGCCACGACGGCGGCTTGCGACCGCCGCCGTGCTCGTCAGCGGAGGTGGTGTCGTCTGGAGGCGGGGACGACGGAGAACCGGCCGACTCGAGGTCGGCCGGTTCGGTCTGGGGGTCAGCTGACGCGTCCCCTGGCAGGTGGGACGGTTCTGATTCGCTCAGCGGCGTTCTTCGCGTTCTTTGCATGACACGCACAGTGTCGCACGCGGGAACGCCTGCAACCGCCCCTTGCCGATCGCCTTGCCACAGCTCTCGCACACGCCGTAGGTGCCGTCGTCGATCCGGGACAGCGCCCGCTCGATCTGGTCCAGCATGTCGCGGGCGTTGTTCGCCAGGGACATCTCGTGGTCCCGCTCGAGGGTGGTCGAGCCGACGTCGGCCTGGTCGTTGCCGGCCCCGTCGCCACCGTCGCGGAGCAGACCGACGATCTCCTGCTCGGCGTCGCGGATCTCTTCCTTCAGGTGCACCGCGTCCGCCTCGAGCTCACCGCGCAGCTCTTCCATCTCGGCCGCGGTCCAGGGAGTCTCGCCCTCCTTGACGGTGAGCGTCTCGGCCTTCTTCACGGGCGACTTGGGCGGCGCCGTGGCCGGGGTGCGGTTCTCGTTCGTCTTCATAGCCACCCTCTTCGTCGATGTCTGCTTGGCAGGGGTCTTCTTCGCCGCGGTCTTCTTGACCGCAGCTTCAGTGGAATTCGCGGCGCTCTTCTCGGCCGCGGCCTTTCGTCGGGGGGCGGACTTCTTCGGAGCCGATGTAGCCATGGTCGACTACCCCCTGCCTTCGTCGGAGACTGAAGCGGACTGGTCGCAAGACAGTAGGACACGCGAAGACCACGTGCCAGCCCGACGCGCAGACCGTGGACATACGGTAGTCGGTTCTTCAAGCCCGCTCGATGTTCCGCGCGTCACAGCCACATGTCGGACAATGTTCAGGCAAGCAATTGCTTCAGTTTCGGCCCGATCTCAGCCTCGCTTCCCGCCACCTCGAGCAGCTTGTCCCGGCTGGTCGCGCCGCGTACCAGCGTCACCGCGGAGCGTCTCACCCCCAGTGCCTCCGCCACCGCTTGCAGAACAGCCTTCGTCGCCTGTCCCTCCACCGCGCGGGCCGCCACCGCGACCACCAGGGCCGCACCCGAGGGTCCGTCATACCGGCCCCCGACGGCGGTCCGGGACGCGCCCGGTTTCACCCGCACGAGAATTCTCATGGACGAATTGTCTCCTGACCACCGATTAACGATTCGTAGTCGCGTGGTGCGGAGTCGTACACTTTCCCAACGCGACCGCAAGGCATTGATGGGGCTATCACCCCGGAGTCGCCGGAAGAACAGTCCGCCAGGACCCAGTAGAACCGGCAGCGACGCGCAATGAAGTGGGTGATCGCCACCAGGTCACCAAGAAGGGTGGTACCGCGGAGCCCGGCGACAGCGCCGGCGCCTCGTCCCTTCGTCCAGCAGGCAACTGGCTCGACGAAGGACGCAGGAAATGGCGGAGAACCCCAGCACCCCGTGGCGGCAGGTAGCGGCTCAGGTCGATCTGCCCGCGATCGAGCGGGAGGTGCTCGGCTACTGGGACGACAACGACACGTTCGCCAAGAGCCTCGAGCAGTCCGCCGGCGGCACCCCCTGGACCTTCTACGAGGGCCCGCCGACCGCGAACGGCCATCCCGGCACCCACCACATCGAGGCCCGGGTCTTCAAGGACGTGTTCCCGCGCTACCGGACCATGAAGGGGCACTGGGTCGAGCGCAAGGCCGGCTGGGACTGCCACGGGCTCCCGGTCGAGGTGGCGGTCGAGAAGGAGCTCGGCTTCAACGGCAAGAAGGACATCGAGGCGTACGGCATCGCGGAGTTCAACGCGAAGTGCCGTGAGTCGGTGCTCCGGCACGTCGACGAGTTCGCCGAGCTGACCACCCGGATGGGCTACTGGGTGGACCTGGAGAACCCCTACAAGACGATGGACCCGCAGTACGTCGAGTCCGTCTGGTGGTCGCTCAAGCAGATCCACGACAAGGGCCAGCTGGTCGAGGACTACCGGATCACGCCGTACTGCCCGCGCTGCGGCACCGGCCTGTCCGACCACGAGCTCGCCCAGGGGTACGAGACGGTCGTCGACCCGTCGGTCTACGTCCGCTTCCCGCTGACCTCGGGCCCGCTGGGAGGCAAGGCGTCCCTGCTGGTCTGGACCACCACGCCGTGGACCCTGGTCTCCAACACGGCCGTCGCCGTGCACCCGGACGTCACCTACGTGGTGGCGACCGACGGGAACGAGTCACTGGTCGTGGCGGAGCCGCTGCTCAGCGCGCTGGGTGAGGGCTGGGCCGTCACCGAGCGCTTCACCGGCCGGGAGATGGAGCACTGGACCTACCAGCGCCCGTTCGACCTGGTGGAGTTCCCCGAGCCGGCGCACTACGTCGTACTGGCCGAGTATGTGACCACCGAGGACGGCACTGGTCTGGTGCACCAGTCCCCCGCGTTCGGCGCCGACGACCTCCAGGTGGCCCGGGCCTACAACCTGCCGGTGGTGAACCCGGTGGAGTCGGACGGCCACTTCGCCGCCGACGTACCGCTGGTGGGCGGGCAGTTCTTCAAGAAGGCCGACGAGGACCTGGTGAAGGACCTGCAGGAGCGCGGCGTCCTCTTCAAGCACGTGCCCTACGAGCACCCGTACCCGCACTGCTGGCGGTGCCACACCCCGGTCATGTACTACGCGCTGCCGTCCTGGTACATCCGCACCACCCAGGTGAAGGACGCGCTGCTGCGGGAGAACGAGAAGACCAACTGGTTCCCCGAGTCGGTCAAGTGGGGCCGGTACGGCGACTGGCTGCGCAACAACATCGACTGGGCCGTCTCCCGCTCCAGGTACTGGGGTACTCCGCTGCCGATCTGGCGCTGCGCCGAGGACCACCAGGTCTGCGTCGGGTCGCTCGCCGAGCTGAGCGAGCTGGCCGGACGCGACGTCAGCTCGACCGATCCGCACCGGCCGTACGTCGACGACATCACCTTCGCCTGCCCGACCTGCGGCGAGGAGTCGCGCCGGGTCGCCGAGGTGATCGACGCCTGGTACGACTCGGGCTCGATGCCGTTCGCGCAGTGGGGCTATCCGTGGGTCGAGGGGTCGAAGGAGCGGTTCGACCAGGCCTACCCGGCGGACTTCATCTCCGAGGCGATCGACCAGACGCGCGGCTGGTTCTACACGCTGATGGCGATCGGCACGCTGGTGTTCGACGAGTCGCCGTACCGCAACGTCGTCTGCCTCGGGCACATCATGGCCGAGGACGGCCGGAAGATGTCCAAGCACCTGGGCAACATCCTCGAGCCGATCCCGCTGATGGACAACCACAGCGCGGACGCGGTGCGCTGGTTCATGGCCTGCTCCGGCTCGCCGTGGAAGGCGCGCGGCATCGGGCCGAACGTGCTCAACGAGATCGTCCGCAAGGTGCTGCTGACCTACTGGAACACGGTCGCCTTCCACGCGCTCTACGCCCGGCTCGCCGACTGGTCGCCGACGGACCCGTCGCTGATGGATGGGGCGCCGCCGGTCGCGGAGCGGTCCGTGCTCGACCGCTGGCTGGTCAGCGAGACGAACCGGCTGGTCCGCGACACCGACGAGGCCTACGCGTCCTTCGACACCCAGAAGCTCGGCGCCCTGATCGGCCAGTTCGTCGACGTGCTGTCCAACTGGTACGTCCGCCGGTCACGCCGCCGCTTCTGGGCGGGTGACGCCGGCGCGCTGGCGACGCTGCACGAGACGCTGGACGTGCTCACCCGGCTGATGTCGCCGCTCACACCGTTCGTCACCGAGCGGGTCTGGCAGGACGTCTTCCGCCCGGTCACCCCGGGTCTGCCCGAGTCGGTCCACCTGACCGCGTTCCCGACGTACGACGAGGGCCTGATCGACGACACCCTGGCGACGCACGTCTCGATGGCCCGGCGGGTCGTCGAGCTGGGCCGGTCGGCCCGGGCCGAGGCGAAGGTCCGCACCCGGCAGCCGCTCGGTCGCGCGCTGGTCGGGTCGGCCGCGATCGCGGATCTCGACGACGAACTGCTGAAGGAGATCGCGGAGGAGCTCAACGTCGGCTCGGTCGAACCGCTGTCCTCGGCCGGCGCCGACCTGGTCGAGTACTCCGCGAAGGGAAACTTCCGCGAGCTCGGCAAGCGGTTCGCCAAGCAGACGCCGGTGGTCGCGGCCGCGATCGCCGCCGCGGACGCAGCCGGGCTGGCCGCCTCACTCAAGGCCTCCGGTACTGCGACCGTGGTGGTCGACGGCGAGAACGTCGAGGTCGGCGCGGACGAGGTGCTGCTGTCGGAGCGCCCGCGTGAGGGCTGGTCCGTGGTCAACGAGCAGGGTGAGACGGTCGCGCTCGACCTGGAGGTGACGCCGGATCTCAGGCGGGCCGGTCTCGCCCGTGAGGTCGTCCGGACCCTGCAGGAGGCCCGCAAGAACGCCGGCCTGGAGGTCTCGGACCGGATCATCGTCTGGCTGTCCGCGTCCGGCGAACTGGCCGATGCCCTCGGCAAGCACGCCGACGAGATCGCCCGCGAGGTGCTGGCCACCGAACTGACCCAGTCGGCGCCCTCGGCAACGGACGAGCTCAGCACGGGCTCCGACGAGGAGCTCGGCCTCAGCTACTGGCTGACCAAGGCCTGAGCCAGAAGTTCCACAAGCTGGAGGCATTCAGCGCGGCGGGGAAACCCGCCGCGCTCGAAGGCTGTGAGTCGCGCCCAAGTGGTTGAGGGTGTCGAGCAACAAACCCTCGGCGGACGGAAAGCCCCGCTCACCTGGCCGTTGTATCCGGCGGCCGATGGGGACCCAACGTCACGAAGGGGCGACAGTCAGTCAGATTTGCCCAGACATGACGAAGAGGCGGTGCTGCCGGATTAGCACCGCCTCTGTCAGAGGCCAGACAAACTAGAGCGCAGGTGGTTCTTTAAACGCCGTGGCCGTGAGCCTGGGCGCGGGCCTCCGGGCGGAAGCCGTTGCGCGGGCTCAGCGTGTCATCGCCGTTGCCGAGTGCCTTCAGCTGCTCGGTGAAGTACGTCTTCAGCCGGCTGCGGTACTCGCGCTCGTAAGCGTGCAGGTCGTCGATGGTGCGCTCGAGCTGACCCTTCTGCTTCTCCAGCGTGCCCAGCATCTGCGCGCGACGCTCGGCGATCTCGCCGTCCAGCTTCTCGGCGCGGGCACGGGCCTCGCCGGTCATCCGGTCGGCCTTGCCACGAGCCTCGTTCTCCAGGCGCTCGGCCTTGGCGCGGGCCTCACCGATGATCTTGTCGGCGGTGTCCTTCGCCTCCTGGACCAGGTCGTCGGAGTGCTTCGTGGCCATCTCCAGCAGCCGCACAGCGGAGCTGGAGGCGTCGCCGACGGTTCCTGCTGCCCCAGCAGCACCCGCGGCCGCAACAGTGGGCGCGACGACTGGCGGTGGCTTCTCCTCCGGCTTCTCCATGACGACTGGGGCCGGCTTGGGCTGTTGCACGACGGGAGGCAGGGCGGCGGTCTGGTCGACCACCGGGCGGTCCTGCCCACCGCCGGCACGCTGAGCCGCCGCAAGCTTCGC
Organism: Kribbella orskensis; assembly: GCF_004342085.1. Lineage (NCBI taxonomy): Bacteria > Bacillati > Actinomycetota > Actinomycetes > Propionibacteriales > Kribbellaceae > Kribbella > Kribbella orskensis. The sequence continues at coordinate 377,532 of NZ_SLWM01000002.1, forward strand.
GCGCAGCTCCTCGTTCTCGGCGAGAAGTCGCTCGAGCTCAGCTTCGACCTCGTCGAGGAAGGAGTCGACCTCAGTGACGTCGTAGCCCTCCCGCAATCGGACGGGCGTGAACTGCTTCGAGCGGACGTCATCCGGCGTCAGCGGCATCTTTCACCTCGTTTGTCTGTGTCTTGGCGGAGTCCCCGTGGCCTAGACCTCGGCGACTCAGTAGATCACGTTATCGCTTCGTTGTGTTCTGGCGGAATCCGGGCGGGCGATAACGGTCCCCGTGTCCCCGTTTCCCGGGTCTGCTCCTACCCAGCTGTGCGCGTCCTCACGCTTGTGATCACAGTGATCTGATCGCGGTCGAGTTGATCGACATCGCCAGCGAGACGAGCACGAACAGCATCAGCATCGACAGGTCGATCCGGATGCCACCCGCGCCGATCGGCGGCAGGATTCGCCGCAGCGGCCGCAGGAACGGGTCGGTGACCGAGTAGATCAGCTCGAACAGCAGCAGCATCGGCCCCTTCGGGTGCCACTGCGGCGCGAACATGACGATCAGGCTGAGCACGAACCTCGCCACCAGGATCAGGAAGAAGGCGAGCAGCACCCAAGCGACAACACTGAGGATTAGCAGGAGAGCAGTCATAGTCAGACAAGAGTGTAGAAGACCGGGGGTAACCGGGCGTCAGCTCTGGTTGTAGAACCCGTCCGCTGCGATCTTCTCCTTCTCCTCCGCGGCCAGTGTCACGTTCGGCGGGCAGACCAGGAACACCTTGGTGGTGATCCGCTCGATCGACCCACGGCAGCAGAAGATCAGGCCGGCCGCGAAGTCCACCAGGCGCTTGGCGTCCGCGTGGTCCATCTCGGTCAGGTTCATGATGACGGGCGTGCCGTCACGGAAGTGCTCACCGATCACGCGCGCCTCGTTGTAGCTGCGCGGGTGCACGGTGGTGATCCGGGCCAACTCGGTAACCTCCGGGGAAGCTGTGACGCCACGTCGATCTGGGAACTTGCTGACCGTGCCGACCTGCTCCTCGGAGCTGCTGCTCCGGGCGGGCACCGGCTCGGTCTCGTGGGACTCCCCGTCGACGGCTTCGTCCTCGTAGTCGTCGTAGCCGTCGTCGAGCTCGTCGTCGTAGCGCGCGTTGTAGCGCTCGCCGTCCTCGACCAAGCCGAGGTACACACCCATCTTGCGCAACGCGCCGCTCATGGCCCTCCAGCCCCTCGGTCCAGTCCTGTCCAACGACAACGCGAGCCGGTCGAAATCCTGCTCGATGTCGACACTAGCCCAGAGGAGGACGCGTACCGAGTAATGCGCGCCCGAGCCGAACGTGTGTCGCTCCGTGCCTGATCGCGGCTTCCAGATCGCCGCTCATGCCCGCCGAGATCCAGTCCGCGCCGGTGTGTTCGGAGCGTAGCCGCGACGCTACGGATTCCAGTCCGGCGAACGCCTCGTCCGGGTCCGACCCCAGCGGCGCCACCGCCATCACGCCACCCAGTTCCAGCCCGTCCGCCCCCGCGACCTCCGCCGCCAACGCCGGTACGTCGTCCGGCGCCACACCACCCCGGGTCATCCCGGTCGCAGCCTCCGCGGGCCCGTACGCCGCGAGGCTCACCTGCAGCAGGCACCGCAGCGTCTTCCCCTCCTCCACAGCCGCCCGGGACAACGCCTTCACCAGCGACGACCGGTCGACCGAGTGCACGACGGCCGCGCACCGGACCACCGAGCGGGCCTTGTTCGACTGCAACTGCCCGACGAAATGCCAGGTGACATCCTGGCAGTCCGGAGCCTTGACCTTCAGCTCCTGCTCGCGGTTCTCCCCCAGGTCGTGCACTCCCAGCGCCGCCAGAGCCCGTACGTCGCTGATCGGGAAGGTTTTGGTGATCGCGACCAGGGTCACCGCGTCCTCGGCCCTCCCAGCGGCCACACAGGCCGTCTGGAGCCGCTCCCGCACAGCCCGCAGGTTGTCCCGCAGCTGGTTCTCCCGGTCCACGGCGTCCTCGGGGGTCACGGCGTCGGTCACGGGGCCAGCCTGACGAGGCCGGCCATCCGGCCGCTGACGGGACCCTCGCGCCGGTAGGAGTACAGGTCCTCCGACTCGATGGTGCATTTCGTCGCGTCGATGACGGCACACCCCAGCTCGTTCAGCTGCGCCACAACCCCTGCGGCCACGTCGATGGACGGTGTCCCCCAGCTCGTCTCGGCGTACGACGCGGGCGCGCGCTCGGCGACCTCGGCGCGCATCTCCTCGGGAACCTCGTAACAGCGGCCGCAGGCGTACGGCCCGAGCACGGCGGTGACCTGCTCGGCGCCGAGTGCCCGCATCGCTTCGACCGTGGCCGGCACGACACCGAAGTACAGGCCGCGTCGGCCGGAGTGGGCGGCGCCGATGACTCCGTTGACGCGGTCCGCGAGCAGTACCGGCAGGCAGTCGGCCGCGCGCACGCAGAGAGCCACGTCGGTCCGGGTGGTCACCAGCGCGTCGGCGATCGGGTTCGGCCGGACCGGGAGCTCGTCGCCGGGCCGGACGACGCGGACGTCGCGTCCATGCACCTGACTGACCCGGATCACCGCCGTCGGGTCGACCTCGAAGGCGCCGGCCAGCCGGCGGAAGTTCTCCGCGATCGCGTCGGCCTCGTCCCCCGCGGCACTGCCCAGATTCAGCTCGCCGTACGGCGGTTTGCTGGCTCCCCCGTAGCGATCGGTGAAGGCGAAGCGGACACCATCGAGAACCTCGTCGTAGCCGAACACACCCGAAGGTTATCCAGCGACGGCAACCAGTCCGGCGGCCGCCCGCGCTTCGTCGGTGACCTCGCGGCGGCCGGGGGCTGCCGGTAGTGCGATCACGTGCTCGAGCGCCCGTCGATACGCCTCTGCGAAGGCGGACTCAGCGTCCACCTCGACCTCCGGAGAGATGCCGACTCCTTCCCAGTTCGTTCCGGAGATCGGATTGAGCGCGCGCTGGATCGGCACAGACGCCTCCAGGTGCGGGTGGACGGTGAAACCCTCGCGCGGGTGGGCGCCGCCCCGGGTGCGCTCGCCGACCACCACCGCACGGCCCAACTGCTGAAGGTTGTAGGTCAGCTCCTCCGCGCCGGAGAACGTGGTCGAGCTGGTCAGCACCCAGATCGGCTTGGTGCCGCCGAAGCGGGGCCCGCTCACCGGAACCGTCCAGTGCTGCCGGACCGCTCCGGTGGACGGCGTGACCAGGTCGTTCAAGTGCACCGGTTCGCCGTCCAGGAGATAGCTGCACACCAGCGCGACCATCTCCGGCGAGCCACCGCGGCATCCGCGCAGATCCAGCAGCAGCGCGTCGGTGCCCCACAGCAGCGTCATGGCTCCGGCCAGCGCGGCACCGGCGTACTTCGGGTCGTAGAGCGTCGGCTTGATCGCCAGCACGCCGACATTTCCGGCCAGACGTTCGGCCCGGGCCATCCCGGCGGCGGTCAACTCGACATGGCGTGCCCAGGCCGCCTCTTCCGCGACCGGGTCCTCGTCCTCTTCGAAGAGTTCGTCGATGTGGTGGATCAGGCGCAGATGCTTGTCCCCGTTACCCACCTGGAGATCGGCCGTCACCTGCTCGGCGAGCCGCGCCGGCTCGGTGACCTCGTCGTACCGGCCGGCCACCTGGTCGGCGATCAACCTGTCGGCCACCGCCTGGCCGACGTCGGGAAACACATAGTGCTCGCGGATCAAGGCCGCGACCTGATCGATGACTGCCTTGATCTCGTCTGTGCGCATGGCGGTCAGTGAAGCACCGCCAGGACCAGGCGTCTCCCGAATTACCTCCCGGTCACCCGGGAGGCCGGAACTACTTCAGGAAGTCGGGGATGTCCAGATCGTCCTCATCGTTGTCGGGCTTGCGCGGCTGACGCTGCGGGGCCGGCTGCGACGACGGCGAGTTCGACGGGCCCGTGGTCGGCCAGGTGTGCTGCGTCGGTGCCGACGGCGTCGGAGGATGCGGGACCGGCGGCTGGTTGGACTGCGGCTGCGCGGTCCGGACCGGCTCCCCCGCCTGCGGACGAGCCGAGTGGGTGGTCCCGCGGTTCTGGTCCGTGTTCGGCACCGGAACCGTGTCGTCCGTCCCCGGCGTACCGGCCGGCGGCTGGTGGGACTGCTGCGTGGCCGAGCCACCGGACTGACCGGTTGCACTCTGACCGGCCGATCCTGCGTCGGGCAGCCCACCCTGCGGCTGTGCGCTGGACTGGCTCGTAGCCGGCGGCGTGCCGTACGGCGGCTGCTGGCTGGGCGCCTGCTGCTGTGCAGGCGGCTGGGTGGCCGCCTGAGACTCGGCCGGGGTGGCGCGCGGCACACCCTGGGTGGCCACGTCACCGCCGGCGCTGGGCAGGCGATTCTGCGGACGGGCGCTGTTCATCGCCTGCTCGCGGCGCTTGGGCATCCCGCCGTCGAAGCCGGCCGCGATCACAGTGACCCGCACCTCGTCGCCGAGGGCGTCGTCGATGACCGCGCCGAAGATGATGTTCGCATCGGTGTGCGCGGACTCCGAGACGAGCTGGGCCGCCTCGTTGATCTCGAACAGGCCGAGGTCGGAGCCACCGGCGATCGACAGCAGCACCCCGTGCGCGCCCTCGATGCTTGCCTCGAGCAACGGTGAGGAGATGGCCGCCTCGGCGGCCGCGACCGCGCGGTCCTCGCCGCGGGACGAGCCGATGCCCATCAGCGCGGAACCGGCGTTCGACATCACCGCCTTCACGTCGGCGAAGTCCACGTTGATCAGGCCGGGGGTGGTGATCAGGTCGGTGATGCCGGAAACACCCTGCAGCAGCACCTGGTCGGCCTGCTTGAAGGCGTCCAGCACGGAGACGGCGCGGTCGGAGATCGTCAGCAGGCGGTCGTTCGGGATCACGATCAGGGTGTCGACTTCTTCACGGAGGGCGGCGATACCGTCCTCCGCCTGGGTCGCACGACGCTTGCCCTCGAACGAGAACGGCCGGGTCACCACACCGATCGTCAGCGCACCGAGCGAGCGCGCGATGCGGGACACCACCGGCGCGCCACCGGTGCCGGTGCCGCCGCCCTCACCCGCGGTGACGAAAACCATGTCGGCGCCCTTGAGCGCCTCCTCGATCTCCTCCGCGTGGTCCTCGGCGGCCTTCTGGCCGATGGCCGGGTTCGCGCCCGCGCCGAGTCCGCGGGTCTCCTCGCGGCCGATGTCGAGCTTGACGTCCGCGTCGCTCATCAGCAGCGCCTGGGCGTCGGTGTTGATGGCGATGAACTCAACGCCCTTCAGACCGTGCTCGATCATCCGGTTGACGGCGTTGACGCCGCCTCCGCCGATACCGACGACCTTGATGAGTGCCAAATAGTTCTGCGGTGCCGCCACGTCCGCGCCTCTCGCCTCGTTCTGTTCCCGTTATGGCCGGTTGGCCCATCCGAGCTGCGCCTGCCTCGGACCCCTCCGTGCACCGATCCCCGTTGTCCGGCACGGAAAAGCCTGAACCTCAAGTGGATGGTTAGAGTTATCTCAACTGTAGATTGATTCGAACGCTACGGGACCCGATCCGGCAATGTCCACGCGCCTCGCCGCCGGTCCCACGATGAGTGCGGTTGTGTCCGCAGTCACTTCTTTTCGCCTTTGGTGACAGGAAGATCGGGCGCCGACACGTCGTAGACCGTCGCCTCCCGGCGCATCAGCACGCTCAGTACCTCGGCCTTGCGCGCGCTGTCATCGGAGCTGCCCCAGACGACCTTCACCTTGGAGCCGAGGTTGAGGGTGATCGAGTCCGGCGAGGCGGCCGAGATCGACTCCACCTCCGACCGCAGCTTGACCGGCAGCGCGGCCGAGACCGTCACCACCGAACGGATCGTGACGTCGCGCCGGCTGCCGACCACCAGGGCCTCGGGCAGCCCCGGCCTGGCCGGCACGGTCTTGAACGCGACCCCGGCGGCGTCGACCAGCTCGAAGTTGCGGCCGTCCGTCACCACCACGACCGGCACCCGCTCGGTCACCACGATCTTCAGCTGGTTCGGCCAGGCCCGGGTCACCTGCGCGTCCGCCACCGCCTGGATGGTCCGCACCCGCTCGGCGATCGCGCCCAGGTCGACCTTCACCAGCGGCGTTCCGGTGGGCGCCTCGGCCACCTGGGTGATCGTTGCCACCGGCACCGTATCGGCGCCGGACACCTTCACCCCGGAGACGGCGAACACGGACGAGAAGTAGAACAACCAGACGGTGATCCCGCCGAGCACCACGAGCAGGCCGCCGACCGTCCAGGGCAGCCAGCCGCGCCATCGCACCAACCGCTGCCGGCGCGCGAACCGCTGCTGTGCCCGGGCCAGGTCAGTGCTCTGGCTCATCCCCCGCTCACCACCGGCTCACTCGGCGGCCGCCGCCTGGGCAGCCGCGCGCTCGGCCAGCAGGCCGACCACCTCGGGCCCGATCAGCGTCACGTCGCCCGCACCGAGGGTGACCACCAGGTCGCCCGGCTCGGCGATGTCCGCGACCAGCCGCGGTACCGCGGACCAGGACGGCTCGAACCGGACCTGGTCGGGCTTGAGCGGCACGTGGTTCGCGATCAGCGCGCCGGTGACGCCCGGCTCGGGGTCCTCCCGGGCCGCGAACACGTCCATCACCACGACCTCGTCGGCGAGCGCGAGCGCCTCGGAGAACTGGGTCGCGAAGATCCTGGTCCGGCTGAACAGGTGCGGCTGGAAGCACGCGATCACGCGCCCCTCGCCCGCCACCGTGCGGGCCGCCGTCAGGTCGACGGCAAGCTCGGTCGGGTGGTGCGCGTAGGAGTCGAAGACCCGGACACCGTCCTCCAGACCCTTGAACTCGAACCGCCGGCCGGTCCCGGTGAAGGACGCGAGGCCCTCGGCCAGGTCGGCCGCGGAGAAGCCCAGGCCGAGTCCGACGGTGAGGGCGGCCGCCGCGTTCAACGCGTTGTGCTTGCCGGCCTGCTGCAGGTTGACCACCGGGAGCTTGCGGCCGTGGAACACCGGCACGAACGACTGGGTCGCCCCGGTCGCGGTGATCTCGGTGACCCGGGTGTCCGCGTCCTCGGACTCGCCGTACGTGCGGACGTCGATGCCGCGGGCGCGGGCGAACTCGGCGAGCCGGCGCGCGCCCGGGTCGTCGAAGCAGATCACCATGAAGCCGCCGGGGATGACCCGGTCGCAGAACTCCTCGAAGGCGAGCCGGTAGCTGGCCTCGTCGCCGTAGTTGTCCAGGTGGTCCGGCTCCACCGAGGTGACGATCGACACCTCGGGGCTGTAGGTCAGGAAGGACCGGTCGGACTCGTCGGCCTCGGCCACGAACAGGTCGCCGCTGCCGTCGTGCGCGTTCGAGCCGGACTCGTTCAGGTTGCCACCGATCGCGTACGACGGGTCGGCGGCGCAGTGCTGCAGCGCGACGGTCAGCATCGAGGTGGTGGTGGTCTTGCCGTGCGTGCCGGCCACGGCGATCGTCCGCCGGCCGACCATCACCGAGGCGAGCGCGGCGGCCCGGGGCAGGATCGGGACCCCGGCCTCGCGGGCGGCGACCACCTCGGGGTTGGTCTCCCGGATCGCGGTCGAGACGACGACGGTGTCCGCCTCGGCGACGTGCTCGGCGGCATGGCCGACCCAGCAGGTCGCGCCGAGGGCGCGGAGCGCGGCGAGCACCCTGCCGTCCTTGGCGTCCGAGCCGGAGACCTCGATCCCGCGGGCGGCCATGATCCGGGCGATGCCCGACATCCCGGCGCCGCCGATACCGATGAAGTGGACCTTGCCCAGCTTCTCCGCGGGCAGATTCGTGTCAGGAGCGGTGACGATCACGAAGCAGACCTCACCACATCGAGGATGATGCGCGCCAACCGGTCGTCGGCGTCGGTGCGGATCACGCCCTGGGCTGCGGTGGACATGGCTGTCAGACGCCCGCGGTCGTGCAGAAGTTGCGGAACCGTCGCGCGAACCCAGTCCGGCGTCACGGCGGCGTTGTCGACGACCAGCCCGCCGCCCGCATCGACCACGGGCTTGGCGTTCAGCACCTGCTCACCGTTACCGTGCGGCAACGGAACGTAGATGGCCGGCAGTCCGACGCCGGACACCTCGGTGACCGTGTTCGACCCCGCCCGGCAGACCACCAGGTCGGCGGCGGCGTAGGCGTAGTCCATCCGGTCGACGTACGAAAGCACCCTGTACGGGTACGGGCCGCCCTGCGCGACCTCGAGCGAGTTCTTCGGCCCGATCGCGTGCAGCACCTGGATCCCGGCGGCCTGCAGATCGGCGGCCGCGCCGGCGAACGCCTCGTTCAGCCGCTGCGCGCCCTGCGAACCACCCGTGATGAACAGGGTCGGCGCGTCCGGGTCCAGCCCGAAGAACTGCCTGGCCTCGGCCCGCAGAGCCGCCCGGTCCAGCGTGGAGATGGCCCGGCGGATCGGCAGCCCGACGTACTGGGCGTGCGGCAGGTCCGTGCCGGGGAAGGAGGTGATGACGTTCTGGGTGCAGTAGCGGGCGGCGAACTTGTTCGCGATACCCGGTACGGCGTTGCCCTCGTGCACGACGATCGGCGTCTTGCGGCGCCACGCGGCGACGTACGCCGGGGTCGAGACGTAGCCGCCGAAGCCGACCAGGACGTCGGCCTTGGCCTCGTCCAGCACCTTGCGGGCGGCGTTCACCGAGCCGAGCATCCTGCCCGGTACCGCGAACAGCGCGGGCGTCGGCTTGCGCGGCAACGGGACGGGCGGGATCAGCTCCAGTCGGTACCCGGCCTCGGGGACCACCCGGGTCTCGAGACCACGCTCGGTACCGAGAGCGAGAATCTCGACCGTCGGGTCGATCCGGCGCAGGGCGTCGGCGGTGGCGATCAGGGGGGAAGTATGGCCGGCGCTACCGCCGCCGGCCAGGACGATGCTGGGCACAGCTTTCAACGCTCCCGCGTGTTCTCACGGCCGGTTCGGCCAGGTGTGCGCCACGAAGACATCCACCCGAACCGAGGCCGCCTGGTCTCCTTCAGGGCGGCCTGCGCGCCGGGCTCCGCCTTCGCGAAGGACAGCAGCATGCCGATCGCGATCAGCGTCGGCAGCAGTGCGGACCCACCGTACGACAAAAGCGGGAGCGGGATACCCACGATGGGTAGCAGTCCGATGACGGCGCCGAGGTTGACCAGCGTCTGGGCCATCAGCCAGACGGTGATCCCGGCACTCGCGTAGCGGACGAACGGGTCCGTGTTCCGAGTCGCGATCCGGACCCCGACGTAGGCCAGGGTGAGGAACAGCGCGAGCACGGTGAGCGAGCCGATCAGGCCGAGCTCCTCGCCGATCACCGAGAAGATGAAGTCGGTGTGCGCCTCGGGCAGGTTGCCCCACTTCTGCCGGCTGTTGCCGATCCCGACGCCCCACCAGCCACCGGTGGACAGGGCGTAGAACGAGTGGTAGGCCTGCCAGCCCACACCGCCTGGGTCGGACAGCGGGTTGGTGAAGTTCATCAGCCGGTCCATCCGGTGCTGCGCCGTGGTGACGAAGTACATGGCGATAGTGCCGACCACCACGATGGTGGCGACGAACAGCCGGGTCGGCGCGCCGACCACCCAGATCATCCCGAGCATCACGGCCATCAGCACCAGCGCGGTGCCGAGGTCGTGCTGGCCGACGATCAGCGCGATCACCAGGCCGCAGACCGGCACCATCGGCACCAGCAGGTGCTTCCACTGGGTCAGCAGCTTCTGCTTGCGGGCGTAGAGGTCCGCGCACCACATCACCAGCGCCAGCTTGGCGAACTCGCTCGGCTGGATCTGCAGCGGACCACCGAGGTTCAGCCAGTTCGTGTTGCCCTTCACGCCGACGCCGAGTCCCGGCACGTAGGTGAGGACGAGCAGGAACACCGACCCCAGCAGCGCGACGTACGACAGCATCCGGAAGTGCCGCGGCGTCATCCGGGAGGCGACGTACGCCATCGGCAGGCCGACGCCGACCCAGATCAGCTGGCGGTAGAAGATCGTGTAGCTGTTCCCGTTGGCGCGCAGCGACAGCACGCTCGACGCGGACAGCACCATCAGCAGCCCGAGCACCAGCAGCAGCACGGTCGCGCCGAGCAGGATGTGGTACGACGTCAGCGGGCGGTCCAGCACCTCCCGGATCGCTGCCGGCCAGGGGCGCTCGGTGCTCGAGCCCGGCCCGTCCTTCGACTGACCGGTGTTCGGCTGATCCGTGATCGTCGTCATGCGATCACCTCCGGATCAGTGGTCGCCCAGCCGGTGTACGGCTTGCGCGAAGGCGTCTCCGCGGGCTCCATAGTTGGCGAACATGTCCCAGGATGCGCAGCCGGGCGCGAGCAGCACGGTGTCACCCACCCGAGCCAGCTTCGTCGCCTCCCCCACTACGATCTCCATTGCTCCAGTGTCGGTTGCGTCCACGGTGATCACCGGGACATCCGGCGCGTGTCGGGCAAGTGCTTCGGCGATCACCTGCTTGTCCTGGCCGAGCAGCACGACACCCCGCAACCGGTCCTTCGCCGCGGTCACCAGCTCGTCGAAGGTGGCACCCTTCGCCTGCCCGCCGGCGATCCAGACGACGTGCTCGTAGGCGAGCAGCGAAGCCTGCGCCGCGTGCGGATTGGTCGCCTTCGAGTCGTCGACATAGTTGACCCCGGCAACTTCGGCTACCTGCGCGATCCGGTGCGCGTCCAGCCGGAACGCCCGCAGCCCTTCCCGCACCGCCGACGCCGGTACGCCGTACGCCCGGGCCAGGGCGGCCGCCGCGAGCGCGTTCGCCACGTTGTGCGGGGCAGGCGGGGTGATGTCCTCGATGGTGGCCAGCTCGAGGGCGGAGGAGGCCCGCTGCTCGACGAACGCGCGGTCGACCAGGAGTTCGTCCACCAGGCCGACCATCGAGATGGCGGGGGTGCCGAGGGTGAAGCCGATCGCCCGGCAGCCCTCTATCACGTCGGCGTCCATCACCAGTTGCTCGGTCGCCGGGTCGGCCACGTTGTAGACGCAGGCCACCTGGCAGTTCTGGTAGATCCGGCCCTTGTCCTTGGCGTAGGCATCCATCGAACCGTGCCAGTCGACGTGGTCCGGGGCGAGGTTCAGCACGGCCGCGGAGTGCGCGGACATCGAGTGGGTGAAGTGCAGCTGGTAGCTGGACAGCTCGACCGCGATCACGTCGTACGGTTCGGGGTCCATCACCACCTCGAGCAGCGGCAGCCCGACGTTGCCGGCGGCAACCGCCCGCTTCCCGGCCGCGGTCAGGATCGACGTCAGCATCTGGACCGTGGTGGTCTTGCCGTTGGTCCCGGTGACGCACAGCCAGGGTGCGGCGTTGGCGGGGTCGCGGAGCCGCCAGGCCAGCTCGATCTCGCCCCAGATCGGGAGGTCGCGCTCGGCAGCGGCGGCCAGCAGCGGGGCGTGCGGCGGGATCCCCGGTGAGGTGACCACCACGTCCACCTCGGCCGGCAGCTCGGCGGTGCTGCCCGGGCCCAGCCTGATGGTGGCGCCGAGGGTCTCGAGGATCTGCGCCTTCTCGCGCAGCGCCTCGTTGTCCCGGTCGTCGAGGACCGTGACGTACTCCGCGCCCACCTGCAGCAGCGAGTCCGCGCACGCGTAGCCCGCCGTACCGAAGCCGAGCACGACGAACCGGGTGGTCGCCCAGCCCTTGTCGTTCCGGTCCTGCAGGTCTGTCATCCGGCCACCCATTCCGCGTAGAACAAGCCGAGCCCGGTGGCGACGCACAGGCCGGAGATGATCCAGAACCGGATCACCACGTTGACCTGTTCCCAGCCGAGCATCTCGAAGTGGTGCTGCAGCGGCGCCATCCGGAACAGCCGTTTGCCCACGCCGGAGGTGTGCTTGGTGATCTTGAACCACCCGACCTGCAGGATCACCGAGGCGGTGATGATGACGAACAGGCCGCCGAGCAGCAGGACCAGCAGCTCGGTCCGGGTCATCACGCCGAAGCCGGCCACCGCGCCGCCGAGCGACAGCGAACCCGTGTCGCCCATGAAGATCTTGGCCGGCGACGCGTTCCACCACAGGAAGCCGAACAACGCGCCGGTCAGCGCGGCCGCGACGACGGCAAGGTCGTGCGGATCCCGTACTTCGTAACACTTGGAGCCCGGCGCGGTCGCGCAGCTCTGGTTGAACTGCCAGATGCAGATCAGCGTGTAGGCGCCGAACACCATCATCGAGGCACCCGTGGCCAGGCCGTCCAGCCCGTCGGCCAGGTTGACGCCGTTCGACATACCGGCGATCAGCAGCAGGATCCAGATCACCACGAGCACCGGCGCCAGGTGCAGCCACGGGATGTCGCGGATGAACGAGATGAACGGCGAGGCCGGGCTCTGACCGCGGTCGTCGGGGAACTGCAGCGCCAGTACGGCGAACGCGACCGCGACCACCGTCTGGCCGGCCAGCTTCGCCTTGCTGCGCAGGCCGAGGCTGCGCTGCCGGACGATCTTGATGAAGTCGTCCAGGAAGCCGACCGCGCCCATCCCCGCGAACAGGAACAGCACCAGCAGCGCCGAGGCGCTCGGCGGGGTCATCGTGAACAGCTTCGCCGCGAAGTACCCGACGATGGCCGCGATGATGAACACCGCGCCGCCCATCGTGGGCGTGCCGCGCTTGGTGTGGTGCGAGGTCGGGCCGTCGTCGCGGATCAGCTGGCCGTAGCCGCGCCCGGCCAGCAGATTGATCGCCAAGCGCGTGCCGAGCAGCGTGAGCGCCATCGACACAGCGCCCGCGAGCAGGATGGAGATCACTGCGAAGCCTCCTCGAGCAGGGCGTCGGCCAGCCGTCTCAGGCCGGCCGCCTTCGACGACTTCACCAGGACCAGGTCTCCGGGCCGCAATTCCGCCCGGAGCAGCTGCAGCGCGTCGTCGATCGTCTCCACGAAGGCCGACTCGTTGCCCCAGGATCCTTCCAGCGACGCGCCCAGGTGGATCGGCCGGGCTCCCTCGCCGACCGCGACCAGGCGGTTCACATCCAGCCGGACAGCCAGTCGGCCCACCGCGTCGTGCTCCTCCCTGCTGGTGTCGCCGAGCTCGAGCATCTCGCCGAGCACCGCCCAGGTCCGGGCGCCCCGGCTCCGGCCGATGGCGACCAGCGACTTGAGCGCGGCCCGGACCGAGTCCGGATTCGCGTTGTAGGCGTCGTTGATCACAGTCACGTCGTCCGACCGTCGGGTGACCTCCATCCGCGCGCTGGACACCAGGGTGGCGGCGTTGAGGCCGTCGGCGATCTGCTGCGGGGTGAGGCCCAGCGCCCGCGCCACCGTCGCGGCGGCGAGCGCGTTCGCCACGTGGTGCTCGCCGACCAGCTGCAGCTGAACGAGGTGCTGCTCCCCGTCGAGCTGCAGCGTGAAGGCCGCCCGCCCGTCGCCGTCCAGCTTCGGCTCACCGGCTCGTACGTCGGCCGCTGGTGCCTCGCCGAAGGTCATCACCGGCTGGTCGGTCCGGCTCGCCATCGCGGCGACGCGGGGGTCGTCGGCGTTCAGTACCGCGGTCCCGCCCGGCACGACCGCCTCGATCAGCTCGCCCTTGGCAACGGCGATCGCGTCCTGGCTGCCGAACTCGCCGATGTGCGAGTGGCCGACATTCAGCACCAGGCCGACCTTCGGCGGGGTGATCCGGCACAGGTAGGTGATGTCGCCGACGTGCCGGGCGCCCATCTCCGCGACCAGGTACCGGGTGTTCTCGTCCGCCTGGAGCGCCGTCAGCGGGTGGCCGAGCTCGTTGTTGAACGAGCCGACCGGCGCGACCGTCGGGCCGTACGGCTGGAGCAGCTGGGCGATCAGGTCCTTGGTGCTGGTCTTGCCCTGCGATCCGGTCAGCCCGATCACGGTCAGGTCCGGCAGCCGGCCGATCACGTACTTGGCCAGGTCGCCGAGCGAGGTCTGCACGTCGCCCACCACGATGCACGGGCTGCCGTCGATCGGCCGCGCGGTGATCGAGGCGGTCGCGCCGGCCTCGGCCACGGCGGCGACGTAGTCGTGCCCGTCGACGTGCTCGCCCGGCAACGCGACGAACAGGCCGCCCGGCTCGATCTTGCGGGAGTCGATCACCACCGCGGCGTCGACGACCGCCGCCGGATCGACGCCGGCGAGCTCACCGCCCACCTCTTCGGCGATCTGGCCGCAACTGAGTGGGATCACAGTGCTGTCTCCTGGGTCGCCGCCATCAACTGGCGCACGGTCTCACGGTCGTCGAACGGGTGGATCACGCCGCCGACGTCCTGTCCTGTCTCGTGGCCCTTGCCGAGCACCACCACGGTGTCCCCCGGGCCGGCCAGCTCGATCGCGGTGGCGATCGCCTGCCGGCGGTCGCCCACTTCGCGCAGATCCACGTCCGGCACCGCCGCCCGCGCGCCTTCGATCGCCGCGGCGCGGATCGCCGCCGGGTCCTCGCTGCGCGGGTTGTCGTCGGTGACGATCACCACGTCCGCCGCACGGGCTGCCGCAGCACCCATCGCGGGCCGCTTGCCCGGGTCGCGGTCTCCCCCGCAGCCCACCACCGCGAACAACCTGCCCTTGGTGGCCGTCCGTGCGGCGACGAGCGCCAGCTCGACGGCGTCTGGCGTGTGGGCGTAGTCGACGATCACGGACAGACCGTCTGCGCGGGAGAAGGTCTCCATCCGCCCCGGCACCGCCGCGTGCAGCAGCCCCGCGGCGATCGCCTCGGCCGGTACGTCGAGCTGCCGCAGCATCGCCACCGCCAGCAGCGCGTTCGCCACGTTGAAGTCGCCGGGCAGCCCGATCTCGACGGTCAGTGACTCCGGCGGCCCCTGGATGTCGAGGACGGTGGTGCCGTGCTCCGACTGGCGCGTCCCGCTGACGGTCCAGTCGGCGTCACCGGTGGTCGACACCGTGACGAGCGGAACCACCGTCTGGGTGGCGAGGCGGCGGCCGTACTCGTCGTCGATGTTCACGACGGCCAGGTCGCACCGCTCCGGCGTGAACAGCGACGCCTTGGCGGCGAAGTACTCCTCGAAGGTCTTGTGGAAGTCCAGGTGGTCCTGAGTCAGGTTGGTGAACCCGGCCACCGCGAAGCGCGCGCCGTCCACCCGGCCCATCGCCAGCGCGTGGCTGGACACCTCCATCGCACAGGAGGCCACGGCCTTCTCTCGCATCACCGCGAACAGCGCCTGCAGATCGGTGGCTTCCGGCGTGGTCCGGACGCTCTTCACCACCTCGTCGCCGATCCGCGTCTCGATCGTGCCGATCAGCGCGGTCCAGCCGACGTTCCGCAGTACCGAGTCGAGCAGGTAGCTGGTGGTGGTCTTGCCGTTGGTCCCGGTGACGCCCAGCAGGCGCAGTTCCTTCGTCGGCTCGCCGTAGATCTTCGAGGCGACCGCGCCGAGTACCTCGCGCGGCTTGGCCACGACCAGCACGGGCAGGCCGGTGGCTCGTGCCCGTTCCTCGCCGCTCGGGTCGGTGAGGATGGCGACCGCTCCCGCGGCGTGCGCGTTGGCGGAGAAGCCCGCTCCGTGCGTGATCGCGCCCGGCAGCGCCGCGTACAGGTCTCCCGGCAGGATCGAGCGGGAGTCGAGCGACACGCCGGTCACTGAGACGTCAGAGATGCCCGTCGGGGCGTGCGCTCCGGCGGTTCGGGCTAGCTCGGCAAGGCCGACAGGTACGGTCCGCCGAGGCCTGATCGCCGCGACGGCTCCGCCTGCGGCGGTTGGGGTGGACACGGGCCCAGAGGCTACCGCTCCGGGCCTTGTCATACCTACCTGACCCAGCGTCACCAGGTCAGCGGCACGACGGGCTGCTTCGCACCGGTCGGCGGGACGACGTACTTCTGCAAGGCGTAACTCATCACATCGCGGAACACCGGGCCTCCTTGACCACCACCGCTGCGCCCGTTCGTCGGGTTCTGCAGTACGACGTACGTAACGAAGCGCGGGTTGTCGGCGGGAGCGAATCCGGCGAAAGAAGTCGCCCACTTGCGGTAGCAGCCGCAGGCCGAGTCCACTTCCTGCGCCGTACCGGTCTTGCCGGCTACGCGGTAGCCGTCGATCGCGGCCTGGGTCGCCGTACCACCCTTGGCGGTGACGGCCTCCATCATCATCGACACCTGCTTGGCCGCGGAGTCGCTGACCACCCGGCGCGGCGGCGCGGCCGGGTTCGGGATCGTGGTGCCGTTGCCGTCGACGTAGTTCCTCACCAGCTTGGGCGGCATGTAGACGCCGCCGTTGGCGACCGCGTTCACCGCGGCGGTCATCTGCACGGCGTTCGCGGACAGGCCCTGGCCGAACGCCACGTTCGACCGGGTCAGCTCGGTCCACTCGTCACCCGGGGGCATCAGGCCGCGGCTCTCGCCGGGGAAGTTCAGCCCGGTCGGCTCGCCGAAGCCGAAGTCCTTCAGGTAGTGCACGAACTCCGGGATCCGCATCTGCTGCGACGCGATGATGGTGCCGACGTTCGACGACTTGGCGATCACACCGGCGATGGTGAGGTTCAGGGTGCCGTGGTCGAAGTGGTCCCGGATCGTCCGCCGCTGCACGGAGATGCTGCCGGGCACCTTGAGCTTGGTGTCCAGCGAGATCTTGCCGGCGTCGGCCAGCGCGGCCATCGTGACCACCTTCTGCACGCTGCCCGGTTCGTAGACCTGCTCGAGCGCGGGGTTCTTCAGCGCACCCGTCTTGACCGGCTTGTTCGGGTCGTAGGTCGGGTAGTTGGCCATCGCGAGCACCTCACCGGACTTGACGTCCATGGTGACCACGGTGCCAGACGCCGCCTTGTACTGCTTGACCGCCTGCTCGATCCGCTTCTCCGCGAACCACTGCAGGTCGGCGTCCAGGGTGAGCTGTGCGGTGACGCCCGGCTTCGGCTCCTCGACGGTGTGGTCGGCGTTCGGGATCTTGTTGCCCTTGGCATCCACCTCGTACATCGCCTTGCCGTCCTGTCCGGACAGCTTGTCGTTCAGGCCGTACTCGAGCCCGGCCAGACCCTTGCCCTCGGCACCGACGATGCCGACCACGTTCGCGGCGATGGTGCCGTTCGGGTGGCTGCGGACCGGGTCGGACTCGGTGTAGAGGCCGGCCAGCAGTGGCGCCTCCTGCTCCTTCGGCAGACCCTTGTTCGCCTCGTTGATCTTGACGTTGCGGGCCTTGAGCTCGGCCTCGATCTGGTTCCACGTCTGCGGGCTGACCTGGTGCGCGAGCAGCACATAGCGACCCTTGCGGGTCAGGTCCGCCAGCAGCTCGGGGTACGACGTACCGGCGATCCTGCCCGCCAGCAGCGTCGCCAACTGAGGAGCGACGGCGGTCGTCTGGGTCGGGTCGGCGGTGATCGCCACCGCGTCCTCCGACACCGACAGCGGCACGCCGTTGCGATCCAGGATCGCGCCACGAGACGCGTGCAGCACGAAGGGCTTGGTGTTCTCCTTCGTCGCCGCCAGCGCGTACGAGTCGGGGTCGACGCCCTGCAGCAGGATCAGCCGGCCCGCGAACAGTGACAGCACGAACGCCATCACGCCGAAGGTCACCCGCAGCCGCAGCGCGGGACGACCGAGCTTCAGCGTCCGCGGCGGACGCTTCGGCCTCGGCCGGCGCGGTGGCCGCCTGTTCTGCGGCGGTCGCTTCCTGGGCGGCTGCCCCCCGGTACGACGCGGCGCGGCGCGGCCGTTGCCTGCCGCAACAGCCGCGACCTTCCGTGAGCGCCTCGGAGCGGCCTTCTTCGCCGCGGCGCTCTTCCTCGGAGCCGCGCTCTTCCTCGGATCCGCGCTCTTCCTCGGATCCGCGGCCTTCCTCGGGGCCGCAGTCTTCCGTGGGTTGGCAGCAGACGGTCGGCGTGCCGGTGTCTTGCGCGGGTCGGCTGCGTCGCGTGCGGCGGCCGTCTTGCGAGGGCCGTTCGGGTTTCTGCGGGGCTCACCGGCGCGGCTTGCGGACTTGCGAGGCTCTCCCGTGGCCTTGCGCGGTCCGTCAGCACGCGGTGCTGTCTTCCTGGGGGCTGCCTTGCCATCGGCCGCCTCCCGGGGGACGCGGGGTGCTTCCCCGCGAGGCTCCCCGGTGCGCCTCCGCGGCTCCCCCTTGCCGGGTTCGCCAGTGCGACCGGGACGCTGCGCATTGGAGCGCCCGCTCTCCGTAGCGGCCGGACGGCGAGGCGAGGCCCGCCGGAGCGGGTCGCCCCGCTCCGGATCGCCGCCACGCCTGCGTGGCGGCTCGTTGCCCCGTCGCTCCGTCATCCGATCAGCCCCCGGTCGCTGTGTTGGCGCCTGCCCCTGTCGTGGTGCCTGATGTCGTCGTTCCCGATGTTGCGCCTGGTGTCGCGGGCGGCTTGTTGGCCGGCGGCTTCGTGGTGGTGCCGGCTGGCGGCTTCGTCGTGGTACCGGCCGGCGGCTTGGTGGTGGTACTGGCCGGCGGCTTGTTGGCCGGGTTGGCGGTTCCGGTGTTCGGCGTGGGGTTGCCCGCGGGCGGGTTCGTGGTGCCGGTGGCGGGCGGCTTGGGCGTGACGGCCGGCGGCTTCGGGACCACCGGTGTGGAGGTAGTCGCGCCGGTCGGCGTCCCCGGGCCGAACATCGCCGTACCGGTGCCGGCCTTGCCTTCGGCGGGCACGCCGAGCACCTGTCCGTCGGACAGCCGCAGGAAGACCGGGTTCGGGTTCGGCACCATGCCCATCTTCAGGGCGCGGTCGGCCAGGTTCTGCGGCGACTCGAGCGTGCGGACCTGCCGCTCCAGCTGCTCCTGCTGGTCGCGCAACTGGTCCGCCTGCTGGTTCAGGCTGGTCACCTGGAACGTGCCGCGCTGCAGCTCGGTGTTGAGCAGCAGCAGACCGACCAGGCCGGCCGCGAGCAGCGACAGCACGAAGATGACGAACGGCATCCGCGGCGGCCGGAACGGCGCGCCGTAGACCACCCTGAGCTTCGGCTCCGCCTTCGCAGCCGGCGTCGGCGTGACCCGCGCCTTGGACGGGCTGAACACAGTGCTCATCAGGCCACCAAGCCCTTCTCGCGAACGCGTTCGGCCGCCCGCACCCGGACCGAGGCGGAGCGCGGGTTCTCCGCGAGCTCTTCCTCGGTGGGCCGCTCGGCTCCGCGGGTCAGCAGCTTGAGGTAGGGCTCGTGACCGGCCGGAATCACCGGCAGGTCATCGGGCACGTCGGTCTTGGTGCCGGCCGCCAGTGTCTGCTTGGCGATCCGGTCCTCCAGCGAGTGGTAGCTCATCACCACGATCCGGCCGTGCAGCGCGAGCGCCGCGACGGCCGAGGGCAGCGCGCGCCGCAGTACCTCGAGCTCGCCGTTGACCTCGATCCGCAGCGCCTGGAAGGTCCGCTTGGCCGGGTGTCCCCCGGTCCGGCGGGCCGCCTGCGGGATCGCGTCGCGGACCAGCTCGGACAGCCGGGCACTGTTGGTGAACGGCTCGGTCTCGCGCGCCTTGACGATCCGGTCCGCGATCCGCCGGGAGAACTTCTCCTCGCCGTACTGGAACAGGATCCGGGCCAGGTCGGCCGCGCTGTAGGTGTTCAGGATGTCCGCGGCCGTGGTCGGCGCGGTGCTGTCCATCCGCATGTCGAGCGGCGCGTCCTGCGCGTAGGCGAAGCCGCGGTCCGCCTCGTCCAGCTGCATGGAGGAGACACCGAGGTCGAAGAGGATCCCGTCGATCGCGGGGATGTCCAGGCGCTCGAGCACCTGCGGCAGTTCGTCGTACACGGCGTGCACCAGCGTGGTGCGCTCGGCGTACGGCGCGAGGCGCTCGCCGGCCAGGCGGAGTGCTTCGGGGTCGCGGTCGAGCCCGATCAGGTGGGCCTCCGGGCAGGTGCGCAGGAATGCCTCGGAGTGACCGCCGAGCCCGAGGGTGGCGTCGACGAGGACGGCACCGGAGTGCGCGAGGGCGGGAGCGAGGAGGGCGACGACGCGGTCGAGCATCACCGGGACGTGGCGCGAGGAGGGCTCGGGAGTCGGCATGGCGTCAGCCCACCGAACCCTTCGCACCGCGCTCAGCACCGTCCATCTCGACCCTTCCATAGCCGCGGGAGCGACCCAGCCCCCGCGGGTTCTCTTGCACTGCGTCCTGCTGGTGACCGGTTCCGGGCCCGGTTTGCGGCGGGTCTGGATCCGGCTGGGTGGTGCCGGGCGGGTGAGCGTCCGTCGCGGTGGAGCGGTGCGTCGTCCGGTCAGATCGCGGGTACGCCTTCCGGGGAAGTACCTCTCGTCTTGGCGCCGGGGAAGTGACGCCAAGGCCGGAGGTCGGAAGTCGGACCCGTGATCTCACCGGACGCTCTCCGGCTCTGCTCGCGGGCAGCTTCTAGAAGATGCCGGGCAGTACCTCCTCGGACAGGTCGGCGAATGCCTGCTCCTGCTCCGCGGAGTACCTGTTCCAGTTCTCCGTGTTCCAGATCTCCACTCTGTTCATCGCCCCGATGACGACGCAATCGCGATCCAGTCCGGCGTAATCGCGCAGCATCGGCGGGATGGTGACCCGGCCCTGCTTGTCCGGCACCTCGTTCGAGGCGCCGGCGAACAACATCCGCAGGTAGTCCCGTGCACCCTTGTTGGTGATCGGGGCCTGCTTCAGCTGCTCTGTCAGTTGGACGAACTCCACCTCGGGCCACACGAACAGCGACCGCTCCTGTCCGCGCGTGATCACCAGACCCTCCGCGAGTTCGTCCCGGAACTTCGCCGGCAGGAACAGCCGGCCCTTGTCGTCGAGCTTGGGGAAGTGAGTTCCGAGGAACACGCTCCACCTCCCCGTTGCGGACCCTCCGACTCAGGTCGAGCTTGTTGTCCACCATTTCAGTACCACTGCGCTCCACCTTACTCCACTTTGCCCCACCGTCAACCAAATCCACCCCGTTTCGCTCCCCCGTACGCTGGAGGTCACAGATCAGCAACAACGGGTGAGGGCCATTTCGATGAACGCCGAAACGACTGGTAACGAAACGCGCGGAGATCTAGGCCGGACCCCTGAGCCAGGTGAGAATGAATCGGCCATCAACCAATGGGGAGGACCAAGGGTGAGCACCACCGCGACCAGCTCGGCGATGGATTTCGACGAGCTGACGGAGGTGGCGGGACGGGTCCGCCGAGCCATCGAGACAGTGATCGAGGGCAAACCCGACGTGGTCGAAGTAGCCGTGACCGTGCTGCTGGCCGAAGGACATCTACTGATCGAGGACGTGCCGGGCGTCGGCAAGACGATGCTCGCGAAGGCGCTGGCCCGGTCGATCGACTGCACGGTGCGGCGGATCCAGTTCACGCCGGACCTGCTCCCGTCGGACATCACCGGCGTGTCGGTCTTCAACCAGGAGGTCCGCGACTTCGAGTTCAAGCCGGGTGCGGTGTTCGCGAACATCGTCGTCGGTGACGAGATCAACCGCGCCTCGCCGAAGACGCAGGCCGCGCTGCTGGAGTCGATGGAGGAGCGCCAGGTCACCGTCGACACCACGACGTACCAGCTCGAGGCGCCGTTCATGGTGATCGCGACGCAGAACCCGATCGAGATGGAGGGCACCTATCCCCTCCCCGAGGCCCAGCGCGACCGCTTCATGGCCCGGCTCTCGATGGGGTACCCCGAGCCGGCCGCCGAGATCCGGATGCTCGACGGGCACGCCGCCGCCGAGCCCCTCGACACTCTCCAGCCGGTGACCGACGGACAGGAGATCCTGCGGCTGGTGAAGACCGTGCACTCGGTGCACGTGTCCGAGTCGGTCAAGGAGTACGCCGTCGCGCTGGTCGGGGCCACCAGGCGTTCGCAGGAGTTGCGGCTGGGCGCGAGCCCACGAGCCACGCTGCACCTGGTCCGGGCCGCCCGGGCCGCGGCGGCGCTGGACGCGCGCGAGTTCGTGCTCCCGGACGACATCCAGGAGCTCGCCGTACCGGTGCTGGCTCACCGCGTCCTGACGGCGGCAGAGGCCCACCTCGGTGGGCGGGGCGCCGCCGACATCATCTCCGGGCTGGTGGCCTCGGTGCCGCTGCCCCGCACTCGTCGGGACTGAGACATGCGGCAGGCACTGCGCGGACTGACCACCCGGGGACGGGCATTCGTCGCAGCCGGGATCACTGCTTCCTTGTGTGCGCTCCTGCTCGGCCAGAAGGACCTGCTGCGGGTCGGCATCCTGCTGGTGGCCCTGCCGATCATCGCGGCACTGGTCGTCGGCCGGACCCGGCTGCGGCTGCAGGTCCGGCGCAGCCTCACGCCGGACCAGGTCTCGGTGGGCAGCCAGGCGACCGTCGAGCTTGCCCTCAGCAACCAGGGCCGGATGCCCGCCGGGCTGTTGCTGCTGGAGGACCGCATTCCTTATGTACTGGGACACCGGCCGCGGTTCGTGGTCGACCGCGTCAGCCCCAACTGGCGGCGTACGGTCACCTACTCGGTGAAGTCCGACGTCCGGGGCCTGTTCCAGGTCGGGCCGTTGATGCTGACGGTCGCGGACCCCTTCGGGCTGGTGGAGACCAGCCGGACGTTCACCCGAAGCCAGCACCTGCTGGTCACGCCGCGGGTGTTCAAGCTGCCCGAAGTACGGCTCGGCGCCGACCGCGCGGGGTCCGGCGAGAACCGGCCGCGGGCGATCGCGTCCGCGGGTGAGGAGGACGCCACCGTTCGCGAGTACCGCGACGGCGACGACCTGCGCCGGGTGCACTGGCGGTCGACGGCACGGCGTGGCTCGTTGATGGTCCGCCGGGAGGAGCAGCCCTGGCAGAGCCGGTGCTCGATCTTCCTGGACGCGCGGACCATCTCGCACCACGGGCACGGTCCGTCGTCCAGCCTCGAGTGGGCCGTCAGCGCGGCCGCCTCGGTCGGCGCGGACCGGATCCGCCGCGGCTATGCGACCACCCTGCTCGGCGGGCCGACCACGCTGTCCGCGATCAGCCACCGCAGCTCGACCGCGGTGCACCAGCCGCTCACCACCCAGCAGTTGCTGACCGAGTGCGCGACGGTGGAGGAGCACAAGTACGCCGAGATCGGTCCGCTGTTGACCGTCGACCGGCACTACCAGGAGCCGAGTCTGGTGGTCGCGATCGTCGGCGCCCTCGGCTCCGAGGACATCACCTCGCTCAACCGCTGGCGGACCACCCAGGCGACCGGGGTGGCGCTCTTGCTCGATGCGGCAAGCTGGGCAGTAGGTGCGGAGGGAACCGAGAAGTCGGCCCGGCTGACCGCTCAGACCGACGCCACCGAGAACGAGCTGCGCCGCAACGGCTGGCGGGTCGCCAGAGTGCAGCGCGGTGACCATCTCCCGACCGTGTGGTCCACCCTGGGACTGCGGAGCGGAAGGATCGCATGACCGGCCACGTCAGGATCTCCCTCGCCGCCTGGGTAGCGACCGTGCTGGGCGCCCTGGTGCTCACGCCGGTCTTCTCCGGACCGTTCCTGTTCATCAGCGCGTTCCTCTGCGGCGCCGTCACCGGCACCGGGATCCTGCTGCAGAACTGGCGCGCACCCCGGTTCGTCGTACCGGTCGTGCAGCTGGCCGTCCTGGTCGAGCTGATCTCCTTCTTCTTCCTGCGGGACACGCTGAAGTTCGGGCTGTTCCCGTGGAAGGAGACGGTGCTCGAGTTCAACGACCAGATGGTCAACGCGATGGACTCGATCAACCGCTTCAGCGCGCCGCTGCCGCCGGACTCGCACCTGACGTTGTTCGCCGCCTCCGTGATCGCGGCCGCCGGGCTGCTGATCCACCTGGTCGCAGTACAGCTCAAGCAGGCGGCTTGGGCGGGCTTGCTGTTGCTGACCATGTACACGGTGCCTGCCGCGACCGTGCACGGCGGACTGCCGGCGCTGCTGTTCATCCCGCCGGCCGTCGGCTACATCGTGCTCCTGTCGGCCGAGGGCCGGACCAGGCTCAGCCGCTGGGGTCGCCGGATCTCCGGGGTCTCACACCTCGACGCGTCCGAGCCCATCGAGGCCTCGGCGCTCGGGCAGGCCGGCCGCCGCATCGGTCTGACCGTGGTCGCCCTTGCCACCCTGCTGCCGGCCCTGCTCCCCGCACTGCCGGAAGGTGTGGTCGGGAACGGACTGGCAGGTGGTGGAGCCGGAGGCGGTATCGGCGCCTCCATCACGACGGCCGACCCGATGCTCGACATGGGCAAGAACCTGAAGCGCGGCGACAACGTGACCGCGCTGACCTACACGGGCAAGCCGACCTACCTGCGACTAACCTCGCTCGACCTCTTCGACGGCCGGACCTGGCGGCTCTCCCCGCGCCAGGAGGGCCAGAAGATCACCAACTCGCCGTTGAGCCCCCCGCCCGGTTTCTCCGGCGACCTCGGCAAGCTGGGGCAGACGAAGATGAAGATCGAGGTGACCCGGAACTTCCGGTCCCAGTTCGCGCCGGTGCCGTATCCGCTGCGGACGATCTCGCTGAAGAACCGGTGGCGCTTCGACACCAGCTCGCTGGACGTCGTCTCCGCGAACGGGCAGGTCGTTGGCGGGCAGAAGTACGAGCTGAGCTACTACGAGCTGGCGCCGACCCCCCAGCAGCTGAACGACGCCGTCAACGGCACCGCGCCGGACCAGTTCACCAGCTCGATCCCGAGCCGGACGCCCAAGAGCATCAGGGATCTGGCGAGCCAGGTCACGCGGGGCTCGAACGGCAACCACTTCCAGGAAGCGGCCATGCTGCAGGAGTGGTTCCGGACCAGCGGCGGTTTCACCTACAGCACGGCGGCCAGCAGCGAGAGCGGGATGCGCGCGCTGGAAGCCTTCCTGACGGACAACAAGACCGGGTATTGCGAGCAGTTCGCGACCGGCATGGCGCTGATGGCCCGCATCCTCGGCATCCCTGCCCGGGTCGGGATCGGCTTCCTGCCCGGCCAACCCGCCAAGGACAACCAGAACGTCGTGAAGATGCACGACATGCACGCGTGGCCCGAGCTGTACTTCCAGGGCTACGGCTGGATCCGCTTCGAGCCGACGCCGTCGGCCCGGGTGGCGACCCCCCCGACCTGGACGAACGCGGTACCGCCGGGCACCAACACGCCGAGCATCTCGCCGAGCACCGGACCGGTGTCCCCGGGCCAGAGCGAGGACCCGGGCATCAGCAAGCCGACCAACCCGCGCGAGCTGCCGGAGGACAACGGCATCGGCGTGATCGACGCCGGCAACTGGTGGACCAACGGTGGCGGTAAGGCGATCGGCCTGGGCGTCGGCGCGATCGCGCTGCTGTGCATCCCCTGGCTGATCCGTAGTCTGACCCGCCGCCGCCGCTTCGCCCGTCCGCCGGGACGCATCGGGGTGGAGGGCCTGTGGGCCGAGGTCCGCGACACGTCGCGCGACCTGGGGCTCGACTGGTCCGAGATCGCCACCCCGCGGCAACTCGGCACCTGGCTGACCACCAAGCTCCCCGCCGAGAACCATGCGCAGGCGCTGAAACTGGCCCGAGGCGTCGAGTCCATCCGGTACGCCGGCCAGGCCGACGCGGAGGTGGACCTCCGCACCGAGGCCGCCGCGGTCCGCAAGGCCCTGTGGAGCCAGGCCAAGCTCTCCCGCCGCTGGCGAGCCCGGATCCTGCCGCCCTCGTGGCGCTGGTACCTCAACCGAGGCAGCGCCGAGGCCTCCGACCTCCTCGACGAGTTCGACCTCCTCCTAGCCCGCATCCGCTCCGCGATACTCCCCCGCCGAGCCCACTAACCGACCGCAACGCAGCCCCGCTCCCACCGGAGCGGGGCTGCTGCCTTTTTCGGACCGCACAACACAACCCGGCCACCGCGAACATGCCACCGCACCACCGCCTCCCACGCCACCAGCCATCTCCACAGTCGCACCCCCGAAGCCACTCATCCGGACAGTGCGAAGCACAGCCACGAATCAGGGTCCGCGGCTCAGGCACGCGGCGGAGCCCGCGGCCCAGGCACGAGGCACAGGCGCGAGGCGGGACCCGTAGCTCAGGCATGAGGCAGAGGCCGTGGCCGGCGCGAGAGTTGGCGCGAGGAGCTGGCGCGCCGCCTGAGCGCGAGGAGGTGAGGTGCGGCCTGGGTGCGAGGCCAGGTGATCAGCTCACCCATTCGCGCCGGCCTCCAGCGGGGCTGGTCGCGTCGGCTTCAGGGACGCAGCACTTACCGGCAGGCGCCTCAAGGGCTCAGCCCGGCAGCGACGCTGCATGTCGGAAAACCGCGGGGATCAGAACCACGTCCGCGCACGCTGCGTGTCGGAGTACTGGGGGAAACAGAACCACACCCTGCGCCGGGGCGTGGGTGTGGTTCGGGTGATGCTCAGGTCAGGCTGCGGGGCGCGTCAGAGGTCCTCGTCGCGGCGACGCCGCCAACGGTCTTCCATCCGCTCCATGAAGCTGCCGGACGACTCGTGTCTGGTTCTGTGCCGCTTGGACGGTGGCGGCGGCGGCAGGTCATCGCCATCACTCGTACCGCTCAGGCGCTTCATGCTCAGCGCCGCGATGTACAGACAGGCAACCATCACGACGAAGCCGATAACTCCGATGATGGTGTTGGGAATGATCGCGCCGGCCATCAAAATACCGATGCCCAGCACAAATCCAACGCCGGCAAGCACTGCCCGGCGCTTGTAATACAAGCGCACATTTGTTCCTCGCATGGCGGAGACGAACTTCGGGTCTTCCGCAGCGAGGGCACGTTCGAGCTGCTCGAACTGGCGCTGCTCTTCTTCCGAGAGGGGCACCGTCGATCCCTCCATGGTGAGCGCGATCTCGATAGGCCGAGTCCAGTCTAGGCCGCCCGTGCGGTCCACGAAACCCTGACCGCCTCTCCCGCGCGTCACGGTCGCGCAACTCCACCCCGTAACCACCCCTCCCCACCCGCCAAAACCCTCAATTCCCATCCCTCTCCGCTCCCCGAACCCCACCACCCCGGCGTGTCGCCCCACCCGCTCCAACCACAGCCAGTAACCACCTGCCCCACCAAGCCCCGACTGCGGCGCACCACCACTTCCCCACAACAGCCCCGCAGCCCCTGCACCCGCCGGACGCCACCAGCCACCACTGCCAACGGCTGCTCCTGACCGCCCCGCTGTGCAGACCACTGGACGGGCAGAGCCAGTAGTTCGCCGGCGCAGCGGGGCCGCCGCGGGGTACGGCAAGCGGCCGACATCGAGCGGGTTCCCAGTGGACACAGGCCATTCGAGGCCGGTGCGGCAGCCTCAACGGCTGCGACTAGGAGGGCGCAGGGTCGCGCGTGGCCTTGAGTTATTGGCGGCTGCGCGAGCTGGAGTTTGGGGCGCCAAAGTGGGGAGCAGATCGGGCGGATCGCAGGCGACCGGCGGCCAGCGATCGCGGCACCGTCGTACTCCGCACTTCGTGACGCGGTGGAGCTCTCGTCGGACGGATGAGTCCTCGCGATGGCTGCCTGTGCGGGCGCTGCAGACCAGGAGGCAGCCGGGAACCTGGCTGAAGAGGTCGCCTGGAGTGGTGGCGAGCGGGTTAGCGGGTGGCGAGGATGTGGAGTTGGGGGGCTAGGGCTCGGAATGCGGGGTGTTGACTGGCGGCGCGTTCCAGTTCGGCGAGGGCTTCGGGGGCTCCTGGTTCGGAGTCGACGAAGGCCGACGGGACGAGGTCGGCGAACGTGCGGACTCCGTGGATGGTGTGGACCATGAAGCCGGCTTCTGCCAGTTGGGCGGTGATGCCGGCTTCGTCGAAGCGGCGGGGCATGGGATCGTTCGGGCCCCAGCGGCCGTCGGCGTCCTGGAGTGCGACGCGGGCCTCGGTGAGGTGACCGGCGAGGGCGCGGGCCAGGACCACTGCGTTGCGCTGGGCAACCAACAGGCTGAGGACGCCGCCTTCTCGAAGTACGGAGGCCATCGCCTGGAGCGCCTGGGCGGGATCGTCGACGACCTCGAGAACCCCGTGGCACAAGACGGCATCGGCACTCGAATCCCCCGCCAGCCCAGGGAGTTCATTGGCGTCACCCTGGACACCGCGGACGAGCTTGCTCACGCCTTCGTCACTCGCGCGCCGCTCCAGTGATGCCAGTGCATCCGGACTGGGATCGATGACCGTGACGCGGTGACCCTCGACTGCCAGCGGTACGGCGAACCCACCGGTCCCACCCCCGAGGTCGACGATGTCGAGACCTGCTCCGGGATCGGTACGCGCCCTGCCGGCAAGTGCCACGCGCAGGGCCTCGGCGACCAGCGCCGTACGCACCGAGCGGCGACGTCGGTCGACCATCGTGAATGCCCTCCTCGGCTACGGATCCGCTGCGGGCAACACCCTACTTCCCACCAACCCCGACTCCCCCACCCACCAACCCGTCCCACCAGGTCGCTTCCCCAGCAACTGCCACGGACGCAGGTTGGAGGCGGCGGACGGGGCCCGGGGGCTAGCTCGCTTGCATCCAGGGTTGGGCTAGGACTGATTGGGGGTCGGAGGAGGCGGGGAGGACGGATTGAGTGGTCAGGTGGAGGCTGGATTCGACCAGTGCGTAGAAGGTTTCTACGGCTCGGACCAGGTCGTCGGCTTCGCGGATGGTGACTGCTCGCTCCAGGCCTGCTTCGGCGGCCGCGCGTTGGGTGGCGCCGGCGGCGAAGAAGGTGGCCCATTCACCGAACTCAGGCGCTACCTCGGCCAGCAGCACCCAGGCGTTGCGCTGGACGCGGCGACGCGGGCCGGAACGGACCGGGCGGGCCCGGACCGCGAGGACCGCGGCGGCGACTCGCAGGGCTGCCACGTGGGCGCTCGAGTAGCGGATCAGGTGGTCGTCGGTCTCCCGCGCCTCGGCCAGTGCCAGCCGGGCCCGGGAAAGATCGCGGCTGGCCGATCCAGCGGCCGCCGGTGCAACCGGTGAAACTGTCATCGGTCCGTCACCCTCTCCAATTGCCAGCGTCCGGAGTCGGGGTCGTGCGCGAGATCGAACATCTCCCGCCGACCGTGCCGGCCGCACCCCGCCTCCACTCGGTAGACCGCCCGCTGCGGCCCCCAATCTGCATCAAGCACACCGACAGCCGCGGATGATCCCGCGGCAGCAGAGGATCCCGCCACGGCCGGAGCGACACCGACACCGGAACCGATCACGCCGCGCTCCCACCAGGCCGCCGTCTCCACCCACTGGGCTTCAACCGCACAGACCCGCCACAAGCGCCCGCGCCACAGAAACTGCTCTGGAGTCTCGATGCCGTCCACGACGCCTGAACGCACCTCAACGGCTTCGTCGAACTCCCACATGCTCCATCGCCTCCTGTGCGCGAACTTCTTCCCCTGGTCAGCGGCCCGGTGGGTGGACGCGAGGTGGGGGTCGAGGTCCACCTCTGCGCCCGGCCCACCGGGACCACCGGTTACCGATGCGGCCGCAACTCCGCACCGGAGTCCTCCAGCTGCTCTGATCGCCCGCGGCCGGTCTCCCGACGATTCCGGCTTGGCGGCAATCGAACATCTGTTCGAACACTTGAAGCCTAACCCTGCCCGCCGACAATCGTCAACGGGCCGTAAGCCCGGGACGACCCACCGCGGGCGGTCCTGCCGCCAGACTGGTCGCACCGACCGAATCGAGGCGAGGAGACCGATGTCGACGCCCAGCCGACGCGCCGTCGCCGTGACCGTGGTGGCGGTCGCCGCCGTGGTCGCAGCCGTCGCACTGCCGCTCTTCCAGCCGTGGCGGCTCTTCACCGACACGGTGGTCGACGAAGCGCTGCCTGGCGCCGATCCGATCTCCATGACCACATCCTCTGCGGCGCCACCGACAATTTCCGGCGACCGGAGCGGCACCCCCTCCAGCGGAGCGACAGAGGCACCCGGCAAGACCCAGTCCCGAGGACCCGAACGCCTCTCCACCGGCCGCTTCATCACCCATGAGCACGACACCCAGGGCACCGCGTCGATCGTCCGGCTGGCTGACGGCAGCCGGATCCTGCGACTGGAAGGCCTCGACACCTCCGACGGCCCCGACCTCGAGGTCTGGCTCAGCGACGCCCCCGTACTGGAGGGCAAGGCCGGCTGGCACGTGTTCGACGACGGCCGGTACCGCAGCCTCGGCCAACTCAAGGGCAATCGCGGCAACCAGAACTACCCGATCCCCGCCTCGGTCGAGCTCGCCGACTTCACCAGCGTGTCGATCTGGTGCAACCGCTTCAACGTCTCCTTCGGCGCCGCGAAACTCCTGCAGGTTTGAGGAAAACCACACCCCGACTGTGCGGAAAACCGGATGTGATCGGCCGACCGCGCGAATTACTGTCGACCCATGGCAACAGACAGCGACTTCAGCTCCGCGAGAGACCTCAGCGCCGGGTTCCACGACGAGGTGGTCCATCCGTTGCTGGCCGGAATCCCTTACGCAGCAGGCTTGCTGGGCTGGGGCTCCGACGTGCTCGGCTACGACACAGCGCGTTCCACGGACCACGGCTGGGGTCCGCGACTCCACGTCTTCGTCGACGAGGAGCAGATCCCCCGCGTTGCCAAGCTGATCGGGGACGGCCTCCCCGAGCAGTACCGCGGTCATCCCGTCCGCTTCGGCTGGGACACCCAGCAGCCGATCCACCACGTCACCATCACCACGGTCGAAGCCTGGCTGAAGGACGACCTGGGCATCGAAAACAGCGCCGACAACGGCATGGCCACGGAAGACTGGCTGATCACCCCACAGCAGAAACTGCTCGGCGTCGTGGCCGGCCCCGTGTACGCCGACGACGGCCGCCTGCAGCCGATCCGCGAGGCCCTGAGGTGGTACCCGGACGATGTCTGGACCTGGATGCTCGCCTGCCAGTGGTCCCGGATCGCCCAGGAAGA
The DNA here is from genome assembly GCF_004342085.1 of Kribbella orskensis. Lineage (NCBI taxonomy): Bacteria > Bacillati > Actinomycetota > Actinomycetes > Propionibacteriales > Kribbellaceae > Kribbella > Kribbella orskensis. The sequence goes on from NZ_SLWM01000002.1 coordinate 408,078, forward strand.
GGCGTTCGTCCAGCGCACCGCGGAAGTCGGCGACCACCTCGGCTCGCGGGTCGTCGCCGCACGCCTGGTCCGCGACGTGATGCAACTCGCCCTGCTCATGGCGCGGACCTACGCGCCGTACACGAAATGGCTCGGTACTGCGTTCGCCGGGCTCGACCACGGCGACGGGCTCGACCGCGACCTGGAGGCGACCCTTGCCGCCGACACCCTGGCGGATCGCGAATGCGCGCTGGTCACGGCGTACGAGAAGGTCGCGCGCAGGCACAACGATCTCGGGCTCACCGAGCCGCTGGACCCACAGCCCAGGCAGTTCTTCGATCGCCCGGCGCAGGTGATCGGCGCGGACCGGTTCGTCGAGGCGTGTCTGGCGAAGGTGCGGGAACCCCGGGTGAAGGAGCTCGGGCTGGTCGGGTCGATCGACCAGTTCGCGGACAACACGGATGTCCTCAGCAACCCGGCCGCGTACAGAAAACTGATCAAGTTCTACGAGAAGTAGGGTTTCCAGCGTGAGCAAGCATCCCAACGTCCAGCGGGTCGCCGACGCCCTGGCGGCGGCCGGCGCCACCGGCGAGATCAGGATCCTCGACGAGGCGGTCCCGACCGCGGCGGCCGCGGCGGCGGAGCTCGGCTGCGAGGTCGGCGCGATCGCGAACAGCCTGATCTTCGACGGCGACGGTTCGCCCGTCCTGATCCTCACCTCGGGCGCGCACCGGGTGGACACCGCGAAGATCGCGGCGGAGCTCGGCATCGCCAAGCTGCGCCGGGCGACGCCGGAGTTCGTCAAGGAGCACACCGGCCAGTCGATCGGCGGGGTCGCGCCGGTCGGGCACCCGCACCAGGTGCGGACGCTGGTCGACACGGCGCTCGAGCAGTACGGCGAGGTCTGGGCCGCGGCGGGGATCCCTCACTCGGTCTTCCCGACCACCTACAAGGAACTCCTGCACCTCACGAACGGCACGCCGGTCACCGTCAACTGACGAATCCTGCCGGGACCGACGGTTCGGGCCGTTGCCTGACGAAACTAGATGACCTATTCCAAGGGGTATGGCCCGGCGTGGGGACTGTCGGGTGACTACGGCCGCGACTTCGAGACCACCCTGGCCAACACCGGCCTGAACCTGCTCCGCCCGGCCCGCTAGGGCGAGCCCTCACGACCAGGAGCCGAGTTCTTCAAACCGCTCCGACAGGTCATCGAATCCATCAACGACACCTTCAAGGGCCAACTCAACCTCGAACAGCACGGCGGCCACACCGCCGCCGGAGCCTGGATCCGCGTCCTACAACGCGTCCTCGCCCTGACCGCCGCGATCTGGCACAACGACCGCACCAGCCAACCCATCAAACGATCACTCCTGGCCTACGACCACTGAGGACCCCTTGGAATAGATCATCCAGCTGTTGGCTGCGACGCCGACTTTGTGGCCATGGGCGTCGGCAAAGACGCCGAAGGTTGTACCCGGCACCTGTTGGGCCGGCTGAACGATCTTCCCGCCGAGCTCCTTGGCCTTCTTCAACGTCGCGGCCACATCGGCGACACCGACAAAGGACCTCGTCCTCCGCGCCCTGTCGCGGGCCGATCGCCACATCCGGGCCGCCCTCGGCGCCCGTGTCGATGAACGTGTACCCCGGGAACGCACCTCCGGACGCGACCTTCCAGCCGAGGAGGTCGGCGAAGAACGTGCGGGTCGCTGCGGTCCGTCGAGGAGCGGCGTCACGATCCTCATCGGGCCGACCGCGCGGATGAGGCCGCGACCATTTGGTACCGCGGGAAACGCGGCGGTCCTCCGCTCTCACCCACGCAGGGCGGTCAGTACTGCGAGGACGCGGCGGTTGACGTCGGCGGATGGCTCGAGGCCGAGCTTGCGGAACATCGCCGCGCTCGCCGCCTCGACCGTGCGCTCGCTGATCGTCAGTTCGGTCGCGATCGCGGAGTTCGACCGGCCTTCCGCCATCAGCGCGAGGATCTCGCGCTCCCGTGACGTCAGCTGAGTCAACGGCGAGTCGGGCCGCCGGCGCTGCATCAACCGCGCCACGATCGTCGGATCGAGTACACACTCCCGATCCACCACGCGGCGAAGCGCGTCGACCAGAACCGCGATGTCGGACACCCGCTCCTTCAGCAGGTACCCCAGACCCGCCGGCTGATCAGCCAGCAACCGCTGGGCGTATCGCGGCTCCAGGTGCTGGCTGAGCAGGACAACCGCTGTACCTGGCTGCTGCTGCCGGATCTGGCGGGCGGCAACCAGCCCTTCGTCCTTGTGCCCGGGCGGCATCCGGATGTCCACGATCGCCACATCCGGGGCCTCCAGCGCGACCAGCCGCAGCAACTCGCCCGCGTCCTCGGCCTCGCCGACCACCTGTACCCCGGCGTCGGCCAGCAGGCGGGCCAGTCCTGAACGGACCAGCATCACGTCGTCCGCGACTACGACCCGCACGGGATCACCGCTGTCCAGTGATCGTCGCCCTCGGCAACCAGTTCGCCGCCGACCGCCCCGATCCGGTCGGACAGCGCAATCAGGTCCGGGCGCCGCACCACCGCTCCGCCGGGATCGAGGTCCGCCTGAACTGTCAGCGTCCCGTCCTCCTGCAGTACGACGATTCTGCCTCGGGTCGTCGTCGACGGCTCAGCGATACCAGCCAGCCACGCTGCCACCATCGCATAGGCCGCCATCGCCACCTCGGGTGCGACATCGTCGGTCATCCGGATCTCCAGCTCCGCCGGCACGTCAGATGCCGTCACCAGTTCGACCAGGGCAGGTTCGAGACCTTCGTCGACCAGCACGCCCGGGAAGATCCCATGGGCCAGCCTGCGCAACTGCGCGAGTGCCTCCCGGACCTTCGACTCCGCACACTCGATCCGGGCAACGGCCAGCCGATCCGCGCCGGTTCCTCCCTCGTCCGGGACGGCATCGGCCAGTGCCACCCGGAGTTGGAACCCCGCGCCGACCAGCCGCTGCTGAGCGCCGTCGTGCAGGTCTCGCTCGATCCGGCGACGCTCACCGTCCGACGCGGCGACCACTCGGCGCTGGGACGCGCGGACCTCGGTCAACCGGGCTTGCGCAACTGCGGCGAGCTGGGCGTTGCGCAGGGCAAGCAGAGTTGCCGGAGCAAGACCGGCCAGTACTTCGGCCGGCTCGACCCGGTTGCGGAGAACCAGCCGGGCCACGGCTGTCGGTCCGTCGTACAGCTCGACACATCGCGACGGCGCTGTCTTCGGGGCCTCGGCGCCGGTGCGGTCGAGCCACCGGTCCTCAGCCGCGAACTGGACGTCCAGCACCGGACCGCCCAGGATCGAATCGGCTGAGAGTCCGCTCACCAGTCGTTCGACGGCGTTCCGGACGTGCACGATGCGCAGATGGAGGAGACCGGCGGCGGCTCCCACGAGCGCGGCGGCGAGCGGTTCCAGCGGCTCGCCGGACAGCTGTGGTTCGATCGCCGTGAAATCGAGCCAGCGGAGCGTGGCCAAGGCGCCGAGGAACACCACGGCGACGAGCGTCGCAGCACTGACAAGACGGACCCTGGCCGTTGCCATGACAGCTACGACTGCGACAGCAGCGGCTGCCAGAGTGAGCGCGGTTGCGAGGCCGAGAGCCGGGCGGGTGTCCATGACCGGAGCGAGGATCGAGGGCACCCGGGCGCAGAGCTGCTGGCAGGACGGATGCTCGAACGGGTCGTAGCCGAGGAGTTGAACCCCTGCTCCGGCAATCGCCAGGCCAAGGCCCGTCATGATGAGACGCCGTCCACGATCGGACCAGGCTCGACCAGACCAGACAACGGCGACCGCGGCTGTGGCGGCCACCACCAGCGGGGAAGAGGCCACCATGGCCAGGCGCAGTCTGTCCGGCAGCGACTGGCTTGAGGCCAGCCAGGGCAGGATCGCGAGGCCGGTGGCGACCGCCAGCGCGGTCGCTCCTCCCCGGCTGTGCTGCCAGGTCGCCCAGATGCCGATCACCGAGATCAGCATCGCGACAAGCACCAGGGTCAGTCCCGCGGGAAGGCGCGTGCTGCCCGCCGCACTCGCGGCTGCACTCGTGACGGCACGGGCGACGGCGGTCATGCTGTCCATTGTGGGACCGATTGGACGCCGGCAGCTGCCGTGCTAGCCCCATCGGATCCAAGAGTCACCACGGTCGGCAACTCGTCGGACCACTCCTAGCGTCCGAGGTACCGGATCTCGTGTGGGGTCCGGTCAGGTCGAGGAGGCAACGATGAGCATGAGAAGCAGGGTCCGGGTCCTGGGCACCCTGATAGTGGTGGTGGCGCTGGCAGCCTGTACCCAGGGCGTCGACAAGGCGGGTGGTAAAACGACCACTCTCACGCTTGCCTCGATCGACCAGGTCAACAACAACGGCCAGTCCTTCGGGCCGCAGGCCTTCGTCAACCGCCTGGGCGAGCTTTCCGGCGGTCGGCTAAAGGTCGAGGTGCAGACGGAGTACGGCGGCGGCGCACCTGACGCCGAGTCGAACCTCGTGAAGGCGATCGCCAGCGGGGACGTCGACGGTGGTTGGCCGTCCACCCGTGCGTTCTGGGGAGCCGGGATCGCCGGTTTCGACGCCGTCGAGGCGCCGTTGACGATCACCGGTTACCAGGCGCAGCGGGAATTGGTCGTCGCGCCGGTCGCCGGCGCGCTGCTGGGCCGTCTGGACGGCACCGGCGTGCTCGGACTCGGTCTGGCCGTCGGACCGCTCCGCCGCCCGTTCGCGGTCAAAGCCCCGCTACTCGGACCGTCGGACTGGGTCGGGCAGCGGTTCCGCACCTATAACTCCCCCGTTCAGGAGGCCACCGTTCAGGCCCTCGGCGGTACGCCGGTGAACCTCGGCTTCGGTTGGGTCGACGAGGCTCGGGCAGGACGACTCCGCGGTGTCGAGTTCGACGTGGCGCAGTACGCGAAGAACGGCCATCCCACCTCGGCCGGGAACGTGACGGCGAATGTGGTGCTCTGGCCCAAGGTGTTCGTGATGAGCATCAACCGCAAGCGCTTCGACTCCCTCAGCGGGCAACAGCAGGACTGGATCAGGCGTGCGGCCAAGGACGCGACACAGGCCTCCGTCGACGCCCAGTACGACGAATCGAGCATCGCCACCGAGCTTTGCGGTCAGGGCGTCCGGTTCGTGAACGCCCAGCCCGACCAGATCAGCGCGCTGCGGACGAAGGTCCGGCCCGTCATCCAGGGACTGGCTGCCGACCCGGAGGACGGGCCGATTCTGAAGGAGGTCCAGGCGATCGGAGCCGCCAACCCGGCCGTCGAGGTGCCGACCGTGCCGATGGTCTGCCGGGAAACGTCTCAGAAACCCACAGAACTCGGTCAGGTCCCGGCCGCGACGTCGACGCTGCCCGAGGGCATCTATCGGGTCGAGCTCAGCAAGGCCGATTACGAGGCTGCCGGCCTGGCAGAGGTCGACGGCCTGTCCGGCACCTGGACTCTGACGGTCCGCAACGGCAGGTACCAGCTGAGCTGCCGGCCGCTCGACGAGCCGGGCGTCGATTGCGCGCACGAGGTCAACCACAACGGGCCACTGGAGGCCGGGGATCTCCGCGGTACCGGCAACACGGCCTATTTCGTCTATCGGCCGGACCGGCTGGCACAGCTGACTGGATGCCGCCTGCCGGTCTCGTCATCGCTCGAGGGTCATTGCTTCGCTGGCGAGAACTACCGCATGAACTGGACGCTGGAGAACAACCACTTGACCTTCAGTGACTACGTGAGCGACTGGACGAATCCGCAGTACCTCCTCGAGCCGTGGCAGAAGATCGGCTGAGCGGGATCGTCGCAGTCAGCGTCGTACCGGCTCCGGGTTCACTCACCACCCGGAGCCGTCCGTCGTACGCGGCGAGCCGGTCCTTCAGCCCGGTCAGTCCAGAGCCGTCCGGGTCGGCACCGCCGCGGCCGTCATCCGCGATGACAGCCCTCACCATTGACCCTTGCCTCGTCACGGTGATGCTCGCGTGTTCGACACCCGCATGCTTGACGACGTTGGCAAGGGCCTCGGAACAGACGTAATACAACGCTGCTTCGACAGCGGGATCGGCTGCGGCCGCCGAGTCGTACTCGACCGACACGGTCAGGGGACCGCGGTGCGCAACTCCCTGCAGTGCGGACTCCAGAAGCCCGTTGCCAAGCTGTGCCGGTGGTATCCCGGCCACGAGGTCGCCGATCTCCTCGATCGCCGCTGCCAGCGATGCGTCAACCAGATCCAAGGCCGACGCGGCGTCCGGAGCCAGCCCCCGGCGACGTGCCGCCGACAGTTCGGCCTGCGCATCCCTGAGCAGGACCGTCACTTTCTGGCGCAGGTCGGTGGCGACTGACGCGCGTTGGTCGTCCGCCGCGGCGACCACCCGAGCTCGAGCAGCCTCCAACTCCCGCAACTGGGTGAGCTGCAGCTCTCGCAGCCGCAAGTTGACGACAGCAAGTCGTACGGCGGCTTGGACCGCACGAGCCGTCGGCGGATCCTGGAGGGCAGGAGCGTCGTGCTCGATCAACGCAACAGGTCCATCCGCGTCATCCACCCGGAGCTGTTGCAGGCCCGACGTGGCAGCGATGCCGTCGGCATCGGCGTAGCCGGTCGAGGCATCCAGCCACCGGTAGACCCGCAGTCCCGGATCATCCAGCGTTTCGGCCAGAACGGCTGCGAGTCCGTCCAGCCCGGTCAGGGGTCTGGCCGACAGCACCTCGTCAGCGAGCCGCCGACGAGCCTGTGCGACGAACCACGCCGCGGCGGGCAGGCTTGCCGCGACCAGGATGAGGACCGCCTCGTACGCCGACAGGGCGACAGCGGGGTCCAGCAGACTCGGCAGCCTGGGCACTGACCACGAGACGACCAGTGCGGCCGCCACTGACCAGGCCGCCAGGGCGGGATACCGCCGCGCCTTGCCGCGGGCGAGTGACACCAGACCTGTCAGGAACAGCAGCAGCGCAACCCCGAGCTGCGGGACCACACCCAACATGACCACGGCCGACAGCACCACGAGCAACCACGCCGGGCGATGACGAATGCGGCCGGCTGGAAAAGCCAGCAGGGCGATGACCAGCAGCCCTTGGTGCACGGACCGCGTCTGCGGGACCACGGAGCCGAACAGCCAGGCGACACCGACGGCGGCAGCCAGCACCCGCTGGCGAGCCTGCCCGACCGGCACAGCGGAGGCGGCGAGGAAGGCGAGCCCGACTCCCACATCCAGAGCCGTGCGCCACCCAGTCACCCCCGCGGACGCGTCGGCCCGAGCCGCGAGCCAAGCGAGCACGCCACCGGCCATCACCCCGACCGCGAACCTGACCATGCCTCAGACTGGGTGCGGGTGCCGGTGATCGGCAAGAGTCGGGGCGCTCCGCTGCGAAGTCCCGTGCTAACCCTCAAAGCGTTCCCACAGCTCGGCTCTGTGCCGGGCCGTGCCGTCAGCTCGAGTAGGCCACGCTGCATGACGAGTTGACCAGCTGGCGCAGTCGGATCTGATAGTCAGCGAGGACACCTCTGGCAGCGGCGAACAGTTGTTCTGCCTGACCAGTTCGTCAACCTCCTTCGGCAGCATCGTGCGACGCAGGACCGAGAGCGGAAGGAGGCTCGGCGCGCCCTGACCGCGCAAATCGCGCTGTGACCTGCGGGACGAATGAGACGGTAACTGAGACGGGGATTGCGCCCGCGCCTCATGCTCCAAGTGAGGACGAGCCTGCGGGAAGCGACTGAGGCCAGGGTCAGGTGCTCTCGATCAATGCCTTTGCTTTGTCGAGGGCGGCGGCTACCTCGCTGTTCATCGAGGTCTGCACTGGCTTGGCCAGCAGGAGCTTCTTGATTCCACTGAGCTCGGCGCTGAGGGACAGGGTCACCTCGGTGCCGCTGCCCGATGGCGCGAACCGGAACTCACCCACCGGCCAGACCGGGCCCGCGGTCACCTTGAAGGAATAGCGGGACGATGGTTCGTATGCCATTACCTCGAAGTCCGATGGGATGCCGCGACCGCCGGGCCCTTTCACTGTCTGATGGATGGTCGACCCGACGCCAGTCGGAGGTTGCGCGGAAATCTCCTTGACGGCGGGGCGCCACTTCGGGTCGTTGCCAGGGTCACTGAAGAAGGCGAAGGCCTGGGCCGCCGGACGGTCGATCACGATTGTGCGCTCCGCTTCGGGCATGGTCCCACTCCTGTCTCACCGGGGACCCCGGGCCTGACGAACTAGTCGGGAGCGATGAGTTCGGCTCGCGCCGGGAGTCCTAGCTGTCGATCGCAACCGACGAAAGGAGACCGGCATGGCTGTGCAGCAGACCCCTCAACCGCTCGACCGCGAGTTCACTGCGGCGCTGGAGAAGGACGGGGCGTTCGCGACGTTCCTGACCGTGCCGGATTCGGCTGAGCTGCTCGGGACCCGGCGGGCCGTCAAGGTGAGTGGGACGATCGACGGGCATCCGTTCGCCGCTACCTTGATGCCGTCCGGGAGCGGGCCGCACTGGTTGCCGCTGAAGATCGCCCTCTGCACGCTGATCGGCAAGAGCCAGGCCGGCGAAGAGGTCAAGGTGCACCTCCAGCAAAGGCACACCTGAGCTGCAGTGTCGCACTGGAAGTACTCAGCCAGGAGGTTGGTGGCACATCAGGCTCGGGCGACAGTTGCGGCTGGTGCGGGGCTTGAAAGTCGGGCCGTGGCTCTACTCGGGAACCGGGTCGCGGCGTGGCGGGGCTAGTTGATCGAGCGGACGGCCACCACTCAGCAACCTCGCCCCGGCAGCTCACGGCCCGGCGGCGTGCCTGAGGATCGGGCGTGTTGGTGAGTGGTGGCCGTCCGGCCCGACCGCCCACCACGCCCACCCGCGATGCCTCCTCGGCCGAGCGCCTTTGGTGGGTTCGAACATCGTCCGGGGACCTCGGACAAGAAATATCGTGTTCGCGGTCCCGGTTGGGTGTCCGCGGTCCCGGTTGGGTGGCTAGTTGACTGAACTCTTCCGGGTACTGATTGGCCCCATGGGAACGCGCTGAGCGGCCGCGAGCCGGCCGGCAGCCTCTGCCGTACGAACCAGCGAGTAGCTAGAACGGGCCGATCTGCTGTCCATCTGCGCCCATCACAATGAACCGAAGCGCTTCGTCGTGGCGTCCTTCCCTCAGCCAGTGACCGAAAGCGATTTGGGCTGTCGGCGGCATCTCAAGGTCCGAGGGATCAAATGCCAGATCGAACCACCGGAGATCACCTTCGGCACAGTCAGCAGGAACCGGTACGTCGGGCCGAAGCGTGGCGGTGAAGTAGTAGGTGTGGCGTAGCTCGCTACCGGTGTCCCTCAGCGACACGTACCGCAGAGCAAGGTCACAGATCTGGTCAGGAACGACTCCGATCTCCTCCTCCACCTCACGAAGGACACCGGCTGCCGGGTCATCGATCTCGCCAGGTGCGAGGTGGCCGCCGATTCCCACCCACGAGTCGTCGATCGCGCGCGAGCCCTTTCGGTAGAGCAGCAAGACCTGTCCGTCCCGGACAAGAAACATTGAAGTCATCAGCCGGCTAGATCTCAACGTCATCCGCGCAGGCTAGCTGGCCAGACCTAGCGCCCAGAGGCAAGCAACTGGCTTGCCGAGTTCAGTGAAGTCCCCACTCCCCACATCCACCGCTGGCACCCTTCGGCGGGGAGCGTCGCCGGCGGCTGGGCAGCCAGAGCTAGAGGTCGAGGAGGTCGGCGATCTGTCTGCGGACGAAGGAGCGGGCCAGTTGGCCGCGTCGCAGGCGCCAGAGTGGGGAGGGTAGCGCCAGCGCGGCGTCGCGGCCGAGAGTTGGATGGCGCGTGGGTGAGGTGCCCTGGGTCGATGCGGTGGGTTGCGTGGGTGTTACGTGCTGGGTGGGTGCGGTGGCGCGGGTGGGGGTGCCGTACCGGCGGTGGTGGATGTCGGTGACAACTGACTGGGGGGCGCCTAGGGATGGGAGTAGGGATAGGGCTGCTTGTTTGGTGATTAGGTGGCCGGTGGTGAGGGTTACGGCGGCGCGGGCGACTGTGATGAGGCCTAGGTCTACCCAGATGTCGGTGTACCACGGGGTCAGCTTTCGGGTGGCTGGGTACCAGAAGTGTTCGAGGTCGTCGCGGATGAAGGCGGCCAGCTCCTCGTCGGTGGTTGCCGACAGCAAGGACGACGGCGGCGGGCCGAAGAGGCTCCGATCGCCGAGGGCCAGCTCACGCCGGGTCACCGCACCCACCGGGCGATCGAAGTACCGTTGCTGCGCCCAGGTCGGATGGCGGAGCGAAGCATCGGCCAACTGGTCGACCTGCATGTAACTGCAGTGCAGCTTCTCCGCCAGCGGATCCGTCTTCTCGAGCGACCGATGAAGCGCGCAAAGCGCCTCGGGATCCACGATCGGTCCGTCCAGCACAGCGATCAGATCGAAGTCGCTCCGCCCCACCTGGAAGTCGCCGAGGGCAAGAGATCCGTGCACCCACACAGCACGCACCGGCAAGAGCCCGCACACAGAAGCGACAAAGCCGTCCAGCAGGAGCTGGACGGCTTCGTCTGAGGTCATGCGGTGGATGCTAGACGGCCGGGCGCAGATCCACGTCGGCGGCGCGGACATAGGCCATGCGGTGGCCGAACCAGATCTGGTAGTACTGGTCGTTGCCGAGCACCTGCACGTGGTCCGTCGGCGGCTGCCCGTCGAAGGTCGTGGCGCGGTAGTAGTCCGTCTCGATGGACGCGTCGCCCACCGGGTAAGCCTGACCCTCGCCGATCGTGTACTGCAGCGGCGTGACGGTCTGGTACGGAATACCGGCCGGGTAAGCCGACTGCTCCGGGTAGGCCCGGCCGTAGACCGGCACGGACGTCCTGCCAGCCTTCGGCTTCACCACGAGACCAGGCTTTGCAAAAGCATCCGGCGTACCAGCAGGGCTCTTGAACCAACCCTTGGCGCCCAGGTACCAGACGGCCACCCAGTCACCCGACCGCTCAGCCACCACGTACTGCGAACCGGCGGCCGCGCGTGCTCCGATGTCCGACACCTGCGTGGTGCTGGCACTCGAACCAGGCCGCAGTCCGAGGTCCTTCACCAGCGGAGCAGCGTCGTCCGGCGCCTGCCGGAGGTAGACGAAGTTCGTGCCCTGCGGAACGCAGGTGCCGTCGGCGTTGCAGTTGGTCACGACCTGCACGTTGTCGGCGAAGCCTGGCTTGATCGTGACGATCGAGCCGGCCTTGACCGGGAAGACGTTGTGGCCGTAGATCGGCGCGCCGAGCAGGTCGAAGTAGTGCTCCCAGTCCCAGTACGGTCCCGGATCCCAGTGCATGCCCGCAACAGTGGACGGGATCGTGCCCGGCACCTGGTCGTGGCCGATGATGTGCGCGCGGTCCAGCGGGATGTCGTTCTTGGCCGCCAGGTAGCGGACCAGCTTGGCCGAGTTGCGGTAGAGCGACTCGGTGAACCAGGTCGCGCCCTGGGCCGCGAAGCCCTCGTGCTCGATCCCGATGCTGTGCATGTTCACGTACCAGTTGCCGGCGTGCCAGGCGACGTCGTTGGCCTTCACGTGCTGCCAGACATGCCCGTCGGACGAGCGCATCGTGTACTGCCACGAGACGTAGGTCGGGTCCTGCACCAGGTTCAGCGTGCCCTGCCAGCCGCCCTCTGTGTCGTGGATGACGATGTAGTCGATCTTGCCGGTCTTCGGCCGGTTCGCGAGGTCGTGATTGCCGTAGTCACCAGGAGCCGTGACCTGGTAGGGAGCCGGCAGCCACTCGCAGGTGATCGTCGTGGGGCACTCCGTCGCCCCGGCGACCTTGGTTCCGGCCGGCAGCGCAGTACGAGCGAGCTGTGACTTGGCCGGTGTCACCTGCAGGGCGGGCATCACGATCTGCTGGCCGGTGTTGGTGGTCCGGGCCGCTCCGCGCGCCATGATCGCGTAGACATCGTCGGCGAAAGCGGAGGCGCTCGTCTTGTCCGCAGCCCCGGCGTACGAGCTGATCGCGCCGTACCAGTCGGCCGCGGACGTGCTCGCGCCGACGGGCAGCTTGAGCGAGCGCTGGTACTCAGCGAGCAGTGCGGCGCCACCGGCGATGTTCGTGGCGGTGTCATTCCGCAGCGCCGCCGGGTCGAGTCCGGTCAGCTCGGAAGCTTTGTAGAGGGTGCGCAGCGACTCGCCCTTGGCGACCTTCTCGCCGCCCGACAGGTCGACCGCTTCGGCGGGGACGACCGCGGTGAGGTGCATCGGTCCGTAACCGCCCGACGTGCTCGCCTTGCCCTGGTGGTCGTCCCACCTGGTCTCGGCATAAGAGACAGCCAGCAGTACGGACTCCGGTACGCCGTACTGCTGCGAGGCCGCCTTGAAGGCGTCGGCAGCGACGGCGGACGCAGGTCCGGGAGTGGAGGCGACCGCCGTGGGCGGACCGCCGGACGACACGCCGGTCACGGTCATGGGCAGCGCTACCGCTGCCAGTGCGGCGAGAATCTTCGAACGACGACGCATGTTGGTTCTCCCTGACCCTGATGGGAAGGCCGGTCACTCAGACCGGCAACCTGATCACTTTGGGTCGTGGGAACCGGGATGTCAACGGTTAACCAAAACTGGGGTCGAGCGGTTCGATTCTGACCACAGGCGGCGTCCTATCGGGGTAGCGACAGAGGGTTACGGAGCAGGACCATGGAAGCGTTGCCGTTGGCGTTCACGACGGGCTGGGCGAGCGGCATCAACGCCTACGCCTGCGTGCTGATCCTCGGTCTGCTCGGCCGCTTCGGCGGCGTCGACGAGGTCCCGGTCGGGCTGACCGGCAACGCCGTGCTGATCGCGGCCGGCGCCTTGTTCGTCGTCGAGTTCGTCGCCGACAAGATCCCCTACATCGACTCCGCCTGGGACGGCGTCTCCACCCTCATCCGGCCGACGGTCGGGGCGATCATCGCCCTGCTGATAGCAGGCGACGCGAGCACCCTGAACCAGGCGTTCATCGCGGCCACCGGCGGTGCGGTCGCGTTGCTGTCACACCTGGTGAAATCCAGCCTCCGGCTCGCGATCAACACCTCCCCCGAGCCCGCGAGCAACATCGCGGCATCGTCCGGCGAGGACGTCGCGGTCATCGGCGTGGTGTCGCTGGCCGTGTTCCACCCGACGGCGGCGCTCATCATCGCGGGCATCCTGCTGCTGCTCGGCCTGATCGGCGTGTACTTCGCGTTCCGTGCGATCCGCCGCGGCCTGGCCAGGTTCAGGGCCTGGCGAGAACGACGAATTAGTCCAGCAACCGGGAGCAGTGCCGTCTGATGGCTCGCGTGATCGTCATCGGGGCCGGCCTCGCCGGTCTCGCCACCGCCGTACGGCTGGCCAAGCTCGGGCATCAGGTGACCATCTGCGAGGAGAGTGAGCGGCTCGGGGGCGCGCTCGGCCGGGTCGAGGCCGACGGTTTCTGCTGGGACGCCGGAGCAGCCAGTACTACGCTGCCGGCCGCGCTCCGCGACCTGTTCCGCAAGAGCGGCCGGCCGATCGAGAGCCTGGTGCAACTGGAGCCCATCACCGAGCCCCGGCGGCACCTGTTCGGCGACGGGTCGATCCTCGACCTGCCGGTCGGCGATCGCGGCGCCCAGGCGGAGGCGTGGACGGACCTGGCCGGGGAGAAGGCCGCGCAGCGGTGGACCTCGCTCGTCGACGGATACGGCGAGACCTGGCAGATCCTCCGCAAGACCTCGCTCGAACCACCCCTGCAGGACCGCCTCCCACTCAAGGCGATCCTCGCGCTCAAACCCTGGCAGTCGCTGCAGCGCGTCGCCCAACGGAGCCTCGACGACGAGCGGGCGCGCGCAGTACTGAGGTACTACGCGACGCAGCACGGGTCCGACCCGAAGCTCACGCCCGGGTATGTCGGCGTGTGGTCGTACCTCGAGCGCACCTTCGGCCGGTGGACCGTCCAGGGCGGGTTCAGCGTCCTCGCTGACGCCCTGGCGCAACGGGCCAGCGAGCGCAAGATCGACATCCACACGAACGCCGAGGTGGTCGCCGTGACCACCGACAGTGGCAAGGTGACCGGTGTGAGGCTCGCGGATGGCACTGAACTGCCTGCCGAGATCGTGGTGAGCGATATCGACCCGCGGGACCTCTACGGCCAACTGGTGGACGACCCGGCCGCCAAGAAGGTCCGCCGCAAGGTTCTGTCGACCCACCAAGCGCAGGCCGCTTACGTCGTCCACCTGGGCCTAAAAGACCCCGTACCCGACCTGCCGTTCGAGACCGTGCTGCACGGCAGCCCGGCCGTGGTGGTCCGCACCGGCGGCCAGGCCCCGGCCGGACACCAGGCCTGGTCGGTCCTGGTCCATGGCTACCCCACCGACGACGTACTGGACCTCCTCGTCGCTCGTGGCCTCCACATCCGGGACAAGGTGGTCTCCAGGCAGACCTCCGCCTCCTGGCTGGCCGGGGTGGCCTGGGAGGGCTACCGGACCGCCCGGCGACGCGCGGCGAACGTTTCCCCGGTCAAGGGCCTGTACTGCGTGGGCGCCGGCGCTCACCCGGGCACAGGAGTCCCGGCGACCACCCTGGGCGCGGCGATCGTCGCCGACGCCGTCGGAAAAGCCTGACCGGCCTGGGGTCGGCGAACCCGGCGCACTAAGATTGACCGTTCATGTGTTCCGTGTCGGGGCCAACTCGAAGGTGGGCAGGCCCGGCAGTAGAGAGGACCCCGGTGGATCAATCCCCCACGTCGACCGATCTCGAGAACGTCGAACGGGCTGAGCTCGAAGCTGAGCAGCAGCACGTCGACCGGGTGTACACGAGGGTTGCCGAAGCCGCTCGATCCGCCTCCCGGATCGCGGTCGAAGGGCACCAGCGCGGACAGGCGCAGAACGTCGGCCGGGTCCGTGACGAGGAGCAGACCGGCCTCTACGAGCGGGACGTGCTGGTGTTCGCCGCCGCCCGCCGGATCGCGGAGCTGGACGCGGAGCACGAGGGCCTGGTGTTCGGCCGGCTCGACTCCGACCAGGGCGACGACAACGAGCCCGCCGCGACCGCCGACGAGCTGGAGAAGCTGTACGTCGGGCGGATCGGCGTCCGCGACGCGGAGTACGAGCCGCTGGTGATCGATTGGCGTGCTCCGGCCGCCGAGCCGTTCTACCGGGCCACCTCGACCGACCGGCTCGGCGTCGTACGGCGCCGGGTGCTGCGCAACAAGGGCCCCCGGATCGTCGGCATCGAGGACGACCTGCTGGCACCGGAGCGGGCTCCCGAAGACCTGCCGGTGATGGGTGAGGGCGCGCTGATGGCGTCGCTGTCCCGTGCGCGTGGTCACACGATGCGCGACATCGTCGCCACCATCCAGGCCGAGCAGGACAAGGCGATCCGCGCACCTGCCCGCGGCGTCACCGTCATCGGCGGTGGCCCGGGCACCGGCAAGACCGTGGTCGCGCTGCACCGCGCGGCCTACCTGCTGTACTCCGACCGCAGGCGGTTCGAGCGCGGCGGCGTACTCGTGGTCGGTCCGTCGGCCGCCTTCATGGCCTACATCGAGCGGGTGCTCCCCAGCCTCGGCGAGAACACCGTGTCCCTGCGGGCCGTCGGCGAGCTCGTGGACGGCGTCAGGGCCACCGCTGTGGACGAGGCGGAGGTCGCGGCGATCAAGGGCTCCCTGCGGATGCGCGGCCTCCTCTCCAGAGCCGCGCGCGACCGGGTGCCCAGCGCTCCGACCACCCTGCGAGTCTTCGTCGGCGGCTCCACCATCGAGCTGGACGCGAACCAGCTCGACAATGTCCGCCGCAACGCGCTGCGCCGTACTCCGCGCAACCGGGCCGGCTCGGAGGCTCGCAAGGCGCTCGTCGCCGCACTGTGGACCCGCTTCCCCGACGACCTGCGCAACGGCGTGTACGGCGACCGCGAATCGTTCGGCGACATCGTCACGGACCTGCCGGCCTTCAAGACGTTCTTCGCGTCCTGGTGGCCCGTCCTCACCCCCGGCGCCGTACTGCGCTGGCTGGGCGACCCCAGGCGCGCGCAGCGGTGGTCTCGGGGCGACTTCACCCCGGCCGAGATCGACCACCTAGCGGCGGCCGTTCGTAGTACGGACGAGTTCACCATCGCGGACGTGGCGCTGCTGGACGAGCTGGCCAACCTGCTCGGGCGGCCGCCGGTCCAGGAAGCCGGCAAGGACGAGGAGTTCGACTGGCTCGAGGGCCTGTCGGAGGGCGTGAACGAGGTGCTGACCACCTCGGAGCGCCGCGCGCGGGCGACTGCCGCCGCGGAGGCCGACGAGCCCGACGAGTACGCGCACGTGCTCGTCGACGAGGCGCAGGACCTCTCCCCCATGCAGTGGCGGATGGTGACCCGCCGGGGGCCGCAGGCGAGCTGGACGATCGTGGGCGACCCGGCGCAGAGCTCCTGGCCCGACCCGGACGAGGCCCGCGCGGCGATGGACTCGATGCTGTCGCACCTGCAGCGGCACACGTTCCGGCTGTCGACGAACTACCGGAACTCGGCCGAGATCTACTCCTTCGCCGGTGAGGTGATCCGCCGCCAGATCCCGGACGCGGACCTGCCGGACGCGGTACGGCGTACCGGGGTGGACCCGGAGCACCGGATCTTCGACGCGGGCAAGGTTGCCGAAGCCGCGGCCGACGCGGCGGGCGAGCTGCTGCAACTGGTGGAGGGAACCGTCGGGGTCATCGTCCCGCCGAAACTCCGGCCCGCGATCGATCCGGCGCTCGCCGACCTCGGTGACCCGCGGGTGGTTGCCCTGAGCCCCCTCGAATCCAAGGGCCTCGAGTACGACGCCGTCGTGGTGGTCGAGCCCGACCGGATCGTCAGCGACACGCTAGGTGGCGTCCGCGCCCTCTACGTCGCCCTGACCCGCGCCACCCAGCGGATGATCACCGTCAACAGCACCACCCACTGGCTTCCCCAGTAAGAGGGCTAGCCGCGCGGGATCACGTAGTCCACGAGGTCCGCGTCGTCGGCGGCCAGGTCCGACCAGCGGGTGGTGTGGTGCAGTACGGCCAGGCCGCTGGTCGGGTACTTCTTGGTGAGCTCGACTCGCTGGGGACTCGTGCCGTCGAGTGTGAGCTCGTCGGCCAGCCAGGGGACGCCCGGCCCGTGGCCGACCAGGATCACGGTGCGGACCTCGGCCGGCACGTCGTGCAGGACGTCGAGGAGTTCGTCGGTGCCGGCGCTGTAGATGCGCCGGTCGTACCAGATGTCCGTCGCGATCACGCCGGCTTCGGCGGCGTACTCCCAGGTCTCCCGGGTGCGGGTCGACGGCGAGCAGAGCACCAGGTTCGGCTCGATGCCCTGAGCAACCAGATAGCGGCCGGCCGCGGCGGCGTCGGCCCGGCCGCGGTCCGAGAGCGGCCGGTCCAGGTCGGGCATGGTCTCGGGCGGCACCGCCTTCGAGTGCCGGAGCAGCACCAGGGTGCGGTCGATCAGAAGATCCGACGGGTCAGCCATCGGCTCAGGATAGAGCGTCGAACGCCCCGATGGTGCGGTGAAGGTCAGACCACGGCGGACTGGAGGTTGCGGAAGACCTGGCGCGTCGCCGTCGACCGGTTCAGCGTGATGAAGTGGATGCCCGGCGCGCCCCCGGCGAGCAGCTTGTCGGACAGCTCGGTGGCGATCTCGATGCCGACGGCCCGGACCGCCGCGGGGTCCTCGGCGACCGCGTTCAGCCGGTCGGTCACCGGCTTCGGCAGCGCCATGCCGGTCAGCTCGGCCATCCGCTCGATCTGCTTGATGTTCGTGACCGGCATGACGCCCGGCAGGACCGGGATGTCGCAGCCGAGCGCGGCCGCCCGGTCGATCAGCCGGAAGTAGTCGTCCGCGCCGAAGAACATCTGGGTGATCGCGTAGTCCGCGCCGGCCGCGGCCTTGACCGCGAGCACCTGGGCGTCGGCCTCGAGGTCGGCCGCCTCGGGATGCTTGTCGGGGAACGCCGCCACGCCGACACAGAAGTCGCCGAGCGACCGGACCAGCTCGACCAGTTCCACCGCGTGGTTCAGGCCTTCGGGATGTGCGACCCAGGGCTGCGAGGGCCCGCCCTTGGGATCGCCGCGCAGCGCGAGGATGTTGCGGACGCCCGATCCGGCGTACGCGCCGATCACGGACCTCAGCTCGTCGCGCGAGTGCGAGACGCAGGTGAGATGCCCGAGCGGGGTGAGCGAGGTGTCCTGCGCGACCCGCTCGGTGACCCGGATGGTGCCGTCACGCGTGGTGCCGCCCGCGCCGTACGTGATCGAGACGAAGGTCGGCCGGAGCTGCTCGATCTCGCGGATCGACCGCCACAGCACCTCCTCGGCCTCGGGCGTCTTCGGTGGGAAGAACTCGAAGGAGAAGGACGGCTGCCCGGTCGAGAGCAGCTCACGGATCGTCGGTCTGCTGCCGGGACGCGTGGACGGGAGACCGGTTGCCATTCGGTAAGACTACCGGGCGTGGGCCTGCGCGCCCGGACCGACTACCCTCCGAGACGTGTATGCCGACGCGGACATCCCGACCGAGATCCAGCGCGCCCTGACCAGCTTCCTGGACATCCAGCAGGAACGGCTCGCCGCCATCGGGCCCGAGCTGACCGAGCAGGTCCAGGCCGCGCGCGACGCGACCAGTGGCGGCAAGCGGCTGCGGCCGTCCTTCTGCTACTGGGGTTTCCGGGCCGCCGGCGGCGATCCCGACCTGCCGATCCTGAAGGCCGCCGCCAGCCTGGAGATGCTGCACGTCAGCGCCCTGGTGCACGACGACGTGATGGACTCCTCGGACGTACGCCGTGGGGCGCCCTCCGCGCACCGGCGGTTCGAAGCACTGCAGCGGGCCCGGTCCGAGGCCACCGGCAAGGGAGGGGATCCCGTCGGGTTCGGGATCGGCGCGGCCATCCTGCTGGGTGATCTCTGCCTGATCTGGGCCGACGAGATGATGCACACCTCCGGATTCGACGCGGCCGCGCTGGCGAGTGCGTCCAAGTTCTTCGACGCGGTGCGGGTCGAGGTGACGGCCGGGCAGTACCTCGACCTGGTCGCCCAGGCGTCCGGCGAGGCGGACATGGACCGGGCCCTGCGGGTGCTCCGGTACAAGTCGGCCACCTACACGGTCGAGCGCCCGCTGCACATCGGTGCAGCGCTCGGTGGTGGCGGGCAGCACCTGGTCGACTCGCTCTCGGCGTACGGGCTGCCGCTGGGCGAGGCGTTCCAGTTGCGCGACGACCTGCTCGGGGTCTTCGGCGATCCCACCGTGACGGGCAAGCCGGCCGGCGACGACCTGCGCGAAGGTAAGCGCACCGTGCTCACCGCGTACGCCGTCGAGCACGCCTCCGAGGTTCAGCTGACCGAGTTCGACCGGCTCTTCGGCCGGGCGGACCTCGACGACGACGAGATCCAGTTGCTGCGCGAGATCCTCCAGGACAGCCGCGCGGTCCAGGCCTGCGAGAACCTGATCACCGAGCGCACCGAGGACGCCCTGGACGCGCTCGAGCGGTCACCGATCGACGACGAGACCTCGCGCAAGGCGCTGGCCGACCTCGCCATCGCCGCGACCGCCAGGCACGTCTAGGAGTCCTTTATCAGGAGGCCTTCGCTAGGAGGCCTTCGCCATCAGGGCGATCAGCCGGAGGAGTTCCGCGGACACCTCCGGCTCGCCGAGCACGATCAGCTTGAGCGTGGCGCGGTCCTCGTCGTACGCCGCCTCGACCCGCAGGTGGCCGATGCCGCCCTGGTTGAGGGACGCCATCACATGAGTGGTGATCCGGTCCGCGCCTGCCCGGTCGATCGCGTCCACCTGGACGATGCTCGACACCTCGACGTGCCTTTTGCGGGTGCCGGCGTCGGACACCGCCGCGCTGGTGCCGGTGAAGGCCTCCAGATCCTCGCGGGAGATCCGGTACTGCTTGCCGATCCGCACCGCCTTCAGACGCCCGGCGCGGACGTAGTTCCGGATCGTCCGCACGTGCAGACCGAGCCGCTCCGCCACCTGCTCGACCGAGTACAACTCCTGTGCCACTAGATCCCGCTCGCCTTCCTTAGAATTCCCTATAAATGACTCGATAGGGATGTTTAAGGTACTTTACAGCCATGACTACGCTGCCTGTCGCCTACACCGCCGGCAAGGTAGTTCGCGACGACCGGGACGCCGTCGACCTGATCGCCGAGGCGCACTACGAGCACCAGGCCGAATGGGTGCTGCTGCCGGTCGACCTGTTGCCACCCGGCTTCTTCCGGCTCCAGACCGGTGTCGCCGGCGCGATCGCGCAGAAGTTCGTCAACTACCGGATGCACCTCGCGATCGTCGGAGACGTGTCGGCGCACGAGGATGCCAGCGAGGCATTCCGCGACTGGGTCCGGGAGACGAACGAGGGCCGCAGCCTCTGGTTCGTGCCTGACCTGGCGACCTTCGACGAGCGGCTAGATTCTCGGTATGACGGAGGAAGTGTCGGCGCAGGCGCCTGAGCTGGCCCGTCCCCACGTCATCAGGCAGGACTGGCGCGATCTTTCCTTCCTGCACTGGGCTGTCGACCCCCGGGAGATCGCCAGGTTCTTCCCGCCCGGCACCAGACCGGACACCTTCGAGGGGCTGACCTACGTCGGTCTGGTGCCGTTCAGGCTGGTCGACAGCGGACTCTTGCAAGGACCACCGGTCCCCTGGCTCGGCACGTTCCTGGAGACCAACATCCGGCTCTACTCGGTCGACACCACCGGTCGCCGGGGCGTGGTGTTCCTCAGCCTGGACGCCGATCGCGTGGCGGTGGTGGCGACTGCCCGCAGTACCTTCGGGCTCCCCTACCGCTGGGCCCGGATGCGCCACGAGCAGCGAGGCGACCTGCACACCTACACGTCGACGCTGCGCTGGCCCCGAACGACCGCCAGCAGCACCGTCGTCACGCGGATAGGCCGCAGGCTGGAACCAGGGCCGCTCGAGCACTTCCTGACCGCCCGCTGGGGCCTGCACGTGGCCCGGGCAGGCCGCACCTGGTACTTGCCGAACGAACACCCCGCCTGGGTACTGCGTGAGGCCGCGCTGGAGCGGTTCGAGGACAACGGCCTGCTCGCCTCTGTCGGACTGGGCGAGCTCAGCAAGCGCCCACCCGATCACCTGGCCTTCAGCGACGGAGTACCGGCTCGCTTCGGCCGCCCGACCCTCGCCTCGACGCCTAGACCACCGGTACAGCGCTGACGAGGTCCGGGACGTCGTCGGCTTCGCGGAGGAAGACTCGGAGCTGGCCTGACTCGTTGGCGTCCTCGGCGAAGATCTGGAGGGCCACGTCGACCGTCTCGTGGTCGTGGTCGAGCAGTTCGCGCCAGCCGTCCCACAGCACCACCTCGGGCTCGCCGGTGGACCTGTCGCTCAGCGAGTCGGCCAGGGCGTCCCAGTTCCGGCCGAACCAGCGCGGCAGGTCGAACGCGGTGGCACAGACGTCGAGGAACCCGGCCTTGTCGTGCACCTGGGTGGTGTCGAGGAGGACGAAGTTCCAGCCCTCCTTCACCACGGTGCGCTGTACCTCGTCGGCGGGCAGGTCGGAGCGCCTGCGGTACACACCCGGCGGCAGCCCGGCGTCCAGCAGGGCGCGCAGGTCAGTCATCGGCCGTTCCCCCGTCCGCCGCGATCCGGCGGAACGACTTGTCGTGATCGTCGGTGTAATAACGCTCATCGCCCTTCCCGTCGATCAATCCCAGCGTTTGCTGCGCTTCCTTGGGAAGACCGGCCACGGCCACCACGACGAGGCCGCTGTCCGGGTCGGTGCTTGGCGCGCTTGTGGACGGCTGACTGGCACTGCAGCCGAACAGTGCCGCGGCGAGGGTGATCACCAGCATCGCGATCACCACGACGGCGATGATCCGCGCCACCTTCGGGTTGTTGATCACCCGGCACCTCGCAGCCGCCTGCTGAACTCCCCGGCCGCCGCGGCCGGGTCGTCCGCCTCGGTGATGGCCCGTACGACGACCACCCGCTCCGCGCCGGCCTCGATCACCTGGTCGAGCCGGCCGAGGTCGATCCCGCCGATGGCGAACCAGGGCTTCACCGGCTGCCGGCTGGCGGCGTACGAGACGAGTTCCAGGCCGGCGGCGCTCCGGCCGGGCTTGGTCGGGGTCTCCCAGGTCGGGCCGACGCAGAAGTAGTCCGAGCCCTGCTCGGCGACAGCGGCGTTCACCTGGCTGAAGGTGTGGGTCGAGCGGCCGATCACCGGCTCGTGCCCGGTGATCGCACGGGCGGCCTGGACCGGGAGGTCGCGCTGGCCGAGGTGCAGCACATCGGCTCCCACGGTGAAGGCGATGTCGGCGCGGTCGTTGACGGCCAGGAGCTTGCCATGCCGCTTACAGGCGTCCGCGAACACCTCCAGCGCGGCCAGTTCGTCCGCTGCCTCCAGGTCCTTCTGGCGGAGTTGCACGATGTCGACGCCACCGCTCAGTGCGGCATCGAGGAACTGCTCGAGGTCGCCCTGCTTCTCCCGTGCGTCAGTACACAGGTAGAGCCGGGCATCGGCCAGTCGGTCACGCAATCCTGCGTCGGCGGTGTGCTCAGTCACACCGCCCAGCCTGCCATGGAAGACCGGCCGTACTGTTGGCGCATGGCTGAGAAATCCTCCGATGTCGTGATCATCGGCGCCGGACTGATCGGTCTGGCCACCGCCTGGCGACTCGCGGCAGACGGTATCCAGGTGACGGTATGCGACCCGACACCCGGCAGTCAGACCTCCTCGGTCGCGGCCGGCATGCTCGCGCCCGTCACCGAGGTCGAGTACGGCGAGGACGCCCTGCTGGCGCTGAATCTGGCCAGCGTCGCGGCCTGGCCCTCCTTCGCGGAGGAGCTCGAAGCCCTCACCGGCCAGTCCGCCGGGCTCAACCGCACCGGCACCCTCTCAGTCGCGTACGACGTCGACGACGCGGCGGCACTCCACCGGCTCGCGGACTACCAGCGCCGGCTCGGACTCGACGTCGAGGAACTCTCCGGCCGGGAAGCGCGCAAGCGGGAACCCCTGCTGGCCGCAGGTGTCTCCGGTGGCGTCTGGGTGCCCGGCGACCACTCGGTGGACAACCGCCAGGCCGTGGCCACCCTCCTGCGGGCGACCGAGCTAGTAGGCGTCAACTTGATCCGCCAACGAGTCGCTCGCGTCCTCACCTCCGGTACTGCGGCCGTCGGCGTGCAACTGGAAGACGGCCAGTCGCTGATGGCGGACCAGATCGTTGCAGCGGCTGGTCCGTGGTCTTCGCAGCTGGAAGGGATCCCGCAAGAGCTCCGAGTGCCGGTCCGGCCGCTCAAGGGCGAGATCCTGCGCCTGCGGGTCCCTGAGGCCTACCGTCCTGCTTTGCACCACACAGTTCGGGCGACCGCCCGAGGGTTCACGGTCTATCTGGTGCCCCGGCCGGGTGGCGAGCTGGTGGTCGGCGCCACCACCTCCGAGCTCGGCTACGACACCCGCGTCCTGGCCGGAGGGGTGTTCGCCCTCCTGCGTGATGCCCGGACGGTCCTGCCAATCACGGACGAGCTGGAACTCGTGGAGGCGGTGGCGGGCCTTCGCCCGGCCACACCGGACAACGCGCCGATCCTGGGCGACTCCGGGCTCGACGGTCTTCTGTGGGCCACCGGGCACTACCGCAACGGAGTACTGCTGACTCCGATCACCGCCCAGTTGATAGCCGAAACCATTCGAACCGGGGCACTTCCAGAGTTGGCACAGCCGTTCCTGGCCGCCAGATTCGGTCCTGCCCAGCATGCGGATGCCCGGCGTGCGGACCCCGGCGACGAGATGCCTAAGGTAGCCACGTGAGTGAGGTCATGGACAGCGGTGTGAACGTGCTCGTGAACGGCAACAGCGAGCAGATCGCGGCAGGTACCACCGTTGCCGAGGTGGTCGACCGCTGGGCCCGCAGCCCGATCGGTGTGGCTGTCGCGGTGAACGAGGCGGTCGTGACCCGTGCCGACTGGACCGGGACCACGCTGGGCGAAGGCGACCGGGTGGAGATCCTCACCGCGGTCCAGGGCGGTTGAGGAGATCCGATGAGCGACGACACCCTGGTGATCGCGGGACGCGAACTGACCTCGCGGCTGGTGATGGGAACCGGCGGCGCGCCGAGCCTCGAAGTACTGGAGGAAGCGCTGGTCGCGTCCGGGACGCAGCTGACCACCGTGGCGCTGCGGCGGCTCGACCCGAGCCAGCAGGGTTCCGTCCTCGACGTACTGCGCAAGCACGGCATCGCGGTCCTGCCGAACACCGCCGGGTGTTTCACCGCCGGAGAGGCCGTCCTGACGGCGCGCCTGGCCCGTGAAGCCCTGGAGACCGACCTGATCAAGCTGGAGGTCGTTGCCGACGACTACACCCTGCTGCCCGACCCGGTCGAACTCCTGGACGCGGCGGAGACCCTGGCCGCGGACGGTTTCTCGGTCCTCGCCTACACGAACGACGACCCGATCCTCGCCCGTCGACTGGAGCAGGTGGGCTGTGTCGCGGTGATGCCGCTCGGCTCGCCGATCGGTTCGGGCCTGGGCATTCGCAACCCGCACAACATCAGCATGATCGTCGAGGCCGCCAAGGTGCCGATCGTGCTCGACGCCGGGATCGGGACCGCCAGCGACGCCGCGCTGGCGATGGAGCTCGGCTGTGACGCCGTCCTCCTGGCCACCGCTGTCACCCGGGCCGAGCGCCCGGCGCTGATGGCCGCCGCGATGCGGGACGCCGTCACCGCCGGCCGGAACGCTTTTCTGGCCGGCCGGATCCCCCGGCGTCACCACACCGCCCAGGCCTCGTCCCCACTGGAAGGCCGCGCCTCGTTCTGACCCGGTCCATCCCGGCCTCAGTTGCCCTGGGCACCAGTTGCCGGGAGCAAATGGCTGAGCCGGAAGCCCGCAGCTGAACGGTTCCCGCGCGCAGCCGAACGTCCGGCGCGCGCTGAGATTGTGAACCACAACCGTGTAGTTCAGCATCGATCACAGCCGTAACAACTGACCCCCGCGCCCCTGTTGTCACATCTGTACCACCACTTACCGTCAGGGGACGTTCACACGGGGAGATGGATGATGAGCAACCCGCACGCCCGACCGCCCGAACCCGACGTCCAGGACCATCAGCCGCCCAGCCGATCACGCAGCAGGCGCCGCACCGTCGTCCAGGTGCTGACCGGGATCGCGGTCGAAGCTCTACGTGAAGAACGTGCTGCGGCTCAAGACGCGGCTCGAAAAGGGCTGGAATCCGGCCGCATGAGCGTGTGATGCGCTGTGACCGAGGGTGGTCCCGGCGCGGCGACGAAGCCACCGCCTGACCCCTTATTTACACTCTCAGAGCAGACAGGCTTCGAGAGGCGGCTCACCGCACGTGACGGATGACGTAGGCACCCAGGTCGGCGACCGCCTTGTCGGGCGAGTGCTCGACGGACGGTACCGCGTGGGTGCGCGCGTCGCCAAGGGCGGAATGGCGACCGTCTACGAGGCGCTGGACATGCGGCTGGACCGCCTCGTCGCGCTCAAGGTGATGCACCTCGGCCTGGGCGACGACGCCGAGTTCGGCCGCCGGTTCGTGGCCGAGGCCCGGGCCGCCGCGCGGCTGTCCCACCCGAACGTGGTCGCCGTGTTCGACCAGGGCGACGACAACGGGACGCTGTTCCTCGCGATGGAGTACGTGCCTGGTCGCACGCTGCGTGACGTCATCCGCCAGCAGGCTCCGCTGTCGCCCGCCCGGGCGCTGGCCCTGCTCGCGCCGGTGTTGTCGGCGCTGTCGGCCGCCCACGACGCGGGCATCGTGCACCGCGACATCAAGCCTGAGAACGTGCTGATCTCGAACGACGGCACCGTGAAGGTCGCCGATTTCGGGCTCGCGCGGGCCGTCACCACGACCGGCAACACCGCCACCCAGGGACTCCTGATGGGCACAGTGTCGTACCTGGCGCCCGAGCTCGTCACGGACGGCAGCGCGGACGCCCGCTCCGACGTGTACTCGGCCGGCATCCTGCTCTACGAGCTCCTCACCGGCAGCAAGCCGCACACCGGCGACACCCCGATCCAGGTCGCGTACGCGCACGTCCACGCCGATGTGCCGCCGCCTTCGCAGCTCTGCCCGGGCATCCCGCCGTACGTCGACGCGCTGGTGCAGCGGGCGACCGCGCGGGACCGGGATCTGCGGCCGGCGGACGCCCGGGTGTTCAGCCGCCAGGTGCACCGGGTCCGCAGCGCGCTCGAGGAAGGGCTGCCGGACGACCCGGAGCTGACCGGCGACCTGACCGTGCCGATCCAGCAGATGCGCCAGGACAGCGGGTACGACGACGGCTACTCCCGCGACAACGGGTACTTCGGTCCACCGCGCAACGACACCATCGTCGTACCGTTCGAGCCGCCCCAGCAGCCACAGCCGGAGACGCGGCTGAACCAGCGGCCGCCGCAGCGACCGCAGCCACAGCAACGGCGGAAGGGCCGCGGGCTGATCGCGCTGATCGCCGTGCTGGCGCTCGCGATCGGCGTCGGTTCGGCCGCCTGGTACTACGGCGTCCACCGCTACACGTCCACCCCTGAACTTCTGATGCTGACCGCCACGCAAGCGAACGCCAAAGCGGCCGAGGTCGGGCTGACCACGACCCTGTCGAACCAGGACTTCTCGGAGGACGTGCCGAGGGGCCAGGTGATGGGCACCGACCCGGCGCCCGGAGCCAGGATCCGCAAGGAAGGCGAGATCGGGCTCACCGTCTCCAAGGGCCCGGAGCGGTACCGCGTGCCGCAGCTCGCCGGGCTCGACCAGGAGGCGGCCAAGCGGGCGCTCGGCTCGATCAAGCTCGTCACCGGGCAGATCACCGAGAACTACAACGAGACCGTGCCGGCCGGCCGGGTGGTCACCTTCACGCCGAAGTTCGACACGGTGGTGAAACCCGGGGCCGCGGTGAACCTCTGGGTCAGCCTGGGCAAGCGGCCGATCGACGTGCCGAACACCGTCGGCAAGCCGGTCAAGGAAGCCACCCGGACGCTCAAGAGGGCCGGCTTCGTGGTCGCCCGCACGGACCAGACCGACGAGAAGATCCCCGAGGGTCAGGTGATCAGCCAGACCCCGAGCAACGGCACGTTGTTCGCCAAGGACAAGGTGCAGCTGGTCGTCTCGAAGGGCCCGGCGGAGCGCGAAGTACCGAACGTGCGGAGCAAGGGGCTCGCGGAGGCGCAGAAGATCCTCACCGAGGCGGGTTTCCAGGTGAAGGTCGAGCAGGCCCCGTACCACCTCGGGCTGAACCTGGTGGCCGGTCAGAACCCGGGCGCGGGCAAGAAGGCGAAGCCCGGCAGCACGGTGATCGTCACCATCGTCTGATCCACCTCCTGATCGCGGTGTCTACCGGCCGGAGGACTTCGGGCCTAGGCTGAACGACCTGGAGGTGATCGGAGATGCATGCCGAGATCGGTGACCGCTTGCACGTCCGGGGCCGGAAGGTCGGCGACCACGACCGGCTCGGCGAGGTACTCGAAGTCCGCGGCGAGAACGGCGCCCCGCCCTACCTGATCCGGTTCGAGGACGGCCATGAGTCGCTGGTGTTCCCGGGCCCCGACTGTGTGGTGGAGCACCAGACGACCTGATCCTGTCAGGTGTCTGAGAAGCTTTGCGGGTGACTCACCCCCGCATCGCCGTACTGGCCCTGCTCGCGGTGGCCGCGGCTTGGGGTTCGACGTTCTTCCTGACCAAGGATCTGCTCACGCGGATGGACGTCGCCGACTACCTGGCGCTGCGGTTCGCGATCGCGTCGATCGCCCTGATCGTCATCAATCCGCCCGCGATCTCCCGGCTCAGCCGGCTGGATCGCGGCCGGGGCATCGCCCTCGGCGTCACCTACGGCATCGCGCAACTGGTCCAGACCGAGGGCTTGCGGCACACCTCGGCCAGCGTGTCCGGCTTCGTCACCGGCATGTACGTCGTATTCACCCCGCTCCTGGCCGCGGTCATCCTGCGGCACAAGATCGGGCGCTGGGCCTGGGTGGCAGTCGTCCTCGCGACCGTAGGCCTGGGCGTCCTGTCCTTGAACGGCTTCAGCATGGGCACGGGTGAGCTCCTCACCCTCGCCTCCGCGGGCCTCTACGCGTTGCACATCATCGGTCTCGGCGCCTGGTCGACTCCCTCGAACGCCTTCGGCCTGTCCGCCCTGCAGATGGTGGTGATCACGGTCGTCTGTGCGATCGGCGCGCTCCCGGGCGGCTTCACCCTGCCCAGCGGTAGTGGCGACTGGCTGCGGGTGATCTACATGGCGCTGATCGCCGGAGCACTCGCGCTGATCGTGCAGACCTGGGCCCAGGCGCACCTGACCCCGACCCGGGCCGCGATCGCGATGACGATGGAACCCGTCTTCGCCTCCGGGTTCGCCGTACTCTTCGGATCGGAGAGTGTGACCGCGCGGATGTTGTTCGGCGGCGCGCTGGTGATGTCGGCGATGTACCTGGTCGAACTGGCCCCTCGCCGCAAGATCGAGGCCGAGGTCCAGCACCTCGCCCAGTAGCAGGAGAGGGCCGGACATGCGGGACGACAGCGCGCGGCGGGTGCGGTGGTTCCCGCGCGCCGTGATCGCCGTTCTGCTCGCCTTCCTAGCGGTCGGCACGCTGTCGAACCTCGAGCGCAACCCGCAACCGCAGCTCGTCGCCGAAGGCGTCCCCGGGCGTCAGATGCCGGCGAACGGTGTGCCGTATGACCTGGTCCGGCATGCGCTGGCCGACCTGGACGCGCTGACTCTGCCGGACGGCGCGACCCTGGCCGGCTGGGACGGACCCTGGCGGTACGTGTGGCCGCGGGACGCGTCGTTCGTCGCCGCGGCCCGCTGCTCGGTCAAGCAGTACTCCGAGGCCGGCCGGGTGCTGGGATTCCTCGACCGGATCAGGCCGACCGCCGGCCGGTGGGGCGCCAGGTACTCCGCACCTGAGGGTGGCGAGCTCCAGGACGGGCGGGAACCCCAGCTCGACGGATCCGGATGGGTGCTCTGGGCAACGTGGTTCTGTGCCGACGGTCTGGATCTGGCGAAGTACTGGCCGATGGTGAAGGAGTCCGGCGACCAGATCGTCGCCGAGCTCGGTCCGGACGATCTGCCGGCGGCATCGCCGGACTACTGGGAGCGGCCCGAGTCCGAGGCGACCTTGGGCACCATCGCCCCCCTGCTGACCGGCCTTCGCTCCGGCGTGGCGATCGCCGGCAAGCTGGGCCACCCGGACGAGGTCAGCACGTGGCAGGACGCGCTGGACAGGTTGTCAGCGGCAACCGATCGGCACTTCGGGCCGGACTACCCGCGGACTCCGGCCGAGGCGGTGAGCTTCGTCGAGCCCGGGGTCGAGCCGATCGGCCTCAAAGGTGGAGCGGACGCGATCGTGACCGTCCTCGGCCCACCGTTCGCGCCGCCACGTGAACCGGTGACGGCGGCGATCGAGCGCGCTCATCGGGTGCTGACCCAGCCCAACGGTGGTGTCACCCCAGGCGAGCAGTGGCGCACGGACGGCGTCTCCTGGACGCCCCAGACCGCGCTGTTCGCGTTGAGCGCGGCGGCCCGGGGCGACCGCAGTACCGCAGAGGCGTTGCTTGCTTGGCTGGACGAGCACCGGACATCTACCGGAGCCCTGCCGGAGAAGGTCAACCGCGACCTCTCCCCCGCCGGCGAGGCTCCGCTGGCTTGGACCACCTCGCTGGTGATCCTCACCGCCTCCGCCTTGAACCACCCGCTGCCCATCCCTTAGCGAATCAGCAGATCTCCATCACATCGTGGGTCGGCGCTTCCGGCCTGGTCGTGCTCGTCGCCGTCGAGTAGAAGAACGCGGTCGAGGAGATGTCGTCCTGCAACGGCAGGTAGCGACCACCCGACCGCCAGCCGAGCGCCTGGACGTCCACCCGCAGCTTGGTCCGGAAGCGGATCGGGTCGGGCAGGTGGAACCGGTACATCCCGAACCGCTGCTGGCTCTGGTACAGCCCGTCCGGGCGGATCACCTGCGGCAGGCCGAGGTACGGCGTACTGAACTCGGTGTAGCCGCCACGGTCCGGGCCGAGGTCGAAGTTCCAGGCGCCGCCGAAGTAGTCCTCGGTGCCGGTGCCGCAGATCGTCGGGAACTCCTCGTCGTCATCGAGGTAGAACTTCACCTCGCCCTCGCCCCACCAGCCGGTGCTGTTCACTCCCCACGCGAGGTACGTCCCGACGTAGTGCCCGGGTCCCTCCACGCCGTCGAGCAACGTGTGCACGGTCTTGGCGGGCAGCGGGTTGCTCCGCCGCCACTGCGTGTGCAGGTACGCCGATCCCTCGGGCACCTCGCCGAGCCAGTAGTCAACCTGGAAGTAGACGATCACCGCCTCGTCGTGGGTGTTCTCCAGTGTCAACTGGGCTTGCGAGCGGAACGGCATCTCCCAGTAGCAGTTCAAGCCGCCGTTCGGGTTCACGGCGACCGGCAGCGAGTTCACCTGCGCGAAGCGGCCCCAGCCGGAGCAGAAGAAGTCCCCTACCGGCGCCTCGATCGCTGGCGCCTCGTCCCCGTCCCAGTGACCGCGCAGCACCAGGCGGCGCCAGTGGTCGGTGTGGGTGGTGAGCCAGATGTGGGTGATGCAGCCCGGGCCGGCGATGTCGGCCAGGGTCACGGTCTCGCCCGCGGCGAGCTCGATGGACGGCGACACCTTCCAGCCGAGGCCGAGGTCACGCGCCGCGCGGGCACCGGTCCCTTCGGTCCGACGGCCGCCCTGACCGGGCTCCCCGGTCGGGTTCTCGGCGCTGATGGAGCGGGTCTGGACATCGACGACCGCGCTGATTCCGGACAGGTTCCCAAGAGTCATGCGGGAGAGCCTAGGTTCCGCGACGCCTCGATTGGTGGATTGGAAATCGATTTCTCACCTGGTGGTCAAACTCGCAGGCAGTAGATCCGGCGGCCCCAGGAGTACAGCGGCTAGCAGGTACGGGTCCGGCTAGCAGGCGCGGATCTTGGCCTGGGTGCCGTTGCTGAAGGAGAGGCAGGCCCACGGGCGGCCCTGGTCCTTCTTCGGGCGGACGATCAGCGGATAGGCGTCGGCGCCGCGGACCTCGGGCGTCCGGTCGGTCTTGAGCGAGCCGACCGCGCCACCCCGCGCCTCGGCCGCGGCCCGCACGTCCTCCACCGACACCACGCTGCGGGCATCCGTGGTCGCCGCGGCGGTCGCGTCGTCGGCGACCACCAGCGCGAAGTCGATCTCCGGCGGCGTCGCCCAGGTCGTCGACGTCACCGGGAACACCAGGCCGAACATCAGCACGCCGACGAACCCGATGATCGGCCGGGCCTTTCGCCCACTTCGGTCGGCCAGCACCGCGACACAGCCCAACGCGAGCAGCAAGGTGATCCCGCGCAGGACCCAGTGCCGGTCGAGCCGGCTGTCGACCGCGAGTGCGGCGGCGATCGCGATCACCAGGCAGGCCACGCCCGCGATGCCCGCGCGGAGGCGGGGCGACACAGATTTCATGGCGCTGACGATAGAGCGCGGCCGTTCGTCGCAGCGAACCAGCCGTTCGCCGACCCATCGCCGCGACAGTCTCAACAGGCCTAGACGCTACTGGCACATTCGGTCCCGTCCCACCGCCCTCCAGGGATTGGATCCACTGTGACCCATCACGACAAGATCGAGAGCCCCGGTTCGTGGAGCGTCTCCCGACGCCGCGCCCTCCAACTCACCGGCGGCCTGGCCGCCGCCGGGACCCTGCCCGCCACCTCAGCCACCGCCGGCCCCCGCAGTACCGAAGCCAGTACCGAAGCCGGTACTGCGAACGCCGCGCAGGCCACCTTGACCGAGGGGACCAACCTCATGGTCGCCGTCTCTCTGGACGGCAAGTGGCTCGCCTTCGACCTGGTGACCGCGATCTGGGTGACGCCCGTCGCGGGCGGCTCGTCCAAGCGCCTCACCGACGACCTGCAGGACGCTACCCGGCCGCGCTGGTCGCCGGACGGACGGCAGCTCGTGTTCCAGTCCTACCGCGACGGCAACTTCCACCTCTGGTCGATCCACCCGGACGGCACCGGGCTGCGCCAGCTGACCACCGGGCGCTACGACCACCGCGAACCGCACTTCACGCCGGACGGACGATCCCTGGTCTTCTCCTCGGATCGCGGCGGCAACGGCAGTTACGGGATCCACCAGCTGGACCTCGGCACCGGTGCGATCGTCGCGCTCACCGACGACCCGACCGAGGAGGCGGAGCCGGCAGTATCCCCGGACGGCAGGAAGATCGCGTTCACCGCCGACACCACCGCGATCATCGAGCTCGACCTGGCCACCGGCCAGCGGCGTACCGCGGTTGCGGCCAAGGCTGGGACCACCGTCTTCGGACCGGCGTACTCCCCCAGCGGTCAACTGGCCTACGTCCGGCTCGGCGGTCCGACCGTCGACCTGGTGATCGGCGACACCGCGGTGACCAGCGGCAAGGATGTCTTCGCCGTGCCGCCTTCGTGGTCCTCGGCCGAGGAGATCTTCTACACCGCGGACGGCAACGTGCTGAAGCATCACGTCGGCGGCGCACACACCGTGGTCGCGTTCACCGCTGTAGTACCCGTGACGTCGCGGCGACCGCGGCCGAAGCCGCGGGATCTCGACTCGACGAAGCGCCGCCCGGTGTACGGCATCGCGAGCCCGACGGTCTCGCCGGACGGCCGGTGGCTCGCCTTCCGCGCACTCAACGCGCTGTGGCTCGCGGCAACGAGTGGCCGGGGGCAACCACGCAAGCTCGTTGCTGACGGCTACTTCAACTCGGACCCGGACTTCTCGCCGGACGGCAAGAAGTTGCTCTACGCAAGCGATAGGGACGGCACCGCCGACCTGTGGCTGCACGACCTCGCCACCGGCGCCGATACCAAGCTCTCGTCGTTGCCCGGGGCACAGACCGCGCCGCGGTTCTCACCGGACGGCCGGCAGGTCGCGTACCAGGACCAGGACGGCATCGCCTGGGTGCTCGACCTCGGTTCGGGTGAGGTCCGCCAGCTCACCCCGACGCTGTTCCAGCCGGGCCGGGTGAGCTGGTCCGCCGACGGCCGCACGATCGTGCTCGCCGCGGTGAAGCCGTTCTCGAAGCGCTTCCGCGAAGGCACCAGCCAGCTCCTGTACGTCGACGTCGCGAGCACCGCCTTCGAGTACGTCGAGCCGATGCCGTTCAGGTCGCTCGCCACCCGGGGTGACGACGGGCCGGCGTTCTCCCCCGACGGCAAGTGGCTCGCCTTCGTCGTTGAGAGCCTCCTGTACGTCGCTCCGGTGGATCGGCGCGGCCGGTTCACCGGGAGGCCCCAGGCGGTCACCTCGGAGGTTACGGACTCGCCGGTCTGGCAGGACGAGCGGACGTTGCTCTACCTGCACAACGGGCAGTTGCGCCGTACCGACGTGCACGGAGCACGTCCGAAGACCGTGAAGGTCGACCTGCACTGGCAACGGGCATCGGTGAACCAGCACGTGACCATCCACGCCGGAGCACTCTGGGACGGGCGGGCGAATGACCTGCGCGAGGACGTCGACGTCGTACTCGACGGAGGCAAGATCGGGGCGGTCCGGCCGCACAGCGGCAAGGCGGACATCGATGCGTCCGGGCTGACGGTGATGCCCGGGCTGATCGACGCGCACAACCACTGGCACCTGCGGGGCCGCGCGTGGGGTGCCCGACAGGGCAACCTCTGGCTGTCCTACGGGATCACGAGTACGCGCTCTCCCGGCGATCCCGTCTACCAGATGCAGGAGACGCGGGAAGCGCTCTCGCACGGGTCGCTGCTCGGCCCGCGGTACTTCGCCACCGGCGAGGCGATCGACGGGTCGCGGGTCTACTACAACTTCATGCGGCCGACGCTGTCCCTCGAGCAACTCACACTCGAGCTCGACCGGGTCGAAGGGCTCGCCTACGACCTGGTGAAGACCTACGTCCGGCTGCCGATCGAGTACCAGCGCCGGGCGATCGCGGCGGTGCATCGCCTCGGCCTCCAGTTGTCGTCGCACTACCTCTATCCGGCCGAGCATCTCGGCATGGACGGCATGGAGCACACCGGCGCCACCAACCGCCTCGGCTACTCGCACACCGTCAGCAGACTCGGCCGGGCTTATGCCGACGTGATCACGCTCTTCACGAAGGCCGGGCTGTCCGTCACGCCCACGCTGTTCACCTCGACGATGGTGCACGTGGACGACCCGTCTTTGCTCAACGACCCGCGGACCACGACGCTGTACCCGTCGTGGGAGTACGCCGCCCTCAAGACGGAGGTGGACACGGCCGCGGGACCGGCCGGGGCGACCACCCGAACCCAGCTCGCGGGCAACGTCGACATGGTGCTGCGGATCCACCGGGGCGGTGGGCTGGTGATCGCCGGCACGGACGCCCCCTTGGACAACGTCGCCGTCTCGCTGCACGCCAACCTCCGCGCGATGGTGGGTGGCGGCTTCACCCCGTACGAAGCGCTCACCACGGCTACTCGCAATCCGGCGAAGTGGCTGAACGTCGAGGACCAACTCGGCGTCATCCTGCCCGGGGCGCAGGCGGATCTGTCGTTCGTGCGAGGCAACCCGCTGGCCGACATCCGCCACGCAGCCGCGGTACAGCAGGTGATGGTCGCCGGCAGACTCCACACCGTCGAGGAACTCCTTGCTCCGTTCGCCGGAAAGACCACGTCCGCTCCTGCGGTCCTGGCAGCGAGGGCGCCGGTTCCACTGACCAGGGAGAAGGCGCACGCCCACGATTCGGAGTACTGGTGGCACGAGCCGGAGTGGCTACACCGCGTCTGTTGCGAAGGGTGACCGCTAGGGTCGAGAGGTGGGCGATCTCCGGATATCGACGGCGAGCA
Organism: Kribbella orskensis; assembly: GCF_004342085.1. NCBI lineage: Bacteria > Bacillati > Actinomycetota > Actinomycetes > Propionibacteriales > Kribbellaceae > Kribbella > Kribbella orskensis. The sequence goes on from NZ_SLWM01000002.1 coordinate 442,706, forward strand.
CAGCCGACCTCTCGACCCTGCGGCAGTGGGCCGCCACCGAGGGATGGAACCCAGGGCAGTCCGACACCCTGGCCTTCGCGGTGGCCGATCCCGTCGGGTACCTCGTCGGCCGGCTGGACGGTGAATTGGTTGCCTCATGCTCTGGCGTTCGGTACGGCGCGGACTACGGCTTCCTCGGGTTCTACCTCGTCCGGCCGGACCAACGTGGGCAGGGCTACGGCCTCCGGCTTTGGCAGGCGGTGATGGAAGTGCTCGCCGGGCGGACCGTCGGGCTCGACGGCGTCGTCGACCAGCAGCACAACTACCAGAAGTCGGGATTCAGGCGGGCCTTCACGCATGTCCGGTATGCCGGGGTGCCCGCAGCGGCCGCTGGCTCCAATGACGTCGAGTTAGTCGACGGGCGGTCGGTGCCGTTCCGGGAGTTGGCCGCCTACGATCGGCGGTTCTTTCCTGCTGAGCGGGACGCGTTCTTGTCTCTGTGGGTGGGCCTGCCCGGTCATACGTCGCTCGCGGCATTGCGCGACGGCCACCTGGTGGGCTTCGGGGTGCTCCGGGCGGCTGAGTCGGGGATGCGGATCGGCCCGCTCTATGCGGCTTCGGATGAGATCGCGCTGGCTCTGGTGAGTGGTCTCGCCTCGGGAGGCGAGGTGGCGATCGATGTTCCTGGTGTCAATCGGAAGGCGACCAAGCTGGTCGAGGGGCTCGGGTTCGAGCCGGCCTTCGAGTGCGCCCGGATGTACGCGGGACCGCCTCCGGTGGTCGACCAGGACGGCATCTTCGGAACCACGACGTTCGAGCTTGGCTAGCCTCCGGCCGCTGTGCCGGCTGCGCGGAGGAGGTTCTGGGCGAGGGTGTGCATGGCGTCGCGGAGTTCGGGTGGGTTGACCACCTGGAAGGGGACCGGGATCCCGGCTATTCGGTAGGCGTACCAGTCTGGTTCGTCGGTGCTGCCGAGGAGGCGGGTGTGGGTGGCATCCACCTCCTCCAGGCGGCCGAGGTTGCGGCCCACCCATCGCTCGACGTCGGTGATCGGCGCGTCGACGAGGACGTCGACCTGGTACTTCCAGCCCTCGGAGAAGTGCTCCAGGATCGCCCGGATCGGGTCGAGGTCTGCCGGTGGGGTGAACGTGTCCGGCAGGACGTCGATCGTGCTGACGCGGTCGACCCGCAGTACGCGGCGGGCGTTCTTCGTGTGGGACCAGCAGAGCAGGTACCAGCGGCCGTGGCGGATCGACACGGCCCAAGGGTCGACCTCCATCGTCAGGGCGTCGTCCCCGCGCCGGTAGCCGATACGCAGCCGGTGGCGGTTGACGCACGCCTGGACGAGCGCAGCGGTGGTCTCCGGGTCGGGATAGGCGGTCTCGTCGGCTCTGGGCGTGGCGATCAACTGGCGGATCGCCTCGGCCGATTCGGCGACGGCGGTCGGCAGGACCCGGATGATCTTGTCGAGCGCGCTCCCCGCCGGATCGGCCGGGTCCGACGCCCGGTGGTGTCCCTCGAGCGCGGCCATCATCAACCCGAGCGCTTCGGCCGTGGAGAACATCAGCGGTGGCAGCCGGAATCCCCGGCCGATGCGATACCCGCCGTACCGGCCAGGGGTGGACTCGATCGGGATGCCCGCCTCGCGCAGGATCCCGACGTACCGGCGGGCTGCTCTGTCGGTGACCCCGAGCCGCCGGCCCAACCGCTCGCCGGTGACGCCCGGGCTGTTCTGGATCAACTCGAGCGCCAGCAACGCCTTGGCAGTGGGGCTCGTCTCGTCCACGATCACTAGTAAACCCGCATTCCCGGAAGGGGATCGTCCTCGTTCGATACTAATCTGCCGGACGTGACCGACTACGCCGATCCGGACTGGGAGTGGCGTCCGGCGGCCGAGGACGGGCTGACCGGGGAGGAACCGCCACGATGAGCACCAGCCAGGAGCTGATCGACGACAAGCTCACGTTCAGGCCGGCGAACGAGGCGACCTGGGAGGAACTGCAGGCCGTCTTCGGCACCAGCGACGCCGGGCAGTGCCACTGCCAGCGGTTCAAGGCGCCCGGCTGGATCTGGCAGACGACCACCGACGCGGAACGCGCCGCATCCCTGCGCGAACAGACCAACTGCGACAACCCCGACGCCCGTACTACGAGCGGGATCGTCGCCTATCTCGACGACGAACCCGTGGGCTGGTGCTCGGCCGAGCCACGGACGGCGTACCCGAAGTACTTCGGGCGGACCCGGGTTCCGTGGGCGGGCCGGAACGAGGACAAGGAGGACGACACCGTGTGGGTCGTCTCGTGTCTCGTCACCCGGGTGGGCTACCGCCGCCGCGGAGTCACCTACGGCCTGGCCCGGGCCACCATCGACTTCGCCCGTGACCGCGGCGCCAGGGCGCTGGAGGCGTACCCGATGATGCCGCAGGCCGGCAAAGAGGTGACCTGGGGCGAACTGCACGTGGGCAGCTACAGCGTCTTCGAGGAGGCCGGCTTCACCGAGGTCAGCCATCCGACGCTCAGGCGGTATGTGATGCGGATCGACTTCTAGAAGGGCGTTGGCTAGAAGGGCAGCTTGGGCTGGGGTGGCGCGTGGGTCGGGTCGACGCCGTCGAAGAGGCTGCTGACGGACTCGCCCTCGTGGATGCGCTTGATCGCCTCGGCGAACAGGCCCGAGACCGAGCTGACCTGCAGCTCGGGGAAACCGTCCGGCCGCGGCACGGTGTCGGTGCTGATCACCTCGGTGATCGACGGGTGCGACCGGAGCCGCTCGACCGCCTTGCCCGCGAACAGGCCGTGCGTGGTCGCCACCGCCGCCTGCGTGCAGCCGAGATCCTTGAGCCGGTCGAGCAGCTCGATGATCGACCCACCGGTGGCGATCTCGTCGTCCAGGATGATCGCCCGCTTGCCGGCCACGTCGCCGACGATCGCGTCGATCACGACCCGGTCGTCGGACAACCGCTGCTTGCTACCTGCCGCCACCGGCAGGCCGAGCAGCCGCGCGAACTGGGTCGCGGTCTTGGCGTTGCCCAGGTCCGGGCTGACCACGACCGTATTCGTGAGGTCCGTACCGCGGAAGTGCTCAGCCAGTACGCCGATCGCCGTCAGGTGGTCCACCGGCACCGAGAAGAACCCGTGCACCTGCGGCGCATGCAGGGTCATCGTCAGCACCCGGTCGACCCCGGCCGCGACCAGCAGATCCGCGACGAGGCGGCCGCCGATCGAGATCCGCGAGGCGTCCTTCTTGTCGGATCTCGCGTAGGCGTAGTGCGGAATCACCGCGGTGATCTGCGCGGCCGACGCACCGCGCGCCGCATCGATCATCAGGAGGAGCTCCATCAGGTGCTCCTGGGTCGGCGGAACCAGCGGCTGGACGATGTACACGTCACGCTGGCGGCAATTCACCTGCAACTGAACCTGTAAGCAGTCATTGCTGAACCGATTGACCTCCACCGGTGACAGCCGCACGCCGAGATCGCGACAGATCTGCTCGGCAAGACTGGAATGGGCACTTCCGCTGAACACGACGATCTCTCGCACGGCTCTCCCCGAACGCTCCGACCCGACACCCGCAGCCTATCTCGCGACAGTCGGTGGGCTGATCGGCAGGTGGACCCGGGTCTCCACACCGCGAGGGGCCGCGTCGAGAACGTCCGCCTCGCGCCGACGTACCGGTCGTGATAGAGACGGATCAACGACGGGAACAGCCATGACGGATGAACTGAAAAGTGCGAACCTTCCGACTGGTGGCGCCGCCGAGGCCACGAGTCTCCCCACAGCCGTCGACCGGGCAAGCTTCCAGGCCGAACTGGACAAGTTGCGGGTTCGGGAGAAGGCGCACAGCCGGGAAGGTGATGAGATCGCCGCAGCCCGGCGGCGCCTACCTATGGTCGAGATGGACGCCAACATTCCGCTGATCGGGCCCGACGGACCGCTCACCCTGCTCGACGCGTTCGAGGGGCGACGGCAGCTCATCGCGTACTACTTCATGTGGCACCCCGGCCGACCCGCGCCCAAGCAGTGCGAAGGCTGCACCTGGTGCAACACTCACGTCGCGGAACTGTCGTACCTACACTCTCGCGACATCACCTACGCGGTCTTCTGTCAGGGCCCTTACGGAGAAAGCAGCCGCTACCGCGAGTTCATGGGCTGGGAGATGCCGTGGTACTCGGCAGAGGCCTCGCTCGAGACACTCCTCGTCGGGCGCCACATCGGCATGATGCATCTCGTGTGTTACGTCCGCGACGGCGACCGCGTCTTCGAGACCTACTGGACCACCCGGCGCGGCGTAGAGGTGATGGACAACAGCTATTCGCTGATGGACCTCACCGTGTACGGACGCCAGGAGCCGCAGGAGGACTCACCACCCGGCTGGCCACAACCCTGGGGCGCCGGCTCCAGCCACGTCACCCGCATCAACGGCCGCCCCATCGCCCAATGGTCCCGCCTCGAAGCCGGCCGCTCCGACGACCTAGCCAACAGCCAACCCTGAGCCCCTGAGACTACGGCGGCCGGGCGGGTGCGGGTGATTCAGGCGCGGCGCGCCGGCAACCCGGCCATCCGTGAAGGTGCGATTCAGGGGCCAAGGTGGGGCTTACCATGACCCGCACACGAGCCTGGAGCACCCAGCCTCAGACAGTGGCTGGGGGCATAGGGTGGCGGTTGAGACTGCAGCGGCCAGGTGGGCAGACGAGTTCGCGCGAACGGGCCAGGTACGCATCCCACCGCGGCGGTGGGTGACCGCGGTACGGACGGTTATCTTCGGGGTCCTGCTAGCGAACCAGGTAGCGACGGCCATGTCCGCCGCCCTTGGACGACAGAGCTGGCTGTGGTTCCCACTGTTCGGTGCCGTGGGCGCTCCACTCTTGCTTTGGTTCGTCTGCGCCACCGCCTGGGTCACTTTGTTCGGTCGACCGGTCCTGGTCGTCGACGGCGCCGGTGTGTCACTCGGCCGGAAGTACCTCGCCTGGCACGAGATCCAAGCCATCGATGCGATCGGAGGTCTGGGCTTACGGCGTCGGCGTCCGTCCGATCCCCGTCGACCGGTAGACGCGTCCGTCGAGTGGTTCGGCGGCTTCACGATTGTCCCGATCGCGAAACCCAGGAAACGACAGATCTTCGTGGGAAACCATCAGGTCAAGGAGCTGATAAGCCTCGCGACCTGGTTGGAGGCGCTTCGGCAAGTTCAGTCGGCAAGCGGCAGGTCACGCTGAAGCGCACGACGTTCAACCGTCCAGCACGATCGCGGCGAGTTCTCGTGCGGCCCGGGCGGGGTGCTGATGATTCTGGGTGGCGCCCATGACCAGTGTTCCCTCGATCAGCAGGTGCAGTTGCTCCGCAGCGTGCTCGGGCCGGGCATGACAGAGGGCCTCGAGCTCCCGGACCAGCAGGGCACGGATCCGCCCCCGGTACGCGTCCGTCTCGGCATGAGCCGGATGGTCCTGATCCGCGAAGGCAAGGTCGATCGCCAGGTACCGGCAGCCGCGGAAGTCCGCGTTCGACACAAGCTCGTCCAGCCGGTCGAACAGCGCCAGGAGCCGGCCCCGGGGCGAATCACCGTCGCCCAGAGCGCTCTCGTACCACGCCAGATCCTCATCGGCGGTACGACGTAGAACAGCGGCCACCAGGCCGTCCTTGCCGCCGAAGTGCTCGTAGAGCGACCTACGGGCGACGTTCGCCTCCTCCAGCAGGGCACTCACGCCGACCGAGCCGCCACGCGAGTAGAGGAGATTCTCGGCAGCGACGAGCAGCCGCTCCCGAGGCCCCGCGGTCTCGGCCTTCGCATTCATACTCGGCTCTCTCCTTGCCAGTAGATCGATCGGTCTATATGGTATCTGATAGACCAATCAGTCTACTCCTGGAGGTTCCTCGAAATGACTGCACCGGACGCTCCTTCGACCACTGAGACCGCCGAAACCATCCGCCTGTTCAACGACGCTTTCCGGCGCCGCGACACCGAGGCGATGGCCGCACTGGTCCACGACGAGTGCCTGATGGTGTCTGCGCAACCGGCACCGGACGGCACCGCGTATGTCGGAAAGGAGGCGTGCGTGGACTTCTGGGCGGAACTGATGGCCGACGAGGCCAGCACCTTCGAGGTCGACCACGTCTTCTCCGATGGCGCCTGGGCAACGGTCCGGTGGCGCTACCGCTTCGGACCGACGGACGCTGAATCAGTGCTCGGCGTGAACGTAACCCGCGTGAGCGGCGGACGCGTCATCGAGCAACTCGGCTACACCAAAGTGCCCGGCGGGCTCCCACTGCCGGAGTGAGGACGCCGGTTCCCCGTCCGCTTCTCGCCGTGTGCTCCCGCGACGATCGCCATCGGGGTCAGCCTGCGTGCCACGATGGGGAGGCGACGTCTGCTGGAGGAAGGGGACGAGGTTGTCTGAGCGATCAGGAAATCTCGCTGAGGATCCGTTTAGCGGTCGGCAGCCGACCAGTCACGAACGGATGACGGGACTCCCCTGGGATGCGTCGTACCAGGACGGCCCTGCGCCTTGGGATGTTGGCCGGCCGCAGCCCGCAATAGTGCGGTTGGCAGCCCAAGGCCAATTCGCCGGAACGGTGCTCGATGCGGGCTGCGGGACCGGCGAGAACGCCCTACACGTCGCCTCGCTGGGATTCTCGGTTCTGGGCGTTGACGTCGCTGAGACGGCACTGGCGATGGCCCGGGCGAAGGCCGGCGACCGTGGGATCGAGGCTGAGTTCGCCGCGGCCGACGCGCTCCACTTGGAGCGTTTGGGACGCCGGTTCGAGACGGTGCTGGACTGCGGACTGTTCCACACCTTCAACCGCGACGAGCGCCCTGGATACGTAACGAGTCTCGCGTCGGTGACCGAGGACGATGGAACCCTGTTCGTGTTGTGCTTCAGCGACGACGGCCCCGACACCGGCCCGCACCCTGTCACCCAGGAAGACCTGAGAACGGCCTTCGACCCCAGCACTGGCTGGAATGTCGCCGCCATCGAACCGGACCGAGTCCAGACCAGATTCCACGACGACAACGGCGCACCAGCCTGGCTCGCGACAATCAACCGGATCTAGACAGCCGAACTTGCCGGGGCGGACTACTGCAGGAGGCGGGCGATGGTTTCCGCCGCCTTGCGGCAGTCGCTCGCTGAGGCGTCCAGGTGGGTTACCAGGCGGAGTTGGGTGGCGCCTACTCCGCCGATCAGGACTCCCTGGGTTTTGGCGGTTTCGATGACTTCGGCGACTGACTTGCCGGTGGTTGCGATGTCGGCGACGACGATGTTCGTTTCCACCTGGTCGGGCTTGACCGAGCCCGGCGCGGCGTCTGCCAGCAGCTCGGCGATCTGCCGGGCGTGAGCGTGGTCCTCGGCCAGGCGCTCGAAGTTGTTCCGTACCGCGTAAAGACCCGCGGCAGCCAGTACGCCGGCCTGCCGCCACCCCGCACCGAGGCGCTTCCGCCAGACCCGGGCCTCCTTGATCAGCTCCGCAGAGCCAACCAGCACCGAACCGACAGGAGCCCCCAGCCCCTTCGACAGGCAAACACTCGCGGCTGCAGCCCGAGACGCATAAGCCGACAGCGGTGTTCCGGACGCCACCGACGCGTTCCACAGCCGAGCACCGTCCAGGTGGAGCGGCAGTCCGATCGTGTCCAGCTCGTCGGCCAAGGCGTCGTACGAGGTCTGGATCGTGCCGCCGCCGAAGTTGTGCGTGTTCTCGACGGACACGGCGGACGTCGTCACGAAGTACGGGCCGAGGTCGGGGGCGATCAGGGCGCGGATCTGGTCCAGGTCGATCTGGCCGCCGGGCGCGCTCCACGTGCGGGTGGTGATGCCGTTGATCGCGGCGTGGGCGCCCAGCTCGGCGCGGGCGATGTGCGCGCTTGCCTCGCAGAGCACCTCGGTGCCCGGAGCCGCCAGGGCGCGGACGCCGAGGATGTTGGCCAGCGAGCCGGTCACCGTGAACAGGCCGGCCTCGTGCCCGAGCAGCGCGGCGATCTCGTTCTCGAGCTCGGTGACGGTGGGGTCCTCGCCGTACACGTCGTCGCCGACCGGGGCGCTGGTCATCGCGGCCAGCATCCCCGCCGAGGGCTTCGTGACGGTGTCCGAGCGGAGGTCGATCATGCCCGGGCGCTCCGGAGGCGCTCAGCCACCAGGAACGCGAGCTCAAGCGACTGGTGCCGGTTCAGCCGCGGGTCGCAGGCCGTCTCGTACCGGTTCACCAGGTCTTCCGCGACAAGTTCCTCGCCGCCGCCGAGGCACTCGGTGACGTCGTCGCCGGTGAGTTCGATGTGCATGCCGCCCGGCCAGGTGCCGACCTGCTCGTGCGCGTCGAAGAAGCCCTCCACCTCGGTGATCACGTCGTCGAAGTTGCGGGTCTTGTAGCCGTTCGGGGTCTCGTAGGTGTTGCCGTGCATCGGGTCACAGACCCAGGCGATCGGCGAGCCGTGGTCGCGGACCGCCTCCAGCAGCGGCGGCAGTCCGTCGCGGATCTTGCCCGCGCCCATCCGGGTGATGAAGGTCAGCCGGCCCTCGATGCCCTTCGGATTCAGCTTGTCGATCAGGGCCCTGATGTACTCCGGGGTCGTGGTCGGGCCGATCTTCACGCCCAGCGGGTTGGTCAGGGACGCCAGGAACTCCACGTGCGCGCCGTCCAACTGCCGGGTGCGCTCCCCCACCCAGAGCAGGTGGCCGGACACGTCGTACGGCTGCTCGGTGCGGGAGTCGATCCGGGTCAGGGCGTGCTCGTACTCGAGGATGAGCGCCTCGTGCGACGCGTAGAAGTCGACCGTCTTGAACTCGTCGGCGATGGCTCCACAGGCCCGCATGAAGGCCAGCGCCCGCTCGATCTCGGAGGCGAGCCGTTCGTACTTCTGCCCGACCGGGGAGGACTTCACGAAGTCGGTGTTCCAGGCGTGCACCTGGTGCAGGTCGGCGTACCCACCGGTGGTGAACGCGCGGGTCAGGTTCAGCGTGGCAGCGGCCGCGTTGTAGACGCCGCGCAGCCGCTCCGGGTCCGGGATCCGCGACTCCTCGGTGAACTCCAGCCCGTTGACCGCGTCACCCCGGTACGACGGGAGGGTGACGCCGTCGCGGGTCTCCTCGCCGGAGCTGCGGGGCTTCGCGTACTGACCGGCGATCCGGCCGACCTTCACCACCGGCACGCTCGCGGCGTACTGGAGCACGACGGCCATCTGCAGCAGCACGCGGAGCTTGGCCCGGATGTTCTCGGCGGTCACTCCTTCGAAGGTCTCGGCGCAGTCACCGCCCTGCAGCAGGAACGCCTCGCCGCGCGCGACGGCACCGATCTTGGTGGTCAGGTCGTCGCACTCACCGGCGAAAACCAGCGGCGGCAACTTCCTCAGCTGCCCGATCACCTGGTCCAGCGCCACCGGGTCCGGCCACTCTGGCTGCTGCAGCGGCTTCAGCCCCCGCAGCTCCTCGAGACTCGGAACCCCGGGCACGACCCCCGCACTCAACGTGGCAAATTGCATGGCCCAACCCTATTCCAGCCGTCCCCACGCCTGCTCTCCCGTCTCACCTGGCCAGCGAGCTGGGGTCCGGCGGTACGTCGACCGCGTGGCTGCGGAGGACCGTCAGGGGGATGGTTTCGAGGGACCGGGCGTGGGTGGAGGCCAGGACCACCGGAGCGGCGGCGCCCGCGTGGTACGCCTGCAGCCAGCGGGCGGCGACCACGCACCAGCGGTCCCCCGGCTTGAGCCCCGCGAAGCCGAACTCGGGTCGCGGGGTGACCAGGTCGTTGCCGACCGAGCTCTGGTGGGCGAGGAACTCCGTGGTCATCACCGCGCAGACTGTGTGGCTGCCGAGGTCCTCGGGGCCGGTGGTGCAGGAGCCGTCGCGGAAGAACCCGGTGACCGGGTCAGTCCCGCATTCCTCCAACGGCTCACCGAGCACGTTCAGATCGGTCTCCACCGGAGTGGTCAGGAGGCCTTGGTGTCGCCGAGGCGGGGCTTGATGTGGTCGTCGACGGACTCGCCGGCCTTGATCAGCTCCTTGGCCTTCTCGGCGTACATGTCGACGTACTCCTGGCCGGACAGCTCCATCAGCGCGTACATGATCTCGTCGGTGACCGAGCGCAGCACGAACCGGTCGCGCTCCATCCCCTCGTAGCGGGAGAAGTCCAGCGGCTTGCCGATCGAGACGCCGGGGCGGACCAGGCGCGGCAGCCGCCGGCCGGGCTCGCGGATCAGCCACTGCGGCCAGACCGTGCCGGGCGGGTTCAGCTTCTCGGTGTCGATCATCGCGACCGGGATGACCGGCACGCCGGCCACGATCGCCATCCGGGCGACGCCGGTCTTGCCCTTGTAGAGCCGGCCGTCGGGTGAGCGGGTGCCCTCGGGGTAGATGCCGAAGAGCTCGCCCTTCTGGAGGATCTCCAGACCGGTGTTCAGCGCGGCCAGCGAGGCCCGGCCGCCGGACCGGTCGATCGGGATCTGCCCGACCGAGCGGAAGAAGGTGGCGACCAGCCGGCCCTTCAGCCCGGGCGCGGTGAAGTACTCCGACTTGGCCGGGAAGACGATCTGCCGGGGCACCGCGACCGGCAGGAACACCGAGTCGCAGAAGGCCAGGTGATTGCTGACCAGCAGCGCCGGCCCTGACGAGGGAATGTTCTCCAGCCCCTCGACCCTGGGACGGAAGAGGAGCTTCGTAATCGGTCCGACGAGGAACCGCCTGAGGAACAGGTACAGCAACGCCTTCACCTCCGTCACTCGGCCGACACCCTACGGTCCACTCTCCTCCTCGGGCAACGTCACCGCCAGGAATAAGCGGGTAGCACTCTGTGTTGGCATCTGGTTGCAGACTGGGTGCGACGTCGGTCACGAGACCCGAACGACACCCGCGCCGGGGTGGGCGGGTGGCTCCGCGGCTGCGACCATTGGCGTCTCAGGATGTCCGCGACCGTCTAGGAGCACCCGTGCCAGTGCAAGCTCATGCGGAAGAGTTCCGCAGCCCAGGATCCGGTGAGAACGCCGCCACCGGGGTCCTGCTGAGCCACGGCTTCACCGGATCACCGCGGTCGATGCGCCCGTTCGCCGAGCACCTCGCCGCCGAGGGGTACGGCGTCGCCGTACCGCGGCTGCCCGGGCACGGCACGCACTGGCGGGAGATGAACTCCACCCGCTGGCAGGACTGGTACGCCGTCCTCGACAACGAGCTCGAGCGGCTCCGCAAGGAGCACGACCGGGTGTTCGTCGCCGGGTTGTCGATGGGTGGCTGCCTGACCCTGCGGCTGGCCGAGGAGCACGGCGCCGACATCGCCGGGCTGATCCTGGTCAACCCGTCCGTGCGCACCGACGACAAGCGGCTGGTGCTGCTCCCGGTGCTGCAACGACTGGTGCCGTACTTCCCGGGCATCTCGAACGACATCAAGAAACCCGGTGTCGACGAGGGCGCCTACGACCGGATGCCGCTGCGCGCGCTCCACTCGCTGTCGCAGCTCTGGCAGCTCACCCGGGACGATCTGGGCAAGGTGACGCAGCCGGTTCTTCTGTTCCGCAGTAGTGTCGATCACGTCGTGGAGCCGAGCTCGGGCCGGACGGTGCTGGCGTCGATCTCGTCCCGCGACGTGACCGAGACCCTGCTCGAGGACAGCTATCACGTGGCCACTCTGGACAACGACGCACCGCGCATCTTCGCCGACTCGACGGCCTTCATCCGGCGGGTCGGTACCGATGCGTGACAACGGCCTGACCGCTTCGGCGTACACCTCGCTGGGAGGGATCGATCCCCTCGTCGCCGAGCCCGTCCTCGCCGCGCTGGCCGAGGCAGGCATCGCCGCGTACGCCGGTGCGCCGGGCGAGCCCGGTCCGTCGGCCTCCGAGGCCCCGGCCGAGCCAGCCGGAGAAGGCACGTCGACCGCCGAGACCCCGAGCCCGGCGCCCGCGAAGGCGGACGAGGCCGCGGTGAAGATCCCGGCCGGCTTCGAGGAGATCTTCGTCGCATCCGGTGCCGAGGAGCAGGCGCGCTCGGTGATCGAACGCAGTACCGAGGACGCCGAGTGGGCGTCGCTGGTCGAGCAGTTCAACGCGCCGTCCGCGCCGGGTCACGACGCGAACCTACCGCGGTGGCCGGCCAGCGAGGACGTGGACGAAGACTCGTACGAGCCGCTGATCGACGTACCGACCGGGCTGGTCGTCGGCGACACCGACGAGGAGCCGCCCGAGGAGCCGCCGGCCCGCCGGACCGAGGACCCGCACGACCACTTCGTCCCGCCGGAACCGCCGCGCGGACCGAAGCTGGACTGGATCAGCCGGGCCGCCTGGCTCGGCCTGCTCGGCGGACCGGTGCTGCTGATCCTGGCCGCGCTGCTGGACTTCGGCACCGGCCGGATCACCACCATTGCGGTGGTCGGCTTCATCGCCGGCTTCCTCACCCTGGTGATCCGGATGAAGGACCGCCTTCCACCAGATGACACGCCTGACGACGGCGCGGTCGTCTGACGCTAGAGTTCGGATCGTCGGACAATCCGACGAGCTGAGGCGGAGGAGGCACCCGTGCAGGTCACCGAGACGGTGGAGATCACCGGCCACCTGATGGACTCCGGGCTGCTGTCCCGCGTCCTGGACGACATCCGTGGGTACGGCGGTGAGTACACGCTGGACCGGTTCGACCTGGGCTACGACAAGGACGACCCGTCGACGGTCCGGATGACGGTCGGCGCGGAGGACGAGGAAGCCCTGCAGCGGCTGCTGATGCGGATCCAGACCAAGGGCGCGAACCTGGTCGACCCGGGCACGCCGGAGATCTCCGAGGTGATCCAGGACGGCGTCTTCCCGGACGGCTTCTACTCCACCACGAACCTGCCGACCAGCGTCCGGCTGAGCGGCCACTGGGTGCAGGTGCGGAACCCGGAGATGGACTGCGGCCTGCTGGTCGAGGGCGAATCGGTCCGGACCATCCCGATGTCCGAGGTGAAGGCCGGGATGAAGATCATCTCGAGCGCGCAGGGCGTCAAGGTCACTCCCCCGCTGGTCGCGAACACCGAGGAGTCGTTCGGCTTCATGGAGTCGGACGTGTCCAGCGAGAAGCCGCAGCGGGTGCTCGTCATGCAGGTCGCGGACGGCATGCGCGAGGCCAAGGCGAACGGCCAGAAGGTGCTCTGGGTCGGCGGCCCCGGCATCGTCCACACCGGCGCCGCGCCGGCCATGGTCGCCCTGGTCGAGGCCGGGTACGTCGACGTGCTGTTCGCCGGGAACGCCCTCGCGACGCACGACATCGAGTCGTCGCTCTACGGCACCTCGCTGGGCGTCGATCTGGCCCGCGGTCGTGGGGTGGAGCACGGTCACGAGCACCACATCCGCGCGATCAACACGATCCGCAAGGCCGGCTCGATCGCCGAGGCCGTCGACAAGGGCGTGCTGACCTCAGGCGTGATGCACTCGCTGGTGAAAAACGGGAAGAGCTTCGTGCTGGTCGGGTCGGTGCGCGACGACGGCCCGCTGCCGGACGTCTACACCGACGTACTGGAGGGCCAGCGCGCCATGCGGGCCGAACTGCCTGGCGTCGGCTACTGCCTGATGGCGGCGACCATGCTCCACTCGGTTGCTACCGGCAACATCCTGCCGGCCTCGATCCCGCTCACCTGCGTCGACATCAACCCGGCGACCGTGACGAAGCTGGCCGACCGCGGCTCGTCCCAGGCCCGCGGCATCGTCACCGATGTCGGCCTGTTCATCGAACACCTCGCCCGGGAACTGGCCCCCGACTACTCAGGAGACAGCAAGTAGCTCCCCGCCGGGCCGAACTGTCGGCGGTCTGGTCCAGGCTGGGGTCATGGCACTGAGAACGAAGGCGCACTGGTTCGGCGTCGCGCTCAACTCGCCGGACCCACAGAAGCTGGCCCGCTTCTACCAGCGGTTGCTCGGCTGGACGCTGTATGCCGACGAGCCCAACTGGGTGACCCTGGCACCGGCCAAGGAGGCCGGCTACAACCTGGCCTTCCAGCGCGAGGAGCTGTACGAGCGACCAGTGTGGCCCGCCGAGAAGGGCAAGCCGCAGATGCAGCTCCACCTCGACCTCGAGGTGGACGACCTGGAGGAAGCCGTCGCCCATGCGGTCGAGGCCGGCGCCGAACTGGCGGCGTACCAGCCTCAGGAGGACGTGCGGGTGATGCTCGACCCGGATGGTCACCCCTTCTGCCTGTACCTGGGCTAGCCCGTGTGGGGCCGGTTACGGCGACGCAGCCCGGCAGCGGGCAGGATGTCGGTATGACCGAACTGGTGCACCTGGGTGTCGACGAGGGCGTTGCGACGATCACGCTGGACTCGCCGCACAACAAGAACGCGCTCTCTCAGCAGTTGACCAGTGAGCTCCTCGCTCACCTGGCAGCGGCTGATGCCGACGACGCCGTGCGGGTGATCGTGATCCGCTCCGCGCTCGACGTGTTCTGCTCAGGTGCCGACCTGTCCGAGGCGACCACGGTCGGGATGGGCGTCGGCGCCCAGCGGATGGTCGACGTACAGCGAGCGATCGTGGCGAACTCCAGACCCGTGGTGGCTCGGGTGGCCGGGCCGGTGCGTGCCGGTGGGATCGGGATCGTCGCGGCCTCGGATATCAGCGTCGCCGGAGAGAGTTCCACCTTCGCCCTGACCGAGGTCCGGCTCGGGCTCGCCGCTGCCACGATTTCCCTCACCGTCATCCCCCGGTTGACCGATCGCGCCGCGTCCCTGACGTTCCTGACCGGCGACGGATTCGACGGCGCCGAGGCAGCCCGGCTGGGGCTGGTCACCCGCGCCGTCCCGGACGACGACCTGGACGCCGCGCTGGCCGCAGTACTGAAGTCGTTGCTCAAGGGTGTGCCGCAGGGACTCAGGGAGACGAAGAAGCTGCTCAATCGGGAGCTCCTCGCCGACATCGATGCCCGCGGCACCGATCTGGCCGAGCTCTCCGCCGGACTGTTCGGCTCCCCCGCCGCACAGGAGGCGATGCTCGCCTTCCTGAACCGGAAGAAGGGTTAGCCCGCGCGCCAGCCGCCGTTGCTGGTGAGGAGCTGGCTGTTGATCCAGCCGCCCTCGGGTGAGCAGAGGAAGGCCACCAGATTCGCCGTGTCGGCCGCCTGGCCTGGCCGCTTCAGCGGGTTCTCGGTGGCGAACTGCTCGACCATCTCGGGCGTCATCCAGCCGGTATCGATCGGGCCCGGGTTGATCACGTTCGCGGTGATGCCGAGGTGGCTGAGCTCCTGACCCGCCGCGAGAGTGATCCGGTCCAGCGCTCCCTTGCTCGCGCCGTACGGCAGGTTGTGCACCGTGTGGTCGCTGGTGAGCGCCACGATCCGGCCGTCCCCGTACCGCGCGGCGTACTGCTCGGCGAATGCCTTGATCAGCAGCCAGCCGGCCCGGGCGTTCACCGCGAAGTGCCGGTCGAAGCTCTCGATCGTGGTGTCGAGGATCCCGCTGTCCACGGACTCGCAGTGCGACATCACCAGCGCCTGCACCGGTCCCAGTGCCTCGTTGGTCGCGCGGAACACCTCAGCCGGTGCCGCGGTGTCCTCGAAGTCGCCCTCGACCGTGAACACCCGCGCGCCGTGCTGCTCGAGCAGCTCGGTGATCTCGTCCCGGGCGGCGGTGTCCTGGCCCCACGGCATCCGGTCGTCGTACCGGCTCAGGTAGGTGAACGCGACGTCCCACCCGGTCGCCGCCAGCCGCTCCGCGATCCCGGCCCCGATGCCGACCCGGCGTCCCACTCCGGTCACCAGCACAACCGGCCTCTTCAGCTCACTCATCCCGCCATCCTGCCGCCGGAATCCCCAGCACACAAAGGGTTTTGCGATAACCGGTTGCGAGACGATCTACTACCGAGCCGGGCTGATCTCGAGCAGCATCGGCAGGTGGTCCGAGCCCGCGGCCAGGTCGTCGCGGGTGACGCCTTCGATCGAGTCGAGCGGGATCACCTGACCGGCGAGGCCCGGGGAGAGCAGCGCGCCGTCGATCCGCTTCACGGGGTTGTTCGAGTGGTACGTCGGCCCGGCGTCGGCGCCGAGATCGGTCAATCCCTCAGCAGCAAGGCGTTCCCAGACCGGGCCGTCCGGTTCCTCGTTGAGGTCGCCGACGAGAAGGTAGGGCAGGTTGAAGGAGTTGCAGCCCTTCAGCACCTGCTCGAGCTCGTGCCGGCGGCCCCGGATGTGCAGTCCGAGGTGACACACGACCATCGCGAGATCCACGCCGCCGAGAGTGACCCGGCCGCCGACCGCTCCGCCTGGGAGCTGGGTGGCGATCAGCCGGAGCCGTCGGCGTACGAACGGCCGCCAGACCCGCCAGTTCAGGGGATCCGCCAGCTCGGTGCCATCGGCAACCAGGATCGCGTTGCGCGCGGACGCCACGACGTACCGGAGGCCGAACGTCGCCGCCATCGCCTCGCGCTTGCGCCTGGTCCCCCACCACGTCGGCGCCTCCTGGATCAGCGCGACGTCGGGCGCGCAGGCGCGAACCACCCGGGCCAGCGCGTCGCGATCATCACCCCAGCGGTGCACGTTGTACGACAGCACCCGCAGCGACGGGACTGCCGTCATACCTCAGACTCGTCTTGCAACTCCCGCTCGGGCTCCGGCGCCGCGGTACGCATCCCGGTACGGCGGCCGACCGACTTGCGCGCGGCCCGCTCCAGCCGGGTGGACCGGCCGCTGCGGGCTGCGGTCTTCGCCGTCACCGCGGTCGTCTTGACCCGCACCCGCCGCAGCCAGGTGGCCTCTTCGCGAGCGAGGTCCGCGGCCCCGACCATGCCGGCCTCCGGACCCAGTACGGCGCGCACGATCCGCGCCTCCGGGCGGAATCCACGGCCGGTCAGCGTGCGCTTGAACGCCTCGCGGGCGGGAGCGAGCAGCAGCTCGCCGGCATCGGAGACACCGCCACCGATGACGAACGTGCCGGGGTCGAGCGCGGCGGCGAGGTTCGCCAGACCGATGCCCAGCCAGCGGCCGACATCCTCGAGCAGTTCGACCGCGACCGGGTCGCCGTCCTTCGCCAGCTCGGTCACCATCGGCCCGTTGATCTTGCGGGGATCACCGTCCGCCGCGCGGAGCAGATTGTGCGCGACCGGCGAGCCGGACAGGGCTAGCTCGCGCGCCTCGCGGGTCAGCGCGTTGCCCGAGGCGTACTGCTCCCAGCAGCCGCGGTTGCCGCACTCGCACCGATGTCCGCCGGGAACCACCTGCATGTGGCCGAACTCGCCGGCAATGCCGAACTTGCCCCGCTGCAGGGCGCCGTCGTTGAGGATCGCGCCGCCGATCCCGGTACCGAGCGTGACACAGACCAGGTGACTCTCACCCTGGCCGCCGCCGAACCGCCACTCCGACCAGGCCGCCGCGTTCGCGTCGTTCTCGACCACCACGGGCAGCCCGAGGCGGCGCTCGACCGCGTCGCGCAGCGGCTCGTGCCGCCAGGCGAGGTGCGGGGCGAACAGCACGGAAGACCGGGTGCCGTCGACGAACCCGGCCGCGCCGATCCCGACCGCGATCACGTCGTGCCGTGACTCCAGGTCGTGCACGATCTCGGCGATCGCGTCCTCGGTCTCCCGGGGGTCCTTCGTCGGGGTGTCCCGGCGCAACCGGTCCAGGATGTTGCCCTCCGGGTCGACCACCCCGGCGGCCACCTTGGTGCCACCGATGTCGATCCCGATCGTCAACGCCTGCGTCAGAGCCATCGACCCTCCTAACGGCCGGCCGGACGACGGGCCAGGTCCGCGGCGCCGATGATGCCGGCGTCGTTGCCCAGTTCCGCCAGGCCGAAGCCGGGGTGCGGCCGGTTCGCCTTGGCCGGCAGGTTCTTCTCGAACGCGACCTGCGCCGACTTCAACAGTAGTTCCCTCGCCGCGCTGACCCCGCCGCCGATCACGATCGTGCTCGGGTCGAACAGCGTCGCGATGCTCGCCAGGCCCTCCCCCAGCCAGCGGCCGAGGTCGTCCAGCAGCTCGACCGCACAGGGGTCGCCGGCCGCCGCGGCCTCGGTGATCATCGGGCCGGTCAGCTCCGCCGAGTCAGTGATCCCGCAGACGCTCAGCATCTGCGCCGCGGCCAGCGAGCCGGACTCCGCCTGCGCCCTGGCTTCGCGGACCAGCGCTCGGCCGGAGGCGTACTGCTCCCAGCAGCCCCGCGCTCCACAGCCGCAGCGATGCCCGCCGGGCACCACCCGCATGTGCCCGAGCTCGGCCGCCACACCGTGCGCGCCACGCAGCAGTTCGCCTTCGATCACGACGCCGCCGCCGATCCCGGTACCGACCGTCACGCAAACCATGTGTTCGACGTTCTTCGCGGCGCCGAAGGCGAACTCACCCCAGGCAGCCGCGTTCGCGTCGTTCTCTACCGCGACCGGCACATTCAGTACTTCGCTGACGCGCCGGCCGAGCGGCTCGTCCCGCCAGGCGAGGTTCGGGGCGAACAGCACCGTCGAGCGGTCCGAGGAGACGAACCCGGCGGCGCCGATCCCGACCGCCTCGACCTCATAGTCCTTGATCAGCTCGGCGGCCGCGTCGCAGATCGCCTTCGCGGTCTCGTCGGTGGAGTCCGCCGGGGTGTCGCGGTACGCGCGGGCGCCGATCTTGCCGTCCGCGTCCACCACGCCGGCGGCGATCTTCGTACCGCCGACGTCGATGCCGATGCTCAGTCCCATGGGTCGGGGTCCTCACTCACGTCGATCCTGTCCACCCGGGACCGGGCGGGCCGTTCCGTGTCCGGTGTCCCGGCGGTCCGCGACTCAGCGTCCGCCCGGGCCTGTCGCGCGGCCTCCGCGGCGGCCTCCAGCAACGACCGTACCGATCCGAGCACCCCGGCGGCCGCCATCGACAGCTGCTCGATCGTCTCGGGGCTGGTGTGGCGAACCTTGGCGATCAGGTGGCAGACGGGGCACCACTGGCACTCGGCCGCACCACAGCGCGACGTACCGTGCTCTTGCTCGTCGTGTACTCCGGGTCCGGGCGCGGCCGCGTCGGGTTCCTCCGGCGGCGGCGCGGGGTCCTGCTGGCGTGCGGCCTGCTGGAGGACGGCGAACAGCTTCGCGGCCTCCTCGGCAACGGTTCCCACCGGCTCCTTGCTCACCTGGTTCCCTCCGTGATCGCGGCAGGCCCGGTGTCGAACTGCTGGCTCATCTGTTCCCGGATCTCCTGCGCCAACCCCTCCTGCACCAACCCCTGCTGGGCAAGCCCTTGCGCCGACTCGAGGGGGCCGGTCCCGAGCGGCAGTTCGGAGGGCTTCGGCAACGGCTCGCGCGGCGCGAACCGCACCTGCAGGCGTCCGTCCTCCAGCCGTGCCCCGGCGACGACGCCCCGAGCCAGCGCGGCCGGCAGTGGCAGCACCCGTCGGTACGAGCCCACCGTGATGATCAGTTCGTCGCCGTGCCGGGCCAGCTCCAGGTCACTCGCGGATGCCAGCGGCAACGGCATGGTCAGAGTGTAGGTCCGGCCGTCGGTATCGATGTGGCGATCCACCCACAGCGAGGTCTCGTCGGTGGCCCGCGCGAACGGGTCGTCCTTGCCGTACATCTCGACGGCGAACGCCGCGAGTTCCTCGACGCCGACCGGCTCGCAGGCGCGGTACGGCGACTCCCAGATCGGCAGCGGCCGGAACGAGTCGGCGACGTCCTCGAGGATCCCGCGCTGAGCCGCGACCCACTGCCGCCGCCAGTTGTCTGCACCGGCGGCCGGGAACACCCGGTTCGCGACGACGCCGTCCACGCGGTAGCCGTACAGGGACAGGGTTGTGAGCGAGCGGCGCGCCTCGGCGACCACGACCGCCTCGGGGGTGAGCACGAGCCGCACGGAGGCGTCAGGCCCGGCCAGCAGCGCGCGGATGTCGGCCAGGTCGCGGTGCAATCGGCGCAGGGCGTCGAACACGTTGTCGTCCGGCATCGGGATGCCGGCGGCCTTGCTCAGCAACGGCCGGAACGTGCGGACCACCTTGCGCTCGACGTTGAAGATCCGGTCCATGTACCAGTTCAGCGCCTCCGGCAGCGCGAGGAGCCGGAGCGTCTCGGCGGTCGGCGCGCAGTCGACCACGATCACGTCCCAGCGTCCGGAGCGGACGTGGTCGCGCACCTCGAGCAGCGCCAGCACCTCCTCCGCGCCCGGCAGCACGGTCAGCTCCTCGGCCTCGATCGGGTCGACCCCGACCACGTGCAGGACCGAGCGCAGGTACGCCTGGATGTCGCCCCAGGAGCGCTCGAACCGGCGCTGCGCGTCGATCTGCTGGACGAACAGCAGGTCGTCGATCTCGGTCGGCTCCTGGCCGACGGCGCTGTCGAACGCGTCCGACAGCGAGTGCGCGGCATCGGTGGACAGCACCAGCGTGCGCAGGCCGCGCAGCGCGGCGAGCGTGGCGGTGCCGGCCGCGGACGTGGTCTTTCCCACGCCGCCTTTACCTGTGTACAGCAGGACCCGGGTCACGGGTCAGGACTCGACGCGCTTCTTGAGCCCCTTCAGGGCGGTGTCGATGATGACCTTCTCGGCCTTGCGCTTGAGCATCCCGATCATCGGGATGCTCACGTCGACCGCGAGCCGGTACGTCACCTCGGTGCCCTGGTCGCCCAGGTCGCGCAGGACATAGGCGCCGTCCATGCCTTTCACCATCTTGGCCTGGACGAGCGTCCAGGTGACCTCGTTGCGGGACCACACGTAGTCCAGCGTGTACTCGTCGGAGATCGCCCCGGCATCCACCTTGAACCGCACCTGTTTCGGCCGGCCGGCCTCGTCGGTGGACAGCACCTCGGTCTCGCGCATCGAGTCGGCCCACTCCGGATACGCCTCGAAGTCCGCGATCACCGCCATGATCGCCTTCGGGGTCGCGTTCACGACGATGGTCGAGGTGGTCTGCTCTGCCATCGATTCACCTCTCCGCTGCCGGGACTTGGAAGGGGCGCCGCCGCCCTCCCCGGAGACTATCGCGGGTTCCCAGCCGGACCTGCGCTCGCCCGCGGCGCGGCCTCGCTCGACTTCGTCCTTGAACCGCCAGATGTTGTTCCGGTACCGCGCGACGTACTGCTCCTGCAGCTTCGCGAGCCCCCGGCGGCCGGTCCGGCGTACCGGGTCGACCCGGAGGTACCAGTGCACCACCACGCCGTCGCGGACCTGCTCGAGCCACCACTCCGCAGTACCGATCGCGGCGCCGGTGACGGCCCACCGGACGCCCTCCAGGCCGCGGCGCTCCGACGGGGTCAGGGTCAACTCGGGCCACCACTCGCGCCAGAGGGTGTCCTGACCGAGACGATCCGCGACGTAGGCTGGATCAGCAACGACCAAGTCGTCGCAACTGATGTCGAGCGATGGCATAGCTAGTTCCCTGGGTCACACTCATCTGGCTACTTCCGGGTAGGTGACTGTAGCGTGCGCCGGAGTCGACTATTCGTGACCGACTGAGGAGACGCGGAATGCGTGAGTACACCACCCCCGCTGTGATCGAGCCACCGACCACCGGCAGCCTGAGCGATCCCGTCTGGGCGAACGCTTCCTCCCATCCTGACACCGCGGTCTTCAGCCGCCGGGTCGACGGCGGCTGGCTGGACATCTCGGCGGCCGAGTTCGCCCGCCAGGTGAGCGGGGTGGCGAAGGGCCTGATCGCGGCCGGGGTGAAGCACGGCGACCGGGTCGCGCTGCTGAGCGCCACCCGGTACGAGTGGACCCTGATCGACTACGCGATCTGGAGCATCGGCGCGGCCACCGTGCCGATCTACGAGACCTCCTCCGCGTCCCAGGTCCACTGGATCCTGACCGACTCCGAGGCCGTCGTCGCAGTCGTCGAGAACGCCGCGCACGGCGCCGTCGTCGAGTCCGCCCGGGCCGAGGCGCCTTCGCTGCAAGAGGTCTGGCAGATCGAGTCCGGCGCGGTCGACGAGCTCACCGTGCTCGGCAAGGACATCGCCGACGCCGAGCTGGACAAGCGCCGTACCGCCGTGGTCCCTGGTGACCTCGCGACGCTGATCTACACCTCCGGCACCACCGGCCGCCCCAAGGGTTGCAAAATCAGCCACGCGAACTTCATGGACGAGCTCGGCACCGCGGTGAAGGTGCTGCCGGGCCTGTTCAAGCTGACGGGCGCTTCCACTCTGCTGTTCCTGCCGCTGGCGCACGTGTTCGCCCGGATCATCCAGGTCGGCTGCGTGATGATGCGGGTCAAGGTCGGCCACACCGCGGACGTGAAGAACCTGGTCGCGGACCTCGGCGAGTTCAAGCCGACCTTCATCCTCAGCGTGCCGCGCGTCTTCGAGAAGGTGTTCAACACCGCCAGCCAGACCGCGCACGCGGCCGGCAAGGGCAAGATCTTCGACGCCGCCGCGGAGACCGCGATCGCCTACTCCCAGGCGCTCGACAAGGGCGGCCCGAGCTTCGGCCTGAAGGCCAAGCACACCCTGTTCGACAAGCTCGTCTACGCCAAGCTCCGCAACGTCCTGGGCGGCCAGGTCGACTATGCCATCTCCGGTGGCGCTCCCCTCGGCGACCGCCTCGGCCACTTCTTCCGCGGCATCGGCGTACCGGTGCTGGAGGGCTACGGCCTCACCGAGACCACCGCCGCCCTGGCCGTGAACCTGCCCGACGACATCCGCATCGGCACCGTCGGCAAGCCCCTGCCCGGCGTCACCGTCGGCGTCGCCGACGACGGCGAGCTCTGTTTCAAGGGCGGCCAGGTGATGCTCGGCTACTGGAAGAACGACGAGGCCACCGCCGCCGCGATCGACGCCGACGGCTGGTTCCACACCGGCGACCTGGGCGAGTTCGACGTCGACGGCTTCATCAAGATCACCGGCCGCAAGAAGGAGATCCTGGTGACGGCCGGCGGCAAGAACGTGGCCCCCGCCGTACTGGAGGACCGCATCCGCCTGCACCCCCTGGTCAGCCAGTGCATGGTCGTCGGCGACGGCAAGCCCTTCATCGCCGCCCTCGTCACCATCGACCCCGAGACCATCGGCGCCTGGGCCACCAAGAACGGCAAGCCCGACGACATGTCCACCCTGGCCACCGACAAGGACCTGATCGCCGAGATCCAGTCCGCCATCGACGACGCCAACACCGCGGTGTCGAAGGCCGAAGGCATCAAGAAGTTCACCATCCTGGAAACCGACTGGACCCAGGAAAACGGCGAACTCTCCCTCAAACTCTCCCTCCGCCGCCACATCGTGATGGAAAAGCACAAGGCCGACGTAGAAGCCCTGTACCAGAAGTAGCTGGTACTTCGGCCGCTTCGCGACTCCTGCGTCGCCGTTCGACCCACCCACCCTGGCGGTAGATAGGAACAGCCGGCGGGGCCACCAAGCGGGGCCTGGCGAATACCTCCAATAGTCGCGGGCGAGCCGACCGACGAGCGCAAGCGTCGCCAATTTGCCGAACGCGTACACACGACCTCATCACCGCATAGAGCCGGCCGCTCTCGCCGCAATGCCGGTGCGGACGCGGCATTGCCGTCTGTCCGGGAGAATCATTTCCGGGGTTGCCTTTGGCGACCACGGGGCTGATGGGCAGGTGATCAGAAGGTGAAACGGCTCTATCCACCGCGGGTGCGAATGAGGTTCCTGTGGATCGTTCTGGCACTGATCGGTGCTGGTCTCCTGCTGGCGAGTGTGTCCTCCGTTCGCCAGACGATCGACCGTTTCTTCAGCGCGGATCTGGCCACGCGGGATCAGCTCAGCAGTACATATTCGCTGGCCGTTGGCCTCGTCTCGCTACTCCTTTCCGTCACCGGATTTGTCCTCCAGTCACGGACCAGAACCGCCACGAGCAATAAGGAGCCACTGGACACGACTGGTGTTCCCGTTGCTGGAATGGGGTCCTTGGCCGTGCCTACTCTGGATTCAGCTGAGCGGGTCCGTGGTCGCAACGAACTGGTGGAGGATCTGCTCTCGCTGTACGGCCGGAGAAGTCGACACCCGTCTCGGATCCAGGTACTCCACGGCACAGCGGGTGGAGGAAAAACGACCGTTGCCCATCAAGTCGCACTGCAAGCACAACGACTCGACGTCGAGGTCTGGTGGGTCTCGGCCGCTGCTTTCACCGATCTGCAAACAGGAATGCGACTACTGGCCAGAACGCTGGGTGCAACCACGCAGGAACTCGATCACGAGTGGGCAGATCACGCCCCCGATGTGGTTTGGCGCAGGCTCATGGCCTACCCGAAGCGCTGGCTTCTGGTAATCGACAACGCGGACGACACCCGCCTATTGGCGCCACCTGGCGAGCCTGTTGCTCACCAACGGGGATGGCTCCGCCCACTGGCAGGCAAGCAAGGCGCCGTGATGTTGACGACCCGTGACAGCACCACGACCACCTGGGGAGCGTGGTGCCAGTTGCGCGAGATTCCGCTGCTCTCGTCGACTGACGGCGCCCAAGTCCTGTGCGACCAGATACAGCACGACGCCGGCACAATCGCGGATGCCGAGGACCTCTCGGTGCGCCTCGGCGGGCTGCCACTGGCATTGACTCTGGCAGGCCGATATCTGGCCGACGCCAATCAACTTCGTCTGCTTGGAAGTTTCACGACCTTCACCGACTACAAGAATGCTCTGGACACCAGCGGTCTGACTGCGGTCTTCCCCGACGAAACAGACCGCCTGTCGGTCAACGAAGCGCGGCAGGTCATCGCGCGCACCTGGGAGCTCTCGCTGTCTTTGCTTGCCGACCGCGGACTGCCGCTGACCAGGACAATGCTCAGACTGCTGGCGGCATTCGCCGACGCGCCGATCCCCTGCCAGCAGATCCTCGATCCAAAACTCCTCGGAGAATCAGCTCAGTTCGGCGGATCGGACGCCGCCCAGATTCGTGGACTGCTCCATGGGCTCACAAGCCTCGGACTGATCGACCTTGCCGTCGACACGAACGCAGCGCAATCCGGGGAGGGCAGCGCTTCGATGGTGATCCGCCTTCATCCGCTGATCCGGGATGCGAGTCTCCACCATCTTGCGGTTACGCAGCAGTTTCAGGTCACCACCTCACTCGCAGCTCGGCTGCTGGTCCATGCGTGCTCGGAGCTCGACCCCGAGAACCCCGTCAACTGGCCGGATTGGCAACTCCTGGTTCCGCACGGAGTACATCTCCTGACTGCCGAGGCCCGGACCAGCACGCCGTCACCGCAGACCGTCGTCGATGCGACCGAAGCCGCTGCCCGGGCATGTCAGTTTCTGCGTCACACTGGCCAGTTCCCGGCTGCGCAAGCACAGGGAACGCTGATCTATAACACTGCGGCCCCCGTACTCGGTCCGGAGAATCCGGCCGTTCTGACCGTCAGGGCCGAGCTCGCTCTCCTCGCCGGTGAGGGCGGTCTTCGCGAGCACGCGCGTGATCAGCTGACCGAATTGGTGTCAATCTACGAGAGAGTCCTTGGCTCCGAACATCCACAAACGCTGTACGTGCGAGCCGACGCGGCAGCGTGGACTGGCCGAGCTCGGGGCCACCGCTCGGCCCGAGACCAGTTCGCCGATCTCCTGCCCGTCTGTCAGCGCGTTCTCGGGGACGAGCACCCACACACGTTGACCGTCCGCCTCCATCTCGCCGCATGGACGGGCGAGGCCGGGGCGCCAGAGGCGGCGCGCGATCAACTTGCCGCCTTACTGCCGGTTCGACAGCGGATCCTCGGCGCTGAACACCCGGACACCCTGCACACCCGGCACAATCTCGCGAAGTGGACGGGAATCGCAGGTGACCCGGTCGGAGCACGCGATCAGTTCCTGGCCCTCCTGCACCTGCGGGAACGCGTCCTAGGACTCGAGCATCCCCACACTCTTGCCAACCGTGCGCGATTGGCCGCATGGACTGGAAACGCGGGCGATCCCTGGTCAGCTCGCGACCAGTTCATAGACCTTCTTCCAGTCCGTCGCCGGGTACTGGGTCCTGACCATCCACACACCTTGAGTACGGAGGCTGCGGTCACCGAATGGAGCGCACGCTGCTCACAGTCCTGACCAAGGCGTAACGCGGCGGCTCAGCCTGCCCGGCTCCTGCGCTTTCCACGTCGAGGACGTGCGTGGTGCTCCGACGTTGCATGTGACAGCCCAGGTTGGGTTGGTGCTGATGTGACGGAAGAGGCTCGTGATGAAGGGTCCGGCGGAGCGGGTTTTGCGGACGTATCTGGTGCTCGTGGTGGTGTCGACCAGTGCTTCGTCGATGATCTGGGGGATCAATACGCTCTTCCTGCTTGATGCCGGGTTGAGTGTGGGTGAGGCATTTGCGGCTAATGCGTTCTTCACCGCTGGGATGGTGTTGTTCGAGGTGCCTACGGGGGTTGTGGCTGACACCGTGGGGCGGCGTATGTCGTATCTGCTCGGCGCGGCCACGTTGGTGGGGGCGACGTTGTTGTACCTGGTTCTATGGCAGACCCAGGCGCCGTTTGCCGCCTGGGCCGGGGCGTCTGTGTTGTTGGGTCTGGGGTTCACGTTCTTCAGCGGCGCCACTGAGGCGTGGCTCGTGGATGGGCTCAACGCCACTGGATACGAGGGGTCGCTCGAGGCAGCCTTTGCCAAGGGGCAGGTTGCGGGTGGGGTCGCGATGATGGGTGGGACGGTCGCTGGTGGGGTGTTGGCTCAGACGACCAACCTCGGGGTCCCGTACGTTGTGCGGGCGGTGTTGCTGGCGCTCACCTTCGTGGTGGCGTGGCGGGCTATGCATGATGTGGGCTTCGAGCCGAAGCCGCGGGTTTCGGTGACTGGCGAGATGCGCGGGATTCTGCGGGCGTCCATGCGTCATGGACTGGGCAATCCGCCGGTGCGGTGGTTGATGCTCGCCGCTCCCTTCGCCGCGGGCGTCAGCGGGTACGGGTTCTACGCCGCCCAGCCGTACCTGCTCGAGCTCTATGGCAGCAGCGACTCGTACGCGGTTGCCGGGCTGGCCGCCGCACTCGTCGCCGGGGCGCAGATCGCCGGTGGCGCCTCGGCATCGCTGGTGAGCCGGGCGTTCAGGCGGCGTACGTCGGTGCTGCTGATCACCTCTGTGATCATCGCGGTGTCGCTGGTGCTGATCGGGCTGGTGTCGAACTTCTGGGCGGCGCTCTTGCTGCTGGCGATCTGGGCCACCATGTTCGCGGCCGCCATGCCGGTCAGGCAGGCATTCCTCAACGGTCTGATCCCGTCGGGCCAGCGCGCGACGGTACTGTCCTCGGACAACCTGCTCGCCTCTGGCGGTGGCGTGGTCATCCAACCCGCGCTCGGCAAGGCGGCCGATGTCTGGGGCTTCGGCCCGGCGTACGTCGTCGGCGCCGGCATCCAGTTGCTCGTCCTGCCGTTCATCCTCTTGGCCCGGCGCGAACGGGCGATCACGGATGCTCCGCCCGACGCCGGGGTGAGGACGACGGCAGACGAGCAGGTTCTCACCCCTGCCTGACCGTCAGGTCTCCTGTCGCGGTCCAGCTGGCCAGCATCGCGAGGCGTTCGGCGGTCGGCGAGTCCGGGGCGGCGAGGTACGTGATCAGGGTCTGTTCGTTGTCCTGGGCAATGGCCAGCCTCTCGTAGGTGAGATCGAGCGAGCCGACCAGCGGATGGTTGAGGCGTTTCCGACCCAGGGTCTTCTCCTTGACCGTGTGGTCGGCCCACAGCGCGCGGAACTCGGGGCTGTTGATGCTGAGGTCTCCAACCAGCTCCGCGAGCCAGCGGTCGTGCGGGTGGCGCGCGGTCTGGACCCGGAGCTCGGCGGTCACTGTCTCGGCATCAGCCGCCCAGTCGGGAAAGAAATCGCGTGACGCCGGGTCGAGGAAGAACTTCCGGGCCCGGTCGCGGGTCCGCGGGTCCTCGGTGAGGCTGAACACAGCGTTGCCGAGGGCATTCGCCGTGACGATCACCATCCGGTAGTCGACCACGATCGCGGGGACGTCCCGCAGGCTGGCGAGCAACTGGTGCACGCTGGCGCGGATGATCGGTCGCGACCCGGCGTCGGAGCGCTGGGGCCGGGCGAGATCGTGCAGGTAGGCGTGCTCGGCGCTGGTGAGCCGCAGGGCGCGGCTGATCGCGTCCAGCACCGCGTCCGACACCTGCCGACCGCGCCCCTGCTCCAGCCGGGTGTAGTAGTCGCTGCTCACGCCGGCGAGCTGCGCCACCTCCTCGCGACGGAGACCGGGCACGCGTCGCTGTCCGTGCTGCACCAGACCGACATCGCCAGGATTGAGGCGAGCGCGCCGGGACCGGAGGAAGTCGCCGAGCTGAGCATTCACCCTTCCACCGTATGCCCGGCCGCCCAACTCAGCCTGGCCCTGCCAGACCTACTCGCGTCCAGCCGAGGTGAACCTCATGTCGGCGTAGCGGTTGCCCGCCACGCTGTCCGCGAGCGGGTCGAGCTGCGCCAGTTCCTCGTCGGTCAGCGTGATGAGTGCGCCGCGCGCGTTCTCGACCACCCGCGCGCTGCTGCGCGTACCGGGGATCGGTACGACGGGAAGACCGAACACCCGCTCCTGCGCGTGCAACCAGGCAAGCGCGATCTGGGCAAGCGTCGCACCACGCGCTGCCGCAATCGCCCGCAGCGGGGCCAGCAGATCGTGGTTGGCCGTGTCGTTGCCTTCGGAGAACCGAGGCATACTCCGGCGTACGTCGTCGCTCTCCAGGTGGTCCGCCGAGGGCACCGCGCCGGTGAGGACGCCTCGACCCAAAGGCGAGTACGGCACGAGCGCAGTACCGAGTTCGGCAGCCGCGGGCGCCACCTGGGTCTCGATGTCGCGGCTGAACAGCGACCACTCCGACTGCACAGCAGCGATCGGATGTACTGCATACGCAAGGCGCAGCTCGTCGGCGGTCACCTCGCTCAACCCCAGATACCGCACCTTGCCGGCCTGGACGAGCTCGGCCATGGTGGCGACGGTCTCCTCGATCGGCACGTTCACGTCGCGGCGGTGCATGTAGTACAGGTCGATGTGGTCAACACCCAGGCGGCGCAGGCTGGCATCGGCGGCGGCGCGGATCGACGCTGGGTCGTTCACGATCCCCCGCGCGCGATCGGCGAGGCCGAACTTCGTCGCGATCACCACCTCGTCGCGGTGCGCGGCCAGGAACGGCGCGAGGAACTGCTCGTTCGCCCCGTCGCCGTACGCGTCCGCCGTGTCGAAGAGCGTGATCCCGACCGCCAGCGCCTGCTCGAGCGTCGCCCGCGCGGCGGCCTCGTCGGTCGGCCCGTAGTACCCGGTGTTGATCGCCATCGCGCCGAAGCCCTGCCGGCCCACCACCGGTCCGTCCGCGCCCAGACGGACCTTGCCCAGTTCCCAATCAGTCATGCGACCGAGCCTCGCGCAGCCCATCGCACCGAACCAGGCCACCTTCAACCTAGGTCCAGCAGAACCAGGCACTCAGACAGCGAGTGTCTTCGGGGCACCCAAGGTGAGCCAGGTCAGCGAGTCGCGGACATCGGTGGGAGCCGCGGCGAACGCCTTCTCGATGGTGTCGCGGCCTTGGCTGAAGTGGCTCCAGCCCTCGTAGTGCACGGGGATGACGGTGTGCGGCCGGAGGAGTTCGCAGAGTTCGACACCCTCCGGTCCGGACATCGTGTAGCGCAGGGGCCCGGTGACGTTGAACTGGACCGCACCCAGGTGGAGCAACACCGTGCCCACGTTTACGCGGCTGGCGACCTCGCGCACACCGGAGTACAGGACTGTGTCGCCGGAGATCCACAAGGCGCCGTGTTGCTGGCCGGGCCAGCGGAGGGCGAAGCCCGTGACCTCGCCGGTGATCGGGCGGCTCAGTGGAGGGCCGTGCCGACAAGGCGTCGCGGTGATCTCGAGCGTGGGCAGACCGGGCTTCTCCAGCGAGTGGATCGACCAGGGCGAGAGACCCACGGCGTCACCGCCGAGCCGACGCGCACCCGCCACGGTGGTCACGACAGCACCAACACCAGGCAACACAGTCCGACCCGCATCGTCGAGGTTGTCGGCGTGGTGGTCATGTGTGAGCAGTACTGCGTCGACCGGCAGCAGGTCCGCCGCAGGCACGGCCGGCCCGGCCACCTTGGTGGAGGCCGAACCCCAGCCGAACGAGTACCGGCGACCCGGCGGGTCGAAGGTCGGGTCTGTGAGGAGACGCCAACCTTCGACCTCGATCAGGGTGGTCGGGCCGCCGATGTGGGTGATCCGGATCTCGGTCACGGCTTGTCGGCCGCCGCGTGGCTCAGGGCCCAGTCGAGGACCTCGTCCGCGATCGACTCCCAGCCGGCCTGCGCGGGCAGCAGGTGCGCGTACCCCTCGTACAGCTTCACCTCGGTCACGGTGTCCGACTTGTAGTGCTTGGCGTTCGAGCGCTGCACCTCAGGCGGCATGATGTGGTCCTCGGAGCCGGAGACGAACAGCAGCGGCGCCCGGTGGTCGTTGTGGTAGTCGACCCAGGTGTCCTGGTGCCCGGGCTGGAAGTTCGCCAGCACGCTCCCCCACAGGATGCCGCCGTTCGCCGGGATCGCGTACCGCTCGTACAGCGCCTTCGACTCCTCGTCGGTGAAGGTGTTGGTGAACGCGTACTTGAACTCCTCCAGCGACAACGGGATCGCCTTGTGCCGGTTCGCCGGGCTCTTCAGCACCGGGAGGGTCGACTTCACCTGCGACAGCGGTACGACGCGGACGCCTTCCGTCGGCGCCGAGTTCATCGCCACGCCGGCCGCGCCGAAGCCGTGGTCGAGCAGGATCTGGGTGAACGCGCCACCCGCGGAGTGACCGATGATGACCGGCGGCGAGGGCAGTTCGCGGATCACCGACTCGAGGTGCTCGATGATCATCGGCACGGTCAGCTTGAGGATCGGCGTCGGGTCGGCGTTCAGCGACTCGACCTCCACCTCGAACCCCGGGTATCCGGGCGCGAGCACCCGGAAGCCGCGCTCCTCGTAGTGCTTGACCCAGTTCTCCCAGCTTCGCGGAGTCATCCAGAAGCCGTGCACCAGCACGATCGTGTCGGGAGCAGCCATGATCAGAATCCCTTTCGGTCAGGACAGCGAGCGAAGTACGGCATCAGGAGGTCTTCCGGGCGGCGGCGAGGATGAGATCTGTCGTCGGGCCCGGCTTCGAGATCATCGCGACGTGCGACGCCTTCACCTCGACGACGTGGGCGCCGGCTCGCTCCGCCATGAAGCGCTGTGCGGCGGCCGGGATGACCTGGTCGTTCGCGGCGACGAGGGTCCACGACGGGATCGTCTTCCACGCCGGTACGCCGGAGGGCTGGCCCAGCGTGCCCAGATCGGCCGGGCGCTGGGAGACCGCCATCACGGCGGCGGTGGACGCGTTCACGTCGGCCGCGAACACCTGCCGGAACAGCGAGAGCTTGATGTAGCCGTCGGCACCACCCGGGTACGGCCTGATGTCCAGAGCGTCCGGGCCCAGTTGGCTGCCGGGGAACTGCCCGGACAGGCCGCCGACGGTGTCACCGGCGTCCGGCGCGAAGGCGGCGACGTAGACCAGCGCCTTCACGTTCGGGTTGCCCGTGGCCGCGTTGGTCAGCACGAACCCGCCGTACGAGTGTCCGACCAGGACGATCGGGCCCTTCACCGTCGCGAGGACGCTGCGCAGGTACGCCGAGTCGGGGTCGACGCCGCGGAGCGGGTTCGCGGGGGCCAGCACCGGGTAGCCCTTGTGCTGAAGGTTGCGGATCACGTCGTTCCAGCCGGAGGCGTCGGCGAAGGCGCCGTGCACGAGCACGATGGTCGGTTTCGGACCGTGCTGCGAGACCGCGGACGCCGATCCGGCGATGCCGAAGATCATCGCGACCGCGAGGAGAAGGTGGGCTAGACGTCGTTTGCGCAGGAACATGAATTCTCCTTCGAGCAAGAGACGGTGAGGGCCCCCAGGCACCGTGGGCGCAAACGTAGCCAGCGGAACGGGGCCCGTCATAGGATCTGACTGCACGGTTCCGGGCTGCTGGTGCACAGTCCGCCAAACCTCGAGTGGAGGCTGGATGGCGGTCATTCTCGACACGGCAGAGTTGCCGCCCCAGGAGCGTGCGGAGGCCTTCTACGCGGCGATGATGTCCGCGAGCGTTCCGTCACGCGTCGAGCACGAGGACCACCACGGCAACGTCCACGCCCGGATGGATTTCTGGCAACTCGGAGCACCGGATCTGTTCCGCAACGAGGGCTCCGGCATCCGGCTGGTCCGCACCACCAAGCACGTGCGGCTCGGAGCCCCCGAACGCCTTGCGCTCGCAGTACAGGTCGTCGGTACAGGCGCTTTCAGTCAGGACGAGCACGT
This sequence comes from Kribbella orskensis, assembly GCF_004342085.1. Lineage (NCBI taxonomy): Bacteria > Bacillati > Actinomycetota > Actinomycetes > Propionibacteriales > Kribbellaceae > Kribbella > Kribbella orskensis. The sequence continues at coordinate 474,772 of NZ_SLWM01000002.1, forward strand.
TCAACGGGTGCACACCGGTGAGCTGATGCTGGTGGACCTGACCTCTCCTTACGAATTCGCGTGGAGTGGTCACGGAGCGTCTCTGGCCTTCCAGATCGACTACGCCGATCTCGGGCTGAGCGTCGAGACCGTCCGAGCCGCGACCGCGCGGCTGCAGAGCAGCCCGGTGTACGACCTGGTGCTCCATCACCTGAGCGCACTGCCACCGATCAGTGACGCATTGCAAGGCACTCGGTCCGGACCGATGCTCGGCGCCGCGACCACCGATCTCGTGCGCGCCCTGCTCGCCTCAGCGGCCGACGACGACCGACACCATCGCCCGGCGATGGCCGACGTTCTCTTCACGAGAATCACCTGGTACGTCCGTCAGCACCTGGCCGATCCGCAGCTCTCGCCTGCCCAGGTGGCGTCGGAGCACTACATCTCGGTGCGATACCTCTACAAGCTGTTCGCCAGCCACAACCTCAGCTTCGAGCAGTGGCTCATCAACGAACGCCTCGAAGCCGCCCGCCGCCAACTCACCGCCCCCGCCACCCGCCATCTACCGATCGCCGCCATAGCCGCCCGCTGGGGCTTCGCCGACCCCGGCCATTTCACCCGCCGCTTCCGCCACGCGTATGGCATGCCTCCACGCGAATGGCGGCGGTCAGGAGGGGAAGTCGCCGGCTCGGAGTAGGGCGCTGGGGAGAGTGGTGCCGAGTTGCTGCTGGAGCCAGGCGGCTGCGGAGGTTGTTTGCTCGAGGTCCAGGCCAGTCGGTTGGTCCATGCGGCGGAAGAGGTAGATGAGGTCTTCGGTGGCGACGTTGCCGGTGGCTGCGGGGGCGAAGGGACAGCCACCGGCACCGCCGATGCTGGCGTCGAGGGTGGTGACGCCAGCTTGTACTGCGGCGACCGCGTTGGCGATCGCGGTGTTGCGGGTGTCGTGCAGGTGGAGTCGCAGCGGCAGGTCCCCGGCCAGCTTGGAGGCCAGAGCCACCCGCTCGGTGATGTCAGAGGGCACGGCGACCCCGATCGTGTCCGCGAGAGCGAGCTCGTCCGGCCCCGCGTCGACCACCCGCTGGAGGACCTCGTCCAGACGATCCAGCGACACCTCGCCCTCGAAGGGGCACCCGAACGACGCCCCGATGGTCACCGTCGAGAACACGCCGGCCGCCCGCGCCTCCCCCACCAGCGACGCGGCGGTGTCACAGGCCTCGGCCGTCGTCATCCCCTGGTTGCGTCCACAGAACGTGTCCGTCGCCACCACCACGATGTCGATCTCGTCCACTCCGCCGGCCAGCGCACGATCCAGCCCGCGCTGATTCATCACCAGCCCGGCATACCGCACCCCGTCGTACCGCGGGACCGCGGCCATCAGCTCGTCCGCGTCCGCCAGCTGGGGAACCTTGCGTGGGTTGACGAAACTCGTCACCTCCACCCGCCGCGCGCCCGCGCGAACAGCTCGCTCGATCAGCTCGACCTTCGCCGTCGTCGACAGGATGGCGGACTCGTTCTGCAGCCCGTCCCGCGGTGAGACCTCGACGATCTCGATCACCGGTCCTCCTTCAGATAGGAGATCGCCGCCGACTCGCTCACGACCTCGGCGTACTTCGCCTGCAGGTCGAACAGGTTCGCCTCGTGCGGTTCCGACGCGCGATCGCCGACTGCCTCGCGAACCACCAGCGGGATGAAGCCGTGCTGGATCGCGTCGACCGCGGTCGCCCGAATGCAGCCGCTGGTGCTGACCCCGACGAGCACCACCGTGTCGATGCCTTGGGCAAGCAAGGTGGACGCGAGCGACGTACCGAAGAACGCGCTCGCGTACTGCTTGACCAGCACCAGCTCGGCCGCGGTCGGCGCCACCTCCGGCATCAGCTCGCCCAGCTTGCCGCCACCGTCGAAGAGCTGCCGCAGCGCCGGGACCTTACGGACGAACACGCCGCCGTCGACCCCGTCCGGCCCATAGGCAACCCGCGTATGAACCACTGGTACTCCGTGCGCCCGCGCCGCGCCGATCACCCGCGCAGCCGCGTCCAGGCAGGCGGAGGACGGCAGGCACAACGGACTGGCCGGGTCGAAGTACGCCCGCATCAGGTCTACCGCCAGCACGGCGGGTCGAGCCCCGGGAGCCAGCCGACCCCCGAAGCCCTCATCGATCCCACTCACAGCGCTTTCACCGGGCCACCGGTGGACGCGGCGCGGGCAGCCCGGTCTCCTCCAGGCTCCGCTCGAGGATCGTCTCGATCGACGGCCCCATGTCGAAGGTCGGCAACGGATCCGGCCGCCCAGCCCTGTACTCCGTCCGCAGGGCGTCCGTGGCTGCGGCGTCCACCGCGCCGGCCTCGTCGCACACCACGCCGTACCGACGCGCACCCTCAGCCGTCAGGAGACCCCGAAGGACCTCGAGTCCGACCAACTCCGGGTCGCGAGCTAGCGGATCACCCCAGCCGCCGCCACCCCAGGTCACGAAGTGCAGCAGGTCGCCTGGCGCCACCGGCACGTCGTGCACCTTGCTGCCGAGCATCTCCTTGGTGCCGTCGGCGCGCTCGATCCACTTGCGGCTCCGCGCACCCGGCTCGCCGCCGTTGACTCCCCAGGGATAGGTGAGCCACCGGTCGTCGTGGATCGCGATGGTCCCCGCCTCGAGGAATCGGTAGGCCACGTCGACCCCGTTGCCACCGCGATGCAGGCCCGCGCCGCCGGTGTCCGCGACGGTTTCCCACCGTTCGATCCGCAGCGGGTAGTACGACTCGAGGTACTCGCACGGAATGTTGACGAACGACGGCCACAGCGAGTGTCCGTCGGGCCCGTCGCCCACCGGCCGGCCAGGGATCCCGCCGAACCCGATCGAGTAGAGCTGGAACCACTCCCCCTTCCGCTCACCCGGGCCGTACGTACCGGAGTACATGAAGTGTGGTGATGAGGAGAAGCCGGCGGCGTTGAGCAACCCGGGGTTCGTCTGGCCGAGCAGGCCGCCGAAGAGGTCGAAGACCCGTCCGATGCCGTGGTTGCGCGCGTTCAGCGCGGCGGGGAACTTCGGCTTCCAGAACGAGTCGTCCGGGATCTTCACGTCCACCAAAGGGTAGAAGCCGTCGTTCCAGAGGATCTGCGGATCGGCGACGGTGATCATGTAGATCCCGAAGAACATCCGGACCAGGTTCTCGTTGATGTAGTAGTTGATCGGGCCCTGCGCCTGCGGGCTGCTGCCGGTGAAGTCGAGCAGCACCTTCTCCCCGGTGCGGGTCAGGCTGAGCTTCAGCTCGTACGGCCCGTACCCGAGGCCGTCGTCGCAGATGTAGTCGGTGAACGAGATGGTCTCGCCGTCCTTGAAGACCATCTCCAGCAGCGTCTTCATCGCGCGGTAGTTGCGCTCCAGCAACTGGTCGAGCGCCGAGTTGTACGTGTCGACGCCGAACCGCGCGCACATCTCCTGCACCCGGCGGGACGCAGTACGGCAGGCCGCGACGATGCCGTGCAGGTCGGCGCGGTTCCAGTCCGGCTTTCGCACCTGGTTGAGGATGATCCGCAGCGCGTCCTCGTCCAGCACGCCCTTCTTGTAGAGCCTGAAGGGCGGAATCACCACACCTTCCTCGTAGATCGTGCGGGCGTCGGTCGGCATCGACGCGGGTGACTTCCCGCCCACGTCGGACATGTGCCCGAACATCGCGGACCAGCCCACGATCCGTCCGTCGACGTAGATCGGCATCACCACCAGCCAGTCGTTCGCGTGGCTGATCGCGGCGCCGCAGGAGTAGGGATCGGACGTCAGGAGGACGTCGCCCTCCTCGATGTCGCCGCTGAAGTTCTCCAGGAAATCCGGGATGGACAGCCCGAACTGGCCGACCATCATCTTGCCCTCGGGGTTGGCGATCAGCGGGAACTCGTCGTGCTGCTCGCGGATGCCGGGCGACAGCGCCGTACGGAACAGCACTTCGTCCATCTCGTACCGCGCGTTGCGCAGCGCGTTCTCGATCAGGTCGAGGGTGACCACGTCGACCTCGACGGACTTCAGCGGGTCGGTCGCGGTCTCGATCAGGCGTGCCATGGGTCAGCTCTCCCTGGAGTCGGGGTGGTCGACGGGACGGATCAGGAGGCTGCCGCTGCGATGCACGGTGGCCGCGTGACCGGGCAGCACCAAGGTGGTGGAGTCCATCTCGGTGACGATCGCCGGTCCGGTGACGACGTTGCCCGCGCGCAGCAACGCCCGGTCGTAGATACCGGCCGTCATCTCGGCGCCTTCGACCCAGATGCTGCTGTGGGTCCGGAGTGCCTGCCTCGGATCCTCGTCGCCGGCCTCCAACTCGGGGGCCGCGACCTCCGGCTTCGGGCCGTGCGCGGTCGCCCTGGCGGTGACCAGTTCCTGCTCGGCTTCGAGGACGAAGGAGAACAAACGCTGGTGCTCCGCGTCGAAGGCCGCCCGCAGGGCCGCGACGCCCGCGCCGTTGCCGTCGAAGGTGTCGAGGTCCACCGGGACCGGGATCTCGAAACCCTGGCCGTGGTAGCGCAGGTCGACGGAGTACACGATGCGTTGGTCCTCCTCGGCGACATCCTGCTCGGCGAGGGTGGCCCGTGCCTTGGCGGCGAGGTCGGTGAGGAGCTCCTGCAGGCTGTCGTCGGTGAGCTCGCTGAACCTGCGTACCAAGGTCCGGACCGCCTCGTCCCGCAGGTTGGTCGTCGCGTCGCCGTAGGCGCACAGGACACCGGGCGAGGGCGGAATGATCACCGGCCATGCCCCGGTCAGCTTGCCGAGAGCGTTGGCGTGCAGCGGTCCTGCTCCACCGAACGCGACGAGTGCGAAGTCGCGAGGGTCGAAGCCCTGTTGCACCGACACCAGTCGCAACGCCCCGAACATGTTCTCGTTGACGATGTCGACGATGCCCGCGGCCGCGGCCTCCACCGACTCCAGCGCGGTCGCATCTGCGATCGGCTTCACCGCGGCTCGCGCCGCCTCACGATCCAGCGTGATCTCACCGCCGGCCAGCTCGGTCGGCAGATACCCGAGTACTACGTTCGCGTCGGTGACCGTCGGCTGGGTACCGCCCGCCGCGTACGCCGCCGGGCCGGGCGACGCACCCGCCGATTGTGGGCCGACCCTCAGAGCTTGGGTGAGCTGCGGGACGTGGGCGATCGATCCACCTCCGGCTCCTACGGTTCGCACGTCGACCGAGGTGGCCCGGACCTTGAGGTCCCCGACCGTGGTCTCCCGGCCGACTCTCGGCGTCAACCCCTGCACCAGGGCGACGTCGGTCGACGTACCGCCCATGTCGAAGGTCAGGAAGTCTGGATAGCCGGCCTGTTCGGCCACCCAGGTCGCGCCGGTCACTCCACCGGCTGGCCCGGACAGCAGCAGGTTCACCGGGCTGTCGGCGGCGACGGCCGCGGAGACGAGACCACCGTCGCTGCGAAGGATGCACAGCCGTCCGTCCACACCGGACTTGCGCAGCTGGGCTTCCAGGTTCGCGACATAGCGGGCGACCTGCGGCTGCACCGCTGCGTTCGCCACTGTGGTGATGGTGCGCTCGTACTCGCGCAACTCGGGCAGCACCGAGGACGACAGCGACACCGGTACGTCCGGAAGCTCCTCGGCGGCCAGCTCACCGACTCGGTGCTCGTGGTCGGGGTTCGTGTAGGAGTTGATCAGGCTGACGCTCAGTGCCTCGATGCCCCGCTGCTTAAGCGTCCGCAGCTTCGCCCGAACGTCGTCCTCGTCGAGCTCGGTGACCACGTCGCCCTGAGCACCGATCCGGCCGCGCACTTCGACGGTGTCCTCGAGGGCCGCGAGCGGCTCGGGCTTGGGCCAGATGATCCAGCCGGCCAGACCTCCGGGGACGAACGACCGCGCGATCTGCAGGACCTGCCGGAAGCCGTCGGTGGTGACGAGCCCGACCCGCGCGCCCTTGCCTTCGAGGATCGCGTTCGTGGCGACCGTCGTACCGTGGAACACCTCGCCGATCTCGAACATCGGGACGCCGGCCGCGGTACAGGCGCGCTCGATGCCCCGCAGTACTCCGATCGACTGGTCCTCAGGGGTGGACGAGGTCTTGGCCCGGTACGTCTGTCCGGTGTCCTCGTCGATCAACAGGATGTCGGTGAACGTCCCCCCGACGTCCACGCCGAGCCGGTAGGTCATGGGTGTCCCTCCTCCTCAGATGACACCGGCTGAGCGCAGCGACGTCATCGCGTCATCGCCGAGCCCGAGCAGGTCGCGGTAGATCTCTTCGTTGTGCTCGCCAAGGGCCGGGCCGACGTGCCGAACCCGGCCCGGGCTGTCGGAGAGCTTGGGAACGACGTTGTGCATGGCGAACTCCCCCAGCTCCGGGTGGGTCAGCCGGACGATCGCCTCGCGCGCGGCGAAGTGCGGGTCGGTGAGCATGTCCCTGGCCCGGAAGATGCGGCCCGCCGGTACGCCGTGGGTGTTGAGCTTGTCGAGCAGTTCGTCGGCCTTCACCGTGCTGCTCCACTCGGCGATCAGGCCGTCCAGCTCCTCCATCGAGCTGCCGCGGGCGCCGTGGGTGGCGTACCGCTCGTCGGCCGCCAGCTCCGGCCGCTCCATCGCCTCGGCCAGCCGGCGGAACACCGTGTCCTGGTTCGCGGCGATCAGCACCATCTCGCCGTCGGCGGTCGGATAGACGTTGCTCGGGGCAACGTTCGGCAGGGTGGTGCCGGTGCGCTCGCGCTGATAGCCGGCGACCTGGTACTCCGGAACGAGCGACTCCATCATCGCCAGCACGGCCTCGTAGATCGCCGAGTCGACGACCTGGCCGCGGCCCGTGCGACCGCGCTGATGGAGTGCCACGAGCGTGCCGAGGCACGCGAAGGTGGCCGCCAGTGAGTCGCCCAGCGAGATCCCGGCGCGGGCCGGCGGGCGGTCAGGATCACCTGTGACGTAACGGATGCCGCCCATCGCCTCGCCGATCGAGCCGTAGCCGGCGCGCGACGAGTAGGGCCCGGTCTGGCCGAAGCCGCTGACGCGGGTGACTATCAGGCCGGGGTTGAGCTCCCACAGCTGCTCGGGAGCGAGGCCCCATCTTTCCAGGGTGCCGGGGCGGAAGTTCTCGATGAGCACGTCGGCGCTGGCGATCAGTCGGCGTACCAGGTCTTGCCCTTGCTCGGTGCGGAGGTCTGCGGTGACGGACTTCTTGTTCCGGGCAACGACCGGCCACCACAGGGACTTGCCGTACGGCCGCTCGCGTCCCCATTGCCGCATCGGGTCGCCGCGCTCCGGGTCCTCGACCTTGATCACCTCGGCGCCGAAGTCCCCGAGCAACTGACCGCAGAACGGCCCGGCCAGCAACTGGCCGAGCTCCACGACCCGGATGTCGTCCAGGGGCAACGCGTCGGTCATCAATCCTCGATCCATCCACAAAGTTGCATACGATTCGCGGTAATTGTGGTGAACCTAGGCCGCGTCTCGCGCTGGTGTCAACGGATTGTCCACATTGATTGCATGCAACTCCGGTGGATTGGTACGGTGATCAACACCATGAGCGACCGCACCCCAGCCTCGCGTGAAGCCGACAACGGCCATGCCGCCGACGAGGCCTACAGCCTGATCCGCGAGCAGATCCTGTCCGGCCGGCGCGAGGGCGGCGACTGGCTCCGCGAGGGCGAACTGGCCGAATCCATCGGCGTCAGCCGTACTCCGGTCCGCGAGGCGCTCCGCCGGCTCACTGCCGAGGGGCTCGTGCGGTACGAGCGGAACCGCGGAGTACAGGTCCAGGCCTGGAGCGTCCGCGACCTCGACGAGATCTTCAGCCTCCGGTCCGTCCTCGAGCCATGGGGCTGCCGCCTCGCAGCCACCGCAGGCCTTGTCGACGTGGCGGTCCTCGACGACCTGGCCAACCGGATGGACGAGATCGCGCCGGGCGGCCACCCGAAGGACGTGGACAAGCTCACCGACCTGAACAACCAGTTCCACCGCACGATCCTGGAAGCCGCCGACAACAGCCGCCTGACCGCCGTGATCTCCTCGGTCATCCAGGTCCCCCTCGTCTGGCGAACCTTCACCCACTACACCCCCGAGGCCCTCCAACGAAGCCTCGCCCACCACCACGAACTGGTAGCAGCCCTAGCCGCCGCCGACCCCGACTGGTCCGAATCAGTAATGCGAAGCCACGTCCGAGGCGCCTGGCACTCCCTCATTCCCCAAGACGATCCCTCACTCCCGTGACCCCTTGCCTGCATCAAGGAACCCGCTCGCCCGCCACAGCCCGCGTAGTACAACGCTGTCGCGGCCCTCGGCACACCGCCGCTCGCCGGCGCTCGCCGGCGCTCGCGTCACCGGCGGCGCGTACGGCGCCAAGTTCGGCACTGCGGTGGCCAAGGTCGTCGACGAGGCCGACGCGCTGCCGTCGTTCTACGATTGCCCGGCCGAGACTGGATCCACCTGCGCACGGCCAAGGAGCCGCGGCATGAACAGCGGGAGCGACACCACGGAGGAAGTACCCGACGAGCATCTGCGGTTCGCTCGGTATCTGCAGGAACTGGCCGACGTCCTCCCCGAGGAGGAAGCCGGCCTGGTGGCGATGGTTCTTCGTGACCCGGACAGGACCATGGCTCAGTCGGCGGTTGTCCGCCATCTGGACCGAAGAGCGGCGCAGTTGCTTGCGGACGCCACCTTCCCTGACTGGCGCCGTGCCATGTCCACAGTGATCGTAGACAGAGAGTCCACCGGCTGCGGGAATGGACGTTGCTGAGGTCGATCGCGATCGACGATTCCTGGAGACCAGAGGATCTTGTCGCTGCCTCCGACTGGTTCCAGCGCACAGCAGCGCAGATGCTGACCTCACCTGCTGCTCTGCGCCTGCTCGCTGACGAGGGAAGAACGCGCCGCGTTCGTGCTGCCGCCAACCACCGACTGACTGAGCAGCACCGACAGCCGGCCCCCGCTGATCCACAGATCTCGCCGATCCCACCCACCGAGCCCGGCTATCTGCTGCACTCAGGTCGACGACTTGCTGCGCTCCTGCTGCGGGACCGGACCCCAACGGCACTCAACTGCGCACCTACTGCAGGACCAGACCCTGCCTGCACGCAGGTGCGCGTGCGCCGATCCAAGCTGTCGCCCGGATCCTTCCGCCCGCGGCCTCGACGTCGTCATACAGCCCTACTACCGATCCGCCAATTCCTACCGATCCACGAGTGGACGGGAGGCATCGGTGTGGTCTACGAGTGGGTGCGTTCCTGTGTGGTCGACGCGGAACTTGAAGCCGTGCTTGGTTGTCCACTCCAGCCCACCGTCGTCCAGGCGGCGTACCCGCCAACCGCCGTGGGTCTTGACCCGGTGGCTGTAGCGCCGTAGCGGGGTCAGGTTGTCGGTACTGGTCTGCCCTGGCGGCCCGGTCGCACTGAAGTCGAACGGCGCGATGTGGTCGAGATCGACGCTGTCGGTGGTCTCGGCGGCGCCGAACACGAACTGCTCGACCGGATGGGTGAGCTTGACCCGCTCCCGGATCCGGCGAGGGATCTCGTACGCGTCGACGCTGAGCCTGTCGTTCAGATCGACGACCGGCTTCACGACGATCTGGTCATGGCCGAGCAACTCCGCCAGCCGGGCCGCGAAGACGGGACCGAAGCGCTCGACCCGCGCGACCCCACCGCCGGCCAGCAGCGTCTCGTCGGTGATATGCACATAGAGCGTCGTCCGGGCAGGCTTGCGCCCGGCGCCACCGGCACTCTGGCTGCCGTAGGCACCGTGCTTGACCGCCGCCAACTTCCTCGCGATCTCCCGGCGCGCGGCACTGTCCAGCGCCGGACCGGCGACTCGAGCCGGTTCAGCGGTCTCCGCGCAGCGGCCGTCCGCTGGCTCTGGACTAGGTGAACCAGCCGAACACGACGGGCGGTCGTACGCCGGATCACCGGGGTGCGGCGGATCCCGATCAGCCTCATCGTGCACGCCAGGCTCATCGCCAACAATCCACTCCGCCGCCCCACCCGCACCCGCACTCGCACCACCATCGGTCGCGGCCATCTGACCGCAACCAGCACCAAGCCCGACATCGTCGGTCGCCCGCGCCGCACCCGACCGCGTGGAATGGTCGGCAGCCAGCCAGGCGCCCGGGGGCTCGGCGTTCACGGTCGCCCGCACAGCATCCGACCGCGTGGAATGGTCGGCAGCCAGCCAGGCATCCGGGGGCTCGGCGTTCACGGTCGCCTGCGCTGCATCCGGCCGCACCGACTGGTCGGCGGCCGGGGCGGCATGCGGGCACTCGGAATGCGCGGTCGCTTGCGCGGCCCCCTGCGCGGCGTCCGGGTTTACGGAATCGTGGGGCGGCTGAGGAGGTGAAGTCGTCGCGGCATCGGCGCCGCCGGCGTCCGGCCGGTCGGTTGAGGGGGTGGTGGTTGGGGTGAGGTGGTGGGCGACGGTGAGTAGTTCGTTGGTGAGGGCCGGGTCGGCGATGATGCCGATGGCCTTAGCCTTGCGCTGGGGCAGGGTGTCGGTGTCGCCGAGTTGGGCGAGCGCGTCGGCGATCTGGCGGATCGTGGCCTTGAAATGGATCACGTCGCCGGTCGCGGCACGGACGTACAGGGTGGTGGTGCCGTGGTCGTCGGTGCGACCTGCCCAGACGCCGCGCTCTTTGGCTCTGGCCTCGGCAGCCGCGCGGGCCGCGTCCGGGTCGGCCTGCTGGATAGCCGCCTTGACGATCTTCTCCAGGCGCACCGGAGTCACGGTGTCGATGATCGAGGCAACCCGGCGGTCGACGATCTCGGCGGCATCCACCGACAGCGCCAGGCAGGCAGTGGCGATGGTACGGGCCTTCCAGGGCTCGCCGTGACCACTCCTGACCTGCGCCCAGCTGCGAGGCAGACGGTGGCGCAAAGCGAGGGACTGGCCGATGAAGACGGCCGCCGAACCCGCCGAGCGGCCGATCATCGCCCCGAACTCGGCGGCCGCGAACTCGGCGATCGCCGGACAGCCCGGACCGCCGTACACCACGCCGCGTTCACCACCCGCCAACGACACCTGGCCGGGGACCGTCGCGGGGTCGGGATGCAGGTCGGCGAAGTGCTGCGCGAGCTCGATCAGCCGGACCTCGGCCCGCGTGCGCAGCACATGCAGCTCGGCGGCCCAGGCCAGCGTCTCGGTCGCATCCAGGTCAGCCACATCACCGTCGAACATGCGTTCGACACTACCCTGAGTGATGCCTCGCTTGCAAGCCGACCGACCCCTCGATTCGCCTTATCCACAAGGGCGAACCTCACACGCGGAAGCGGGAGCGACTGATGTATCACTACTACTAGAGGCACTGCGAGTAGCGAACCGCAGCGCGATCTCTAGAAAGGAGGTAGTGGGAAGAACTGACTGGAAAAGTGCTCATTGGGTGAGCACTTCTGCGGGCGATGATGGTGTTCACCGAGGTGGAAACACCGTCTCGAGACCGACTCAGGGAGTGCCGATGTTCCGAGGATTCGCAACCATCAGCTTGTACGCCGACGACCTCGCCGCCGCGCGGGACTGGTACACCGAACTGCTGGGACAGGAGCCGTACTACGCGTTCCCGGCCGCGCCCGCCACCCCGGCGTACATGGAGTTCCGGGTGGGCGACGACGGCGACGAGCTCGGGTTCATCGACCGGAAGTATGCGCCGCCCGGCGCGTCGAACGCCCCCGGCGGCGCGGTGATGCACTGGCACGTCGACGACCTCGCCGGCACCTTCGAGAAGCTCCTCGCGATGGGCGCCAAGGAGTACCTCCCGATCACCTCCCACGGCGACAGCGACTTCACCACCGCCTCCGTCGTCGACCCCTTCGGCAACGTCCTAGGCATCATGCACAACCCCCACTACCTAGAAATCCTCGCCGCCCGCGAGCACTGACCACACCGCCCTCCGGCCCGCCCAGCCCTCGGCTCGGCGGGCCGCTCGGTGATGGCGGAGTCAGCTGAGCAGACGTCTGCACAATTCTTCGGCGAAATCGATAGAAAGTCAGCCGGGCAGGTCCCCTGACTGACTTCGCTTTTCAAGGCCACCGGCCTCGACATACGCGGAACGGAGAAGCGTTAGCAAATCGTCGAGGTTCTGTGCCTTGATGTAGTTGCCTTGCCCTATCCCGCCAGGGAACTCTTGATCTAGCGCAGCGAGTGCCCCTGGGGCCTCCTGCGTGAGCACCGTTCGATACGGCGAGACGTACGGACCGTTCTCGTTCCAGAGGGACACCATCGCACGAGCCTGTCCAGGCAACCGCGGGTTGAGGACCCAGCGTCCCTTGCCTTTCGAGGTGTACAGCGTGGCGAGTCCCGCCGTCTCCAGCTCGCGCGCCCAGTCGAGCAACTTTCGCAAGGTCGGCTGACGATCTTCCGGCACATCCTTGATCGACTCCTCGAACACCTCGGAGCCGCGGACGATATCGCTTGGCGTCGAAGGCTTGCCACGTCCAACCATGGTGGCCGCGGTGTGCGATCGATCAGGCTCCACAAGTTGCGGCACGAGGATCCGCTGCCCGGCCACCTCGTACGCGGTGACCACGACGAGGTCGAGCGCCAGGCGGTCGCTCGTGACCTCTTGCAGATAGCCAACGAGATCCACCAAGTCAGGTGGAGCCGAATCGACTACGATCACCGCTCTGAGCCTGCCTTCTGTGAGTGAATCGGCGAGCCTCGCCTCGAACACCTCTTCGTCGAATCCGGGTTCAGCCTGAGCCGCCGCAAGCGCAGCATTGGCAATTGACGTGTATTCGTGCTTATTCAGATAGTCCCGCATCACGGCACTCAGGCCTTCAGGATCAAGCCGGCGGATGTAGGCGGCATACCCGAGGACTTGGGTCAATGCCTGCCTGCGATCCGTGTTCGCTGCCAGTTTGATCTCGATGATGACCGGACGTCCGGTTTCCGCCTCGACGGCCACCAAGTCAGCTCGTTCCCGACCACACACAACTTCTCTGCCGACGACCGCCAGGGTCGGACGACCTGCCAGCGGAAGCATGTCCGGCGCTTGCTCGATGAGGTCATGAAGGTCAACCTCGCTCACAAACCCCGTTGCTTCGAGCGGACGCCAGCGCCCTTCATCGCTCTTTCCCCAGACACCCGACATTGGTGATGCCTCCCACCGCCGATAGCACTCTCCTGGCTAAGAGCATCCGATCTTCACCCCATCCCCACAAGGTTATGGCGCACTATCTGGTCGAGGCAGATCAGGTGCGCCATCATCGCGCTGGCCTGCGAACTCACCGCCTGGATGCAGCTACTCGGGTTCACCGATGCCGACGGCACCAACCACCAAACGCGCCGATGGGAACCCAAACGCCTACGCCTACGGCTGTTCTCGACCGCCGCGAAGCTCGCCCGAACCGGCCGCCGCACCACCGTGCACCTCGCCCGCAACGGCACCTGGACCACCCTGCTGCACGCCCGGGCTCACCCGGCTCCGTGCCCTCACCGCACCCGGCTAACCCACTTGCCACCCGTCCCGCGACCCGAAACAAACCCGGCCAGTGGAACCGGCGTCCACCCGAGACGACACCCGGGTCCCTGTCCTACCCGACCGCAAGAATCAGCCCCGAACGCCGGCCGCCAAACCGTCGCCACGGCGAACGCCAGAGTCACGAAAGATCCGGGCTAGCGGCCGCCGGTGAAGGTTATGCCGTTGGTTATTTGTTTCTGGGCGAAGAAGAAGATCGCGAGGCACGGGAGGGTGATGAGGACTGAGGTTGCCATCAGCAAGGGGGTGTCGGTGCCGTTGACGGATTGGAAGCCGGCCAGGGCCAGGGGCAGGGTCTTCCATTGGTCGGAGTTGATGTAGATGGCTGGGCCGAGGAAGTTGTTCCAGTAGCCCATGAACAACAGGATCGAGACGGCGACCACCGCGGGCCGGGCCAACGGTAGGTAGACCGAGAGGAACATACGGAACCACCCGCAACCGTCGACGACCGCGGCGTCAGCCAGCTCGGGGGGCATTCGGGCGAAGAACTGGCGGAACAGGAAGATGTAGAACGGCGAGCCGAAGAAGGCCGGCAGGATCAGGGGGTACAGCGTGTCGATCATGCCCAGGTTGTTGAAGAGCATGAACTGGGGAACCATCGTCACCTCCCCCGGCAGCAGCATCGTCGCCAGCACCACCCCGAAGATGACTCCGGAGAAACGCACCCGCAACCGTGCGAAGGCGAAGCCGGCCAACGAGCAGGAGAACACGGTGCCCACGATCGGGATCAACGTCGTCAGCACGGAGTTCAACGCATAACGCCAGAACGGGAACGACGTGATCGCGCGGGTGTAGTTGTCCCAGAGGAACTCGCGCGGCCAGATGCTCGCCCCCGAACTCCCGACGCCGGCCAGCGATCGCAGCGAGGTCGCGATCATCCACAGGAACGGATAGACGAAGGCGAGCGACCCCAGCGCCAGTACGACGTACAGCGCGATCGTCACTGGTAGGTTGCGCCGCCAGTACGGGCGGTCGGCGCGGCGGGGGACCGTGGTGGATTCGACGGGAGGACGGGTCTCGACCAGGACAGCCATGACGTCAGCCCTTCCTCACCCGGACCCGGCGACGGCGGCCACCGAGCTCGGTCTCGTAGTAGATGGCGAAGGCACTTCCGCGCAGCGTGACGGCGGTCAGCGCCAAGATGATGACGAACAGGATCCAGGCCAGCGCCGAGGCGTAGCCCATCCGGAAGTTCTGGAACGCGTTGTCGTAGAGGTAGTAGACGAAGAACAGCAGCGAGTCCTTCGGGCCGCCTCTCGCGACGAACCCCTGGGTGAAGATCTGCAGCGCCCCGATGATCCCGGTCAGCGCGTTGAAGAGGATGATCGGCGAGAGCTGCGGCAGCGTGATGTGCCAGAAGAGCTGTACCGGCCCGGCCCCGTCCAGCGCGGCCGCTTCATACAGGTTGGAGGGAACGTCCTTGAGGCCCGCCAGGTAGATCACCATCGCGCCGCCGACGGTCCACAGGCTCATCAGGATCACCGTCGGCAACGCCCACGACGCGTCGTTGAACCACCCGGGCGCCTGTACGCCGACCTTGCCGAGCAGGTCGTTGGCCAGCCCGTACTGCGGGTTGAACACCCACAGGAACAGCACGATCTGCGCCACGCCGGACACCAGGCTCGGCAGGTACCAGACCGTCCGGAAGAATCGGATGCCGGGCAGGTCCACGTTCATCAGCAGCGCCACCAGGAACGCCAGCGCGGTCTGCAGCGGCACGCTGATCACCGCGTAGAGCAGCGTCACCTTGATCGCCTGCGCCACCCGCGGATCCTGGAAAGCTTCGGTGTAGTTGGCGATTCCGACGTATTTCGGTGGCGTGATCAGGTCCCACGAGGTCAGGCTGACGAAGATCGAGGAGATCATCGGGCCCACGGTGAAGACCAGGAAGCCGATCAGCCAGGGTGAGATGAACAGCCAGAAGGCGATCGTCCTGTCGGCCCGGGGCCATTTCCGCTTCGCCCCGTACGCCGCCAGGCCGATGACGGCGTACAGGACGACCAGCAGGACCAGGAACGGGACCAGCGGCACCAGCACCGCGGGAACACCCCAGGACTCCGCGAGCGCGCGGATCCAGCCGATGGTCGGGTTCATGGTCTACCTCACTGCTTCAGCGCGGCGGTGCACTTGTCGTTCAGCCCGGGCAGAACCTTCGCCACGTCGTCCTTGCCGCTGCCGAGCGGCGTGTAGCTGGTGATGCCCTTGTCGGCATCACCGGAGATCTGCGCCTCGCGCGGTACCGACGGGCTGACCAGACCGGACTTCAGCGCGGTGGTGAACGCCGCCAGGTTGCGGTCGGCCGGCAGTACCTTCTCGAGTGTCGCGGTGGACTCGGCGATGATCGGTACGCCGAGGGCCGTGTTCCCCTGGATCAACTGGTTCTGTGCGTCGGGGTTCGTGCTCGCGAACTCGACGAACTTCTTGGCCGTCTCGGCCTTC
This sequence comes from Kribbella orskensis, assembly GCF_004342085.1. NCBI lineage: Bacteria > Bacillati > Actinomycetota > Actinomycetes > Propionibacteriales > Kribbellaceae > Kribbella > Kribbella orskensis. The sequence goes on from NZ_SLWM01000002.1 coordinate 490,605, forward strand.
TTGCCGGTCACGTTCTTCGCGATCGTGAGGCCGCCGACCTCCATCGGGAATCCCTTGCCCGGGACCGGCACGAGCGTCCAGTTCGGCTTGCTGATCTTGGCGAAGTCGGCGACGGTCCACGGCCCGAAGTCGCTGAACGTGCCGAGCCGCCCGGCCGCGAACCACTGCGCCTGGTCCTGCCCCTCGATGTCGAGGGAGGTCGGCGCGTACCGGTCCTTCTGCATGTCGACGACGTACTGCGCCGTCTTCAGCCCCTGCGCGTCGCCAAAGGTGCAGGCGGTCGCGTCGGCGTTGTAGAACCCGCCACCAGCAGCGGTCAGCCACCCCTTGAACCACAGGTTGCTGGTGCCGTAGACCCGAGCCTTGCCGTCACCGTGGGACAGCTTCGCGGTCACCGTCTTGAACTCGTCCAGCGTCATCGCGGTCGTTGCGCTCGGCAACGGCAGACCCGCGGCCTTGAAGGCGTCCACGTTGATTGCCATCACCTTGGGCTTGGCGGTGAACGGCATCGCGTAGTACTTGCCGTCGAACTTGAGCGACTCGGAGATGTTCGGCTGGACGAACCTGCCGGCATCGACCTGCTGCTCGGCGAAGCTGGGCGCGAACCCGGCCAGGCTGGTGTTGCTGATCTCCATCACGGTGGACTGGGTGCCGGCCGCGATCGAGGTCTGGATCTTCTGCTCGTAGTCGGACTGGATCCAGTTCGTCGTCACCTTGGTGCCGGGGTTGGCCTTCTCGAACGCGGCCGCGATCGCCTTCAGCGAGGCGGCCTCGGAGTTCGTTCCCCAGAAGGAGAAGGTGATGTCGCCGTTCTCGTCGGAGCCGCCACTGTTGGCGGCGGGCTGACTGCCGGTGGCGCAGCCGGCGGCGAGCAGGAGGGCGGCCAACCCGGCGCCGACCGGGAGCAAGCGGCGGTTCAAGAGCTTCATGAGGGGTCCTTCGTGTGAGGGCTGACCCGGGCGGTCTGGCCGGGCTCGAGTGTCCTGGTGGAGGTCGAAGTACCGGCGGGACCGACCGTCACCGTCAGCGGCCCCGGCCCGCTGAGTACGGCGATCTCGGTCGTGTGCCGTCCTTCTTGGGTGATCGCTAGGTCCCAGTCGCCGACCCGCACGTGGTCGGCCTTCAGCCAGCTGATCTCAGCGGGCAGGTGGGAGTCGATGGTCAGGGATGCCGACGCCGCGTCCGGCTCCAGCCCGAGCAGTCCAGCCACCAGGTGCTGGACGACGGTGAAGGAGATCTCCGGATAGTCGTCACGGCTGTCGATGATGTGCCGCAGCCAGCGCCAGGCCGACTCGTCACGCCGGTGCCGGAAGAACACCTCCGGCAGATAGGTGAACGCCTCGATGTTCGGCGGTGGGCTCAGCTCGAGCTGCTCCTCGATGTAGTCCAGGAACCGCTCGTTGCGTTCGCCGGTACCACTCAAGCCGAGCATCGGCACCAACCAGCTCGTCTCCAGCCCCCAGCCGAAGTCGAGCGTCCGGTCCTTCACCCGGCCGCGCGCGAAGCTCCCGCTCTCCTCGTCCCACCAGGTCGTCAGGAACCTCTCCCGGATCGAGCGGGCTGTCGTGCGGTAGGAGTCGCCGTGGTGGCGGGCCAGTGCGTCCAGGGCGGCGCAGTGCAGCGCCAGTCCGTCGGCCGCGACAGTCAGCGGACGCTCGGGGTGCTCGTTGTACGACGCGGCGCCGTCGAAGATGTCACCGGTCGCGGGCGCCTCGGGGATCCCGTCGCCGTCGGTGTCGTGGGCGGCGACGAAGTCCGAGACCGAGCGCAGGTAGTACGCGGACAGGTCGGGGTCGTCGATCCAGTGCCGGTCGCCGGTCCAGTCGTACTGGCCGAGCGAGCGGTAGGTGAGGTCGAACACCGCGGGGATCTCCCGGACGAAGTGGTCGTCTCCGTGATAGTCGAGCGCGGCGGGCCGGCCGTCGAACTGGAACGCCCACAACGGGTACCACTTCCGGGCGGCGGTCGCCGAGCGGGCGAAGTGCCGGAACATCGCGAAGTTCTCCGCGTCCAGCCCGAGCAGGTGGGCGCCGATCGCCTGGTGACAGACGTCGCGCGAGTAGAACATCGGCCGGGACGGGTAACCGGCCCAGTACGACGGCAGGTTGCCCGGCGCGGCAGCGGTCTGAACCCAGTCCAGCGCCCGCTTCCGGGCCCACCCGAACGCGTCCTCCACGTACGGGTTGTCCGACGTCACGAGCAGGTCGGACATGCGATCCTCCAGGGTCGAAGACTTGTCGTCCAACGGATTATTAGCGCTAAAACTAGCACTGCATCCGCATTCGTCAATATCTCCGGCGCAATTGATTTTACCGCTATAGTCAGTGCTCTACAGTGGAGTGAGTCCGTGAGGAACGGGAGTTGTCCATGACGTCCGCAGTGCCCAAGACCTCGTTCGAGGTCCGCTCCCCCGACGGCGCGATCCGCCGGACCGGGACGGTCTCCGACGGCGCCACCGTCACCGAGATCGACTCCCCCGAGCCCGGTGTGCTCGCCTACGAGATCAGCGCGGCCGACCTGACCGCGGGACCGGTCCGGATCCGCTGGACCTGGCCGGTCGACTCGGCCGTCTCGCTGTGGCGCGCGACGCAGGGTTCGCGGCGGGAACTCCCGACCGACTGGGGCTCGCACCGCGACATCCGTTCCGTCCGGTCCGCGCCGGTCGCGTCCTTCGTCGGCGGCGACGACCTTTCGCCCCTGACGCTCTCGCTGTCCTCCGACGTCCGCGGCTGCGACTTCGCTGTCGGCGTCAACGAGGAGAGCGCCGAGCAGTTGGTCCAGCTCGCGGTGGACGACGTCGAGCCCGTGGACGGCATCTACCGATTCACCCTGCGGATCGACCTGCGCGGCCTGCACTTCGCGGACGCCCTGCGCGACGTCACAGGCCAGTGGACCGCCGAGCTGGGCGAGCGGATCGCGCCCGTACCGGAGTTGGCGCGGCAGGCGATGTACTCGACCTGGTACAGCGACCACCAGCACGTCTCGGCCGAATCCGTGGAGCACCACGCCCGCGCCAGCGCGCGGTACGGGTGCAAGGCGGTGATCGTCGATGACGGCTGGCAGACCGAGGACACGGCCCGCGGCTACGCGCACTGTGGTGACTGGGAGCCGACCAGCACGACGTTTCCCGACATGGTCGAGCACGTCCGCCGGGTCCACGACCTCGGGCTCGACTACGTGCTGTGGATCGCGCCGCCGCTGATCGGCGAGCACTCGAAAGCGTGGGACCGGTTCAAGGACCGCACGCTCGGCTATGTCGATGGGCTCAGCGCCTCAGTGCTCGACCCGCGCTACCCGGAGGTCCGCGAACACATCGTCGAGTGCTGCCTGCGGCCCGTGCGCGACTGGGGTGTCGACGGGCTGAAGATCGACTTCATCGACTCGTGGGCGTGGGAGAGCGCTCGCCCTGCTCCCGACGGTGACTGCGAGACCGTCGACGAGGGCGTCGAGCTGATCATGGCCGCGATCACCGCAGAGCTGCGCCGGCTGCGGCCGAGCCTGCTGATCGAGTTCCGGCAGGACTACGTGAACCCGCGCCTCTGGCAGTTCGGCACGTTCCTGCGTGCCGGCGACTGCCCGATGGACGCCGTGGAGAACCGGGTCCGCACAGTCGACAGCCGCCTGCTCGCCGGCGATCGGGCGGTTCACTCGGACATGCTCATGTGGCACCCGACCGCGTCCGCCGAGGCGGTCGCCCAGCAGTTCATCGGGGTCCTCTTCAGCACCCCTCAGGTCTCGGTCGAGCTCGCCGGTCTGCCCGAGGAACACGATCGCGTCGTGCGGTACTGGCTCGGCTTCATGAAGGATCACGCGGACACGTTGCTGCGCGGCGTACTGACTCCGTCGCGGCCGGACGCGCGGTACACGCAGGTGACGGCGTCCGGCGACTCGACCACCGTGGTGGCCGCTTTCGCCAACCCTGTGGTGCGTTTGAGCGCCGCGACACCGGTGAACCTGCTGGTCAACGGCGGCCACGCACTGGGCCTGCTGGTCGAAGGTGCTGGGTCTGGCCCCGTTCACCTCGTAGTGTCGGACTGCTCGGGAACCGAGGTCGCCCGGAGTACGACCATGCCGCCTGCGGGATTGTGGGCGGTCGACGTACCGGTGGGCGGGGTGGCCCGGATCGAGCGGGTCTGACGAGGGGGGCTGGATGACTGTCGAGAGGAAGAGACCGGTACGCCGGACGACCGTGGCCGACGTGGCCCGGTTGGCCGGGGTCTCGGCGATGACCGTGTCGAACGTGCTGAACGCACCCCACCGGGTGAGCGAGCCGACCGTCCGCACAGTGCAGGCCGCGATCGACGAGCTCGGGTACACGCCGAACCATGCGGCGCGGGCGTTGTCGTCCGGCCGGAGTCACGTGATCGGGCTGCCGCTCTACCTCGAGGACGACGCGTTCAGCGACCAGAACCCGGGACTCGGCGGCTTCCTGCACGGCCTGCTCGGCGGCCTGGTGAAGTCCGCCGCCGTCTCCGGGTACGGCGTGCACGTGACCACGCCGACCGAGGGTGCGACCGAGATCGCCTTGTACGAAAGGCTTTTCGCGGCCCGGCAGGTGGACGCGGTCGTGGTGCTCGAGACGATGCCGCGCGATCCGCGGATCGAGTTCCTCAGCGCCAAGGGGTTCCCGTTCGTCGCCTTCGGCCGGACCGGTCCGCAGCAGCGGCAGTGCTGGGTCGACGTCGACAACGAGGTGTCGATGGCGGCGATCGCTCGGCATGTCCGCGAGACCGGACGGACACGCGCCGCCTACCTGGCGACCGCGAGCAGTCTCCCCTGGGTGCACCAGCGGCAGGAGGGATTCCTGCAGGAGTTCACCTCGCCGCACTCGCTCCGGTCCTTCGACGACCTGGACGCGGTCGCGGCCTGGGTGGAGAGCACGCTCGGGTGCGAGGACAAGCCGGACGTGTTCGTCGCCGACAACGACGCCTTCGCGGTGGTGGCGATGCGCACCCTGCAACGGCACGGCGTGAAGGTCGGGCAGGACATCGCGGTCACCGGGTTCAACGACTTCCCGTTCGCGAGCATGCTGGACACCCCGCTGACGACGGCGCGGATCCCGCTGCGGGACATCGCCGCCTGTCTGTTCGACCGGGCGCTGCGCGAGATCAGCGGCGACCCCGACCAGCCCGGCCGCCTTGTCACCGCTCCCCTGGTCGTCCGCGCCAGCGCCTAGTGCCGCAAGCACCTTCTACGATGCCGAGAGCTTGACCTCTGCTTCTTGGGGAGTGAGCGCTCTCCGGGCGAGGACCATGGTGACGATCGTGCCGAGGACACCGGCCAGGCAGATGGTGAGGCTGGGGCGAAGCAACGTGCCGATGGCTCCGGCCAGCGCGATGCTCACGCCCTGCACCGCCATCAGGCCGCTGGTCTGCACCGTGAACAACCTCCCCCGGTACGCCGGGTCGCTGGCGGCCAGGATCATCGGATCGATGCCCTGGTTGAACGCATAACCGCTGCCCGAGAGCGCCAGCAGGACAGCAGCCAGCGGGATCCCGGGAGTCACGAGGAACGCGATCGCGGGGACCTGGCTCAGCAGGATGAGCGGAACCACCAGGCGTCGTCGGGTGGCCGGCGTGAGCCGGGCTGCGGCAACCTCCCCGAGCACGGACCCGACGGCGTACCCGGTGAACAGGACGCCGGCGGTCGAGGCTGCGGCGCCGGTCTGCGCGGTGTAGGCCACCGCGAGTCCATCGGGCATCGACGAGAACGCCGGAACGATCCAGGACAACAGGATCAGCCGACGGAGCCGGACGGAGCCGAAGATGTAGCCGAGACCGCTGAGCGAATCCCGCACCGTGTTTCGACCGATCCCTGTGGCCGGGGTGAACGGCGTACCGAAGCCGATCAGGGCGGCCGAGACGAGGAAGCTCGCTACGTCGAGGGCGAGCAACCAGGTCGGGCCGATCGCGGCGACGGCGACCGCGCCGAGGGCGAACCCGGTCAGTACCGTCAGCTGCCCGATAGCCCTCAGCAACGACCGGCCGATCGGGAACAGGTCGGCGTCGAGCAGGTGAGCCAGGCTGGCCGCGCGGGCGCCCGCGAAGATCGGGGCGACGATGCCGGCCAGCAGGAGCAGTCCGAGCAGACCGCCGACGGGGATGCCGGGGATCAGCATCACCGCGATGCAGGCGGCGCTGATCAGGTCGCAGCAGACGAGTACGCGGCGTGCCGGGAAGCGGTCCGAGATCGAAGAGAGCGCGATCCCGCCGAGAGCGTAGGGCAGGAAGGAGCAGACCAGCACCAGCGCGGACAGCAGCGGAGACCCGGTCCGCTCGAAGATCAGGATGGAGAGCGCGACCTGCGCCGCCACGGTGCCGATCATGGAGACGGCGTGCGCGACGAACACGTTGCGCAGGCCGGGAACGCGCAGGACAGCTCGATAGCCGTTGGTCACGGGCCGAGGTTGCCCCGGAGCACCATCGGCGCGATAGATTTTCGGTTGTGACCGAAAGTCAGGGATCGGCGTGACGGTACTGCGGTTCACCCAGGCCGACGCGTTGCGCTGCCGGTTCGGCCTGTCGCCGCTGTGGGAGACGATGTCCGCGGTGCGGGTTCTGCACGGCCACAAGCACCGCCCGCTCTACTCCCCCTGGATCGCGGCCAAGACCGAGGCGGCCGCCGGGCTGGATCTGCGGATGCTCCGGGCGGTCCAGCCGCGCGTCGGCTTCACGCCGGACTTCCTGACGCCACCGCCGAAGGCCTCGCGAGCCAGGTTCGCGACCGAGATCGCCCGGGTTCGCAGTACTCCGTTGGAGCTGGTCCGGGCGGAACTGATCCGCTCGCGGGACGAGCTGAACAACCCGGCAGCCCCCGAGATCAACCGGATGCTCGCCGATCCGGCCGGCACGCGCGAGCGGATGGCGGACGAGATCGAGAGCGCCTGGACCACGCTGATCCAGCCGGACTGGCCGCTGATCAGCCGGGTTCTCGAGGACGACATCGCCTATCGCGGCGAACAACTCACCTCCGGCGGGCTGGCGAAGCTGTTCGACGATCTCCACCCGACGCTGAGCTGGGCGGACGACCGCCTGATCGCCTCGCGGTACCGCGGGCAGGATCGCGAGCTGACCGGCCAAGGGTTGCTCCTCGTGCCCGGCGTGTTCGCCTGGCCGTTCCTCGTCCTGGTCGTCGACCCTGGCTATCAACCGACCTTGGTGTACCCCGCTCGCGGGGCTGCCCGGCTCTGGTCCGACGCACCCGCGCCGCCCGATCCCCTTGCTCGGTTGCTCGGGCGGACCCGTGCGACGCTGCTTGTCGCGTTGGATCCACCCGCCACGACGAGCGCCCTCGCAGCGCAGTACGGGCTGGCGTTGGCGACTGTCGCGGAGCACCTCGCCGCGCTGCACGGAGCAGGGCTCGCCACGCGTCGCCGTACGGGTCACCAGGTCCATTATCGCCGTACGGACGTCGGGCAGGCGGTCGTAGATGCCTCGGTCGGGTGAGAATGCTGGGGTGACCAAAGTGGCAGCGCCGAGCACCAGGCATACCCGTAGGTGGCCGGCGTCGTTGGCGGTGATCGTCGTCCTCGCGCTGCAGGTCGCCGTACCCGCGCAGATCATGGACGCGCCGCGGTGGATCATGCCCACCCTCGGAGCACTGCTGCTGCTGCCGCTGGTATGGACGAACCCCTTCCATCTGAAGCGGGACGAGCCCTGGCTGCGATGGATCGAACTGGCGTTGCTCGCCGTGCTCGTGCTGGTCAACGCGGTCTACCTGACCGGGCTGATCCTGCTGCTGAGCGAAGGCGACGCGTCCGACGGCAAGGTGCTGGTGAAGTCGGCGCTGCTGATCTGGGTGACGAACGTGGTCGCCTTCGCGGTCTGGTACTGGGAGGTCGACCGCGGCGGCCCGTTCGCGCGGATGCCCGAGCACGAGCACCAGGAGGAACGGCCGGACCTGCTCTTCCCGCAGATGACCGTCGACATCCCCGGCTGGCAGGGCTGGATCCCCGGCTTCACCGACTACCTCTTCGTCGCCTTCACCGCCGCGACCGCCTTCAGCCCCACCGACACGATGCCCCTCACCGCCCGGTTGAAGACCCTGATGGGCATCCAGTCCGCGATCTCCCTGCTCACCATCGCCATCGTCGCCGCCCGCGCCATCAACGTGCTCTGATCACCCAACCGACCAGGGAAGTCATTCCGATAGGGAGCACCCGGCTGTCCATCTACTGACATATCCCTATCGACGCCGTTGTAATCAGTGTGAGAGCGTTATGCCCATGTACACGCAGGGAGAGCAGGACGCCGCCCGGACCAAGTCCGTCGGGCTCGGATTCGCGGTGTTCTCGGCGATCACGTTCGGTGGATCGGGTCCGTTCGCGAAGGCGCTGATCGGGGCCGGGATCTCGCCCGAGCAGGCGGCCTGGATCCGGATCCTCGGTGCCGCCGCCCTGCTCGTCCCGCTCGTGCTGATCTTCCGTGGCAGCGCCGGCCTGCGTGCGGCCCGCGCCTCATGGCCGCAGCTCGTGCTCTACGGACTCACCGGGATCGCCGGCTGCCAGACGCTGTTCTTCATCGCCGCGAGCCGGCTCCCCGTCGGCGTGGCGATCCTGCTGGAGTTCTCTGGACCGGTCCTCGTGGTCGCCTGGCTCAAGTTCGGGCGCAAGGTCGCCGTGCCGCGATCGGCCGCGCTGGGGGTGGCAATTGCGCTGGTCGGGCTGGCGACCGTGGTCGAGATCTGGTCAGGCCTGCAACTCGACCTGATCGGGCTGCTCGCGGGCCTCGGCGCGGCGGCATGCCAGGCGACGTACTTCATCCTGATTGACAAGCTCACCGGCGTTGCCGACCCGCTCGTGATGACGGCGGCGGGCAGCGTGGTCGGGGCGGTCGTGCTGACGGCGGTATCAGCCCCCTGGGCGATCCCGTGGAACGCGCTGACGGACACGATCGCGATCGGCGAGCGGTCCGCGCCGGGCTGGATGTTCGCCGCCTGGCTGATCGTGATCAGCACCGTGGTCGCCTACCTGGCCGGAGCGGCCGCAGTACAGCGGCTCTCCGCCGCGATCGGTGGAGCGGTCGCGTACGTCGAGGTCGTGGCGGCGAGCCTGTTCGCCTGGATCCTGCTGAACGAGACACTCTCGACGAACCAGGTGATCGGCGGCGTGATCGTGCTGCTCGGCGCCTTCGTGGCCCAGTCCTCGGTCGGCAAGGTGGCGCCGCCGGAAATCCCGGACGCCGATCCCTCGGCGCGCGACCTCGACCTGGACACCGCCGGCATCTGAAGATAGGCGCATGGATCCGATCGCGGTGACGTCGGGTGGACAGCTGAGAGGCCGGACGATCGAAGGGATCACCGCGTTCCTCGGGATCCCCTATGCGGGGGATCCCGTCGGACCGGCCGCGTTCGAGGGGGGGGGGGGGGGGGGGGGGGGGGGGGGGGGGGGGGGGGGGGGGGGGGGGGGGGGGGGGGGGGGGGGGGGGGGGGGGGGCGGGGGGGGCGGA
>NZ_SLWM01000002.1:500059-811688 GCF_004342085.1 Kribbella orskensis
TTGACGCGGGGTGTACTGCTTCTTGGCCGGTGTTTGTTTGGGTTCACCGGGTTCCCCGGGATCCCCTTTGGGGGGGTTCCCGGGGGCCGGGGGGGGGGGGGGGCCCCCCCCCCCCCCCCCCCCGCGCCGGTGAAGCCCTGGGACGGAGTACGGGAGGCGACCGCGCTCGGGCCGACGGCGCCGCAACCGCCGTACGAGCCGCCGATGGACGTGCTGCTGACCAACCCGATCGAGCTCGGGCCCGAGTTCCTCAACCTGAACGTCTGAACACCGGGAGGCACAGGGCTCCCGGTGCTCCCACACGGCGACGTACCGGTACGAGTTCTGCTGGCGGTCGCCGCTCGCCGGGCTGGGCTCGTGCCACGCGCTGGAGCTGCCGTTCGTGTTCGACACCCTCGGTACGGCGACGTCCCCGCTGTTCCAGCCGGATCCGCCGCAGGAACTGGCCGATCGGATGCACGCCGCCTGGGTGAGCTTCGTGACCACCGGGAGCCCGGGCTGGTCGCAGTACGACGCGACCGCCCGGCCGGTGATGACGTTCGGACATCCGGAGTCCCGGGTGCTGGAGAACCCGCGAGCCGGCGAACTCGCCCTCTGGGGTTAGCCGACCAGCGACAGGACGAGCTCGCGCGGGAGGCCGTGGGTCTCGTGCAGGTACTCGAAGTCGTTCTGGTCGAGCGTCTTCTGGAAGCGTTCGTGGCTGAGGATCCGCCGGCCCCGTTCGAGCAGGTTGGTGAACCGGATCTCCTCGTCGATCAGCATCCGCCGCACCAGCGTGACGACCTCACCCTGGTGAAAGTGGTGCAGCGTGTGCTCGAACAGCTCCAGCGGCAGGTCCGACAGCGTCCTCGAGTCGTCGGTCCGCCACAGCAGGGTCAGCACCCGGCGGATCAGCCGGCGCAGCACGTAGCCGCGACCGGTGTTCGACGGGTGAACGCCGTCGCCGATGATGACCATGCTCGAGCGGAGGTGGTCGATCACGATCCGCTCGGACTCCTCGTCCAGCTTCCACAGCTCGGGGATGATCCGCATCCACGGCTCGAACAGCTCGGTCTCGTAGACGGACTTCTTGCCCTCGAGCAGCATGCTCAGCCGCTCGAGGCCGAGGCCGGTGTCGATGTTGCGCTGCTGCAGGGGTTCCAGCGAACCGTCGTCGTACCGGCGGTAGCGCATCATCACGTGGTTCCACACCTCGACCCAGCGGTCGTCGGTGGTCGGTGTGCCCTCCGGTGAGCCGTCGCCGGTCCACAGGAAGATCTCCGAGTCCGGGCCGCACGGTCCGGTCGGGCCGTTGGACCACCAGTTGTCGTCGGTGGTCAGCTCGACCGGGACGCCGAGGGACTGCCAGGTGCGCAGCGACTCCTGGTCCAGCTCGACCTGGTCGTCACCACCGAAGACGGTGACGTACATCCGGCCCGGGTCGATGCCGAACCCGTCGCGGAGCAGCTCGAACCCCCACCGCAGGGTCTGCTCGCTGCCGTAGTCGCCCAGCGACCAGGACCCGAGCATCTCGAACACGGTCAGGTGGGTCGGATCACCGACCTCGTCGAGATCGGTGGTGCGCAGGCATCGCTGCACCCCGACCAGCCGGCGGCCGAGTGGATGGGGTTCGCCCTCCAGATAGGGCGTCAGCGGATGCATGCCCGAGGTGGTGAAGAGAACGGGGTCGCCAGGTCGTGGGATCAGCGAGGATCCCGTGGTCGGGATGTGACCGCGCTGGACGAAGAAGTCGATGAAGGTCTTGTCGAGGCTCATGGGAGTGGTCCTTTCGGGGGTGGACCGGAAAGGGACCGCTGGCCAGGCTGAACAGCAAAACACCGGCGGACCGTTTCCGGTCGCCGGTGTGGGAGAAGAAGATGTCAGGCAGCGGCAGCCGGAGAGCGGAAAGCTCGTACGGCTGCTGCAAGTCGGGACATCTGATGCATGTCATCAACAGTACATGATCTGTCACGGCCATTTCAGGCACCCGGTCAGCGGATGTCCAGCAGTGCTCGCAACACCGCGCCGGACCGCGACCAGGTCCACTCCTCGCTGACCCAGGCCCGTCCCGCCGCGCCCATCGCCCGAGCCTTGTCGGGATCCGTCAGCAGCTCGACCAGTCGTACTGCGGTCGCGACCGGGTTGTAGGGATCGACCAGGTACCCCGTCTCACCGTGGCGCACGGTGTCGCCGGCCCCGCCGGAATCGCCCACCACCACCGGCTTCCCCGTCGCGGAGGCCTCCAGTGTGACGATGCCGAGCGCCTCCGGCTCCAGGCCGAATCGCCTTGTCCTGCAGGGCATCGCGAACACGTCCGCCGCATCGACGTACGGCGGGATCTCCTCCCACGGCATGGCGCCGGTGAAGTGGACCGACCGGGCGACACCGACGTCTGCGGCGAGTCGTTCGAGCCGATCGCGATCCGGTCCGCCGCCCACGATCAGCAGAACCGCGTGGGGGACGGCGGCGAGCACCTGCGGCCAGGCCCGGATCAAGGTGTCCTGCCCCTTGCGCGCGACCAGCCGCGACACGCACGCCACCAGTGGCACGCCTTCGAGCCCGAGGCCCTTGCGCACCTGCTCTCCCCCGCAGTCCGGGAAGAACCGCGACGTGTCGACCCCTGGTGTGAGCCGCCGCATGCGCTCGGCCGCGGCCGTCGACAGGGCCGGCGCGATCTGCTCCGCGCACCACGAGGACACCGTCGTCATCGTGTCCGCCGCGTCGCCGATCCGCCGCAGCGCCTGGCGTGCTCCCGGAGTTCCGGCCCACCACGTCTCGTGCCCGTGCGTCAGTGCGACGATCCGCCTTGCTCCCGCCTTGCGCAGGGCGGGACCCATCAGCCCGAGCGGCGCGGCCGCACCGAAGACCACCCGGTCAGCGCCGTACCGCCTCATCACCTGTACGGCGTACCGGGTGACGCGGGGCGTCGGCAGGAGCATCGTCGTACGGTCGCGTTCGACCGGGAAGGACAACCCCGCGTCGTACTGCGCGTCGCCGGGCATCCGGGCGGTCAGCACCACCAGGTCGTCGGGGAGTTCGTCGCACAGGGAGCGCACGAACGTCTCGATGCCGCCCTGGCGGGGCGGGAAGTCGTTCGTGACGACCAGGACGGTCATCGTGGGACCAGCGGCGGGATCGTCTGGCCGTGGGCCTCGGCCCAGGCCCGGCCCATCGCGATCCGCTCGGGTGTCGTCGGATGGGTCGCGAACAACCAGTACCGCCAGCGGCTCGGCGTCAGGCCGGAGAGGTTCGTCACCGCCAGCTGATGCTGCATCGCGACGAAGGTCGTCGGGTCGTTCGTCAGCCGCAGCGAGTGGTAGTCCGCGCGGGCCTCGATCTTGCGGCTGACCAGGTTCTGCACCGGTGATGCCAGGAAGGTCCCGGCCACGATCAGCGCGAGCAGCAACGCGGTCCGGCGCGGATCGGCCATCCGGGCGCCGAGCAACAACTTCAGCAGGACGACGGCGAAGGCGGCGCCCAGTGCTCCGATCAGCGTGCCGTGCAGGACATCGTTCTCAGCGGCATGGCCCAGCTCGTGCGCGACCACGAGCCGGACCTGGCCGGGTGGCGCGGTCTTCAGCAACGTGTCGTAAACGACGAGCCGGCGGGTCGAGCCGAATCCTGAGACGTAGGCGTTCAACGTGGTCGTCCGCTTGGAGGCGTCCGCGACGAGGACGTCCTTGACCGGCACCCCGTCCTCGCGGGCGAGCTGCATGAACTCGTCGCGCTGCGGACCGGGCGCCATGGAGGTGAAGTCATTGAATCGTGGCTCGACCAGCACCGGGTAGGCGAACGAGACGCCGAGCACCAGCACCGCCGCGGCGATCGCCGCCGGCACCCACCACCACGTCCGCCATTTCTTCGCCAAGGCGATCAACCCGACGGCCACAGCGATCAGCGCGACCGACGTCAGCACCCAGTTCACCAGCCGGTCCCGCAGCCACAGGTCCCACGCCTCGGTGGAGAGCCCGTACTTCCGGGTGACCCGCTCGGCCATGATGTCCGTCGGCAAGGTGATCACGCTCGTCAGCAGCCCGATCCCGGCCACCAGCACCGGGACGGCGAGGTACCAGCGGCGCAGCTTGATCGCGTCGTACATGCGCCGGCCGAGCGGGCTGAAGCCGATCACCAGCGGGACCAGCAGCGACAACACCCAGGAGGTCGTTGACCACGGCAACAACTCGCGCCGGAACTGCTCCTGCCGGGCGATCTCGGCCGCGGTGAAGTCCAGCGCCGGGTCCGGTTTCGGCAGGTCGATCAGGTGCCACGGCGTCGTGGTGACGATGACGACGACCAGCGCGGCGGCGAGCACGAGAGCGGCACCCCGGGGCGCCCACTTCTCGGCCCGCTCAGACACCGGCGAGCCTCTTGAGGTACTTCTGCCAGTCGGCGGTGAACTCCGCCTCGGTGGTGCCGAGCACGGTCCGGAAGGCGTCGGCCAGACCGGTCGGACTCTTGGACGCGTGCACGGCCCGGTAGAACTTCACCAACTTGCTCTGCCCCTCCCGCTCGCTGATCAGCCGGCAGGCCAGCCAGGCCGACTCGTAGGCCTGGGGCAGGTCCGCCGACGACGCTGCGAACGCCTCCGGCGGGGGCAGCGTCCTCGGCACCTTGCCCGCGCGGACCGCCTTGAACAGCTCCTTCGCCGCCGATTCGTCCTGCACGGACACGGCGGTGAAGGCGACGTAGTCGGCGAAACCCTCGGCCAGCCACAACGGTACCGGCGAGGCGGTAGCGGTCGACGCGACGTGCGTGGTCTCGTGCGTCAGGACGATCCGGCGGCCCTGCTTGCCGAGCTCCTCGAACAGCTTCGGGTTGGCCACGATCCGCACCGGCGCCCCTACCTGCGGGCTGTCCAGCTCGGCCATCGTGACCGCGGCGATCTGGGTGTAGGTGTTCGGCTGGGCGCCGAGCACGTACTCCATCTCGGACTGCTTGGCGGGCAGGTAGACGACCGCCTTCTGCTTCCAGTTCTTGCCCCACACCCTGCTGACCGAGTCGACCGCGCGATCGGCGACCACCGCGTAGTCGTCCGCGTCCTTCTGCGAGTCGAGGCTGATCACCAGGCTGTCGTCGCCCTCGGCCACGTCGATGCTGCCCAGCGCCCAGATCGGCCGCCGCTGCCCCGCCACGAACCGCTCGGAGAAGGACGCCGTGTACGTCGTACCGTCGCGGGTGACGAAGGTCACGGGCAGGGTCTCCCGGGCCGGCTTGGTGTCGTAGCCGGTGAGCTGCCAGGACACCTCGACCTGGGCGAGCCAGGACTCGGTGCCACCCAGCTCCGCCTGCCGGTCCGGCGCCAGCGCGCCCGTGTCGTCGCTCACGTAGCGCAGCTGGAACGTGGCCAACGGCAACTTGCCGAGGTTCGTGTAGATGGTGCGGGCCTGCTCGTCGAACGCCTTCGCCTCCGGGTCGACGGTGCTGAGGAAGCTGCCGCGGCTCTCGTTCAGGACCGCGTCCGCCATCTTCTGCAGCACCGGCTGGCCGGCCGCGGCCCGGCGTACTCCCTCGGCGGCCTCGTCCGGGGTCGAGGACGTCTGCGGCTGAGCGGTGTTGCCCGGGGCACCCGGCTCGGCGGGCGCGTCGGCGAGCTTTTGCAGACCTACGTACCCGGTGACAGCGACCACGCTGATCGCGACGCCCAGGGCCACCCGACGGAGCAGCGTGCCGTGAGCGAGCGTCCAGGTGCCGAGCGCCTCGAACGTCGGCGGCCGCTTGGGGGCGTCCGCCGCGGCATGCTGGGCGGGGATCTGGATCGTGGTCTGCTCGGACGGCGAGGCCTGCTCCGGGAAACCATCCACCGGGGACTGAGCTCGCGCGCCGCTCTGCTCGTCGATCACCTCGGCCCCTCGCTGCTCACCTGCCCCAGTCAGGGGAGTCACGTCAGGTGCCTCCTCAGACAAGTCAAACACAGGTTGGCGGGGGAAACGACTCGGCTCCGGGGAAAGGATCCCCGGAGCCGTCGAGCAGGTCTGAGCGGGCGTGCTTCAGCCCGGGCGGACCGCGGTGTTGTACGGCATCAGGTCGATCGGGTCGGTCTTGACCGGCTTGCCCGGGCGACTCGCGTGCACGATCCGGCCGTTGCCGATGTACATCCCGACGTGGCTGATCGGCGAGTAGTAGAACACCAGGTCGCCGGGCATCAGATCGCCCTTGCTGACCCGGCGGCCCTCGCTGGCCTGCGCACTGGAGGAGTGCGACAGCGAGACGCCCGCCTTGCCCCAGGCGTACATCATCAGGCCGGAGCAGTCGAACGAGTCGGGTCCGTCGGCGCCCCAGACGTAGCTGTCACCCAGCTGGGCCATCGCGGCCTGGACCGCGGTGCCCGCGCGGCCGTTGGCCGGCACCGGCAGGTTGTCCGTCCGGTCGCCGTCGCGGCTCGGGCGCTCGTCCCGGGCGTCCTGCGCTTCCTTCTCGTTCTCGGCCTCGATCTTCGCCCGCTCGGCGTCAGTCAACTTGTCGAGGACCTTCTCGGCGGCGTCGAGGTTCGTCTGGATCTGCTTCTTCAGCGCGTTCTGCTGGGCCTGCACGGACTGCAGCGCGGCGAGTTCGGTCTGCTCGCTGGCCTGCAGGTCGGTGAGCTTGCCCTGGGCGGCCTGGAAGCGGCGGAGCGCCGAGTTCTGCTGGCCGGCGAAGGCCTGCGCGGTGGAGGCCTGGCTGAGGAACTGGTCGGGGTTCGTCGACAGCAGCAACTGCGCCGTCGTCGCCATCCCGGAGGTCTGGTAGCCGGCCACCGCGAGGGAGCCGATCTGCCGCTTCACCACGTCCACCTGGGACTGCTGCTTGGCTATGCCGGCCTTCAGCGCGTTCACCCGGGCGGTGGATGCCTGGATCTTGCCGCGCAGGTCGTTGGCCGCCTCACCGGCGGTCTCGGCCTTGTGCTGCAGGTCCTGGACCTGGGCCTTCGCCTGAGGCAGCGTCGGCTTGGGGTCCGCGTCCGCGGATGCCTGGATGAAAATCACCCCCGTCGCAACGGCGGTGGTGGTGATGGCGGCGAGGGCAATCCCTTTGAAGCGGTTCGTGCGGCCGATGGACACAGCCCGGTCGGTCCCTTCCTCTGTTCGACGCCGTCCCCGTCAACTCGCCCGGCGGTGCCCGGAGTACCAGGTACTCCTGCACGCCCGGCGGGTCACACCTCGGCATGAATCGGTGTTGCCCGGCCGGTCTGGTCAACCGGCGCTCTGCGGCAACGAGAGGTAACAGTAGTAACCGATTCGTGACCGGTGCAATCCGCCCCTCTGGTTTGATCCAAACTTAACGTCGGGAAAGGCCTTGCAGCCGTCGGGATCAGACCGCGTCGGCCGCGGTCTCGCCTTCACCAGCTGTGTTCGGCTCGACACTGCTGACCGCGTGCACCAGCCGCAGCGGCGGCACCAGACCGGACTGGGCCAATACGTCGAGCGCGGCCAGCTCCTCGTCGTCGACCCGCAGCGAACTCTGCTCGGGCGGCATCCCGAGCACCACGCTGACCACGCAGTCCGGGCAGCCCGGCCCTCTCATCACACACGCGTCGCAGTCGATCAGCACAACGTCCTCCAAGTGGGGAAGCACCCGGACTTGCATCCGGCTGAGAAGGACGCTAGAGACCCCCACCGACAGTTTCCGCCGGCCATGCGTCACCGACCCCGTACGGCGAGCCGCCGCGCCGCGGACCGCAGTACCGTTCAGGCGCGGGCGATGCGGGCGATCAGGCTGGCCGCGGACAGCGCCCGGCCACCCATCGCGATGATGCTCTCGGCAACTTCGCGGTCGGTGGAGACGACCACCACCGGACGGCCCGGGGGCTCCGCGCGGACAAGTTGCCGGATCACCTCATCGGCGATCACGCCGGCCGGGCTGAACCGGACCCGGACACCGCGCGGCGGGTTCAGCTGGACCGGACCGGACAGCTCAGCCCCGTCGAACACCACTGTCACCTCGATCCGCCGCTGCGCCACCAACGCGCCGAGTGCGGTGACGAGCCGCTGCCGCTGGGAGTGCAGCGGGGAGTTCGGCCAGGCGGTCTTGGTGACGTTGTAGCCGTCGATGATCAGGTGCACCTGCGGCAGCGCGAGCAGCTCGTCGAACAAGGCCGGATCGTCGTCCGGCGCGGACCGCCCGATCGGCGCGGCGGACGGTTCGACCCCGGCGACGGTGTCGGCTGGGCGCAGCTCTCCCCCGGGCGGCAGAGCCAGTTCGCGACGGAGTCCTCCCGCTGCCTCGACCAACGTATCCAGCAGCAGCCTTGTCCTCGTGGACGCCAGCTCGCGCTCCTGCCCCGCAGTACGACGTGCCGCGTGCTCGACCGCCTCCAGCTCGGTGATGCGGGCGCGGAGCTTGCGCAGCTCGCGTTCGACCTCGGCGCGGGCGGCGTCGACACGTTCGTCGGCGGTCTCCGCCTCGACGGTGCGCTTCTCGAGATCGGTCTGCAGGCCGGCGATCCGCTGGCGGGCCTCGTTCAGCTTGCGCCGGAGGGTGACGTTCTCGGCCTTGAGCTCGGAGACCTGCTCGCGCAGGCGTTCGCGCACCTGGCGGGTCTCGGTGCGGGCCTGATCAAGCTGATCCGTCAGGCGCCCGAGGGCCTCGTCGTCCACCCGCGGCTTCTCGGGCGGCAACTGGGCCGCGTCGGCGACCCGCTGCTCCCACTCCTCGGGCCGGAGGAGGTAGGCCAGCGCGGCCACCTCGGTCGGTTCCGCGGCGGGCACCGGCACTCCCTCGGCGACGGCGTCACCGAGCTCGGGGTGCTCCCGGCGTACCTCGAAGGCGACCAGGCGGCGGAAGTGCTCGTCGGTGTCCAGGATCGGGCCGAGCACCGACGCCGAGAGCTTCGCGCGCTTGCCGGGCGCGAAGCTGGCGAACCGCCGCAGTGGGGCTGGGATGTCGGTCGCGGGCAGCTGCCCCAGAGCCTGGGCGGCCAGGTTCAGAACTCTTTGCCGCACGGGTTCGGGCAAAGTGGTAGCAGCAGAGCCGGCGGCGGTGCCTGCCTCAGTCACCGGTCCGCAGTCCGGCCGGAACGGTGGTCTGGCTCAGCCAGTGACGCAGACCACAACGAACGGGCGCGGGGCCCGGATTCGCGGTGATCGCTTGTGTACGCATACACAGAGACTAGTCGGTAGCGCCCCGTTAGCCATGTTGTTTCAGCGTGGGCGGGACGCCGGCGACCGCGTGTCAGCCACGAATTGTCGGTGCGGGCTTCTAGCGTCGTCGGCATGAGCAGTTCATTGCCGGATCCCGCCGCTGCCCCGGCGTCCGGGCCGGTGACGCCGATCCGCGGCGTGCAGCCGAGTTTCGACGACCTCGGTACGCCGCTGCGCGATGTCACCTTCTGCGTCGTGGACCTCGAGACCACCGGCGGCGC
The DNA here is from genome assembly GCF_004342085.1 of Kribbella orskensis. Lineage (NCBI taxonomy): Bacteria > Bacillati > Actinomycetota > Actinomycetes > Propionibacteriales > Kribbellaceae > Kribbella > Kribbella orskensis. The sequence continues at coordinate 509,376 of NZ_SLWM01000002.1, forward strand.
GCCCGGCGATTCCGGCATCACCGAGATCGGCGCGGTCAAGGTGCGCGGCGGCGAACTGCTCGGCGAGTTCCAGACCCTGGTGAATCCGGCCGAGCCGATCCCGCCGTTCATCGCCGTGCTGACCGGGATCACCGACCGGATGGTTGCCTCGTCACCCCGGATCGACTCGGTGCTGCCGGCCTTCCTCGAGTTCGCCCGCGGCTGCGTGCTGGTGGCGCACAACGCCCCCTTCGACGTGGGATTCCTCAAGCACGACAGCCAGGTGCACGGTTACGACTGGCCCGACTTCGCCGTCGTCGACACCGCGCTGCTGGCCCGCCGGGTGCTGACCCCGGACGAGACGCCGAACTGCAAGCTCGGCACACTGGCGAAGTTGTTCCGCACCACGACGACGCCGAACCACCGCGCGTTGTCCGACGCGCGCGCCACGGTCGACGTACTGCACGGGCTTTTCGAGCGGGTCGGATCCCTCGGGGTGCAGACGCTGGAGGACCTGCAGACGTACTCGTCTCGGGTCGCCCCGCAGGTGCGGGCGAAGCGGCATCTCGCCGAGTCGTTGCCTCATGCACCTGGCGTCTACCTGTTCACCGACGACCGGGGCGAAGTGCTCTACGTCGGCAAGTCGAAGGACCTGCGGAACCGGGTCCGGTCGTACTTCACCGCCTCCGAGACCCGCACCCGGATCGGCGAGATGATCGGCATCGCGTCCGGCGTCCGTGGCATCGAGTGCGGCACGTCGCTGGAGGCCGAGGTCCGGGAGCTCCGGCTGATCGCCGAGCACAAACCGCGGTACAACCGGCGCTCCAAGTTCCCCGAACGCCAGCACTGGTTGAAGGTCACGGTCGAGCCCTTTCCACGGCTCTCGCTGGTGAAACAGGTCCGCGACGACGACGCGGGATACCTCGGGCCCTTCACCTCGCGCAAGACGGCGGAGCGGGCGATGGCCGCGCTGCACGAGGCTTTCCCGATCCGGCAGTGCACAGGCCGGATGTCGCGTACGCCGCGGCTGTCGCCCTGCGTGCTCGCCGAGATGGGCAAGTGCGTCGCGCCCTGCGACGGGCGGATCGCCCCGGAGACCTACGGCGAATTCGTCACCGCGCTGCGATCGGCGCTGACGGTGGATCCGGCGCCGGTGGTCAAGGCACTGGACCGGCGGATCGACCTGTTGTCCGCGGACGAGCGGTTCGAGGACGCCGCGGTACATCGTGATCGGCTGAGCGCCTTCGTCCGGAGCAGCGCGAAGATGCAGCGGATGGCCTCGGTCACCGGGTGTGCGGAGATCTGTGCCGCCCGGCGGACCGAAGACGGCGGCTGGGAGTTGCACGTGATCCGGCGCGGCCGGCTCGCCGCGGCCGGGATCAGCCCACGCGGGACGGATCCCCGCAGGTACCTGGAGATGCTGCGAGCGTCCGCCGAGACGGTTCTGCCCGGAATCGGACCGGTTGCGTCCGCGTCGCCGGAGGAGATCGACCTGGTCCTCCGTTGGCTCGACTCTCCCGGCATCCGGCTGGTCGAGATGGACGGCACCTGGACCTGCCCGGTGAGCGGAGCAGGCCGCCACATCAGCCGCTTGGACAACGCGCACGCGTCCGAGGACCACCGGGCCCCCAGCGAACGCCGCCGCCGGCTCCGGCCGCTCGGAGCCACCCGCGCCAGCTGACTCGTCAGGCCCGGCCCGGCACTATGCTTCAGCGCGGTAGGCGCTGCTATTCGAGGAGAGGACGACATGGTCACCGCGATCGTGTTCATCAAGGCCGACGTCGCACGCATCCCGGAGGTCGCCGAACAGGTGGCGGCGATCGACGGCGTCAGCGAGGTGTACTCCGTGACTGGCGCGCTCGACCTGATCGCGATGGTCCGGGTGGCCCACCACGACGACCTCGCCCGGGTGATTCCCGACCACGTGAACCGCGTGCCGGGAGTGGTCAGCACCGAGACCCACATCGCCTTCCGCGCCTACTCCACGCACGACCTCGAGGCGGCCTTCAGCCTCGGTCAGGACGAGGGTGTCTGAAGGCCGGATTCGAAGGCCTGACTGACACGCGCTGAAGTTACGGTGAACGCATGAGCAACCCTCCGGTCGGCTGGTATCCGGATCCCACCGGACAGCCGAACACCCTGCGGTGGTGGAACGGGACCCAGTGGACCAACAAGACCGAGAAGGAAGACGTCACTCCGGACGCGGCTGAGTCGGAACCCGAGGCTGCCGCGATCAGTGCCGCGGAGAAGGCGAAGTCGACCTGGATGGAGCCGGCCACCATCCCGTCGGCCGCGAACCACTGGACCCAGCAGCCTGCACCGGACGAGCCTGACACCGCTCCGGAGCCGGTCACTAGGCCCGACACGGAGCCTGTTCAGACTGGCTGGACCCTCAAGCTCGCTGACGCTGGTGCTGCTGGATCGGATGCAGGGGCTCAGGGTAAGGACGAGCAAGAGAACTCCTGGACGGAGCCGATCAGCGCCGCCCCGCAGGCGGAAGGCTGGGGACCTACAAGCTGGACGCAGCAGCCCAGCCAGCCTGTGAGCGAGGAGCCGACGCAGGCAGCCAACACCTGGGGTCTCCCAGACGAGCAGCAGACGACCGCCGCCACTACCTGGGGACTGCCCGGCGAGCAGACGACTGCCGCGAACACCCAGGGCGTCCCCGACGAGGAGCAGACCGCAGTCAATACCTGGGGCTTGCCTGACGAGCAGGCGGTTCCGGACCACGGCGACCTGCAAACTCCACCGCCCCCGTGGCAGCCAACTCCCAACCAATGGGAGGTCGCGGCCGACCAGCAGCCCGCGCCGAACCAGTGGCAAGCCTCCGGCGACCAGCAGACCGCGCCCAACCAGTGGGAGGTCTCGGCCGACCAGCACCAGACCGCCGCCAACCAGTGGCAAGCCTCCGGCGACCAGCAGACCGCGCCCAACCAGTGGCAAGCCTTCGCCGAGCAGCAGACCGCGCCTGACCAGTGGGCTGCGTCGGCGGGACAGCAGGTGGCTCCGACTCAGTGGGAGGCGGCTGCTGCGCAGCAGCAGGGCGGCCTGAACCAGTGGCAGGGCTCTGGAGACGGGCAGGCTACTGCCGATCTGTGGCAGGGCAACCAGGCTGGTGCGGGACAGTGGCTCACCGGCGGTGGAAGCCAGACCGCAACCGAGCAGTGGCAGGGTGGTCAGCAGCAGGGCGTTGGTCAGGAGCAGGGCGTCGGGCAGTGGCAGTCCGGTGGGGCCGGTCAGTGGCCGGTTCAGCAGGGCGGCGGGCCTGGAAGGATCGAGCCGGACAACGGCGGCAAGGAAGGCAAGGGCGGCGGGAGCAAACTGCCGCTGATCATCGCGGCGGCCGTGGCGTTCGTACTGATCGTCGCGGCGGGTGTGTTCTTCCTCTCGCAACGCGACGACAAGGCGGCCGGCCCGAACCCGACGCCTCCGCCCACCTCCGCGCCGCCGTCGCCCACCAACGCTCCGACGACGCCCGGCAACCAGCCCACCGGCGCGCCCGGCCAGTCGAAGAACCCCAAGCTGCACGAGGTTCCGCGCGTCGCCTCCGAGGCGATCTCCTTCCCGCGCCAGGGTCAGCCGTGGTCCGAACGCAAGCGGCTGATCGCGCAACTGATCAATTCCAGCGGGCAGTACGTCCGGTTGCAGGAGAATTTCGACGGCGAGAACGACTGGTACGCGGACATGTTCGTCGGCGCGCTCGGTACCGGCACGCCGTTCAACGGCAACCCGCAGGCGACCGCGTCGGACCTGATGCTGCAGGCCCGCAGCTCGATGTACGGCGACATCCCGGTCACGTTCAAGCCGCGCGCGAACGGCCCGGTGAAGCGTTCGGGCAAGGCGGGCTGGTTCTACCGGCAGACCGTCACGGTGAACTCCACGAAAGTGACATCACGGGTACTGACGTTGACCGTTGCCGTCTTCGACCTGGGCGACGGCACCGCGGTCGCCTATATCAGTGACATCCCCGTGAACCGGCCGGATCTGAGGACGGCCGAGGCCCAGGTCTACAAGGGAATCAACGTTGGCTGAGAACGAGAACCCCCACCCGCCCCGCCCCCCGGCCCGGCACAGCGCCCCCCCGCACCAACCGCAGCCCCCACCCCCCTCCGCCCAATCCCCCTCCGCCCAAACACCCTCCGCTCAGGACCCTCTGTCGAGTCGCCCAGCGGAAGCGCGCTCGAACCACCCTTCGGGCCTCCTGTCAGGTGGCCAGGATCCGCTGTCGGGCCAGCCTTCGGGCCCCCTGTCGGGTGGCGAGGACCCGTTGTCTTCCGGGGATCCCCTGTTCGGCGAGTTCCGCGCGCCGGCACCGCCACCTCCTCCTCCGCCGCGCCCACAGCACTCCGCCCAGCCAGTCGCCGACGCACAGCCTGCGGGCGACCAGCCGGGAAAGCAGCCGGCCGGCCAGTCGTGGTTCGAGCAGGAGCAGCCACCGCAGCCAGCCGAACAAGGTTGGTGGCCGCAACCCGAAACCCCTGCTCCGGCGGCCCAACAGCCGAGGAGGCAGCCACCAGCGGAGCCAGGTCCCCAAGCACAACAACCACAAGCCCCCCAGTGGCCCGCTCCCCAGGGACCAACTGCTCAGGGACCAGTCGCTCAGGGGCCGGCTACTCACGGGCCAGCTGCTCAGGGGCCAGGTCCTCACGTATCCGCTGCTCCTGGACCCGCCGCTGACGGACCTCCGCCGGGACCCCGGCCGCAGGCGCCCGGGACTCAACCGCAGGGGCCAGGTGCGCCGGGTCCATGGCAGCAGGCCCCGCAGCAGCCGGGGCAGCAGCCGTACGGCCAGCCCCAGGGCGGTCAATCGCACGGCGCAGCTCAGCAGGGCCAGCAGCCCTACGGCCGACCCCAGGTGGGTGGTCCTCAGGGGCCGCAGCCGCACGGGGGGCCGCAGGCGGGTGGCCGCCAAGGCTCGCAGCCGTACGGGCAGCATCAGGCCGGCCAATCTCAGGGACAGCAGCCATATGGCCGATCCCAGGCGGGCGGACCCCAGGCACCGCAGCCGTACGGGCAAGGCCAGCCCGGGCAGCAGTGGGCCGGGCAGCAGTGGGCCGGGCAGCAGTGGGCCGGGCAGCAGTGGGCCGGGCAGCCGGGGCCGTACGGGCAGCCTGGGCAGCCGTTTGGAGCCGGGCCGCAAGGTGGGGTGCAGCAGCATGGGCTGCCGGAGTACGCGCGACCTCAGCACGGCGGACCTCAGCAGGGCGGACCCCAACACGGCGGGCCGGAGTTCGGTGGACCTCTGCAGCGCGGGGCCGCTGGCGGCGGGGCGGAGTACGGGGCGTATGGGCAGCCGCCGCACGGTGGGGGGCAGCCGTATGGGGTTACTGATGCTGGGCCGTATGAGGAGGAGCACGCGGTTCGCGGGGGTGGTGGTGGGGATCAGGGGCAGCGGGCTCGGTTGATCGGAGTGGTCGGGCTGGTGGCGGCTGCTCTGCTGACGACCGGGTTGAGCGCGAACTGGATCTGGGACAAGGCGAACGCGGTGACGCCGATCGCCCTGCCCTCGGCCAAGCCCGAGCCGTTGACGACGATCAGCCCGTCCGTGAAGCCCACGCCGACCCCGCCGCCGATGGGCAAGGTGGTCGGCTCCAACTTGGTTGCCTCCAACAACGACATGATGCCGTTGATGGGTTCGGCGTGGTCGGACAACGGCGAGAACTCCGGCCTGTACGGCGGTGCGGCGATCTGGTTGACGGTGCACAGGAACTACGACGGCAAGACCGCGAGCTGGGGCAACTACGTCGCGTTCGGCGGCCTGGCCAAGAACATCCCGTACGCGAACACCCCGGCCGGCCGGAAGGAGGCGACGATCCAGGCCGCGTCCCGGGCGATCATCCGGCTGTACGACGAGAACGTGAAGTTCATCGGCAAGGCGGTGCACAAGCCGATCACGGTCGACGGTCACCCGGGCCACGAGCTCAGCATCAAGGTCGTGGTGAGCCAGCCGAAGCTGAAGGAGACGTTCTCCACGGTCCTGGTCGCGGTGATCGACCGCGGCGACGGTACCGCGGACGTGGCGGTCGGTGACATCGCCGGCTCGACCCCGCAGTGGATCCCGATCTGGCGCGCCAAGGTCTCCGAGATCAAGATCGGCCAGTGAGCTGGACGACAACGGCCCGCCCGACCGGCGGGCCGTTGCACGTTCGGCAAGAGCAGGCACGGACCTCGACCGCCGGCCGTGGACCTCGATTGCTAGCCGCGGACCTCGACGCAGGCTGCGACCCAGCGGTCCAGCACGTCCTTGGCGGCGCCGGAGTCGATCGCCTCGGCCGCACGATCCATCCCGGCCCGGATCCGCGCGACCAGCGGCCCGGTGCTCGCGTCATGCGCGGCCAGTGCGGCGCCCGCGTTCAGCAGCACGACATCCCGCACCGCCCCGGACTCCCCGTCCAGCAGCGTCCGGACGACCTTGGCGTTGTACGTCGCGTCCGCACCGCGCAGCGCATCCGCCGGAACCGGGGTGATCCCCAGTTCTCGCGGATCCAGAGTCTCGGGACCCTCGACCAGGCCGCGCCCCACCGTCCACACCTGCGACGTGGTCATCGTGGTCAGCTCGTCCAGCCCGTCGTCGCCGTGGAACACCAGCGCGTCGATCCCCCGCCGCGCCAGTACTCCGGCCATCAGCCCGGCGATCCGCCCATCCCCCACGCCAACCGCCTGCGCGGAGGGATTGCCCGGATTCGCCAACGGCCCGAGGAAGTTGAAGGTGGTCGGCACGCCCAGCTCGCGACGCGGTACGGCGGCATGCCGCAGCGCCGGGTGGAACGCGGGGGCGAAGCAGAAGGTGATCCCGGCCAGCTCCCCCACCGCAGCGACCTGGTCCGCGCGCAGGTCGAGCGGAATCCCCAGCTCCTCGAGCACGTCGGCCGCACCACAGGCAGAGGAGGCCGCGCGGTTGCCGTGCTTGAGCACCTTCGCACCGGCGCCCGCGGCAACGATCGCCGACATCGTGGAGATGTTGACGGTGTGCGCTTGGTCACCTCCGGTGCCGACGACGTCCAGGGTGCGGCCGGGAACCTCGATCCGGGTGGCGAAGTCGCGCATGGTGGCGACCAGCCCCTCGACCTCGCTCACCGTCTCGCCCTTGGAACGCAGCGCGATCACGAACCCGGCGAGCTGCGCCGGAGAGGCCGCTCCGGAAAGGATCTGCTTCATCGCCCACGCGGTCGCGGACGAGTCCAGATCTTCGTGCCGCAGCAACGGGTTGAGCACCTGGGACCAGGTCAGCTCGCGCGCCGGGTCACCCGACAAGCCGGTCACGGGATCAGGTGGTCGCGGGCAGCGAGGCGACCCGCTGCCGGAGGAGTCCGGCGGTGGCCTCGGCCAGCTGGATGGGGTCGATCGGGTGCGAGACGGCTGCCTCAGCCCGGGACCAGGTGGCCAGCCACGCGTCCTGCGGACGACCGGTGATCACCAGCACCGGAGGGCACTGGAAGATCTCGTCCTTCAGCTGCCGGGCGATCCCGAGTCCACCGGCCGGGACAGCCTCGCCGTCCAGGATGGCCAGGTCGACGTCGCCCTTGTCCATGGTCTTGATCACGGCCGGCTCGGTGGCGCACTCGACGTACTCGAGCTCGGGCAGATCGGCGGCGGGCCGCTTCCCCAGCGACAGCCGGACGGACTCCCGCGTGGTGCGGTCGTCGCTGTAGACCAGCACCTTCAGAGGACGCTCTGAACTCATCGATTCATCCCAAGCTGTATGTCTGTGACGAGTGGACATCGCGAATGCTACCGGGGAGCCCGCCCGGCTCTGCGCGCCTGCTCCTCCAACCGGTCCAGCCGGCGGTCCTCGCGCCGGGCCTCGCGCTGCGACTGCTTCACCCACTGGACGAACAGGACGGCGAAGAAGACCAGGCCGACGATGTCACCGGATCCCCACAGCAAGCCACCGGCGATGTACTGGTCGTGCAGGGGCGAGGGTGGCCAGGACCGGCCGAAGCTGGTGTACCAGTCCTCCGCGATCAGCTTGTTCGCGGACATGATCGTGATGCCGAGGAACGCGTGGAACGGCAGCGTCAGGAAGACCAGCATCAGCCGGAACGGGTAGATCACCCGGCCGGGGACCGGATCCAGCCCGAGCAGCGGCCAGAAGAACAACGCGCCGACCGCGATGAAGTGGACGTGAAGAAGATCATGCAGCGGCGCCGAGCGCAGCGTCGCGTCGTACCAGCCGCTGAAGTAGAGCGCCCAGGGGCTCAGCACGAACAGCGTGAAGCCGATCATCGGGAAGCAGATGACCTTGGCGAACCGGGAGTGCAACACGGAGAGCAACCAGTTCCGCGGCCGGCCCGGCAGGGTGCGGAGAGCAAGGGTCACCGGCGCGCCGAGCGCCATCGCCAACGGGGTCATCATCGACAGGATCATGTGCTGGGCCATGTGCACGCTCAGAAGCACGGTGTCATAGGTGCCCAGAGCCGACTGGGTGGCGATCACCGCGCTGCCGAGACCCAGTCCGACGAAGGAGAAGGTCCTGCCGCGGGACCACTTGTCACCCCGCGCGCGGAGCTTGTGCACGCCGTACAGGTAGAGGGCTCCGACGACCACGATCACAGCCAGTAACACCGGCTCGAAGGTCCACGCGGTCAGCAGACGCGACGGCGTGAACGGTTCGATCTGGTCGCCGGGTCCGGCGTGGAGGGGAAGCACGCTTCCACACTAGAAAGCATTGGTAGCCGACATGCATGGGGGTGGGCGTGCTGTCGGATCCCCGGACCGACATAATGACCGCGTGGCCACTGCAACCGCGCTCCCAGCGTCCCGTGAACACGGACACCACGACCGTCCCAGCATGGTCAGTGTCGGCACGATCGTCTGGCTCTCGAGCGAACTGATGTTCTTCGCCGCCCTGTTCGCGGCCTACTTCACGATCCGGTCGGTAACGACCGCCGCGGCGGCACCTGGGGCGGAAACGCTCTGGGCGACGTCCACGGAAATGCTGAACGTCCCGTTCGCCTCGGTGAACACGTTCATCCTGGTCGCCTCGTCGTTCACCTGCCAGGCAGGCGTCTTCGCCGCCGAGCACGGCAAGGTCGGGCGGTCCGGCTCGGTGGCGAACGTCCGCGGCTGGGGCATGCGCGAGTGGTTCATCCTCACCTACCTGATGGGCTCGGTCTTCATCGCCGGCCAGGTGACGGAGTACGCCGCCCTGGTCCACGAGGGCCTGACGATCTCGTCGTCGCCGTACGGATCGGTCTTCTTCCTGACCACCGGGTTCCACGGTCTGCACGTGACCGGCGGTCTCATCGCTTTCGTGTTCGTCCTCGCCAGGACGTACATGGCTCGCAAGTTCACCCACGAACAGGCCGTCTCCGCGATCGTCGTGTCCTACTACTGGCACTTCGTCGACGTGGTCTGGATCGCCCTGTTCGCGACCATCTACCTGCTCCAATGAGTGAGAAGAGACTTTCCTTGTCACCGGCGCGTTTCCTTTCCGCGCGACGACGGCATCGGTCAGCCGGCCTCGTCGTGCTTCTTTTCGGCCTCCTGGCGGTGGGCTCCGCGTACGCCGCGTTCGCCCCTGACAACGCGGTGGCGGACACCTCGGCCCAGTCCCAGCAGATCGAAGAGGGCAAGAAGCTCTTCGCGGTCGGCTGTGCCAGCTGCCACGGCCTGAACGCCGAAGGCGGCGGCAACGGCGAAGGCAAGATGGCCGGACCCTCGCTGATCGGCGTCGGTGCCGCCGCGGTCGACTTCCAGGTCGGCACCGGCCGGATGCCGGCGACCCAGACCGGCGCCCAGGTGCCGCAGAAGGCCCCGTCGTACACGCCGGCGGAGATCGAGGCGCTGGCCGCGTACGTCGCGTCGCTGGCCCCGGGCCCGGCCGTCCCGGCCGAGGAGTCGTACGACATCAGCAAGGCCACCGACGAGCAGGTCACCCGCGGTGGCGAGCTGTTCCGGACGAACTGCACGGCGTGCCACAACTTCGCCGGCAAGGGCGGTGCGCTGCCGAACGGCCGCTACGCCCCGTCCCTGATGGGTGTCGACCCCAAGCACATCTACGAGGCGATGCTCACCGGTCCGCAGCAGATGCCGGTCTTCTCCGACCAGGTGCTGCAGCCTGAGGACAAGCGCGACATCATCGCGTACCTGAACGCGTTGCAGGAGCAGAAGGACCCCGGTGGCTTCGGCCTCGGCCGGCTCGGCCCGGTCTCCGAGGGTCTGTGGGGCTGGCTGGTCGGCATCGGCCTGCTGGTGGGCGTAGCGGTCTGGATCGGCGCCAAGGGCGTCAAGGCCAAGGGAGTGAGGGCCGAATGAGCGACGAGAAGCCGAACCTTCCCGCCGTGACGGCGGAAGAGGAACACGGTCAGGTCCAGGTGGCCGAGCCGATCCCGGACCCGGGCATCGAGCCGCACGAGAACCGGATCACCGACATCGACCCGAAGGCGGCCGACCGGGTCGAGCGCCAGGTGGCCACCATGTTCAGCCTCGCGGGCCTGCTCGCGGTGGTTGCCTGCGTCGCGTACTTCGCGATCCCCCGCGAAAGCGAAGTCACCGTCGGTCCGCTGAATGGCAACGCGAACAACCTCACCCTGGGCCTGTGCCTCGGGTTCGGGCTGTTCCTGATCGGCGCCGGCGCGATCCAGTGGGCCAAGAAGCTGATGGTCGACGTCGAGATCTCCGAGGACCGGCATCCGGCGCACTCCTCACCGGAGCAGAAGACCGAGATCATCGACGCCTTCCAGGTCGGGGTCGACGAGTCGGGCTTCACCCGCCGCAAGCTGATCCGCCGCTCCCTGATCGGGGCGATGGCGCTGCTCGGCCTGCCGGCCATCGTGCTGCTGCGCGACCTCGGCCCGGCGCCGGGCAACAAGCTCTTCGGCACCATCTGGGCAGCGGGCATCCGAGTCGTCAACGACGTCACGCTGCGCCCGATCAAGCCCGCCGACCTGGTCGTCGGCCAGCTGGTCAATGGGGCGCCGGCCAACCTGGCCGCGATGCAGGAGGACAGCCCGGTCGAGTACCAGAACGCCAAGGCCAAGGCCGCGGTGATCATGGTCCGGATCCCACCGGCCGAGATCCAGGTGCCTCCCGGCCGGGAGAACTGGGGCATCGACGGGATCCTCTGCTACTCCAAGATCTGCACCCACGTCGGTTGCCCGATCTCGCTGTACGAGCAGACCACGCACCACGTGCTCTGCCCGTGCCACCAGTCGACCTTCGACCTGGCCGATGGAGCCAAGGTCATCTTCGGTCCGGCTGCCCGTCCGCTGCCCCAGCTACCCTTGGCAGTGGACGCGGAAGGCTACATCGTCGCGCAGAGCGGCTTCCATGAGCCGGTCGGCCCGAGCTTCTTCGAACGAGGGTGACACCAGTGGCTACGAAAGAGTTCCCCCCACCGGTCAAATGGGCCGACGATCGCCTCGGCATCGGCAAGATCGGCAAGAAGAACCTGCGCAAGGTCTTCCCCGACCACTGGTCCTTCATGCTCGGCGAGATCGCGCTCTACAGCTTCATCATCCTGATCCTCACCGGCATCTTCCTGACCTTCTGGTTCAAGCCGTCGATGGCCGAGGTCGAGTACCAGGGCTCGTACAGCCTGCTCAAGGGCCTGCACATGTCCGAGGCCTACGCCTCGACGCTGGACCTCTCCTTCGACGTCCGCGGCGGTCTGCTGATGCGGCAGATCCACCACTGGGCGGCTGTGCTGTTCATCGCCGCGATGATGGTGCACCTGCTCCGCATCTTCTTCACCGGCGCGTTCCGCAAGCCGCGTGAGCTGAACTGGGTGATCGGCTTCACGATGCTGTTCCTCGGCATCATCGAGGGCTTCATCGGCTACGGCCTCCCCGACGACCTGCTGTCCGGCACCGGTCTGCGAATCACCCAGGGCATGATCCAGTCGTCACCGGTGATCGGTACCTGGCTGAACTTCCTCATCTTCGGTGGCGAGTTCCCAGGTGACGACATGGTCCCCCGGTTCTTCACCGTGCACGTGCTGCTCATCCCGGGGTTGATCCTGGCCCTGGTCACGGCCCACCTGTTCCTGGTCGTGTACCACAAGCACACCCAGTACCCCGGCCCCGGCCGGACCGAGAAGAACGTCGTCGGCTACCCGCTGATGCCGGTCTACATGGCCAAGGCCGGTGGCTTCTTCTTCGTCGTCTTCGGCATCACCGCCCTGATGGGTGCGCTGCTGCAGATCAACCCGGTCTGGCTGTACGGTCCGTACAACCCGGCCGAGGTGACGGCCGGCTCACAGCCCGACTGGTACATGGGCTGGCTGGAGGGCTCCGTGCGCCTGATGCCGGGGTTTGAGTCCACTTTCTGGGGCATCACGCTCAGCTGGAACCTGATCATCCCGGCTCTGCTGATACCGCCCGCCTTCGTCACGCTGGTCGCGCTCTATCCGTTCATCGAAGGCTGGATCACCGGCGACAAGCGCGAGCACCACCTGCTCGACCGGCCGCGCAACATGCCGACCCGGACGGGTATCGGCGCAGCGTTCATCACGTTCTACGGCCTGCTCTGGATCGCCGGTGGCAACGACCTGATCGCCACCCACTTCGGGCTCTCGCTGAACAACGTGACCTGGTTCCTGCGGTTCGCGGTCTTCATCGGCCCGGTGCTCGCCTTCTGGGTCACCCGGCGGGTCGCGATCTCGCTGCAGCGCGCCGACAACGATCGGCTCCTGCACGGCCTGGAATCCGGCATCATCGTCCGGACGCCCGACGGCGAGTACTACGAGAAGCACACCCCGATCTCGAAGTACGAGGCCTACTCGCTCACGGCCCACGACCGCACCCTGCCGCTCGAGATCGGTCCCGAGACCGACGACAACGGCGTCCGGGCTCCCCACCGGGCACTCAAGAAGGTCCGCGCGAGCCTGTCGCGGTTCTACTTCGCCGACGCGGTCCAGAAGCCCACGGCCACCGAGATCGAGGAAGCCCACGCCCATACCGCCCACGAGGACGACCACCACGAGGCAGTCGAAGGCGTCACCGGCACCGTCGAGGTAGACGACGCCACAGCCCACAAGGTTGTAGAGCACTAACCACAGCAGCACCCGAGAGGCCCCGGCTACCAAGCCGGGGCCTTTCGCGTGTACTCCGGGGGTCAGGTGGAGGTGGGGTCTGTGGCGGTGGTTATGGCGGTTAGGTAGGTGGTGATGGTGGTGCGGGCTGTGGGGGTGAGGGGGGTGGTGACGGCGATCAGGCGGTCCAGGAGGGGGCCGAAGAAGTCCCAGCCGAGGGCTACTGCGGACTCGGTGACGGCTAGGTGGGTGCTGCGGGCGTCTGTCGGGCTTCTGCGGCGTTCTAGGTGGCCGGCGGCCTCCAGGCGGTGGATTACCGCTGTGGTCGCCTGAGAGGTCATTCCAAGCTGTTGGGAGAGCCATGTGGGCGTCGCCTCCACCCCGGCTCTCTCGGCGTCCAGGAGCCTGATCAGCGCCCGTACGTCGGTCGCATGCAGCCCGGTACTCCGTGCGAACTCCCCCGCGGCCAACTCCAGCCGTACGACGACCTCCCTCAGCTGGTGGATCAGCTCGAGCGCCGCCTTGCGCTCGGGGTCCGACGGGGTGACTCCTTCACGGGTATCCACGGGCTGCAGATTACCTCACTCAGTGAGGTAATCTGCTAACCATGGACTCAGCCTTCCGCGCCGCGTACGCCGAACTCCTCCGCCACTGGACGCTCCCGGTGGAGTCGCTGACGCTGGAGTCCGAGTTCGGCTCCACCCACGTGAACGCCTGCGGCCCACCGGATGCCCCTCCCCTGGTCCTACTGGCCGGCCATGGCGCGACCTCCCCGGTGTGGTTCGGCCAGGCCAACCACCTTGGGCAGAACCATCGGATCTACGCGATCGACCTGATCATCGATGCCGGGCTGAGCGTGAATTCCGGGCGCAAGCTCACGAAGCCCGAAGACCTCCAGCAGTGGCTGACCGCAGTACTCGACGGCCTGCAACTCCCCCGGACCCACCTGTGCGGCCACTCATACGGCTCCTGGCTGGCACTCAGCTACGCGCTCCACGCCTCTGACCGCGTCGACAAGCTCGCCCTGATCGACCCCACAGACTGCTTCACCCCACTGCGAACTTCCTACGTACTGCGAGCGCTCCCGTCCCTCCTCAAACCCAGCAGCGCGCGCACCAAGTCGTTCCTCCGGTGGGAAACCCAGGGCGTCCCCATCAACCCGGCCTGGCTCGAGGTAGCCGGCCTGGCCGCCGAGTTCCCCAAGCCCCGTCTGGTCCGCCCCGAGCGCCCCACCGACGAGGCCCTCCGGACCCTCCACCAAGACCTCCTTGTGGTCATCGCCGACCACAGCAAGTCCCAGAACCCAACTCAGCTCGCGACCCGAGTCCAGACCCTCATCCCCACAGCCACCATCACCCACCTCCCAACCGCCACCCACCATTCCCTCCCCGCAGCCCACACTGAAGAACTAGCAGCAGCCCTCGAGAAGCACCTCAGCTGATTGCGGGTGGTGCTGTCAGTCAGGACTCGATGATCTCGGCCCGGGTCTCGTCCTCGGTGGCCCAGCTGTCGGCGTTGGGCGCGGCATAGGCTCGCCGGGCCGGGTCGCGTGGTCGGAGGAGGCGGTGTGGGCGAACTGCAGTGGGTCGGTGAACCGGTTGTAGAGGGCGCAGTGACCGAGCGACCATTCCGGCTGGTGCGGGATGCAGGCGGCGCGCCGGATCCGGCTGGCGTCCCGGGGATCCTGTGGTTGCCGGCAGCACCTGAGCGGGCCCTGCCGCTCGTCCTGCTCGGGCATGGGGGCAGCGGACACAAGCGGGCCGATCGTCAGCTGCGTCTGGCGCGGTGGTTCGCCGGCGAGGCTCAGCTAGCGGTCGTGGGGATCGATGGCCCGTACCACGGTGAGCGCGTGCCCGAGCCAGTCGAGAGCAGCGACTACCAGCAGCGGATGGCATCCACCGGGGTGGACAGGATCACCGACGGGATGGTCGACGACTGGCTCGCGACGGCGGATGCTCTCGGCGAGCTCGACGCCGTCGATGCCTCCCGGCTCGGGTACGTGGGCTTGTCGATGGGGACGCGCTTCGGCCTGCCGCTCGCAGCCGCAGTGGGCAGCCGGCTGCGCTGCGCAGTACTGGGGAAGTACGGGATGCAGCAGCCGTCGGCTATGCCTGCAGGGGTGGACATGGCTCCGCGGTTCGCCCGGGATGCGCCACGGATCACTACGCCGCTTCTCTTCCACGTGCAGTGGGATGACGAGCTCTTCGATCGCGCCGGCCAGTTCGAGCTGTTCGACCTGCTGGGATCACCTGACAAGCAGCTGATGGCCTTCGCGGGGTCGCACGCGACCACGCCTCCGGAAGCGATCGCGCACTGGCGTGACTTTGTCGCGCACCACCTGCGGTCAGCGGTCTAGCTGATCTCGGAGGGTGGTGAGCATGTCGTCCCAGTACTCGAAGAGCGTGCTGCCGTGGCCCATACCAGACCTGGTGACGAGGGTGGAGTTCGGGATTCTCTCGGCGTACCAGCGGCCGTGCGACGGCGGCACCATCAGATCCAGATCTCCGAACCAGAGCCAGGTGGGCACCTCGAGACGGGCCGGATCGATGTCCCACTCGCCGCCCCAGGCGACGTTGTCGCGGGCGTAGCCATCGAGAGTCCGCAGGGTGTCGCGAAGATCCAGGCCGAAGAGCCGCTTGTTCTCCGCAGTGAGCCAGCCGGCGTCGTTCTCGGGCATGCCGGCGAAGAACTCCTCCGTCATGGCAGGATCCGGCAGCGCGAGCAGCTTCTCGTACCTTCCGCCCGCCTCCGCCCGGAAGCCCCTCAACGCGCCCTCGATGTCGCCGGCATCCGCGAGGGCGAGAATCGGCAGATCGGGATCCAGAGGGTCGGGCGGTTCGACCAGTCGCCACGGGCCGACCCCACCTGCGATCCCGACCGCCCGCACTCTCACCTGGTCGGCAAGCCCCGTGGCCAGCGCGTACGGACCGCCTCCCGAGGCACCCAGTACGGCGAACTCTCCGATGCCCAGGGCATCCGCCACGGCGAGCGTGTCGACGCCGACGGAGGCGAGGCTCGGCGGCGTGTCAGTCGAACGCCCATAGCCCGGCCGATTGAACGAGACCAGCCGCACACCCGACCGCCGCGCAGCCTCCTCGCCCAGCCGCGCCTGAAGCCGCCCCGACGGCGTCCCATGGTGAAACACCACCGGTACGCCGTCCGCGTCCCCGCCCTCCCACACCTCTACCGCCCGGCCACCCGCCAGCCCGATCAGGCGACTCCCCGCCTCATCCGCCATCTCACAAACATAGACCTGGAGCCTGGAGTGGGTCAGGCGAGGGCTGAGCCGGCCTTGTAGGCGGCCCAGGGCTGGTTCCAGTCGGTCCAGCCGTTGCCCGTCTCCATCTTGCGGGCGGTGCCGGTGACGACGACCGGGTCGCCACGGAGGGTCTGGGAGAAGTACCAGGCGCCGTCCTTGAGGCTCATGCCGACGCAGCCGTGGCTGACGTTCTCGCGGCCCTGCGCACCGCCGGACCAGGGAGCGCCGTGGATGAACTCGCCGGAGCTCGTCACTCGCTGGGCCCACTTCACGTCGTGGATGTCGTAGTACTCCGGGTCGCCCGGCTTGATGCCGACGGTCCGGGCGTCCATCCGCTTGGTGGCGTACTTCTCCATGATCACCTTCACGCCACTGCGGGTGGTGAAGCCGTCCTTGCCGGCGGTGATCGGGATGGTGCGGGCCACCTTGCCGTTGATGGCGACCGTCATCGTATGGCGCACCACGTCGATGTTGGTGACGACGGACTTGCCGATGGTGAAGTCGATCTTGCGGCTGGCGGCGCCCCAGACGTTGGCGCCGGCGTTGACGCCCTGGGTGTCGATGCTGACGGACACCTTGGTGCCGGCCGGCCAGTAGGTCTTCGGGCGGTAGTTGACCTGCTGGCTGTTCATCCAGTGCCAGGTGCCCTCGACCGGGACCGAAGTCTTCACCGACAGCCGCTTCTCGACCGCGGCGCGGTCCTTGACGGTGTGGTTCCAGAAGATCTGGATGGGCATCGCGACGCCGACGGTCTCGCCGTTCAGCGGGGCGACCGAGGCCTTCAGGTTGCTCGCAGCGGCCAGCGTCCGGAAGGTCGAGCTGATCGGCACGTCCTTGCCGTCGCTGCTCTTGGCGGTGCCGGAGAGGGTGTACTTCTCGCCGGGCTTGAGCCCCGACTCGGAGGTCCACTGGGACTTCCGGTCGTTGAGGCTGCCGTCGACCTTGTCGCCGTCGGAGTCCTTCAGCGTGACGTCCTCGATCGTTCCGGAACTGGTGGCGACGGTGACCGGCTTGTCCGGACGGACCGCGGAGGCACCCTGGGCCGGGACGATCTGGAGGTTCGCGGCGGCCGGGTCCTGCGAGGGCGTGCTGCCCCCGGGACTGCTGGACGCGCCAGGCGTGGAGTTGCTCTGCGTCGTACTCGCCGAGGGCGCCGGATCCGCCGCTTCCGAGTCGCTGCAGGCGGTGCCGACCAGCAGCATCGCGCAAACCCCCGCCACGGCAAGGCCGTGTTTCCGCACCGAACTACTCGACACCTGAGCTCCCCTGAGAAACGATCTGCCGCCCGGGGCAACGGTACCTCCCGGCCGGTCGTACCCGCGCACTGCACAAAATCACCAGTACGGCGAGGCCCCACAGGCCCGCAGTACTGGTGACGTTCGATCACACGTTTTAGTTGACGTCGCGCCGGCCGAAAACGTTACGGCCGGCGCGACAAGGATCACGTCCGATCGGTAAAACCGATCGGTTTCAAGCAGCTCAGTGGGCGTGGTCCCCGCGGTAGTACTCGAAGACGAAACCGGACAGCGCGATGATGCCCAGGCCGCTGCCGACGATGAACAGCCACCAGCCGAACACCAGGCCGAGCACGATCACCGACAGGGTCAGCGCGCACCACAGCGGCCACCACGAGTACGGCGGGAAGAAGCCGAGCTCACCGGCGCCCTCCACGATCTCGGCTTCCTTGCGATCCTCCGGCCGGGTGTCCATCCGCCGGCCGGTGACGCTCAGGTAGAACGCCACCAGCAGCGACAGGAAGAACGTCATCACCAGCGCGGTGGTGCCGGTCGGATCCTCGGACATGATCCAGTAGATCGGCGTGACGATCAGTACGAACAGCGTCAGGATGCCGAAGACCCAGGCTTCGACCTTCATGCCTTGTCCTCCGTGTCCACACCGGTGCCGGTGTTCAGGTTGCGCTCCAGGTTCTCCACCCGGCCCTTGTCCTCACCCGCGTCGAGCAGGTTGTCCCGGGGTGCACCGGAGTCCGGGTACTCCGACATCGCGATGTCCGGGTGGTGCAGGTCGAACGCAGGGCTCTCGGACCTGATCCGCGGCAGGCTGACGAAGTTGTGCCGCGGCGGCGGTGACGAGGTAGCCCACTCCAGCGAGCGGCCCCAGCCCCACGGGTCATCCACCCCCACCAGCGGCGATCTACGCGACCTGTAGACGTTGTAGAAGAACGGCAACATCGACAGACCCAGGATGAACGCCCCGACGCTGGACACCTCGTTCAGCGTGGTGAAGCCCTCGTTCGCCCCGTACGACGCGTAGCGCCGCGGCATGCCCTCGACACCCAGCCAGTGCTGCACCAGGAACGTCGTGTGGAAGCCGATGAACAACAGCCAGAAGTGCAGCTTGCCCAGTCGCTCGTCGAGCATCCGGCCGGTCATCTTCGGCCACCAGAAGTAGAACCCGGCGAACATCGCGAACACCACCGTGCCGAAGACGACGTAGTGGAAGTGCGCGACCACGAAGTACGAGTCGGACAGCTGGTAATCCAGCGCCGGGGAGGCCAGGATGACGCCGGTCAGACCGCCGAAGAGGAAGGTGGTCAAGAAGCCCACCGCCCACAGCATCGGGGTGTCGAACGACACCGAGCCGCCCCACATCGTGCCGATCCAGTTGAAGAACTTCACCCCGGTCGGCACCGCGATCAGGAACGTCATGAAGGAGAAGAACGGCAGGTTGACCGCTCCCGTGACGAACATGTGGTGCGCCCACACCGCCACCGAGAGGACTGCGATGGACAGCGTCGCGGCGACCAGGCCGATGTAGCCGAAGATCGGTTTGCGGCTGAACACCGGCAGGATCTCGGTGATGATGCCGAAGAACGGCAGCGCGATGATGTAGACCTCGGGATGCCCGAAGAACCAGAACAGGTGCTGCCACAGCAATGGACCACCATTAGCCGCGTCGAAGACGTGAGCCCCCAGAGCTCGATCCGCCTCCAGCATCAGCAGGGCGCCGGCCAGGATCGGGAACGCGATCAGCACGAGCAGCGACGTGATCAGGATGTTCCACACGAAGATGGGCATCCGGAACATCGTCATCCCCGGCGCGCGCATGGTGATGATCGTGGTGACGAAGTTGACCGCACCCAGGATGGTGCCCAGACCGGCCATCCACAGACCCATGATCCACAGATCACCGCCGATGCCCGGCGAGCGGACCGCGTTGGACAGCGGCGCGTAGGCGAACCAGCCGAAGTCGGCCGCGCCGCCCGGGGTGAAGAAGCCGCTGAGGGTGATCAGACCACCGAACAGGAACAGCCAGAAGCTGAACATGTTGAGCCGCGGGAACGCCACGTCGGGCGCGCCGATCTGGACCGGCATGATCACGTTCGCGAACCCGACGAACAGCGGCGTCGCGAACAGCAGCAGCATGATCGTGCCGTGCATCGTGAAGAGCTGGTTGTAGACCTCTTCGTTCACGATCTGCAGACCCGGCTTGGCGAGCTCGGCGCGGATCAGCAGCGCCATCACACCGCCGATCAGGAAGAACACGAACGAGGTGATCAGGTACAGGTGGCCGATCAGCTTGTGGTCGGTGGTGGTGAGCCACTTGACCGCGATCTGGCCCTTGCTGCGCCGCCTGGGCAGCGCCGTCGTCGCACCGACTGTGCCGGTGCGCTCGGCGTACTCCGTCACTTCTCGCCCTCCTGCTCACCGTGACCGGGGATGGTGGTCGCGTCCTGGCCACCGGTGGCGGCGCCGGTCTGGCCCTTGGCGGCCAGTTCCCTGAGGTGCGCCTGGTACTCGTCGGGGGTGACCACCCTGACGGCGAACACCATCCGGCTGTGGTACAGGCCGCACAGCTCCGCGCACTTGCCGGCGAAGGTGCCGGTCTTGGTCGGGGTCAGCTGGAACTTGTTGGTCCGGCCCGGGATGACGTCCAGCTTGAAGTAGAACGAGGGCACCCAGAAGGAGTGGATGACGTCCGGCGAGGTCAGGTCGAACTGCACCGACTCGTTGATCGGCAGCCAGAGCTCGGCCGGCTTCTCGAGGGTGCCGGTCTCCCAGACCCCCTCCTGCCCGTCGACCGTCTCCTTGTAGTTGAAGGTCCACTGCCACTGCTGACCGACCACATTGATGGTGTGGGACGGGTCGTCCGACATGTGGGTGATCTCGTTGCCGTGCTCGATCGTGTAGAAGAAGAGCACCCCGATGATCGCGAACGGTGCCAGCGTGTAGAGCACCTCGAGCGGCAGGTTGTACCGCGTCTGCCGCGGGGCGTTCTCGTTGCGCCGGTAATACCGCACGGACGCCCACAGGATCAGGCCCCAGACGAGCACGCCCACGATCAGCGCGGCGATCCAGGCGCCGATCCAGAGGCTCTCCATCGCCTCGGTCCGGTCAGATGCCCCCACGGGCAGGCCGAGTCGTTTCCACTGCTCCTTGTTCGCCTGCGAACAGCCGGTCAGCAACAATGTGCCGACTACCGCTGCCGCCGGAACCAGCAGGCGTCGCTTCGCCGGACGTGCTCCCGCGCCGGTCCTCTTCAGACCTGCTGCGCGCACTCCGGGCGTGCCGTTCGAACCCACGGGGCGCCTTTCCCTTCCCAGGTGAGACTGACGACAGAACACTACTGGACACCTTCCTCGGTTCTGCGCATAGGTAGGGCTTAGCGTTTCCCGTATGAGCGAGCGTGCGTATCTGGATGCGGCATCGGCCGAATCGTTGCATCCGGCAGCGCGGGAGATCCTGCTGTCGGCGCTGGATTCCGGCTGGGCCGATCCGGCCCGGCTGCACCATGAAGGACGCAACGCCAGACTGCTGCTGGACAACGCTCGCGCGGTGCTCGCGGACGCCGTCGGAGTACGGCCTGACGAGCTCTATCTGACCTCCTCCGGCACCGCTGCGATCCACTCCGGACTACCCGCTGTAGCCGCCGCCCGGCGACGGGTCGGCTCGACGATCGTGCACTCCGCGGTGGAGCACTCGGCAGTCCTGCACGCCGCGGCAGCAGCCGGTACTGCGGCCGAGGTGGGCGTCGACTCCGTGGGACGGATCGACCAGGACGCCTTCTCCGCCCAGGTCACCCAGCCAGGAGTCGCCCTGGCAGCGCTCCAGGCGGCGAACCACGAAGTAGGGACGCGGCAACCAATCGCCTGGGCGGCCGAGATCTGCGCCCAGGCAGGCGTCCCCCTCTTCGTCGACGCGGCCGCCTCGATCGGGCGCGACGCAGTACCGGCCGGGTGGTCGGTACTGGCAGCCAGTGCGCACAAGTGGGGCGGACCTGCCGGCGTGGGCCTGCTCGCAGTACGGAAGGGGACGCGCCTGTCTCCTGCCTGGCCGGTGGATGAGCGGGAGGAAGGCCTCGCCCCCGGGCATCCCAACGTCCCGGCGGCCCTGGCGGCAGCGGCCGCCTTGCAGGCGCGGCTGCAGGAGGCTGAGGCGCTGGAGAAGCAGCACCGCAGTTGGATCGACGAACTGCGCCGGCGCGTGGCGGCGGACATCGCCGACGTCGAGGTGGTCGGCGATCCGGACGACCGACTGCCGCATGTGCTGACCTTCTCCTGCCTGTACGTCGACGGCGAGGCCCTGGTCACCGCTCTCGACGCCGAGGGCTTCTCCGTCTCCAGCGGTTCGGCCTGTACTGCGAGCACGCTGCGGCCGTCGCACGTCTTGGCGGCGATGGGGGTTCTCACGCATGGCAACGTTCGGGTCTCGCTCGGACGGACCACGACCTACGAAGAGGTCGACCAGTTCGCCGAGGTGCTGCCCGGGCTGGTCCGGCGGATCCGTGCTGAGGTGGGGATGTGAACCTCGACCTGGACTGCCGCGGCCTGCTCTGCCCACTCCCGGTGATCAAACTGGCCCAGGCGCTACCCACCGTGGCGGTCGGGGACACCATCACCATCCTGGCCGACGACCCGGCCGCCGCCACCGACATCCCCGCTTGGTGCCGGATGCGCGCCCAGGAACTCGTCTCCGCCCTCGACCACCAGTACGTCGTCCGCCGGCTGACCTAAATCCGTTGGCCGGGCGGGTGGTTCGTTGGGAGACTCCGGGGCGTGAGCGACTTCTCGGACAAGCCGACGTTGGTCGGTGAGCTGGTGATCCTGCGGCCGTTGGACGAAGGCGACTACGAGTCGTTGATGGCGGCGATGCTGGATCCGGACGTCACCAGGTTCACCGGGTCGCGCGGCGAGATCACCGAGCCGGAGTACCGCGAGTGGCTGCGGACCCGCAAGGACCAGACCGACCGGCTGGATCTGGCCATCGTCGACAAGGCGACCGGTGAGACGGTCGGCGAGGCCGTGCTGAACGAGTGGAGCAAGGACGACGAGTCCTGCGGCTTCCGGATCCTGATCGGTCCGGCCGGTCAGGGCCGCGGGCTCGGCAGCGAGGCGACCAGGCTGATCGTCGGCTACGGCATCGAGGAGCTCGGCCTGCACCGGATCGAGCTCGGCGTCTTCAGCTTCAACCCGCGGGCCCGGCGTGCCTACGAGAAGGCGGGGTTCGTCGTCGAAGGCGTCCGGCGCGAGGCGCTGCTGTGGGAGGGCGAGCGCTACGACGACATCGTGATGGCCGTCTTGGCCCCGGACTGGAAGGCTGCGTTACGTTCGGAGGCGTGACCCTCGAACTCGTAGCCAAGGCCGAGCGGATCGCCGTCCTGACCGGTGCGGGGATCTCCACCGCGTCGGGCATCCCGGACTTCCGGGGTCCACAGGGAGTGTGGACGAAGAACCCGGCGGCTCAGGTGATGTTCGACATCGACGAGTACGTCGCGTCGGCCGCGGTACGGATCGAGGCCTGGAAGTTCCGCCTCGCCGCACCGACCTGGACCGCCGAGCCGAACGGCGGCCACCGAGCCCTGGTCGACCTCGAGCGCCAGGGCCGCCTGACCGGGCTGATCACCCAGAACATCGACGGTCTCCACCAGAAGGCCGGCTCCTCCCCCGCGCTGGTGCACGAACTCCACGGCACCATCTGGTACGTCGACTGCCTGAACTGCGCCCGCCGGATCCCGATGGCCGACGTATTCCCCCGTCTCGAAGCAGGCGACGAGGACCCAGCCTGCGAGGTCTGCGGCGGCATCCTCAAGTCCGCGACGGTCTCCTTCGGCCACCCTCGACCAGGCGGTCCTGGACGCAGCAGTCGCCGCCACCGAGCAAGCCGACCTTTTCATCGCCATCGGCACGTCTCTGCAGGTCTACCCGGCCGCCGGCCTCTGCGACGTCGCCTTGTCAGCCGGCGCCGACCTCCTCATCCTGAATGCCGAGCCAACCCCGTACGACGACCAGGCAATCGCCGTCCTCACCACCCCGATCGAACAATGCCTCCCCGCCCTCGTCACGTCGTCCGACTGATCATCCGCACCGCAGTGACCTGACCGCGACCTTCGAGGTCTTCCGTCGGGGTGGGTGGCGGGTTAGCGTCCCCGCAGGTTGTCCTGCCTTGGGAGGGGTCCCGTGATGTTCAGATTGCGCAATGCCCATGCACGTCTGACCGCAGCGGTGACGGCGGTGGCCGTGGTCGCGCTCGGCCTCGGTACGCCGGTCGCCGCGCCCGCGGACGTCGCCGCCGACCGGGTGATCACCGTCGCCGGGTCCCTGCAGAGTGAGCTCGGTTGCCCCAGCGACTGGACTCCAGCCTGCTCCCAGAGCGAGCTCACCAAGAGCACCACAGGCACGCAGTACAGCAAGGTCTTCGACGTGCCCGCCGGTGCCTATGAGTACAAGGTCACCGTCAACGGCAGTTGGGACGAGAACTACGGCGCAGGCGGGGTCCTGAACGGGCCGAACATCCCGCTGCGGCTCGAGGGACCGGCCAAGGTGCAGTTCAGCTACGACGACACCAGCCACGTGGTGTCGGTGAAGCCTGTCGACCTGGCCGGCGGGCTGACCCCGGCCGACAAGGCGCTGGCGAGCCCGAGCCTGCGCAAGGACCTCACCAAGGAGCGGTTCTACTTCCTGATGGCGGACCGGTTCGCCAACGGTGACAAGTCCAACGACGCGGGCGGCCTGACCGGCGACCGGCTGACCACCGGCCTCGACCCGACCGACAAGGGCTTCTACCACGGTGGCGACCTGGCCGGCGTGATGCAGAAGCTCGACTACATCAAGTCGCTCGGGACCACCTCCATCTGGCTGACCCCGTCGTTCAAGAACCGTCCGGTGCAGGGCGAGGGCGCGAACGTCAGCGCCGGGTACCACGGCTACTGGATCACCGACTTCACCCAGATCGACCCGCACCTGGGCACCAACGCGGACATGCAGCAGCTGATCGACCTCGCCCACCAGAAGGGCATGAAGGTCTTCTTCGACATCATCACCAACCACACCGCGGACGTGATCGCGTACCAGTCCGGCCAGTACGGCTACATCCCGAAGTCGACGAGCCCGTACAAGGACGCGAACGGCAACGTCTTCGACGACAAGCAGTACGCCGGTGGCGACACCTTCCCGCCGCTGGACAGCAACACCTCGTTCCCGAACGTGCCGATCTTCAAGACTCCGGCCGACGAGACGGTGAAGCAGCCGGCCTGGCTGAACGACCCGACGCTCTACCACAACCGCGGCGACTCGACCTTCGCCGGCGAATCGGCCGAGTACGGCGACTTCGTCGGGCTGGACGACCTGTTCACCGAGCAGCCGAAGGTCCGCGACGGGATGATCGACGTCTACAAGACGTGGGCCGAGCTTGGCATCGACGGGTTCCGGATCGACACCGTGAAGCACGTGAACATGGAGTTCTGGCAGAAGTTCTCGCCGAAGATCCTGGAAGCCGCCAAAGCCACGGGCAAGAAGGACTTCTTCATGTTCGGCGAGGTGTTCGACGCCGACCCGAGGTTGATGTCGACCTACACGACCCAGGGCGCGTTGCAGGCGACGCTCGACTTCGGTTTCCAGCAGAACGCGGTCGCCTTCGCCCAGGGCAAGCCGAGCACCCAGCTCCGCGACTTCTACGCGAACGACGACTACTACACCGACGCCGACTCGAACGCGTACCAGCTGCCGACCTTCCTCGGCAACCACGACATGGGCCGTATCGGCCTGTTCCTCAAACAGGGCGGCGCGGCCGGGCAGGAACTGCTCGCCCGGGACAAACTTGCGCACTCGCTGATGTTCCTGACCCGCGGCCAGCCGGTGATCTACTACGGCGACGAGCAGGGCTTCACCGGTCCGGGTGGCGACAAGGACGCCCGGCAGGACATGTTCGCGACGAAGACCGCCGACTACACCGATGACGAGGTGGTCGACGGCACCGGCACCACCACGATCGGCAGCCAGGACCGCTTCGACGTCAACGCGCCGATGTACAACCACATCGCCGCGCTGCAGAAACTGCGGGCGCAGTACCCGACGCTGGCCGACGGCACCCAGGTGCACCGCTACTCGTCGAACGCGGGCGGGCTGTACGCGTTCAGCCGCATCGGGAACGACAAGACGGAGTACGTGGTCGTCGCCAACAACGCGACCACCGCGAAGTCGGCGACCATCCCGACGTACCTGAAGAACAGCCGGTTCAAGCCGATCTATGGCGGTGGCGGTGACCTCAGGACCGACCGTGAGGGACGCGTGTCGGTCACGGCGGCTCCCCTGTCCGTAACGGTCTACCGCGCGACGTCGACGCTGCCGAACCGCTCGAAGGCGCCCGCTGTCTACATGAGCTCGCCCGAGGCCGGCGCGACGATCGGCGGCCGTGCGGAGATCGCCGCGGCCGTGCCGGAGAACACACCCGTCACCGTCACCTTCGGCTACCGCCCGGTCGGTACTGCGGCGTGGCAGCGGCTCGGGGCGGACGACAACGCGCCGTACCGGGTGTTCCACGACGTGAGCGGCCTGCCGAAGGGGACGCTGCTCGAGTACCGGGCCGTCCTCAAGGATGCGTCCGGCAACTACTCGGTCTCCGGGTCGTACGGGATCGTCGGCGACGCCCCGACGCCCGGCGGCGGCGGTGGAGGCGGCGGCGAGGACCCGGCGACGCAGCCCGCGAACGTCAGCGTGCCCGGCGACCACAACAGTGAGATGGGCTGTCCCGCGGACTGGTCCCCGGACTGCGACCAGGCCCAACTGACGCTCGACCCGAAGGACAACGTCTGGAAGGGAACCTTCACCGGGCTGCAGGGCGAGCACGCCTACAAGGCCGCGATCAACAAGACCTGGGACGAGAACTACGGCGCCGGCGGCGCCGCGAACGGCGCCAACATCTCCTACACCGGACCCGCGGGACCGGTGACCTTCTACTACGAGCACGGCCGGCACTTCGTCACGTCGACTGCGCAGGGCCCGATCGTCACCGTGCCGGGCTCGTTCCAGTCCGAGCTGGGCTGTCCGGCCGACTGGTCGCCCGACTGCATGCGACCCTGGTTGACCGACCAGGACGGCGACGGCACGTTCACCTGGTCGACGAGCAAGATCGGAGCGGGCAGCTATGAGGCGAAGGTCGCGCACGGCCTGTCCTGGGACGAGAGCTACGGCGCCGGCGGCAGCCCGACCGGCGGCAACATCCCCATCACCGTGCCCGGGGACGGACTCGTCGTCACCTTCTCCTACGTCCTGGCGACGCACGTGCTGACGGTGACCACGGCCAAGCCGGGCGCACAACCCGACCTCAAGCAGGCCAAGGCGCACTGGCTCGGCAAGGACCTTCTCGCCGTACCGGCCGTCGCTCATCCCGAGCGGTCCCGCTGGCGCCTGCACTGGTCGACGACGGGCTCGCTCGCGGTGGATGCCGACGACATCGGTGGATCGTCTGCCGGGCTGCGGGTCGACCCGGCCGGGATCCCACCGAAGGTGCTTGCCAAGTTCCCCGCGTTGAAGGGATACACGGCGCTCCGGCTCGATCATGATGACGTCCGGAAGATCCTCACGGGACAGCTCGGGCTCGCGCAGTACGACGATGCGGGGCGGTTGCTCGACGCGAGCGGAGTACAGATCCCCGGTGTCCTGGACGACCTGTACGGCGGGTCGGCCGCCGGGCGCTCGTACGGCGTCACGTGGCGCGGGGGTGCTCCGACCTTCACGCTCTGGGCGCCTACCGCGCAGGAGGTCACCTTGCTCGTCGGGTCGCAGCGGGTTCCGATGCGGACCACGGACGACGGCTCGTGGTACGTGAACGGGTCGCGGTCCTGGAAGAACGCGACCTACCGCTATGAGGTCGTGGTCTTCGCGCCGAGCACCGGCAAGGTGGAGACCAACGTCGTCACCGATCCGTACTCGCTCGCACTCACCACGGACTCGGCGTACTCGGTGGCGGTGGATCTCGACGATCAGGCCGGTATGCCGTCGCTGTGGTCGCGCACGCCGTCGCCGAAGCTGGCTCGGGCGGTGGACTCGACGATCTACGAGTTGCACGTGCGGGACTTCTCGATCAGCGACTCCACCGTCCCGGCCGCACACCGCGGGACGTATCTGGCGTTCGCGGACGAGGGCAACGGCACGAAGCACCTGCGCAAGCTGGCGGCAGCCGGGTTGAACACGGTGCATCTGCTGCCGACGTTCGACATCGCCTCGATCCCGGAGACCGGGCAGCAGACTCCCGCGTGTGATCTCAAGTCGTTCCCGCCGGACTCCGAGCAGCAGCAGGCGTGCGTCACCGCGGTGGCGGCGAAGGACGGCTTCAACTGGGGTTACGACCCGTACCACTGGCTCGCGCCGGAGGGCTCCTACGCAACGGCCAAGGACGGCCTGGCGCGGGTGGCCGAGTTCCGCACGATGGTCGGCGGGCTGCACAAGTCCGGCCTGCGGGTCGTGCTCGACCAGGTCTACAACCACACGCCGGCGGCCGGTCAGGCACCGACGTCCGTGCTCGACAAGGTCGTGCCCGGCTACTACCAGCGGCTGAACTCGACCGGTGGCGTCGAGACCTCGACCTGCTGCAGCAACATCGCGACCGAGCACGCGATGGCGGAGAAGATCATGGTCGACAGCACCGTGTCGTGGGCGAAGAACTACCGCGTCGACGGCTTCCGGTTCGACCTGATGGGCCACCACAGCAAGGCGAACATGCTCAAGGTGCGCGCCGCGCTCGACCAGCTGACCCTGGCGCGCGACGGGGTGGACGGCAAGAAGATCTACCTGTACGGCGAGGGCTGGAACTTCGGCGAGGTCGCCAACAACGCGCTGTTCGTCCAGGCCACTCAGGGCCAGCTCGGCGGCACCGGGATCGGCACCTTCTCCGACCGCCTGCGCGACGCGGTGCGCGGTGGTGGCCCGTTCGACGAGGACCCTCGTCTGCAGGGCTTCGGCTCCGGCGCGGCCAGCGACCCGAACGGCGCCCCCGTCAACGGCTCACCGGAGGACCGGGCGAAGCGGCTCGCGCACGACACGGATCTCGTCCAGCTCGGGCTGGCGGGGAACCTGCGGGCGTTCTCGTTCAAGTCCGCGGAGACCGGCGCCGTCGTACGAGGTGACGGCGTCGACTACAACGGATCACCCGCCGGGTACGCCGATCAGCCGGTCGAGGTGATCACCTATGTGGATGCCCACGACAACGAGACGCTGTGGGACTCGCTCACCTTCAAGCTGCCGGCGAACCTGCCGATGGCGGACCGGGTCCGGATGAACACGTTGTCGCTGGCAACCACCGCGCTGGCCCAGACGCCGTCGTTCTGGCACGCCGGCGCGGACCTGCTGCGGAGCAAGTCGCTCGACCGGAACTCGTACGACTCGGGCGACTGGTTCAACACGCTCGACTGGACCGGCGCGGACAACGGCTTCGGCCACGGTCTGCCACCGAAGCCGGACAACGAGGCAAAGTGGTCGTTCATGAAGCCGCTCCTCGGCAACGCGGCGCTGAAGCCGTCTGCCGCGGACGTGGCGACGGCGAACGACGAGGCCGTCGACCTGCTGAAGCTGCGGTTCTCCACTCCGCTCTTCCGGCTGGGCTCGGCCGACCTGATCAACCAGAAGGTCTCCTACCCGCTGAGCGGTACGCCGGCCGCCGTGCCCGGGGTCGTCGTGATGCGGATCGACGACACCGTTGGCCCGAACGTCGACCCCGCCCTCGAGGGCGCCCTGGTCGTCTTCAACTCCACCGGCGCTCCGGTCACCCAGCAGGTCCAGGCCCTGACCGGCGCCAACCTGTCCTTGTCCCCCATCCAGGCCGCCGGCTCGGACCCGGTCGTCAAACAAACCACCTGGACCGCGTCGACCGGCACAGTGTCAGTCCCGGCCCGCACGGTCGCAGTACTGGTCCAGAAGTAGGCAGTGTCTCTTGGTCAGTTCAGGGCGGCGAAGCGTTCGGCTGCTACGAAGGCGCAGGCGGAGAGGAGCAGGACGTTCGCCGCCACCGGCCCTGGCTCCTTCAGGGAGGCGTGGGAGGTGGCGGCGCCCATCATCACGATGCCGAGACCGATTGCTGCTGTCGGCGTCAGGAAGCGAGCGGTGTCAGTCAACCAGGGCGCGAGCAGGCCCACGACGGCCAGAAGTTCGCAGAGTGCGACCACGCGGACGAGCGGCATCGGGAAGGGGGCGATGCCGGTCTGTCCGGTGGCGATCAGGCGGTCGCGGGACATCGTCGACTTGGCCACGCCGGACACCGTGAACACGCCCACGAGCAGTCCGGTGACGATCCAGGCTGCGACGTTCATCTTCAGTCCTCCAACTGTTCGGTTACGGTCGGAGACGAACGACGACGGTCTCCCGTGACTGTCACAGGCAGCTGTCACAAGAAGGGGCCCTCGACCGTCCTAGAGGACGTGATG
This sequence comes from Kribbella orskensis, assembly GCF_004342085.1. NCBI lineage: Bacteria > Bacillati > Actinomycetota > Actinomycetes > Propionibacteriales > Kribbellaceae > Kribbella > Kribbella orskensis. The sequence continues at coordinate 539,243 of NZ_SLWM01000002.1, forward strand.
GAACAGACCAGTACTGCGCTCAGACCGCTGCTGCTGTCGATCGCGTACCGGATGCTCGGCAGCTTCGGCGACGCGGAGGACGTCGTGCAAGAGGCGTACCTGCGCCTGCATCGCGAGCCCGAGGTGGAGTCGGACAAGGCCTTCCTCACCACGGTCACCACCCGGCTGGCGATCGACCAGCTCCGCTCGGCCAGGCGTCAACGCGAGACCTACATCGGTCCCTGGCTGCCCGATCCGGCCGTCGACGAGTACGTCGATCTCGCCGACCGGGCGGCACTGTCGGACTCCCTGTCCACGGCGTTCCTCGTCGTCCTCGAAAGGTTGTCGCCCGACCAGCGGGCCGTGTTCCTGCTGCACGACGTGTTCGGCTACTCCTACGAGGAGGTCGCCGCCATCGTGCTGAAGAGCCAGGCGGCCTGCCGGCAACTCGCAGTACGGGCTCGTCGGCAGCTGGCTGACGGCAGACCCCGGTACGACGCTTCGCCGCGCGAGCGGGACGAGCTCGCCGAGCGGTTCCTGGCGGCGTGCCGTGAGGGCGAGCTCGAGGGGCTCCTCGAGCTGCTCGCACCGGATGCGACGTTCACCGGCGATGGCGGCGGCAAGGCGGACGCCTTCCCGCGGCCGATCCTCGGCGCCGACCGGGTCGCCCGGACGCTGCTCGGGGCGTTCGGAAGACTCGATCGGCTCGGTCTGCGGATCGAGCCGGTGCATGTCGGTGGGCAACCGGCCCTCAGGATGTGCGATGCCGTGGACCGGACCCTGGCGGTCTGGTCACTGCTGGTCGCCGAGGGGGTCGTCGTCGCGATCCACGGCGTGGTGAACCCCGACAAGCTCACCCATCTGCAGCCCCTGGGTTCAGGGAATGCGGACCAGCAGGGCTGACGGGTCCACCGTCGCGCTGAGAGTCCGGCCGTCCTCGATCTGATCACCGTCCAGCTCACGGCGGACGGTCTTGCTCGCCTTGACCTGGATGCTCTTGCCGGTGAACCGCTCGATGTTTCGGCCCTCCCGCATGGACTTGATCACCAGGCTGAGCGCGAGCCGGGGCCAGTCGCTGATCCGGCGCGGAGCCAGCACGACTGCATCGATCATGCCGTCGTCGGGCACGGCGTCCGGCAGCAACGGGATGTTCGCCTGCAGGGTGCCGACGTTCCCGATCACCACCGTGCGGGCCCGGCGGGCCAGCGGCGGCCGGTCGTCCACGATGATCTCGACCCGGACGAACGGGTGGTTGAGGTTCATCAGCGTCGACACCACGTAGGCCGCCCAGCCGACGCGCTTCTTCAGCTCGTCGGGGGCGTCGGCGATGATCGCGGCGTCCAGCCCGAGCCCGGCCATCACCACGAACCGGTCGGCGTCGAGCCCGTCGCCCTCCACCTGGACGCTGTCGATCCGCTGCTCGTTGCCGCCGAGCAGTTCGGTCAGCGCGATGTCGAGATCGAGGTTGATGCCGAGGTTGCGGGCGAGCAGGTTGCCGGTGCCGGCGGGCAGCACCGCGACCGGGATGTTCGACTGGGCCAGTTCCGCGCAGGCGACCCGGACGGTGCCGTCGCCGCCGGCCACCACGACCAGGTCGACGGACTCGTCGATCGCCTGCTTCGCCATCGCCGAGCCGGGGTCCTCCTCGGTCGTCTCGAGCCAAAGGGCGTCTTCGTAGCCACGCTCGGTCAGAGCCGTGTCGACCTTCTTGCGGAATTCGTCCGGGTCGGGAACCTTGATCGGGTTCATGATCACGGCGGCACGAGGGCTCACGTCAGTTTGTCCGTTCGAGGGGGATAGCGTTGATGAGGTGAGCAGCCTTCCACGGAGTACGCCAGAAGCCCAGCACTTGTCAGCCACCGCCCTCGACTCCTTCGTCGCCGCGCTCGACGCCTCCGACCAGGAGATCCAGACCCTGATGCTGCTCCGGCACGGTCACGTCGTGCTGGCGGAGGAGTGGACGCCGTACCGGTTGCGCGACCGGCACCTGCTGTTCTCGGTGTCGAAGTCCTTCACCTCGATGGGCATCGGCCTGCTGGTCGAGGACGGCAAGCTGTCGGTCGACGACAAGGTGGTGTCGTTCTTCGACGCCGACGACCTGCCCGACAAGATCAGCGACAACCTGGCCGCGATGGAGATCCGCCATCTGCTCACGATGACGACCGGGCACTCGCAGGACACCGTCGAAGCGCTCTCGCGGGACCGCCGGATGGTGCGGATCTTCCTCGACCTGGAGGTGGAGCACGAGCCGGGCACGGTGTTCGTCTACAACACCGGCGCGACGTACCTGCTCTCCGCCATCCTGCAGAAGATCACCGGCGAGACCCTGCTCGACTACCTCCGCCCGCGGCTGTTCGAGCCGCTCGGGGCGAGCGAGGCGACCTGGGAGATCTCCCGCGAGGGCATCACCAAGGGTGGCTGGGGTCTGAGCCTCAGCACCGAGTCGCTGGCCCGCTTCGGGCAGCTCCTGCTGCAGCGCGGGTCGTGGGACGGGCAGCAGCTCGTGCCGGCGAGCTGGATCGACGCGGCCACCTCGAAGCAGGTGCCGAACAACCAGGACAACCCCGACTGGCAGCAGGGCTACGGATACCAGTTCTGGCGGTCGCGGCACGACACCTACCGCGGCGACGGCGCCTTCGGGCAGTACTGCCTGATCTTCCCGGAGCACGACGCCGCCCTCATCATCACCAGCGCCTCACCCGACATGCAGGCCACCTTGGACGTCGTCTGGGAGCACCTTCTCCCCGCACTGCAAGCGGAATCGGGAGCCGACCTTGCTCGGCCCGCGAAGCTGGAGATCCCGGCCCCCGCAGGCAAAGCTCCGAGTGGAGACGGCCGCACCTACCGATTCGATCCGAGCGTCGCCTCACTGTCGGCGGTCAGGCTGGACCCGGACGGCACCGGCACCTTCACCTTCGAGGTCAGCTCCCACGACTTCGACACCACGGTTCCGCCCGGCACGACGCAGGACGTCGTCTGCGCTCCCGGCGACTGGCGCGAACTGACCGACGACCTGGTGGACCCACCTCAGCGCATGGTCACCAACGCGTCGACCGACAATGACGCCTTCGTAGCTACCTTCCGCTACCTGGAAACCCCTTACGTGGCGACGTTCACCTGCCGCCCGGACGGCGACTCCCTGACGATCGACGTCCGGTACAACGTCTCCTTCGGCCCGACGGAGTTCACCCTGCACTCGCTGTGATGTGAGCTAGGTCACTGTCACACCGGCGGCGTTCGCCGTGTCCCCTGGGTCGACCAAAGGTGACATGGAGGATGAGATGAAGGTTCTAGTGGCAGGCGCGACCGGCGGGCTCGGACGTTCGCTGGTGCCGAAACTGATCGCGGCAGGACACGACGTCACCGGCATGGTGCGGTCCGAGTCGAGTGCGGCCGGCCTCCGGGCGCAGGGCGCTGAGGTGGTGCTCGCGGACGGGCTGAACGCCGGTGCGGTGAAGGCCGCTGTCGCTGCCGCCCAGCCCGAGGTCGTCGTACATCAGATGACCGCGCTCAAGGGTGGCATCGACTTCAAGAAGTTCGACGAGAGCTTCGCGCTGACGAACCGGCTGCGGACCGAGGGCACGGACAACCTGCTCGCCGCCTCCCAGGCCGCCGGCGTACGGCGGTTCGTCGTCCAGAGCTATGCCGGCTGGAACCTGGAACACGGTGGCTCCGAGATCAAGAGCGAGCGGATCCCGCTGGACCCCGACCCGGTGCCGGCGACGAGCAAGACGATGGCCGGGCTGCGTCATCTGGAGTCGGCCGTGACCGGTGCCGAGGGCATCGAAGGCGTCGCACTGCGGTACGCGGGCTTCTACGGTCCGACCGGTTTCATCGGCAAGGGCGGCGAGGTCGTCAAGCTGATCGAGCAGCGCAAGTTGCCGTTGGTCGGCGATGGCTCGGGCGTCTGGTCGTTCATCCACTACGACGACGCCGCCGACGCCACCGTCAAGGCGGTCGAGAGCAGCGCCACCGGGATCTACCAGATCGCCGACGACGACCCCGCGCCCGCCTCGGTCTGGCTGCCGGAGTTCGCCAAGATCCTCGGCGCCAAACCACCGCGGCACATCCCCGTCTGGCTGGCCCGCCTGGCCGTCGGCGAGGTCGGCGTCTCCGCCTTCACCAAGATCCGCGGCGCCGACAACTCCCTGGCCAAGGCAACCTTCGACTGGGAACCCACCTATACCTCCTGGCGCCAGGGCTTCCGCCACGGCCTCTAGGGGACTAGAACTCTGAGGGGAGCCGAGTGCTCCCCGAGGAGGGCAGATGGCGACCGTTCCCGATCGGATCCGGTGGGCCGTGGACGCGGTGGATCCCCAGCCCGGTGAGCAGATCCTCGAGATCGGCTGCGGACCAGGGGGCGGCCGCGCAACTGGTCTGCGAGCGGCTCACCACCGGTCACCTGCTGGCAACGGATCGGTCGGCGGTGGCGGTGAATCGCACGGCGGGGCGCAATCCGCAGTACGTCAAGGCGGGGCGCCTCACCGTTCAACGCACCGCGCTGGATGAGCTGAAGCTGCCCGAGGACAGCATCGACAAGGCGTTCTGCGTCAACGTGAACCTCTTCTGGGTCAGCGACGCCGAGGCCGAACTCGCCGCACTCCGGCAAGGTCTGCGCTCGGGTGCTCCCCTGTTCATCCTGTACGGCGCGGAGGGGCCGACCGGCGGCGACCGGGTCACCGCGTTGGTCGCGGAGGCGGTGAAGGCGGCCGGTTTCGACACCGTCGAGGTCGTCACCGCCGACCACGGCCTGGGCGTCATCTCCCACGCCCCTTGAGTGACGCCTGGTCGCGACGGTCGCGCCGGTGGTCCCGGTGCCGGTCTCGTTCTCGTAGCCGTACGCCGGGTTGCGTCGCCCGGCTGCGGCGAGCCGTCGATCTCCTCGGCTGATCGTTGCTTGCAGCAACTACAAGCAGGTGAGAGGATTCGTTTACGTCCTTGTTACACAGGACGCGGGCCGCTGAAACAGCCGCCCCCTGAACTGTTGGAGACCCGCCGAGACGGCGGGGCGCCCCTAGGGTTCCGCTGCCGGCGACGGCAGGCCTGGTCCGAGAGGGGAGGCGGCGCCGTGCACGTGGTGCCGCTCCACGGCGGGACAAAAGCCCGGGAGGCCTTGATGGCCCCGGGCTGCCGTGCGCATTCCGGGCCGACTCTCTGCGGAGGCCGGAATGTCAGCCAGCACCGAAACACTGCCACCGAACGGATCACTGCCGACGGACGGGGCCGAGGACCTCCGGACCTTCGGCTACCCCCAGCAACTCTCGCGCCGCGTCGGCAGCTACGCCTCGTTCGCCGCCGGCTTCTCGTTCGTCTCGATCCTCACCACCGTCTTCCAGCTGTTCGGACTGGGCTTCAGCTTCGGCGGTACGGCGTTCTTCTGGACCTGGCCCGCCGTTCTGGTCGGCCAGCTGACGGTGGCGCTCTGCTTCGCCGAGCTCGCCGCGCGATATCCCCTGTCCGGCGCGATCTACCAGTGGGCCCGGCGGCTCGGTGGCGCCGTGGTCGGGTGGTTCGCGGGCTGGACGATGGTGATCGCGCAGATCATCACCTTGGCGACCGCGGCGATCGCCTTGCAGGTGGTTCTTCCCGCGGTGTGGTCAGGCTTCCAGCTGGTCGGTACCGACTCCACGCTCGCGTCGAGGGACGGCGCGGCCAACGCCGTCGTACTCGGCTGCATCCTGCTGGTGGCGACCACGCTGCTCAACGCGACCAGCGTCCGGACGACGGCGATCGTGAACTCCGCCGGGGTGACCTGTGAGCTCGTCGGCGTCGTCCTGATCATCATCCTGCTCGCCAGTCACGCGGAGCGCGGACCTTCGGTCGTCCTGCACACGACGAACCTCGACAGCAGCACCGGGTACGTCGTACCGCTGCTGATCTCGGCGTTGATGGCGGCCTACGTGCTGGTCGGCTTCGACAGCGCGGGCGAGCTGTCCGAGGAGACCCACAAGCCGCGCGCGACCACGCCGAGGACGATCCTCCGCGCGGTGATCGCGTCGGGCATCGGCGGCGCCTTCCTGATCATCGCCGCGTTGATGGCCGCTCCCTCCCTGACCGACGGAGACCTCGCCGGACAAGGGCTGCCGTACGTGCTGACCAGCCGGCTCGGCACGACAACGGGCAAGCTGCTGCTGCTCGACGTCGCGCTCGCGGTCTGTGTCTGCACCCTGGCGATCCAGACGGCGGCGGCGCGGATGATCTTCTCGATGGCGCGGGACAACGTCCTGCCGTTCTCCGCCAGGCTCCGTCAGGTGTCGGAGCGGACGGGTACACCGGTGGCGGCCACGATCGTGCCGGGCGTGCTCGCCGGTCTCTGCCTGGTGGTCAACGTGGGCAACGCGGGGCTGTTCCTCGGCCTGGCGAGCGTCTGCATCATGCTGCTGTACTTCGCCTACCTGATGGTCACCGCTCCCCTGCTGATCCAGCGTTTCAAGGGCAATCCGCTGACCGCCGGTACTGACGAGGACGGCCGCCCGCTGTTCTCCCTGGGCCGCGCGGGCGTGGCCGTGAACATCGTCGCCGTCACCTACGGCCTCGCGATGGCGATCAACCTGGGCTGGCCGCGTGCCGAGGTGTACGACCCCGCCGGCGAGGGCTGGTACCTGCACTACCTCCCCCTGATCACGCTCGCGATCGTCGCGATCGGCGGGCTGATCGCCTACCGCACCCAGCACAGCCGGTACCACGCCTCCATCGAGACGGCCGCCGTCGGGGCGGAAGCATGAACCACGACATCCCCGGCGGAGCCGCCTGGTCGGCTGCCGTCAAAGCCGGACGCACGCTCACGCTGACCGCGCTCGCCGACGGCGCGAACGCCTCCGTCCTGATCATCGGCGCCGACCGCCTCGATCGCCTCAACATTCCCGACACCCTGAAGTCCCAGATGTCAGCTCGCATCCGAGCGGGGATGGTACTGATGTCCGACCGCGGTACTGCGCTGGCGACCGTGCTCGCGTCGTCTCTCGACTGGCATGACGGCCTGGCCGGACGCGGACCCGACCGGCTGCTGCAGCTCGAACTCGCCAAGCACGGCTTCGGCGAGGCGGACCTGCACGCCTGCATCAACTTCTTCTCGAAGGTCGGGATCAGCGACGACTCGCGCGCCTCGCTGACCTTCGTGCCGGACCACGCCACGGCAGGCGACACGGTCACGCTCCGGGCCGACCAGGACCTGGTGGTGTTCGTGTCGACGGCAGCTCATCCGCTCGCTTCCGAGACCAGCCCGGCCGGGGTCGCAGTACGGATCGAAGCTGGTGAAGAGGTGGGCGATCCGCCGGAGCTGCGGGAGGAAGCGGTTCGGGCTCTCGAGGTGACCAGGGGGTTGCTGGTATGACGATCACCGAGACGACTACCGCTCTGGACACCGTCGTACAGCCCGGCGACGGCGCGATGATCCCGGTGCCGTCCGGCGGGCGCCTGAGGATCGTCGACCTGCACGGCAACCAGGCCGTCGACACGTTGTTCTACGACGCGAACGATGTGGACAACCGCTACTCGGCGTTCGACACGATCCGCGAGCAGCGGGCCGTCTTCCTGACCACCGGATCGCGGTTGCTCTCCACCAGACTCGACGAGCTCGCCGTGATCAGCGACGACACCTGCGGCCGGCACGACACGGTCGGCGGCGCCTGCTCGCAGGAGAGCAACGTGATCCGGTACGGCGAGTTCACCCGGCACCAGCACGCCTGCCGCCAGACCTTCCTGTACTACGGCGCGCGGGCCGGCATCGGGCAACGACAGCTCACGCACAACGTCAACTTCTTCATGAACGTGCCGGTCAGCCCGGACGGCGATCTCTCCTTCGAGGACGGCCTGTCAGCGCCCGGGCGGTACGTCGAGATCACCGCCGGCCGGGATCTCCTGGTGCTGATCAGCAACTGCCCGCAGCTCAACAACCCCTGCAACGGGTGGAACCCGACTCCCGTGCAACTGCTGGGCTGGTGGTGACGGTGGCGACCATCACCATCGTTGCCCCCGGCGCCCAAACGACGGTGCAGGACCTGGCCGGCCGGCAGGGGCTGTGGGATGTCGGCGTGCCGCCTTCCGGCGCGGCCGATGAGCTCAGCTTCGCGCTGGTCAACGCGGCCGTGGGCAACCCGGACGGCGCAGCAGGCCTGGAGTGCGTGCTGACCGGGCCGGTGCTGACCACTGACGAGGACCGGCTGGTCTCCGTCGGCGGCGCAGCCACGCGAGCGACGATCGGCGGACGCCCGCTGCGTCCTGGTCGGGTGGTCCGGCTACCGGCGGGCATCGTTCTGGACGTCGGCCCGCTCGACGGACCCGGCATGCGCGGCTACGTGGCGATCGAAGGCGGCCTCGACGTACCGCGAGTCCTCGGCAGCCGGTCGACCTTCATCCTCGGCGGTTTCGGTGGTCAGGAAGGGCGACCGCTCGCCGCGGGTGACGTGCTCCCCCTTGGCCGGCGGGAGAACCTGCTCAGCCCGACGCCGGTCGAGCTGCCGGCGTTGTCGGACAGCTGGCAGGTGCGCGTGATTCCCGGCCCGCACGGCGCTCCGGATCACCTCACGGACGAAGGCGTCGAGGCGTTCTTCGGGACCTCGTGGCTGGTGGATCACCGGTCCGACCGCACCGGAGTACGGCTGGTCGGGCCGACGCCGGACTGGGCTCGGACCGATGGCGGTGAGGCCGGGCTGCATCCGTCGAACGTGCACGACTCGGCCTATCCCGTCGGCGGGATCATGCTGTCCGGGGACACCCCGGTGATCGTCGGGAAGGACGGGCCGTCGCTCGGCGGCTTCGTCGTACCGGCGGTGGTGATCGAAGCGGATCGGTGGATGCTCGGGCAGTTGCGTCCGGGCGACTCCGTGGAGCTGGTGCCCGTGACGATGGGCGCCGCGGCCGAGGCGATCCAGGCGCGGCGGGCGTGGTTGGCGGATCTCCGGCAGGAGCCCGTCGCGGTCGGGGCCGGTATGAGCGGTTCCGAGCGCCCGAAGGACCTCCATCAGGGCGGCGCCGGGCCCACCTCACCGGCGTACACGATCAGATGTGCGGGTGAGCGGCACCTGCTGGTGGAGGCCGGGCCGGCGGAGCTCGACCTCACCGTGCGGGTCTGGATTCACCTGCTGGCGCAGGCGTTGCGGCACGATCGACCAGCGGGCGTGGTCGAGATCGTCGAGGGCGTGCGGTCGCTCTTGGTGGCGGTGGACTCGTCGCGACTGGGGCTGGTCGAACTGGCCGAGCGGCTGGCGTTCCTCGCCGCCGGGCTGGCCGATCCGGCGACGGTGGTGCTGCCCGCTCGCGAGGTGACGCTGCCGATCGCGTTCGACCATCCGGAGGCGCACGAGGCGATGCGGCGGTACGCGACCTCGGTCCGGCCCGACGCGCCCTGGTGCCCGGACAACGTGGAGTTCATCCGGCGGGTCAACGACCTCGGCCGCCGGGACGAGGTCTTCGAGATCATCCAGGCGGCGACGTACCTGGTCGTCGGGCTCGGCGACGTCTACCTCGGCGCGCCGGTCGCAGTACCCGTCGATCCGCGGCACCGGCTGGTCACGACGAAGTACAACCCGGCCCGGACCTGGACGCCGCAGAACGCCGTCGGGATCGGCGGGATCTACCTGTGCGTGTACGGGATGGAAGGACCGGGCGGCTACCAGTTGGTCGGGCGGACCGTGCCCGTCTGGCGGATCTCCCGGACCGACGAGCAGCCGTGGTTGCTCCGGCAGTTCGACCTGATCAGATTCACCCCGGTGAGTGCGGAGCAGCTCGCGCACGAGCGGGTCGAGATCGCGGCGGGACGCGCGGACCTGCGGGTCAGCCCGGCGACGTTCTCGATCGCCGACATCCACCGGATCGAGCAGGAGGCACCTGTGGACATAGCGACCCTCCGTGCGAAGCGACGAGCGGCCTTCGAGGCCGAGAGGGCCAGGTGGGGAGCATGACGGTCTGGATCACTCGGGTGGATCCCGTCGAGCCTGCGACGGGTCCGCTGCACGGGTTGACGATGGCGCTCAAGGACAACATCGACCTCGCCGGAGTACCGACCACGGCCGGCGATCCGCGCAACGACCAGCCGGCAGAGCACAACGCGTTCGTGGTGGACCGGCTGGTCGAGGCCGGCGCGGTGCCGCTCGGGAAGACCAACCTCGACCAGTACGCGACGGGCCTGGTCGGCACGCGTTCGCCGTACGGGGCTTGCCATTCGGTGTTCTCCGAGCTGCACGTGTCGGGCGGTTCGAGCTCGGGCAGCGCGGTCGCCGTGGCGACGGGCGCGGTGGACTTCGCGCTCGGGACGGACACGGCCGGGAGTGGTCGGGTGCCCGCCGCGTTCAACGCCCTGGTGGGGATCAAGCCCAGCCGCGGTCTCGTGTCCGCGCAGGGGGTGATGCCCGCCTGTCGCTCGCTCGACTGCGTCACCGTGATGGCGCGAACGGTCGGGACTGCGCGCAAAGTCCTCGACGTGATGGCGACCTTCGATCCGGACGATGCCTGGTCTCGACGAGCCTCCGATCTCCCGCGCGGCCGCTCGACGCGTACGCCGGGCGCCGCGGCGGTGATCGGCGTACCGGACCTTCCGCTGGAGCTCGATCCCCTGCACGAGCAGGCCTGGCAGGAGACCCTCGACCAGGCCCATCGGCTGGGCGAGGTGGTGAAGGTGGACGTCCGGCCGCTGCTCGAGGCCGCTGAACTGCTGTACTCCGGGCCGTGGCTCGCCGAGAGGTGGCTCGCCTTCGGGGACAAGATGGTCGACGACCCGGCGGTGGACCCGACGGTGCGCACGATCGTCCGGAACGGCGCGGGGCTGACCGCGGCTGAGGCGTTCGCGGGCTTCGACCGGTTGGCGACGCTCGCCCGCGCCAGCGAATCCCTGTGGGCGCAGCTGGACGCGTTGTTGTTGCCGGTCACGTCGACTCATCCGACCCTGGCCGCGGTGGCGGCGGATCCGATCGGGGTGAACAGCCAGCTCGGCCGATTCACGAACATGGTCAACCTGCTCGACCTCTGCGCGGTCGCCTTTCCTGGACCTGCCCGGGCCGACGGGCTGCCCTTCGGGATCCAGTTGCTCGCACCGGCGGGTCACGACAACGTGGTGATCGACCTGGCCGCCGTCTGGTGCGGTGAACCCACGCGTTCGTCCGAGGTGTTGCTCGCCGTCGCGGGCGCGCATCTGTCCGGCCAGCCGCTGAACCACGAGCTCGTACGACGTGGTGGGCGGTTGGCATTCGACGCGCGGACGGCACCGGAGTACCGGATGTACTTGCTGGAAGGTCCTCGGCCGGGGCTCACTCGGACAGTCGAACCTCTGGCCGGCGGACCTGGGATCGCGGTGGAGGTGTGGAGTCTGCCGGCCGGTGAGTTCGCCGGGTTCGCGGCGACGGTCGACCCGCCGTTGGCGCTTGGTCCGCTGGAGCTGTCCGACGGGCAGCGGGTCCTCGGCTTCGTCTGCACCGCCGACGGAGCCGATCCCGACCGCGAGATCACGGAACACGGCAGTTGGCGAAACTATCTGGCCTAGTGCAGGGCACTAGCATGCCGTGCATGACGATCACGCCCGCGGAACAGCAGGTCCTTGACCGGATCGACGAGGAGCTCCTCGTCCGGATCACCCGGAGTCTGCTGCAGGCGACCGGGCAGAACCCGCCCGGTGACGAGGCGGCGACGGTCGGGGCGTTGAGTGCCGCCGGCATCGAGCTCGGCCTCGACGTCGTCGCCACCCGGGTCCAGCCCGGCCGGGACAACCTGAGCATCATCCTTGCCGGCGGCAACGGTCCGGGCCTGCTCCTGCTCGGCCACACCGACGTCGTACCGGTCGGGGAAGGCTGGACGAAGGACCCGTTCGGTGGGGAGGTCGCCGACGGCCGGATCTACGGCCGCGGCGCCTCCGACATGAAGGGCGGCCTCGCTTCCGCCCTGGTCGCGCTCGCAGCCCTGCGCGGCGCCGGGCTCAGCGGCCCGGTCGAACTGGCCGCACTCGTGGACGAGGAGGAGACCGGCAAAGGCATCCGCTCGTACGTCGGTACTGCGTCCCGCTCGTGGCTCGGGTGCATCACCGCGGAGCCGACGGACCTGCAGACCATCATCGGCGCGCGCGGTGACTCGTACCTGCGGGTCGAGATCCACGGTCGTGCGAGCCACGCGGGTAACCCAGCCGACGGCGCCAACGCGATCTACGGCGCGGCCGCGGTGGTCGCCGAGATCGAACGCCTGCACGCGGAACTCGCCGCCGCCCCCCATCCCCTGCTCGGTCCGGCCACCTGGAGCGTCGGTCAGATCAACGGCGGCACCGGCGGCTCGATCGTCCCGGCCGAATGCGTCATCGTCGCCGACCGGCGCCTGCTTCCGGGTGAGTCTCCCGCGGCGGTGCTCGACGATCTCCGCGCTCGGGTGGCGGGGTTGAAGCTCGAGGAACGTGGCCTGTCGGTCGACCTCGACATGCCGATGGAGATGCCCGCCTTCGAGACCGCCGCGGATACCGACCTGGTGAGGATCACCGACGCAGCTCTGACCGACGCCGGTGGTCCCGGTCTTCCGCTGGGCGGATGGACCGCCGCTTGCGACGGTGGATTCGTCGCCCGCGACCTCGACGTACCAGTGGTCGTCCTCGGCCCCGGATCGGTGACCTCACAGGCCCACCGCGCCGACGAGTCGGTAGCGATCTCCGAGCTCACGACCGCCGCGCGGGCCTACACCCTCACGGCGCTGCGTCTGCTCGGCTGATCAACCTCGGCCTGGGAAGAAGTCAGCGCTCTGCACATACTCCAGCGCGCGGATGAACTCCGGGTCGTTCATCCGCGCGAACATCTCGGAACTTTCCTTATACCGGCGGCGCGGCCAAGCTCGGATCGGCTGAGTCGACTGACGACCTGTTGCGCCACCGGCGCCAGCGGCTATGACACCTGGCGGCCCATTCCAGAGCTTGGAAGAGCCCGCTCAGGAAGATCAAGGCGACAGTCACATGCAGAAGGAGCGACAGACTGATTCCGACGAAGAGACCTGCCACCCGTAGCCGTGCCCAGAGAATGGCCAGTACTGCGGGGATCAGGACGGCAAAAGCTGCTCCATAGAGGAGCTCCCACCCCACTGCTCGCTCGCCCATCCACGGAAGCACGTTCCAGATGTCGAGCAGGTCCAGCGTCGCTACGGCGCCGAGCAGTGCGATGGCCAGCATCGAGCCGAAGACGACAACGCGGTAGTACCAGTTGGCGAGGTTGACCTCGCGCGGCTGCTCTTCCTGGGCAGCAGCCTCGACGGTTGGGGTATCGAGCCCCGACCAGACAGTGGCCACACTGACAGCCGACCACATGAGCCACCGCCTGGCCCAGCCGGTACCGAGGTCCGCCATCGCATCCCGGAAGATCAAGTCAGCTTGTGCTCTGGTGACTTTCGGACCTATGTACGACACAGGTTGATTCGGGTCGTGCACCAGTCCGTCATGAAGCAAGGCCGCCGGTAGGTGGCTCCCGGTTCTCGGAACCAACCAGGTGAACAGATTGGGCACGGACGTCAGGTCCGAACGGAAAGTGTTGTCGGCGGGCACCACGTGGTCGCCGTAGTCCCGCGACTTGTAACCGATCCGCCGCTCCAGGATGAACAATTCCTGAGTCGGTGGAGCCTTGAGCCAACTCGGCACGAGGCTCGCGAGCTTCGGGTACCGAGGTTTCTTCTCCTCTTCGACTCTCTTGAGGCACACCTGCATCTCGCTCGGATACCCAGGCTCAGCGGGTCCATCCACCTCGCCGTCATCAAAGAAGCGCCCCGGTTCAGGATTCTTTATCCGCCCCATCATCCCCACCCCCGACTTTCAGTGAACGCTTACTCCCAGTGACTGTCAACGGCGGAAGCGCCTCATTGACCGAGCGATCTCAGGCGATGGATCCGTGGATGGCAAGGCGATTGATCGTGGCCCCGCAGTGTTCAGCGCGGTTCGGAATCTGAAGCATTACGGGCGAGCCGCGCGGCGAGAATCTCGGCGAGGTGCAGCGGGTGGCGGTCGGTGCCTTGTTCGATCTGGGTTCGGCAGCTGAAGCCGTCGGCGAGGATGGTGGTGTCGTTGCTTGCTGCGCGGACTGCGGGTAATAGAGCGCGCTCTCCTACAGCTTTGGAGACGGTGTAGTGAGTGCGTTCGAAGCCGAAGTTGCCGGCCAGGCCGCAGCAGCCGGCGTCGGGGATCACGGCGGTGATGCCGGCCGCGGCCATCAGGGCTTTGTCGGCGTCGAAGCCGAGGACTGCGTGCTGGTGGCAGTGGGGCTGGACCAGGGCTTCCCCTCCTACCTGTGGCGGCTTCCAGTTCGACTTCGTGAGGAACTCGGCGAGCGTGAAGGTCGACTTGGCGGCTGCGTGGGCCAATGGGTTGTCGTTCAGCAGGTCGGGGGCGTCCTGGCGGAAGGCGGCTGTGCAGCTTGGCTCGAGGCCGATGATCGGCGTACCCGCCGCCAGGTGCGGTGCGAGGATCGCGAGAGAGCGCTTCATGACTCGCTGGGCGACGCCGAGCTGACCGGTGGAGATCCAGGTGAGCCCGCAACAGACCCGCTTGTCCGGCAACACCACCTCGAACCCCGCCGCCTCCAGCACCTCGACGGCCGCGCGCCCGACCTGCGGAGACAGATGATCGGTGAACGTATCCGGCCAGAGCACCACCTTCCCGCGCTCACCCCGACCATGCTTGCCCCGGGCAAGGAACCAATCCGTGAAGGTCTGCTGCGCAAACTCTGGGACCTCGCGTTCGGGAGCGATCCCGCCGAGGCGCTTGGCCAGCGCGAGGCCGGCGAGTCTGTTGGCGAGGCGTGGGGCGCGGGCGGCCAGTCGCGCCCAGACGGGTAGCCAGCCCATCGACCAGTGCGATAGCGGCCGGGCCCACGGCCTTCTTGCGTAGTGGTGGTGGGTGAACTCGGCCTTGTAGGTCGCCATGTCCACGTTCACCGGGCAGTCGGAGAGGCAGCCCTTGCAGGACAGGCAGAGATCGAGCGCGTCGCGTACTTCGGTCGACCGCCAGCCGTCTGTGATCACATCCCCTTGGAGCATCTCCCAGAGCAGGTGTGCGCGCCCTCGCGTGGAGTGCAACTCCTCCCGGGTGACCTGATAGCTGGGGCACATCACCCCGCCGGCGGTCTGCCGGCAGTTGCCGATCCCGACACAGCGCCGCTGCGCCTGGGCGAAGTCGTGGTCGTCGTCGTGATAGGCGAACACCGTCAGCAGCTGGCGATCCTTGGCCGGCCCGTCGTGCCGGATGTTCACGTCCAGCGGCGGCGGATCGACAATCATCCCGGGGTTCATCACCCCGGCCGGATCCCAGATCTCCTTCACCTCGCGGAACAGCCGCACGCCGTCAGCGCCGTACATGCGGGCAAGCAACTCCGACCGCGCCCGCCCGTCGCCATGTTCACCGGATACCGATCCACCCAACTCGACGACGAGATCGGTCGCCTGCTCGACGAAGGCCCGGTACGTCGCGAGGCCGCGCGCGCTGAACAGGTCGAAGTCGATCCGCATGTGCATGCAGCCCTCACCGAAATGCCCGTACGACGCGCCGGACAGCCCGTGGCGGGCGAGGAGTTCGTCGAGTCCACGCAAGTACGCGCCGAGTCGTTCGGGCGGAACGGCAGCGTCCTCCCAACCACCCCAGGCTTCAGCACCATCGGCCCGGCGGGTCGCGAGTCCGGCGGCATCAGTGCGGCAGCGCCAGAGCACTCCTTGCGCACGAGGATCGGTCACCAGCGAAGCGGTCGCAGGCGAACCCGAATCGCGAAGCTCCTCGAGCATCTTCTCCGCGGCGATCGTGGCAGCGGCCTGGTCGCTGCCGCCCAGCTCCACGAGCAGCCAGGCCCGTCCGGCCGGCAGCCCTGCATGGACGGCCGCGTCCCGGACCTCCGCGGGCAACCGCTCGACGAGATCGCTGTTGATCGACTCCATCGTCAGCGGACCGTGCCGCAGGACCACCGGCACGCAGTCGGCCGAGGTGATCGAATCGCCGAACCCGAGCACACAAAGCACCTTTGCCGCAGGCAACGGCGTCAGCCGCACGGTGGCTTGCAGCGTCGCCGCGAAGCCGCCTTCGCTCCCGGCCAGCAACCGCGCCACGTCATAGCCGTGCTGAGGCAACAACCTGTGCAGTGCGTACCCGGAGATCTGCCGGCTGAACTGGCCGAACCTCCTGCTGATCAACAGCTCATGCCGGTCCACGAACGCCTGCAGCGCCCGGTGGAGCTCCCCTTCGCGGCCGGGCCGGGCGGCGTAGTACTCGCGTCCTTTGGCGCCGGGCGCATCGACGGTGAGCCTGGTGCCGTCGGCAAGCACCAGGTCGAGGTCGACCAGGTTGTCCGCGGTGGTGCCCCAGGCAACAGAGTGCGCGCCGCAGGCGTTGTTCGCGATCATCCCGCCGAGCGTCGCCCGGCTGCCGGAGGAGGGGTCCGCGCCGAAAGCCAGCCCGTGGGGTCTCGCGGCGGCCAGCAGGTGGGTCAGGATCACCCCCGGCTCGACCACCGCGGTCTGCGCCTCCGCCTCGATGGCCAGGATCCGGTTCACGTGCCGCGACGCGTCGATGATGACCCCGCCGATCGCGTTCCCCGCCATCGATGTGCCGCCGCCGCGCAACGTCACTGGTGCACCCGCCGCCGCGGTCAGCGCCACCGCGGCGGCCAGATCCTCCCGATCGGCCGGTACGACGACCAGATCCGGCACGGCCCGGTAGTTCGACCCGTCCGCCGCATAGAGCGCCCGGCTCCTCGCGTCAGCGCCGACGGACCCGCGCAGTTGTCCCCCGAGTTCCCGGGCGAGCCGCGGTACGTCGTACTGGCTCATCGGCGGGAACTCCTGACTGATCGCTGGACACACCGGCCTGGGGTCAGCATTGTCGACAATCTACCCATCGAGCACCTCGTCCACCTCGCCGGCAGCACTACAGGTCGCGGCTATTGCGCTGGAGGAGCGAAGAGTTCCAGCTGGATGTTGTCGCGGTCGCGGAAGACCAGGATCGAGGCGTACGGCTCGTCGACGATGGGCGACTGGGTCAGCGGCTTGTCTGCCTGGTCGCTGCGGACGACGCCGTGCGCTTCGAGATGGTCCTGCCACTGCTCGAGATCGGCGCGGCTGGGCATCATGAAGCCGGCATGGTCGAGCCCGGTCCTCGTCTCCGTGCAGGGCTCGCCGTCGTTGGTGTCGTGCCGGTGCAGCGCGATCATCAGTTGCTTGTCGGCATCGGCGAGCACCCGCCCGACGCCGCCTGGATGCGGGACCTCCATCACCGGGTGGACGTCGAACACCTCCCCGTACCACTCGACGCTGCTCTCCAGATCGGTCACGGTGAGCGCGAGATGATGAAGCCTGGGCTGACTGACTGTGGACATGACTGTCCCCTTGGTTCGGTGGCTCAGGTCGTCGAGAACTGAGCCAGGAACATCTGGACGACGTCGTCGACGAGCCGGCTCCACCGGTCACCGCCGGGGTCGTTGGAGATCTGCTGATCGACCAGGCCGGTCGTCACGGCGGTCCAGATGTCGAGGTACCGCGGATCGTGCACGCCGTTGCGTGCGAGGAGCTCGCGAGTGACCTCCAGGGCACCGACCGCGAGCTCGTAGGACTCCGGCGACGGCTCGAAGCCGGGCACCGAGTGCTGGAACAGAAGCTGGAAGCGGGGCACGTCCGACACGCAGAAGTCGACGAAAGCCCTCGCCTCGGTGAGCAGGTCCCGGCGCGGGTCGTCGGTGACGGGCAGCGAGGCCTTGAGGTCGACGAACTCCTGCGCCGCCTCGGCGAACATGGCGTCGAAGATCGCGTTCTTCGACTCGTAGTACGCGTAGACCGTCGGCGTGGTGATCCCCGCTCGCCGCGCCAGCTCCCGCAGCGACAGAGCGGCGAGCCCGTCCTCCCGCACCAACTTCCACGCGGCCACCAGCACGGCCGCCCGGGCGTTCTCCCGCCGAGCCTCCCGCCACCCACTCGCCACCGAGGTCTTTACCACAGTTCGAATTATTTGCACACCGTCTAAATCTTGTCAACGCCTCACCCACGTCCACCCGGCAGGCTGACGCGGGGTGGTCGGCAGTAGCTTTGCTGCCGTGACGCTTGCCGCCGGGTCCTCGACTCGCCCATTGCACCTGGACGATGCCGAGGACATGGCGGACCTCATCTCGGCGTACAGCCTGCGTCTGATCGGCAGCGTGGGCAGGCCGTTGGCGAACATCGCCAACCAGTTGAGAGCACCTGGCTTCGATCCGGACCTCGACAGCTGGGCCGTGCACGATGAGGCCGGTCGGCTGATCGGCTACTCGACCACCTCCAAGCAGGGCAGCGGCGATCGCTTCAACCTCGACCTCGTGGCGGAGACGCGCGAGGCCGCGAACTGGCTGTTGTCCAAGGCAATGACCCGATCCGAGCAGCTTGGCCGCGAGCAGGGCCACGCCGAGATCACCGTGGGACTCGGCCTGCTCCGCGCCGACCAGACGCTGCTGGAGGTCATCACCGAGCATGGGATGACCCAGAGCACCACCTTCCAGCGGCTCCGCATCGACCACAACGACCCGGTCACCGCTCCCACGTTGCCAGCCGGTGTCGCCCAGAGCGCCGGCAAGGAGGTCAGCCGCGCCGCTCATCAGATCATGGTCGAGACGTTCGAAGGCCAGGACGGCGCAACACCGCTCCCGTACGACGAATGGGTCGCGTCCCGGGAGAAGCGGACGACCTTCGACTGGTCCCTGCTCACTGTGCTGGAGCTCGACGGCCTCGCGGTCGCAGCGCTGGAGTGCGGGGACGATTTCCTTGCCAGCGACAACTGCGGCTATGTGGCCCGCATCGGCGTTCTGCCGGAAGCACGCGGTCGCGGACTGGCGAGGTACCTGCTCCAGAACGCCTTCGCGATCGACGCGGCCGCCGGCCGAGCCGGCACGATTCTCCACGTGGACAGTGCCAACCCGACACCAGCCCTTGGCCTCTACCTGGGCGTCGGGATGCGATCGATCCTCGTCATCGACGTGTGGAGCCGCGTGGTCTCGACGGGCTGACCAGCTCATCGCTGACCTTCCAGAGCCGGGTGGCGGCGGAGAGGTCGTGACTACGCTCGGAGGAGTTCTTGGCTTTGCTGTTCGCGAAGTAGAGACCGGTCACGTTCTCGAGGTCGGGTGAGGAAGCCAGGTGGATCGATGTCGCGGCGCCCTGGGCGGGCGTCTTCATCAACGGCCGGAAGAAGGGCACGAACAGCCGCTGGATCCGGCCGGGGTCCTCAGCGCCGAAGGAAGTGCTGACGACCCCGGGATGCAGAGCGTTCGCGGTGACGCCGTCGCCCTGCAGCCGCCGGGCCAGCTCGTAGCTGAACAGAAGATTGGCCAGCTTCGACTGGTCGTACGCCCGCGACCCGGAGTACGACGTCTCTCCTTGCAGGTCGTCGAAATCGATCCGGCCGATCCGTTGGGCGTTGGAGGAGACCGTGACCACCCGCGCCGGGCTGCTCTGTTTCAGCCTGTCCAGCAACAGATTCGTGAGCAGGAACGGCGCGAGGTGGTTCAGAGCGAAGGTCCGCTCGAGCCCGTCCGCCGTGACGTGCCGGTTGTCCCAGTAGCCGCCCACGTTGTTGATCAGTACGTCGATCCGAGGCAACCTCTGCAGCACCTCGTCGGCCAACCTCCGCACCTCCGCCTGGGACGACAGGTCCGCGACGAACACGTCCACGTCCCCGCCGCCCACGGCACGAATCTCGCGCGCCGCGCCCTCAGTGCGTTCACGATCCCGGCCGGTGATGGCCACGCGTGCGCCCATCCCGGCCAAACCCAATGCAGTCGCCTTGCCGATGCCACTGGTGGCGCCGGTGATGAGAACCGTCGTACTGCGCAGCGGCCCGCTCTCGTCCATGCCCGGGTCCCCGCCCATCAGACGGTGATGGCGATCTTGCCGCGGACCTGGCCGGCTTCAAGCCGGCGCATGGCTTCGGCGGCTTCGGCCAGCGGGTAGCTCTTGTCGATGGCCGGCTTGAGCTTGCCTGCCTCGATCAGGGCGGTGAGGCGTTCGAGTTCGGCGCCGCGTTCGTTGCCGATGAAGCTGGCGATTCGCTGGCGGGAGAACCACGAGGTGACCAGGGCGCCGAGCTGACGGCTCATGCCGCCGGTCAGGCTGTCGCCACCCTCGCCGCCGGTGAGGACGGCAGTTCCCGTCGGGGTGAGCGCGCGACGCAACCGCGAGAGCTTCGGGTTGCCGGCGATGTCGATGATCAGGTCGTAGTGGTTCACGCCGTCGGCGAAGTCTTCCTTGGTGTAGTCGATGACGTGGTCCGCACCGAGTGACCGCACCAGATCGAGCTTCGCGGTACTGGCCACGCCGGTGACCTCGGCGCCGAAGGCCTTCGCCAACTGGACCGCGTAGCTGCCGACGCCACCGGAGGCCCCGGTGATCAACACCTTCTGGCCGGGCTGCACCTTGCCGATATCGGTCAGCGCCTGCTGAGCGGTGTGCCCGGAGATCGGAACCACCGCGGCCTCTTCGAAGGAGGTGTTCGCCGGTTTGCGAGCCAGCTTGCTCTCCGGCGCAGCGCAGTACTGCGCGAAGGATCCGTGGCCAACGCCGTAGACCTCATCGCCGGGGGAGAACCTCGTCACGGCCGGCCCCACGGCGACAACCGTCCCGGCGAGAGCTCGCCCGAGCACCGGGTTCTTCGGTTTGCGCAGGCCGAAGACGAGACGCAGCAGGTACGGCTTGCCCGTCATGATGTGCCACGTCCCGCGGTCGAGCCCGGCGGCGGCGACCCGGACGAGCACCTCGTTGTCCTTGATCTCCGGCACAGCGAGCTGCCCGAGTCGCAGTACGTCAGCTGACCCGTAGGCCGCCTGCGTGATCGCCTGGTTGGTGGTGATGGCAGTAGCCATGATTTGCCTTCTCTGCAAGGGATGCATCGCTGCAAGGAACCGCGGTCACGGATGGGCCGCGGCTTCGAGACTGTCGATCAGAAGAGCGAGGCCGTACTCGAACTCGGCGCCGAACTTGTAACCCGGTTGGAGGATGTACTCCGTGGTGAACTCGGTCAGGTACGGGTAGTCCTCGGGCGAGTAGGGCAGCATCATCGCCTCGACCACGTCCGGGATCACCGCCGATTCGTCGAACGGCAGGTTCACCTCCTGCAGCACGAAGCCGAAGATGTAGCTGTCGAGCAGTGAGAACGCGTGCGCCGCCATCTGGACCGAGAAGCCGGCCCGGCGGCAGGCGCCGATCACCGCGTTGTGGTGCCGCAGGGTCGCCGGCCCCGGCGCGGCGCGGGAGTCCATGATGCTGATCGCCCAGGGGTGACGGGTCAGGGCCGCCCGGGCCGAGCGCGCCCGGTCCCGCATCGCGGGCTTCCACTCGTCGCCATCGACCGGCAGCTCGATCTCGGCGAAGACCAGGTCGACCATCCCGTCGAGGATGTCGTCCTTGTTCTTCACGTGGTGATAGAGCGACATCGCCTCGACACCGAGCTCCTGCGCGAGCTTGCGCATCGAGAGCGACCCCAGCCCTTCCTTGTCGGCCAGCGCCACGGCGGTCTGCAGAGCTCGCTCCCGGGTCACCGGGACTCGCGCTGCGGTCTTCTTCGGCACGGATGATCTCTTTCCTTCGGTCGGCTGCCTTCCTTGACAACCTTACACCGTAAGTCTAGGGTCAAGACCAACCTTACAGCGTAAGGTCGCCTTCTCGGAAGGCCCCTGCAAAAGGCATGGAGTGCAGCGCATGATCACCGTCTCCGGACTCACCAAGCAGTACGGCAAGCGCCTCGCCGTTCACGACATGACGTTCGAGGTAGCCCCTGGCCGCGTGACGGGATTCGTCGGCCCGAACGGCGCCGGCAAGTCGACGACGATGCGGATGATGGTCGGACTGACCCGGCCGGACAGCGGCGACGTCAGGTACCACGGCATCGGCTACACCAGCCTGAAGAACCCCGCGCGCATCGTCGGATCGGTCCTCGACGCCCGCTGCATGCACCCCGGGCGCACCGCCCGGAATCACCTGCGGGCCACGGCGGCGCTCAGCGGAGTACCGGCGAAGCGGGCCGAGGAGGTACTGGCCGAGGTCGGGCTGGAGACGGCCGCGGATCAGCGAGCCGGTGGGTTCTCACTGGGCATGCGTCAGCGTTTGGCGCTTGCCGGCGCACTCCTGGGCGATCCGGGGATCCTGCTGCTCGATGAGCCGTCGAACGGTCTGGACCCGGACGGTATCCGCTGGTTGCGGACGTATCTGCGGAACTTCGCCGACCGCGGTGGCACGGTCTTCGTGTCGAGCCACCTGATCGCCGAGCTCAGCATGTTCGCCGATGACCTCGTAGTGGTCGGCGGTGGGCGGCTGCTCGCAGCGGAGTCCGTCGACGCGATCACCGCTCGGAGCGCCGGCACCGTGATTGCCGAGACACCTCAGGCCGCGGCGCTGGCCGCAGTACTGGCTTCGTCTGACGTCCAGGTCGAGATCGAGGGTGACCGGCTGGAGGTGCGTGGGACGACGAAGACCGCGGTCTCCCAGATCGCCTTCGACCACGGCATCCGCCTGGTCGAGCTCACCGAGACCTCGCGGTCGCTCGAGGACAGCCTGCTCGACCTGACCCGCGCGTCAGCGGAGTTCGCGTCCGCCTGAGCTCCACCCCTTCTGCCGCAGGTCCGCCCACTGCCCATCCCGCCATCCAGCCGAATTTCAGCCCGACTGTTCAGTGAAGGACCAGCGATGACTGCCATTCTCTCCACTCCGACCACTACCATCAGCCATCCCGACCAGCGCCTCGCCGAACGTAGCCGCGCCGACGACTTCAAGGCCTTCCCGGCGGTGCTCAAGAGTGAGTGGATCAAGCTGTCCACGCTGCGGGCGAACCGGGCGATCCTGGCCCTGACCATCCT
This sequence comes from Kribbella orskensis, assembly GCF_004342085.1. NCBI lineage: Bacteria > Bacillati > Actinomycetota > Actinomycetes > Propionibacteriales > Kribbellaceae > Kribbella > Kribbella orskensis. The sequence continues at coordinate 562,018 of NZ_SLWM01000002.1, forward strand.
GGCCGGCGGCTTCACCTCCTGGGCCGTGGCGACACTGATCACCGACGAGGTCCTGGTGGTCTCCGTCGTCTACATCTACTCGACCGTGCTCACCGCGGTGTTCGCCGCGGTCGCCGGGATCCTGCTCTTCACCTCCGAGGCCCAGCACGGCACCCTGGCCGGGACCTTGACCGCGCAACCCGCGCGCTGGGTGATCGCCGCCGCCAAGACCGTCACCGCCGGCACGATCGGACTGGTGCTCGGCGCAGGCGGAATGGCTGCCGGGTACGTCGGCGCCGTGGCTGGTGGCCTCGAACTGGGAGACACGTCCGGCATGGCTGCGACAACCCTGTGGGCGCTGCTGTTCACCACGCTGGCCGCGCTCTTCGGCCTGGGCGTCGGGATGGTCATCCGCCACGGCTCCGGCGCCATCTCGAGCCTGCTGGTCTGGTGGCTCGTCGTCGAGAACCTGCTCACCCTGTTCCTGCCCGCGACGGTGGCCCGCTTCCTCCCGTTCTTCGCCGGCAACGGTCTGCTGGCCATCCAGTCCGACACGGCCACCGCCGACTCGATCGCCGTCGCCCTCACTCGCCCGGAGAACGCACTGCTCTTCGGCGGCTACACCTTCGCCCTCCTGATCATCGGCACCGTCCTGCTCTACCGCCGCGACACCAACTGAACAGAGGCGGAGAACCGGCGCTTCGTGAGGGTGCGACTTCCTCGCAAGGCGCCGGTTCTTGTTGACTCTGACACCGTGTCAGGTCGTAGACCTGCTCCTATGACTGAGATGGAGTTCTGGACGGCTGGGGAGATCGCGTCGGGGATCCGGGGTGGGGCAGTGTCGTCTCGTGAGGTGACGGCGCGGCTGCTGGAGCGGATCGCAGCGGATTCCACGGTGAACGCGGTGGTGGAGACGCGAGCGGAGTTCGCCTTGGAGGCGGCGGCCGCAGCTGATGAAGCCGTTGCGGCAGGCCGTGAGGTGGGTCCGCTGCACGGCGTGCCGATGACGGTGAAGGACAGCTTCAACGTGACCGGACTGCACACGACTTGGGGCAATCCGGCCTTCGCGGAGTACGTCGCCGACTGGGATGCCACCGTGGTCGAGCGCCTGGCCGCGGCCGGCGCGATCATCGTCGGCAAGAGCAACGTGCCCATGATGCTCGCCGACTTCGGGCAGACCTTCAACGAGGTCTACGGACGGACGAACAACCCGCACGACCCGAGCCGTACGGCGGGCGGCTCGAGCGGAGGTGGAGCCGCGGCGTTGGCGGCAGGGATGACCTATCTGGAGTACGGGTCGGACCTTGTCGGGTCCATCCGCCTGCCCGCGAGCTATTGCGGTGTCTACGGGCTCAGGCCTACGGCTGGTGTTGCGCCTATGCACGGCTTCCAACCTCCAGGACCTCTGGCGATCCCGACCGAGTTTCCCGACTTGTCGAGCCTCGGCCCGCTGGCTCGGTCCGCGGCTGATCTGCGGATCGCTCTGCAGGTCACCGGCGGGCCGACGGTTCCCTACTCCCCTGAACTTCCCTACTCGTGGAAGCTGCTACCTCCGCGCCACCAGAGGCTCTCCGACTACCGCGTCGGCGTCGTACTCGATCACGAGCAGGCACCAGTGACGAGGGAGGTCGGCGCCGCGCTGTCCGACGCCGTCGACGCCCTCAGCAAGAACGGGGTGGAGATCGTCGAGGGCTGGCCCGCAGAGGTCGACCCGATCGGGCAGGCCCAGGCGCTGGGCTTCCAGCTCGGCCTGTTCTTCGCGGTGAACGGCGAGAATCCGGACTTCGCGAGCCTGGCCGAGGTGCTCGAGCAGGAGCGTCGGCGGATCGCGGCGCGAGTCGCCTGGCAGCGGTACTTCGCGGACGTCGACGTGTTCCTCTGCCCGACCAGTTTCACCACGGCCTTCCCCCACGACGAGCGGCCCTTCATGGAGCGGACGATCGACGGTACGCCGTACGACGCGCAGGCGTTCTGGATCTCCCACGCCTCCTTGACCGGTCTTCCCGCGCTGAGCATGCCGGTGGCAACGAGCGGGCTGCCGGTCGGAGTACAGGTGATCGGTCCGTGGCATGCGGACGACACCGTCATCACCTTCGCCGAGCTCGCCGACGACGTCATCGGGCCGGTTGCTGGTTGACTCTGACGAGACAGACGGGAGCGGGAGTTGTTCGCGATCGGAGACTTCGCCAGGCACGGGCGGGTGTCGGTGCGGATGTTGCGCCACTACGACGCCATCGGCCTGCTACGCCCGGCGCACGTGGACGAGGCGACGGGGTACCGCAGCTACGAGGCCGCGCAACTCGCCGAGCTGAACCGGCTCGTCGCGCTGAAGGACCTCGGCTTCACCCTGGAGCAGGTCCGCACGATGCTCGCCGACGAGGTCAGCCTGGTCGAGGTGCGGGCGATGCTCACGCTGCGACGGGCCGAGCTCGAGTCCGAGGTCGCCGAGAACGCCGCCAGGCTCGCCCAGGTCGAGTCCCGCCTGCGTAGCATCGAGCTCGGCGACGAAGTACCGGCCGTTGTGCTGAAGGACCTTCCGGCCACCCGGCTGGTCGCGTTGTCGAGCACCGCGGCCAGTTTCACACCGGAGGACATCGGCCCGGTGGTCAACCCGCTGTGCGCCGAGCTCGGCCGACGTTTGCCTGAGGCAACAGCCGTGAAGCCGTCCGGAAGGCTGACCTGCTGGTATGCGGCCGCCGGTGACGAGGTCGTCATCCACGCCGGCGTGCCCGCGGCGGTCGAGGCCGAGGGTGAGCTCAACGGGCTGCTCGTGGTGGACTTGCCTGCCACCCGCGCCGCGACGATCGTGCACCGCGGACGGATCGACGCCGTACTGCCCACCTGGCAGGCGCTGGCCCGCTGGATCGACGACAACGGTCATCGTTCCGGCGGGCCGGCGCGCGAGCTCTACCTGGACTGCCCGGACGACCCCTCGCTGTGGGTCACCGAGCTGCAGGAACCGCTCAGGCCTTAGCCGGCTCCAGCTCGACCGGCGGCAGCGCCTCCTCGGTCCCCGGGGTCGCCGTACCGTTCAGCGGGCACCGCGTGGTCTCGGGCACCTTGATCAACGCGATCGCGCCGACCACGCCGACCACGCCAACCACTCGCCGGGGTCAGCCCGCGGGTTCGAGCTAGGCGGGGTCGGCGAAAGAGGCCAGGCCGGCCGTGATCACTTGGATGCCGAACTCGAAGCGTTCGTCGCCGTTCGCGCCAGACGTCATCGAGGCGGCCAGCGCGACGGTGAAGGGGAACTTCTCTGCCGGCAGCGACTGGAAGAACTGCCGGAGTTCGCCGACGAACCTGGCGATGTCGTCCTCGGTCCACTCCCAGGCCCGCTGGACGCTCTCCTCGAACGCGGTCGCCGTGACGTAGAGCGGGATCAGGTCGACGGCCCAGGCAGCAGCCTGGTCGGGAACGTTGCCCGCCTTCAGGATCGCGAGCATCTTCTCCGTGCTCTGCATCGCCCGTTCACCGAGCGGGACCTGCCCGATGGCGGCTCGCGCGACCCCGGGATAGTCGCGCATCACCTTGAGCATCGACCGCATGCAGTCCTTGAGCTGCTCCTGCCAGTGCTCCGGATCCGGCTCGGCCGGGAACTCCATCCCCTGGGCCGCGCGGTCGACCAGCAGTTGATCCAGTTCCTTCTTGTTCGCGACGTGGGCGTAGAGGGAGGCAGGTCCGGTGTTCAGCGCCTGCGCGACCTTCCGCATCGAGACCGCCTCGTACCCCTGGTCGACGAGCAACTCCATCGCCGCGTCGACGATCCGGTCGCGGGTCAGCGGTTCACGGACCGGGCGGGCCGGCTTCTCGGGGCTGATGGGCTGCCACCGCGACTGGTTCATGGCCCCACTGTAGCGAACACCGTACTTGACAGGAACACCGTTCGTGCGTAGAACAGTGTTCGTCAACGAACACCGTTCGCTTCCTTCGAAAGGGGCGCCACCGATGAGCACCTCAACCACCTCCCTGACGCAGGTCGATCCACCGGCGCCCGCCGGCGCACCGGCATACAAGTGGCGCTGGATCGTGCTCGGCACCGTGCTGGTCGCCGAGATCATGGACCTGGTCGACGCCACCATCGTGAATATCGCGGCGCCCTCGATCCGCGCCGAGCTCGGCGGCTCCGAGGCCGCGCTGCAGTGGATGCTGGCCGGCTACACGCTCGCGTTCGCGATCGGCCTGATCAGCTTCGGCCGGCTCGGCGACCTGGTCGGGCGGCGCCGACTGTTCGTGATCGGCGCGGTCGGCTTCACCGTCGCCTCCGCGGTCTGCGGGCTCGCCACCTCACCGGAGATGCTGATCGGCAGCCGGGTCGCGCAAGGGCTGCTCGGCGCGGTGATGATCCCGCAGGGCTTCGCGATCCTGAAGGCGGTCTTCCCACCCGCCGAGATCGGCAAGGCGTTCGCGCTGTTCGGTCCGGTGATGGGGCTGTCCGCGGTGGCCGGCCCGATCATCGCCGGGGCGCTGATCGACGCGAACTGGTTCGACGCCGGCTGGCGGATGATCTTCTGGATCAACGTGCCGATCGGTGCGCTCGCCCTGTTCGGCGCCCTGCGGTACATGCCCGAGGTGAAGACGCCCGGCGCGTCCCGGCTCGACACCACCGGTGTGATCCTGGTCAGCCTGGCGTGCGGTCTGCTGATCTACCCGCTGGTTCAGGGTCGCGAGCTCGGCTGGCCGGTGTGGTCGATCGCGATGATGGTCGCCGCCGTGCCGGTGTTCGCGCTGTTCGGCCGGCGGGAGCGCCGGTCGGGCAACCCGGTGATCGACCCGTCGCTGTTCCGCAGCCGCGGGTACGTCGCGGGGCTCGGCGTGATCACCACGTTCTTCCTGGCGATGTCAGGGTTCATGCTGGTCTTCAACCTGTTCACCCAGCTCGGTCTGCACTACAGCCCGCTGAAGGCCGGACTCGCGATGGTGCCGTTCTCGCTCGGCATCGCGATCGGCGCGCCGCTGTCCGGCGGACTGCTCGCACCAAAGCTCGGCCGGAAGGCGCTGCAGCTCGGGATCCTGGTGATGGCGGTCTCGATGGTGGGCGTCTGGTTCACCCTGCACGTGTACGGCGAGCAGACCACGATCTGGAACCTGGTACCGGCCACGCTGGCGAGCGGGATCGGCGCGGGCATGGTGTTCGCCCCGCTCTTCGACATCATCCTGGCCTCGATCGACGACCAGGCCGCGGGCTCGGCGTCCGGAGTACTGACCGCAATGCAGCAGTTCGGCGGCGCGATCGGAGTAGCCGTCATCGGCACCATCTTCTTCGAACTCCTCCCCGACCAGGCCTTCCTCGGCGCCACCAAGTCAGCCACCCTCGTCGCCGTCGCCCTCTTCGCCGTCAGCCTGCTCGTCACCTACCTACTCCCCAAGCGAGCCCGCGAGGGCGCGTCAGCGCACTGAACCTCCAGACCCGAGCAACTACACAGCACCTGACCGGCTACCCCCCAACTGACGGCGACCCGCAGCCTGGCGCTGGCTTTCACCGATTCCGGGGCGCGGCTGGCGGTCTGTTCGCCGGCTGCCGGCCTATAAGGCGCCAGGCGGCGAACAACCAGCCATCGGCCCGGATCTGCTCAGGTGCTGCACAAAGTGCCGCTCTGGGGGTGGGCATGACAAAGCCCCGCTCGCCCTGGTTGGGGAGAGCGGGGCTTTGGGTTAGGTCAGTTGAACGAGTCGCCGCAGGCGCAGGAGCCGGTGGCGTTCGGGTTGTCGATCGTGAAGCCCTGCTTCTCGATCGTGTCCACGAAGTCGATCGACGCACCCTTGAGGTACGGCGCGCTCATCCGGTCCGTGACGACGCTCACACCACCGAAGTCGGCCACCACGTCGCCGTCGAGCTGACGCTCGTCGAAGAACAGCTGGTACCGCAGACCGGAGCAACCGCCCGGCTGTACGGCGACCCGCAGGGCAAGGTCGTCGCGACCTTCCTGGTCCAGCAGCGCCTTCACCTTGGCGGCAGCCCCGTCGGTCAACAGGATGCCGGTGGCCGTGGTTGCGGCCTGCTCGGTCTGCGCTTCAGTCATTCCTGACTCCAGTCATCTCTTGAGCACCCGGCCGCTTTGGGCAGGCGGCCACGCGCGGAAAGTCCGCTGTCATTCGGGCCAACACGCGCCGGTCCCGAACCATTCCCATGGTCGCACACCAATTTCCCCGATCAAGCAGTCGGCTCACCGGCTGACCACGGTACGGCGCACAGCGGGTGGTCGCGGCACGGAACCCGGACACCGCGTACGGCGTACGCAGGAGGTGGTTCAGCGGGCCCAGGTGCGGGCGACTCGCTCGGCGACGGCGGCCAGGGAGCCGTGGGGGTCGGCGAAGGCGCGCTCCTCGCCGACCGCGTCGACCAGGGAGTAGGCGGACTCGACGCCCATCGTGCGCATCTCGCGGGCGCCGATCTGCACCTTGCCGGCGAGCACCACGCAGGGCCGCATCGCGTCGTTCGCCACCTTCGCGACACCGGAGATCACCTTGCCGTCGCGCGACTGGAAGTCGAAGGCGCCTTCACCGGTGAGCACGATGTCCACCTGCGCGGCCTTCACCTGCAGCCCAGTCAGCTCCGCCACCAGGTCGATCCCGGAGACGCGTTCGGCGCCGAGCAGTAGCAGCGCGTACCCGAGTCCTCCGGCGGCACCCGCACCCTTGGCGTCGGCCGTCTTCCGCCCGGCGAGCTCGGCGAACCTGGTCAGCCAGAGGTCGACCTCTGGCTTCCGGTCGTCGGTGATGCCCTTCTGGCTGCCGAACACGTTCGTCGCGCCGCGCAGTCCGAGCATCGGGTTCTCGACGTCGCTCGCCGCCACGAACTCGATCCCGGCCATCCGGCTCCTGACCGGCTCCAGGTCCACCTCGGTGAGCGTCGCCAGCCCGGTCGCACCCGCGTCGAGGGCGCCGCCGACCGCGGTGGCTCCGAGCGCCGCGAGCAGCCCGGCGCCCGCGTCGTTCGTGCCCGACCCGCCGAGGCCGAGGATGATCCGCTTCGCTCCGGCGTCGACCGCCGCCGCGATCAACTGACCCACGCCGTACGTCGTCGCATCCTCCGGCCGGCGATCCTCCGGCTCGACCAGGTGCAACCCGCACGCCTGCGCGGTCTCGACGTACGCGGTCTCCCCCGCGACCAGCACCGTCGCCGGGACCTCCTCGCCGAGCGGCCCACGCACGGTCACCGACAACAAGGTGCCATCGACAACAGCCGTCAGCACGTCGATGAACCCGGGCCCACCATCCGCCATCGGCGCCACCAGCACCTCAGCCTGCGGATCCCGCCGCCGCCACCCTTCCTCGATGGCGGCCGCGGCCTCGACAGCGGTCAACGTCCCAGCGAACTTGTCCGGAGCAATCAGCACGCGCATAGCCGACATCCTCTCCTACGCCCACTCCCCCGCGCTGCACCGCGGCCATCCCCCGGACAGTTCCCGAGGCGATGTCAGCGGCGCAGGAGCCGACGGAGGAGAAGCGCCACGGCAGCGCCGATCAAGTAGGGCGCGACGCGTTTGGCCACGGCCGGGAGGAGCGTGGAGGCGAGGTTCAGGGAGGCCTCGGAAGGAGGCGTGGGACCGGGCGGGGTCGTCGGCGACCTAGGTGGCGTGGGCGCGGCCGGACTCACCGGTTCGGCCGGGCTCACCGGTTCGGCCTTCGGGCTCACCGGTTCGGCCGGGCTCGCCGGCGCGGCTGGGCTCGCTGATTCGGCCAGGCTCGCAGGCTCGATCGGAGTTGCCAGCTGGACGCTCAAGTAGTCGACGAACTGGTCCAGGAGATTGTCGGAGACCTCCTGGATCAGGCCGCGGCCGAACTGGGCCGGGCGGCCGGTGATGGTCAGGTCGGTGTCGACCGTCACCTCGGTGGCCGTGTCACCCGTCGGGGTCAGTTGGGCGGTCACCCGGGCGGTCGCGGTGCCGTTGCCGCGCCGATCCTTGCCCTTGGCCTCGAGTACGGCGCTGTGGTTCGCCGGGTCGCGGTCGACGAAAATGCCGGTCCCGGTGTACTGCAACGCCACCGGGCCGAGCTTCACCTTGCACGACCCGGCGAACTCGTCACCGTCGCACGACGTCAGGGTGGCGCCGGGGAAACACGGCACCACCCGTTCGAGGTCGTTGAATGCGGCCCAGGCCTGCTCGACCGGCACCGGTACGACGAAGCGGTGCTCGAGCTTCATCCAGCGCCTGCCGCGCTCAGTACAGCCCGCCGGGTGAGCACCGAGGCCAGGTGCCTGCGGTACTCCGCATCGCCGTTGAGATCCGTCGGCGGCGAGGTCCCGTCTGCCGCGCGAGCCGCGGCCGCCCGGACCGCCTCGGCCGTAGCCGGCTGACCGACCAGTGCCTGCTCGACCGCTGTCGCCCGGACCGGGATCGACCCCATGTTGGACAGCCCTACCCGCGCCTCCGCGATCGTGCCGCCGTCCAGCCGTACGGCGGCCGCGACCGCCACGATCGGCCACTGCTGTGCGACCCGGCTGAACTTCTCGTAGTGCGCGCCCCAGCCGGTGTACTTCGGAACGCGGATCTCGACCAGCAACTCGTCCTCGCTGAGGGTCGTGGTGAACACGCCCTCGAAGAAGTCCGCGGCTCCGACCGTACGGCGACCGCCCGGACCCTGGATCACCATCTCCGCGTCGAGCGCCAGCACCACCGCCGGCAGGTCGGCCGCCGGATCGGCATGCGCCAGCGATCCCCCGAAGGTACCGCGGTGACGCACCTGCGGATCGCCGATCGCGGCGGCCGCGAGCGAGATCAGCTTCGCGTGCTCGGCGATCGACGGGTCGGCCTGGACCACGCTGTGCGGCGTCATCGCGCCGATCACCAGCGCCTCGCCGTCGTCGCGGATCCCGCGCAGCTCGTCGATCCGCCCGAGGTCGACGATCACCTCGGGCGCCGCCAGGCGCAACCGCAGTACCGGCATCAGGCTCTGGCCGCCGGCCAGCACCTTGGCGTCGTCGTGCTCGCGCAGCAGGGCCAGCGCCTCGTCCACCGACGTCGGCGCGTAGTAGTCGAACGCTGCCGGAATCATGATTTCGCCCCTTCCTGCAAGGCTTTCCAGACCCGGTACGGCGTACAGGGCATCTCGACGTCGGACACCCCGAGATGGCGGACCGCGTCGACGACCGCGTTGACCACGGCCGGGGTGGAGGCGATCGTGCCGGCCTCGCCGACTCCCTTCACGCCGAGCTGGTTCGTGGTCGCCGGAGTCTCGGTGCGCGCCGTGACGAACGACGGCAGATCCGGTGGCGCGGGCACCAGGTACGAGTCGAACGAGCCGGTCACCAAGGTGCCGGACTCGTCGTGCACTGCTTCCTCGTACAGCGCCTGCGCGATACCCTGCGCGACGCCGCCGTGCACCTGCCCCTCGACGATCACCGGATTGACCACGTTGCCCACGTCGTCGACGCTCACGTACGAGCGGATCGTGACCGCTCCCGTCTCGGTGTCGACCTCCGCCGCGCACAGATGGGTGCCGTGCGGGAAGGAGAAGTCGTCCGGTTCGAGGGTGGCGTCGGCGTCGAGCGAGCGCTCCGCGCCGCCGTCCAGCTTATGTCCCTGGAACACCGCGAAAGCGAGTTCAGCAAGGCTCATCCCCGCTTCGGTACCCCGGACTCCGAACCGCCCGCCGCTGTACTCGAGGTCGTCGGCGTTGGCCTCGAGCAACTGGGCCGCGATCGGCTTGGCCTTCTCGATCACCTTGTCGGCCGCCGCGAGCACCGCCATCCCGCCGATGGCCAGCGATCTCGACCCGTAGGTGTCCAGGCCCCGGGCCGAGACCTGCGTGTCCCCGTGCAGCACTTCGACGTCCTCGAAGGGGACACCCAGCCGGTCGGCCACGATCTGGCTCCACGCGGTCTCGTGTCCCTGACCGTGCGGACTGGTGCCGGTGATCACCTCGACCTTGCCGGTCGGCAGCATCCGGATCGACGCGTGCTCCCAGCCGCCACCGACGTAGCCCATCGAGCCGAGCCAGCGCGACGGGGCCAGCCCACACATCTCCGTGTACGTCGAGATGCCGATCCCGAGCTGGACCGGGTCCCCCGACTCGCGGCGCTTCTGCTGCTCGGCGCGCAGGTCCTCGTACCCGAAAAGGTCCTTGGCCTTCGCGGTCGCCGCCTCGTAGTTGCCCGAGTCGTAGTGCATCCCCGACACCGTCGTGAACGGGAACTCCTCGTGCTTGATCCAGTTCCGCTCGCGGATCTCCAGCGGGTCGACCCCGACCTCGGCCGCGAGCTCGTCCATCAGCCGCTCGACCGCGAAGGTCGCCTCCGGCCGGCCGGCGCCGCGGTACGCGTCGGTCCAGGTCTTGTTGGTGAAGACGTTGGTGCAGATCAGCCGGTAGGACGGGAACTTGTAGATGCCGTTGTACATGAACGCCCCGAGGAGCGGAATGCCCGCCGACACCAGGCCGAGGTAGGCCCCCATATTCGCGAGCAGTTCGACCTTGAGTCCCCTGACGGTGCCGTCGCGGTCCGCCGCGAGGGTGAGTTTCTGCCACTGGTCCCGGCCGTGGTGGGCGGCCTGCAGCGACTCCGACCGGGTCTCGGTGTACTTGCAGGGCTTGCCGGTACGCCGGGCCGCGATCACGGTCAGCACCTCTTCGGGCGTGAACTGCAGCTTGCCGCCGAAGCCGCCCCCGACGTCGGGGGCGATCACCCGGATCTTGTGCTCCGGGATCCCGAGCACCAGCGCGATGAAGATCTTGACGAAGTGCGGCACCTGGGTCGAGGACCACACCGTCAGCTGCTCGCCGGTCGGGTCGGCCACGATCGACCGCGGCTCCATGAACGCCGGGATCAGCCGCTGCTGGCGGTACTCGCGCTCGATCACGATGCCGCCGTCCCGGGCCGCCGCGATCGCGGCGTCGACATCCCCGCCGGTGCCCGCCTCGGCGGAGTCGAAGGTGAACCGGGCCGACACGTTGGTGCCCAGCTCGGGATGCGCGAGCACCTCGTCGGCGGCCGCCGCCTTCAACTCCAGCGCCGCCGGGAGCTCCTCGTAGTCGACGTCGACCAGGTCTGCCGCGTCGTTCGCCTCGGCGGCCGAGCGGGCCACCACCACGGCCACGATCTCGCCGGCGAAGTTCACCATGTCGACCGCGATGGACGGGTGGGCCGGTGCCTTCTGCTCCGGCGTGGCCGTCCAGGCGGACGGCAGCCCGCCCTGCTCCTCGGCCAGGTCGGCCCCGGTCAGTACCGCGACGACTCCGGACGACGACCTCGCCGCCTCGGTGCCGATCCCGGTGATCCGGGCGTGCGCGAACGGGCTGCGGACCATTGCCAGCTGCAACATGCCGGGCAGGACGACGTTGTCGGTCCAGCGGGTCCGCCCGGTGATCAGGCGGGCGTCCTCCTTGCGACGGCGCGGATTGCCGACCTCGGCGGCCGGCCGCTCCTGGGTGGTGGTCATCGCGCACCTCCCCCGGCGGCCGCCGCGCGGACCGCCCGGACGATGTTCTGGTAGCCCGTGCACCGGCAGAGGTTGCCCTCCAGCCCGAGCCGGACCTCGTCGTCGGTCGGGTCGGGATTGTCGGCCAGCAGGTCGATCGACTGCATGATCATGCCGGGCGTGCAGTAGCCGCACTGCAACGCGTGGTTCTCGTGGAAGGCCTGCTGCATCGGGTGCAACTGCCCGTCGGTCGCGAGCCCCTCGATCGTGGTGATCTCGTGCCCGTCGGCCTGGACCGCGAACATCGAGCAGGACTTCACGCTCCGCCCGTCGAGAAGCACTGTGCAGGCGCCGCAGTTGCCGGTGTCACAGCCGACCACGGTGCCGGTCTTTCCCAGCTGTTCGCGCAGATAGTGCACGAGCAGCGTGCGAGGCTCCACGTCGTCCGTGTAGCCGCCTCCGTCGACCTTCACTGTGATCCGAGACATCCCGGCCTCCAGACAATGACAATGAGCAGTGCCGATGTCCTCCGATCGTGCGCCTGGTGTGACGCGCACCACAAGGGAGGGAGATCAGTGGTGAATGGACCCGGCCTGCGCTGACAACCGGTCGCCGGCCCCGCCCCAGCGCAGCGCGATGATCTCGGCCGCGATGCTGACCGCCGTCTCCTCCGGGGTCCGGGCGCCCAGGTCCAGCCCGATCGGGCTGGCGAGCCGGGCCAGTTCGGACTCGGTCAGCCCAGCCCCGCGGAGCCGCTTCAGCCGTTCGTCGTGGGTTCTACGCGAGCCCATCGCCCCGACGTACGCGAGATCGGGCAGCCGGAGCGCCACCTCCAGCAGCGGTACGTCGAACTTCGGGTCGTGGGTGAGCACGCAGACGACGGTCCGGGAGTCGACCCGCCCGGCGGCCACCTCGGCGGTCAGGTACCGGTGCGGCCAGTCGACCACCACCTCGTCGGCCGACGGGAACCTCGACGCCGTCGCGAAGACACCGCGCGCGTCGCAGACGGTCACCCGGTACCCGAGGAACGAGCCGAGCTTCGCCACCGCCGCCGCGAAGTCGATCGCCCCGAAGACCAGCAACCGCGGCACCGGGGCGTACGACGCGACGAAGACCCGCATCCCCTCACCTCGGCGCTGCCCGTCCGGCCCGTACTCCAGCGTCTCCGTCCGGCCGGTCGCGAGCAGCCCGCGCCCGTCGTCGGCCACCGCGGCGTCGGACCGCTCCGACCCGAGGCTGCCGGCCGTCGGCTGTCCCTGCGGTCGCACCACCAGCCGGCGACCGACCCGGGACGCGTCGGGGTGTGCGACCACGGTCGCCACCGCGACCGGGCGGCCGGCGGCGATGTCGGCGGCCACCTCGCCCAGTTCCGGGAACGACGCCTGATCGACCCGCTCGACGAAGATGTCCAGGATCCCGCCGCAGGTGAGCCCGACGGCGAAGGCCGACTCGTCGCTCACGCCGTACCGCTGCAGCACCGGCTCGCCCGACTCCAGGATCTCCTCGCCGAGCTGGTAGACCGCGCCCTCGACGCAGCCGCCCGACACGCTGCCGACAGCCTCGCCACCCGGGCCGACCAGCATCATCGCGCCCGGTGGCCGCGGCGCCGACTCGAACGTCGCGACAACGGTGCCGACGGCAACCGGATGGCCGGCGTTCCACCACCTCACCAGCTGCTCCAGAACGTCACGCATCGGCCACCACCTCCAGAAGATCCGCGAAGCTGGCCAGGCTGTGCCCCGCGATCAGGTCGTCCAGATAGGGCAGCACGGCCACGATCCCCGCCTGGACCGGCAGATAACCGGGCTTGCCGCGATGAGGGTTGAGCCAGACCACCCGGTGCGCCAGTCCCGCCAGTCTGCGCAGCTGCTCGCCCAGCAACGTGGTGTCGCCGCGTTCCCACCCGTCGCTGCATACCACCACGACGGCCCGGCGGGCGGTTCCACGCTGACCCCAGCGGTCCAGGAACACCTTCAGCACCTCACCGAGCCGAGTGCCACCCGACCAGTCCGGTACGGCGTCGCCTGCCAGCCGCAGCGCGTACTCCGGGTCGCGGTGCCGCAGCGCGGGCGTCACTCGGGTGAGCCGGGTGCCGACGGTGAACACCTCCACCTGGCGCGGGGCCACCCGGACCAGCGAGTGAGCCAACCGGAGCAGGCTGTCGGCGTACGGGCGCATCGAGCCGGACACGTCGATGAGCAGGACGACCCGGCGAGGTCTGGTGCCACGGCGCCGGTAGAGCACGCGGGCAGGTTCGCCGACCTGGCGCAGCTGGGCCCGCAGGGTGCGCCGAGGGTCGATCTCGCCCCGGTTGGACGGCCGCCGCCGGGCTCCGCGCCGTACTGGGGCTCGCGGTCTCAGGGTCGCGAACTGCCGGACGAGTTCGGCGCGGTCGGCGGCCGAGAGCTCGGCGACGTCGCGGTGCCGGAGGATCTCGGTCTGGCTCGCGGCCACCGCGATCGACCGGTCGTTGCCATCGGCATCGGTATCCGGTGACTCGAGCCCGGCCTGCAGGGTGGTCGCGGCGGGGCGCGGCCGGTGCGCGGTCCGCGGGAGATCGCCGGAGAACCAGGCGGCGAACACGTCGTCATACCGGGCGGTGTCGTCCGGACCACTGCACAGAGCGGCCCGGCCGGCCCAGTAGACGTCGGCGGCGACGCCCGCATCGAGTACGGCCACGGCGCGCAGGAAGACCTGCACCCGATCGGCCGTCACCGCCAGGCCGGCGTGCCGCAGCGCGGAACCGAAGCCGACCAGCAGGTGGTCGGGAGATGGGTCCGGGCCGCGGATCGTCATGGCAGTCAGCTCGCCAGCAGCCGGTCCAGTGACTCCCGGACCCGGTCGGTGTCCTCCCGGTACTTGAGCACCGCCCCGAGCGTCGCCGCCGCGGCCTGGACGTCGAGGGTGTCCGTGCCGAGCGCGTCGAGCGCCCGGGCCCAGTCGAGCGTCTCCGCGACGCCGGGCGGCTTGAGCAGGTCCAGTTCGCGCATCCGCTGGACCGACCGCGCGACCTGCTCGGCCAGCCGTGCGGACACCTCCGGCAGCCTGGTCCGGACGATCTCGACCTCGCGCTCCAGACCGGGGTGGTCGATCCAGTGGTAGAGGCAGCGGCGCTTCAGCGCGTCGTGCACCTCGCGGGTCCGGTTGGAGGTGAGCACGACGATCGGCGGCACCTTCGCGGCGACTGTGCCGAGTTCGGGGATCGTCACCTCGTGGGTCGAGAGGACCTCCAGCAGGAACGCCTCGAACTCGTCGTCGGAGCGGTCGATCTCGTCCACCAGGAGGACGGCCGGGCTTTCGCGGAGGGCACGCAGTACGGGCCGGGCGAGCAGGAAGCGCTCGTCGAAGAGGGACTTCTCGACGTCCTCGACCTTCGCGCCCTTCCCGGTCGCCTCGACTGTGCGCAGGTGCAGGATCTGCCGCGGGAAGTCCCAGTCGTACAGCGCCTGTGAGGCGTCGATGCCCTCGTAGCACTGGAGCCGGATCAGCGGCAGCCCGAGCGCGAGGGCGATGGCCTCGGCGAGGGAGGTCTTGCCGGTGCCCGGCTCGCCCTCCAGCAGCAGTGGCCGGTCCAGCACGAGCGCCAGGTAGCCGACCGTGGCCAGGCCGTCATCGGCGAGGTACCCGGTTCCGCGCAACCGCTCGGCGAGCTCTGCCGCGGAGCCGACGACGTTCATCTGTTCAGAATCACCCCGGTTCGGTGCCGTTGCCAAGGATCCGGCCGTGGCCGGGAATTTCGCATCGTGGGCAGTGACGTGCGCCACGAGGGGTGAAGGGGTCGCCATGGCACGATGGTTGACGTGACGACCACCGCTGAGGGTTCGAAGTCTCTCCCGTTGTTGTTCCTGGGCCGGGACACCGACCCCCACTCGGAGCGCGGGGTGGAGTGCCCCGGCTCGCTCCCGCCCGCCTCTGACCCGAATCTGGTCGAGCGGGCACTCAAGGCCAAGGCCGCGCTCGGGGACCAGGTGTTCGTGCTGGGCCACCACTACCAGCGCGACGAGGTGATCCAGTTCGCCGATGTCACCGGTGACTCGTTCAAGCTCGCCCGTGACGCGGCGGCCCGCCCCGACTCGCCGTACATCGTGTTCTGCGGTGTGCACTTCATGGCCGAGTCCGCGGACATCCTCACCAACGACAACCAGACGGTGATCCTGCCCGACCTCGCGGCCGGATGCTCGATGGCCGACATGGCCCGGATCCAGCAGGTCGAGGCGGCCTGGGACGCGCTCGCCGACGCGGGTGTCGCCGACGTGACCGTGCCCGTCACGTACATGAACTCCAGCGCCGACATCAAGGCGTTCTGCGGCCGCAACGGCGGCGCTGTCTGTACTTCGAGCAACGCCGACGTCGCGCTCGACTGGGCCTTCCAGCAGGGCGAGAAGGTGCTCTTCCTGCCCGACCAGCACCTCGGCCGCAACACCGCCGTACTGAAGATGGGCATCAGCCTGGACGAGTGCGTGGTGTACGACCCGCACAAGCCGGGCGGCGGTCTGACCCGCGAGCAGTTGGCCGCGGCGAAGATGATCCTGTGGCGCGGGCACTGCTCGGTGCACGGCCGGTTCACCGCCGCATCGGTGGACGACGTGCGCTCGCGCGTTCCCGGCGTCAACGTGATCGTGCACCCCGAGTGCCAGCACGAGGTCGTCACCAAGGCGGACCTGGTCGGCTCCACGGAGTACATCATCGACACCCTGGCGAAGGCCGAGTCCGGTACGTCGTGGGCGGTCGGCACCGAGCTCAACCTGGTGCAGCGCCTGGCGAAGCAGCACGCCGACAAGAACATCGTGTTCCTCGACAAGACGGTCTGCTACTGCGCCACGATGAACCGCATCGACCTCCCCCACTTCGTCTGGACCCTGGAGAACCTGGTCGCCGGCACGGTCGTCAACCCGATCACCGTCGACGCCGACACCGAGAAGTACGCCAAGATCGCCTTGGACCGGATGCTCGCGCTCCCGGGCAAGACAGCCCGGGACTAGCCGGACCGCCACACCATCAAACGGCCCGTCCTCGGGTGGTCCGTAGGCGCAGCGCGGTCGTCGCCCGGCCATTGATGGGCTGGCGGTTCGGGGGCCCTCACTTGGCGACGCGGGTCGGGGCGTAGAAGGTGGCCAGGACCTCGGGGAGGCGGTCCGGGGACCAGCGGTTGACGGGCTCGATGCGGCCGTGGAGGCCGGCGAGACCCTTGGCCAGTTCGCCGACTACGTCACCGCGCCAGGAGACGACGGCGCCGTCTTCGGGGCCGACGATCACCGAGGGGCCGCCTCGGTCGAGGCAGACCACTGGGCAACCGCTGGCGAGAGCCTCGGCTACGGCCCAGCCGGCCGCTTCGCGCATGGCGGGTGCCAGGAGAGCGTCCGCGCGCAGGAGAGCGTCCAGGACCTCTTCGCGCGGGAGCTGGCCGACGAACTCGACACGATCGCGGATGCCGAGGTTGTCGGCGAGGCGTTCGGCGCGGCTCCAGTCGGGGCCGTCGCCGATCACCCGGAGCTCCCACCCCGCGGCTTCCGGGCGGGCCAGGGCGCTGATCGCCATCAGCAACCCCTTCCACGGGATCAGCCGGCCGACGAACAGCGCGGTCTTGATGCCCGGGGCACCATAGGGTTCACGCGGCCCGCTGGCGGTGGCGAAGCGGCTGATCGCGACGTTCGGCTCGACGACCACCTCGGCCGCGGAATCCTTGAACTCCTCGGCGACATCCTTGTTCTGGGCAACCACCAGATCAGCGCTCTGGGCAAGCTTCCGGCCGATCACCTTGCGGAGCATCCCGGTGTAGGCCCGGCGTACCAGTTCTGCCGACACGCCGCGCGGGCCGAGCCAGTGCGCCATCGAGAGCGGCGCCGAGGTCGATCCCCCGACCGGACCCCAGATCACCTTCGCCGAGGAGGGCCGGACCACGCCCGCGGACATCCAGTCGACCGCGAAGGTCAGGTGGTGGATCACGTCGAACGAGTACTGCGCGTGCAGCCGCCGGGCCGTGCGCCCGGCCAGTCGCTGCCACAACGGGTAGTACCAGTACACGTCGGCAGGTCGGCGCCGCAGCTTCAGCACCCACTTCGGCAGCTCGAGCGGCACCACCGTCAACGACGGCACCGGGCGGATCGCGAGTTCCTCGGCGATCTCGTGCGCGAACTTGCCGCGGGTGAGCAGCCAGACGTCGTGGTCGCGCGCGGCGGCCTTCGCCCAGGCCCAGCCGGCACCCGGCTCGGACCCACCCTTCGGGCGGCAGGCATAGGCGCTGAGCAGGATCTTCGGCCGGGTCACCGTCACGTTCCCTCCAGCAGCCTGCGCAGATCGGTGCTCGAGGTGGAGGCCGTGTACGGGAAGTAGTGCACGCTGGCGCCGACCTCGCCGAGCAGCTTCTCCAGCCGGGTCCCCTTCTCGGTGCCCTTCCAGTCGTCACCCTTGAAGAGCACGTCGTAGCGCAACTGCTTCCACATCTCGAACTTGTCGCTGGACCAGTCGCTGACCACCTGGTCGACCAGGCCGATCGCCTGGACGACCTCCATCCGCTCGTGGTGCGGCACCACCGGCGGCCGGCCCTTGATCCGGCTCACCACGTCGTCCTCGACCACACCGGCGATCAGGAAGTCGCAGTGCTCGCTGGCCCGCCGCAGGATGTTCAGGTGCCCGATATGGAACATGTCGTACACCCCAGGGGCGTAGCCGATGACGCCCATCAGCTCTGTACCTCGGCACGGGCCGCGGGCTGCAGCGCGGCCATCTCGCCGTACCACTTGGCGAACGCGGCCAGCAGGAAGACCAGGTTCGCCACCAGCATCGCGGCGTACAGGACGATGAACAGAGAGGGCCGGCCGAAGGCGAGGAAGACCAGGCAGAGGATGCCGTAGTCGGTCGGTGCGATCAGCAACGACTTGACGACGGAGTCCCCGCGCACGTTGGGTTTCGCGCCACCATGCCGGCGGCGGAGCTGATCGATCAGGATCAGCCCGAAGAACATCACCGTGGACACGCACAGGTAGGCCAGCGGGACGAGCAGCACCAGTTCGTTGCTCAGGGCATCGAAGCGGTAGAGCGAGATCAGCACCGCGCTGTGCAGCAGCGCGACCTTCACGCAGTCGATCATGTGGTCGAGCCACTCCCCCAGCGGCGACCCACCACCGCGCAGCCGGGCCAGCTGCCCGTCGGCGGAGTCCAGGGCATAACCCAGCACCAGCAGGGCCGTCACCACCAACGCGAGCGGCAGGCTGGGCTCGACCAGCGCGATCAGCACGATGCCGATCAGCGAGCAGAACCCGCTGGCCAGGCTGACCTGGTTCGGCGTGCGGCCGGTCAGGAACGCGGCGGCGGCCAGGTACCGGCCGATCCGCCGGTTGACGAACCGTGAGTACACCGGGGTGCCGGCAGAAGACTTCTGGGCTCGGGCCAGCTCGGCGACGACGTCGCCGAGGGAGCGGCGCGTCATGCGACGGAGCTGCGCGACTGTCGCTGGTCGATCGCAGCGCGCAGGATCTGGCTGCTGGAACCCCGGCCGGCCGGCAAGGTGCTGACCAGCCCGGCGGGGATCCCGTCGAGCTCGTCGGCGCCCAGCACGCCGTTGGTACCACTGGCAGCGAACACGGACCGTACCCCCAGTACGCCGATCAGCCACTCGGGCTGGACGCCATCCACCACAACCACCTCGTCGACACAGCGCAACTGCTCGACGATCTGGGCACGCTCGACCAGCGGCACGAACGGCCGCGTTCCCCAGGCGTCCACCGCCCAGTCATCGGTCAGCACACCCACCACCAGCCGGTCGCACTTCTCCTTGGCCCGTTCCAGCACGTCGAGGTGACCGACGTGGAACAGATCGAAAACCCCGGTCAGGTATCCGATGCGTTGCGGCACCTTCTGCTCCCCCTGTGAGTCCTGGCGGACCCTTCTCCGCCGCTCGGGCGACTCTTTGCGTGACGAACTGCCGGTGAGCACCCGGACAACCGGCTCCCACCAACCACCGGACTGACCCCCCACGTCAGCGCTGACCTTATACCGCGCGCTCACAGCCCGCCTACCGCGACCGGCCGTAGGCCGCTCGGCGGGCGATCGCATCGGTGTAGATCCTCTCCGTGGCCTCCAGGTCTCGCTCCGGGGTGAAGCGGTCGAGATAGACCTGTCGGGCTCGCTGCCCGCAGGCTATCGAAGTGGCGGGGTCGACCAGCCACCCGAGGGCCTTCCGCAGCCCTTCCGGATCCCCCGGCTCGGTCAGCGCGCCGGTCTCTCCGTCGTCCACCAGTTCCGCCAGCGCTCCGATCCTGGACGCGACCACCGGTACTCCGTGCGCGAACGCCTCCACCACCACGAGACCGAACGTCTCATAGGAACGAGCCGGTACGACGACGACGCGCGCGGAGCGGAGCACCTCCATGCAGTCGGCCCAGGGAAGTTGCCCGAGCACCCGGACCGACGGGTCCCGCTGGGCCAGCGCTTCGGCCTCGCCGCGGAGCGGGCCGTCGCCGATCACCACCAACTCCCCCAGCGACGAGTCCCACGCCTGGAGGAGGTCGGCGAAGCCCTTGTCCTCCTGCAGCCGGCCGAGGAACACCACGGAGTCACCCGCACCCTCCCGTACTGCGCCCGCCTGCGGGACCGCGTGCGGCTTGACCACGATCTGCGCGGGGTCGAACCCGCCTGCGACGTACCGGGAGCGGACGAACTCCGACGGCGCCACCAGGGTGGTGACGTAGCGCCGCCAGGTGTGCAGAGAGTTGTGGACGCTGATGCCGGTCGCGAGCGGCAGGCTCTGTACCTTCGACTCCCGGTAGCACCCGTGCAGGACGCCCCGCCAGGCGATCCGGCCGACGCAGTCCTCGCACGGACCACCGTCGCGCTGCAGGACCGCGTTGGCGCACATCAGCCGGAAGTTGTGGAGAGTCGCCACCACCGGGAGATCCAGCCGGTGCGCGGCCCGCAGTACCGACGGACTGAACAGCGGGAAGGTGTTGTGCACATGCACGACGTCAGGACGTCGCGCCTGCAATCGGAAGGTTAAATCGCGTTCGGCGGAGAATGACCATACGGAGCGTAGAGGTAACAGCGCGCGATCTTTCCGGCTCATTTGCGCGATGTCGTCGCTGTTCTGTGCGTAGAGGTCAACGACATGTCCTGAGCTACGCAAGAAATCAGCCGTTTGATCGACGACGGTGTTCTCGCCACTGGGTTGACCCGAACGGTAACGGTTGTGCAACATGGCGACCCGCATGGCACTACCTTAAGTCTCGCGGTGGTGACACCTGGTTCGTGGGACCGCCCGTGCGGCGCAGACATGCGGGCGCCGCCGCACCCGGAGGGTGATTTGAGGAAGTTGTGGTTCGCAGCGGTTATCGCGATGGCGGTGGTCGGCGTTACAGCGGCTTATCCAGTCATCTCTCACCTGAAGAACGCGGCATCCGCAGGCAAGTCACGCGACCTCGAGCAGAAGTCCGCTGCCAGCTCAGGAATTCCCCTCACCAAGCCGACCACCAAGCCTCAGGCAGCCGTCTCGAGCAAGCCGCCGTCGGCCGGCCCGACGAAGAAGCCGGTCCCGTCCACCACCGCCAAGGCCCCCAAGCCGAAGCAGACCGCCACCCCCGCGGGACCTGCCCAGCCGGTCGTGGGTGAGAGCAATGCGGGCCCGGCTGTCGCGGGCTCCTGCAGCGGGGTGGTGATCAGGCCCGGCCAGGACGCGCAGTCGGTGATCAACGCACGCCCGGCCGGCTCCACCTTCTGCTTCGCCGCCGGCCTGCACCGGATCAGCCAGACGATCCGGCCGAAGGCCGACATGACGATCGCCAGCGCCTCCCGCGCGGTCCTGTCCGGCTCGGTCCCCCTCACCCGCTGGAGCAAGACCGGCACCCGTTGGGTCACCCGCGGCGCGCTGCCGGCGGCGTACGGGAAGAGCGGGCAGTGCGAGGACGACAGGGCGAACATCTGCAGCCTGCGGGAGCAGGTGTTCGTGGACGGCACCCATCTCACCCGGGTCGCCTCCCTCGCGGCGGTGAAGGCCGGCACCTTCTACGCCGACTACGCCGCCGACGCGATCTACCTCGGGAGCAACCCGGCCGGGCACGCGGTCGAGATGTCGAAGACGCCGACCGCGATCGAGTCGAACGCGCCGGGCGTCACGGTCCGCGGCCTGACCATCGAGCACTTCGCCAGTGCGGCCCAGGCCGGCGCCCTGGTCTCCGGTCCGGGCTGGACGGTCAAGGCCAACGAGGTGCGCTGGAACAAGTCGGTCGGCCTGATGCTGGTCAAGGCGAACAACGCCCGGATCGACCGCAACCTGGTGCACCACAACGGCCAGCTCGGTCTCGGGCAGTACAACTCGCTCGAGGCGGACCTGACCCGCAACGCGATCACCTACAACAACACCGACGGCTTCTGGATCGCCGACTGGGAGTCCGGCGGGATCAAGTCGACCCGCTCCTCCGGCACCGTCAGCGGCAACGTGATCCGGGCCAACAAGGGCGTCGGGATGTGGGCGGACGTGGCCGACGACGGCCGGGTGATCAGCTCGAACAAGATCGCGAACAACGCCGCCGACGGCATCCGCTTCGAGATCAGCCGCAACGGCGTGATCGAGCACAACACCATCACCGGCAACGGCTTCGGCACCGGACGTGGGTCCGGCACCTCGCTGTGGGACGGCGGTGGCATCAACGTCAACACCTCCTCGAACGTGCAGGTCCGGAACAACACCGTGACCGGCAACGTGAACGGCGTCTCGATCCAGTCCCGGACCCGGGGCGACGGACCGTGGGGCCGCTACCTGCTCCGCAACGTGCGCGTCACCGGCAACACGATCGGGATGACGGGTGGCACCCAGTCCACCGGCATGGTGCAGAACAGCGGGGCCGAGGTGCCCGCCGGGCAGCTCACCTTCAGCGGCAACCGGTACCTGCTGGACGAGGCCTCCGCGCAGCGGTTCGCCAGGTTCGGCGCCAAGCTCGACGCCAACGGCTGGCGACGCGCCGGCCTCGACACCGCGGGGAGCTTCCAGACGAGCTGAACGCACCGGCGAACTTGCGCAATACAAGCCTGGGGCAACGACTCGGAGAATACCGATTTCCCTTCAACAGGGCCTCGGCCTTCGGGCCCGTGGACAAGGTGGCTGCCAGCAGCTTCCCCGCCGGGCCGTCCCAGGCGCCCGCCTGCACCGGGGTGACGATCACGCCGGACCAGGACGCCGCCGACGTGGTGGACATCGGCCAGGCCGGTACGACGTATTGCTTCGCCGCGGGCGTGCACCGGATCAGCCGCACCATCCACCCGAAGACGAACTCGACGCTCGGCAGCGACCAGGGCGCCGTACTGACGGGGTCCGTGCCGCTGACCGGGTGGACCGCGAGCAACGGCGACTGGGTGATCAAGGGTGTGCTGCCGGCCGCCTACGGGCAGACCGGCCAGTGCGAGGACAACGTCGCGAACATCTGCTACCTGCGTGAGCAGGTGTTCTTCAATGGCAAGCACCTGAAGCGGGTGAACAGCCAGGACAAGGTTGCTCCGGGCACCTTCTACGCCGACTACGCCGGGAACGCGGTCCTCCTGGGTGACAACCCGCAGGGCCAGGCCGTGGAGATGTCGAAGACGCCGACCGCGATCGAGTCCGGCGCGGGTGGCGTGACGGTGCGCGGCCTGACCGTGGAGCACTTCGCCACCGCCCAGTGGTTCAGCCCCGGCGAGTGGCAGCAGGCCGGCCTCGACGCCGGCAGCAGGTTCACCACCGGGTGACTACTTGGTCAAGCTCGCGACGTGGTCGGTGAGCAGGGCGCGGAAGACCTTGTTGTCGGGGAGGTCGTCGCCGAAGACCGAGCGAACCCCAAGCAGCGCGTCGACGACGGCGGGAGGCTGTGAGCCGGCTCCATCGAGAGCGGCTCGCAGCTTCCCTGCCTGGGGGTCGTCGAGGTGCAACTCGTTGCCCTTGGCGTCCACTCCCCTGCTGACGTAGACCATCCAGGCGGCGACCGCGAGCGAGGCCAGCCGCGGCTCGGCGTTGGCGGCCAGGCGATCGCGCACGGTGCCGAGCAGGCGGACGGGCAGCTTCACCGAGCCGTCCATCGCGACCTGAGCCGTGCGGTGCTTCAGGGCGGGATTCGCGAACCTCTCCAACACGCTCGCCCCGTACGCCGCAAGATCGAGCCCGTCCGGCGGCGTGAGAGTGGGAACCACGTCAGCCGTCATCAGCTCGGTGGCGTACCCGGCGAGCTCGTCGTCCCGCACCGCCTCGGCGATCGTCTCGTAGCCCCGCAAGCCACCCAGATAGGCCAGCATCGAGTGCGTCGCGTTCAACATCCTGAGCTTGGCCTGCTCCCACGGCGCCACGTCCGCGGTCAGTACTGCGCCCGCCTTGTCCCAGGCCGGCCTGGCTCCGGCGAAGTCGTCCTCGATCACCCACTGCAGGAACGGCTCGGCGACCACCACAGCCTCATCCCGTACGCCGAGGAGCCGCGCGGCCTCGTCCCGATCGGCCTCGGTGGTCGCCGGCACGATCCGGTCCACCATGCTCGCGGGGAACCTGGCGGCTTCGAGCTGCTCTGCCAAGCCCGCGGTTGAGCCCGCGGCTGCGTAGTCCTCCACCAGCCGACGGAGGAAGGGGCCGTTGGCCACCAAGTTGTCGCAGGAAACCACAGTGAGAGGGCCGGCGCCGATCTCCGCGCGCCGAGCCAGACCTGCCGCCAGCTGTCCCACCACGGTTCTCGGTGGTCGCCCGGTCAGGTCCGCCTGGATCTCCGGATCGGTCAGGTCGAGCCCACCGCCGGACGCGGCCCGGTACCCCTTCTCCGTCACGGTCAACGTCACCACGGCGACGTCGGGATCGGCGATCCGCGCGACCACGGCGGCCGGGTCCTCCGGCGCCGTGAGGACGTCACGGATGCTCCCGATCACCTGGATCGTCGGATCACCCGCGCCACGGGTCAGTACGGAGTACAGGCCGTCCTGGGGGGCTAGCTGGTCGCGGACGGTTGCGGAGCGCTGGCTGATGCCGCAGATGCCCCAGCCGGTGCCACCGGTGAGCAGGGCGGCCTGCTCGGTGAAGACGGCCTGGTGAGCACGGTGGAACGCGCCCAGGCCGAGGTGCACGATGCCGATCGTCAGCTCGCGCGGGTCCACCGCGGGCGCGTGGGCGGCCGGGAGGCTGGCCAGGTTCAGTCGTTCGGTCATCACCATGAATGCATCGTTCCATCCTCCAGGCGGTTCACCGGCAGGTAGGCCGGGCGGTACGGGTAGGCGGCCGCGGCCTCTTCGTCGAGATCCACGCCCAGGCCCGGCTCGTCGCTCGGCTGCAGGTAGCCGTCGGCGAAGCTGTAGCTGTGGGGGAAGACAGCATCGGTCTCCGGCGAGTGCGGCATGTACTCCTGGAGGCCGAAGTTCGGGATCGAGATGTCCAGTTGCAGCGCCGCCGCCAGGCAGATCGGCGACAGGTCCGTCGCGCCGTGCGAGCCGCTGCGGACGTGGTGCAGCGCGGCGAGGTCGAAGATCCGGCGCAGGTGGGTGATGCCGCCCGCGTGCACGACGGTGGCGCGGATGAAGTCGATCAGCTGCTCGGAGATCAGCTGCTGGCAGTCCCAGATGCTGTTGAACACCTCGCCGACCGCGATCGGCGTGGTGGTGTGCTGCCGGATCAGCCGGAAGCCCTCCTGCAGCTCGGCCCGGACCGGGTCCTCGATCCAGAACGGCGTGTACGGCTCGAGGCTCTTGCCCAGCCGGGCGGCCTCGATCGGGGTGAGCCGGTGGTGCACGTCGTGCAGCAGTCTCAGCGTCGGGCCGAACTCTTCGCGCACCGCCTTGAACACCGACGGCACGTGCGCCAGGTACTTCTCGGTGGACCAGAGACTCTCCGCCGGCAAGGCAAGCTCCGCGTTGGCCGGCTCGTACGTCGTCCCCGCGTGGCCGACGCCGTACGTCGAGTCGAGTCCGGGGATCCCGGTCTGGATCCGGACCGCCTTGTAGCCGAGGGCAACGTAGTGGTCGACCTCCTTCAGCAGGTCCTCGGTGGTCTCCGCACTGGCATGCCCATAGACGGTGACGCCGTCGCGGCTCCGGCCGCCCAGCAGCTGGTACACCGGGAGCCCGGCGACCTTGCCCTTGATGTCCCACAGCGCGGTGTCCACCGCCGCGATCGCGGACATCGTGACCGGGCCCCGACGCCAGTACGCCCCCTGGTAGAGGTACTGCCAGGTGTCCTCGATGCGGGCCGGGTCGCGACCGATGAGCAGTGGCACCACGTGCTCGTTCAGGTAGGCGGCGACCGCCAGTTCCCGGCCGTTGAGGGTGGCGTCGCCGACCCCGTGGACGCCTTCGTCGGTCTCGAGCTTCAGCGTGACGAAGTTGCGTCCGGGGCTGGTGACGACGACCCGGGCGGCGGTGATCCTCATTCCGGCTCCTCCTTGACCCGAGCCACCAGCTGGGTCGGGTTGACGAAGCGCAGCGCCACCACGAGCAGCACCAGCATCATCGCCGTGTACATGACGGCCATCGCGTCGACAGACTGCTGGGCCCGGATGCCGGCGGCTGACATCGAGTAGTAGAGAGCCACCACCAGGGTCTGGGATTCCGGCCCGGCGGTCAGGAAGGTCAGCTCGAACATGCCGACCGTGCGGACCAGGACCAGGATCGCCGAGGCGAGCAGCCCCGGCACCAGCAGCGGTGCGAGGATCTTCAGGAAGACGGCCCGGGTGCCGGCGCCGAGCATCCTGGCCGCGCTCTCGATCCGTGGGTCCACTTGCTCGATGAACGGCGTCATCGTCAGGATCACGAACGGCACCGACGGCACCAGGTTCGCCAGGACCACGCCCGACAGGTGTCCGGCGAAGCCGAACTTGTAGAGCACGGTGGCCAGCGGGATGCCGTAGGTGATCGGCGGCATCAGGATCGGCAGCAGGAAGCTCAGATAGACCAGCCGCTTGCCCGGGAAGTTCTGCCGGGCCAGGACGTAGGCGGCCGGCGCGCCGATCAGCACGGACAGGACCACCACCAGCGCCGACGCGACCAGGGTCACGGTGATCACCTGGAGCAGGCCGAACTCGCGCCAGGCGTCGCCGTACCAGTGGGTGGTGAAGCCGCTCGGCAGCCAGGTGTCGAACCACCGCCGGCCGAACGAGCTGACCAGCACCGAACCGACCACGCCGGCCAGGTTGACGAAGAAGAAGATCACGACGGCCCAGATCACCCAGGCGGTCGGGGTCGCCCTGAGGCTGCGCCGGGCCGGCGGTGCTGCTGCGGTTGTGGCGGTCATCCTTTGCCTCCGGTGGATCCGGTGTAGAGCCGCGCCCGCCAGACCAGCACGATCGCCACCACGACGAGCTCCACCGCGCCCATGATCATCGCGATCGCCGAGGCGTAGGAGTAGTCGTACTGCTCGTACGCCGCCTGGTACGCCGCGAGGGAGATCACCCGGGTCGAGCCGGCCGGGTTACCCACCAGCACCGCGGACGGGAACACCGAGAACGCCAGCACGAACGTGAGCAGGAAGGTGGTCGCCAGGCCAGGCGCGAGCAGCGGCAGGGTGATCCGGCGGAACCGCTGCGAACGGGTCGCGCCGAGCGTCGCGGCGGCGCGTTCGAGCGTGGGGTCGATGCCGCTCAGGTACGACAGCACCAGCAGGAACGCGAACGGGAACCCGGTGATGATGAGTGAGAAGAAGACACCCCAGTAGTTGTTGGTCAGCCGTATCGGGCCGTCGATCAGGTGCAGCCCCATCAGGACCCGGTTGAACCAGCCGGTCGGGCCGAGGAAGTTCAGCAGGCCCTGGGCGGTGAGCACGGTGCCGAGGGTGATCGGGACGACCAGCACGGTCGTCATCAGCCGCTTGCCGCGGAACCGCCCCCGCATCCGGAACGCGATCGGGACGGCGGCGAACACGTTCAGCAGGGCGGCCGGCAGCGCGATCTTGAGCGTGGTGAAGATGGTGTCGCGCTGGTAGGCGTCGTTGAAGAACCGCTGGTAGTTCGCCAGCACGCTGCCGCCGTTCATCGGCTGGAACGACAGGCTCAGCCCGTAGAGGAACGGGTAGATGAACAGCACCAGCACGAAGATCGTGGCCGGAAGCAACAACCAGAGCTTCCGGTCGACGCCGCGCTCGGCCAGCCGATGCCGCCAGTTCAGCGTCGGCCCGGACCCGGCAGTGGCGCTCATACCGCGAGACCTGCCGACGCGAGCTCGGCCGCGGGACGATCGGCCGGACCCTCGGACGGGTACACCAGGAGCCGTCCGGGAGTGACCGTGATCGTGACGTGCTCGCCGGCCTCGACCTTGCGATCGGTGCGGGCGTGCAGCCGGACGCCGTCCTCGAGCGCCACCTCGACAGCGAGCTCGCGGCCCTGGTACTCGACGACCTCGACCCGGCCCTTGAGTCCGGTGACGTCCTCGTTGCCCAGCCGGACATCCTCCGGGCGCACCGCCGCGACAACCTCGTCCCCGGCCGCGAGCGGGCCTTGGGCCACGCCGTTGACGGTGGTGCCGCCCAGTGGGACGGTCACCGCGTCGCCGTCCACTTGGCTCGCCGACACGGGCAGCAGGTTGCGATAGCCCATGAAGTCCGCGACGTGCCAGGTGGTCGGCCTGGTGTGAACCTCTTCGGGCGTGCCGATCTGCTGGACCCGGCCGAGCCGCATCACGACCAGGCGGTCGGCCATGCTGAGCGCCTCTTCCTGGTCGTGCGTGACGTAGACGGTGGTGAGTCCGAGCGACTGGTGCAGCCGGCGGATCTCGGTCCGCATCTCCAGCCGGAGCTTGGCGTCGAGGTTGCTGAGCGGCTCGTCCATCAGCACCAGCGACGGCTCGAGCACTGTCGCCCGGGCGATCGCGACGCGCTGCTGCTGACCGCCCGACAACTGGCCGGGCAGCTTGCCGGCGTGCTCCTCCAGCCGGACCATGTCGATCGCCGCGTCGGTCCGGCGGCGCACCTCCTCCTTCGGCAGCCGGCGCATCCGCAGCCCGAAGGCGATGTTGTCGCGCACGGTCAGGTGCGGGAAGAGCGCGTAGTTCTGGAAGACCATGCCGAACCCGCGCTTCTCCGGCGGCAGCGTGTCGATCCGCTGGTCGTCCTGCCAGATGCTCCCCGCGGTCAGCGGAAGCAACCCGGCCAGGCAGTTCAGCGCGGTCGACTTGCCGCAGCCGGACGGCCCGAGCAGGGCGATGAACTCGCCGCGCTCGATCGTCAGGTCCAGGTCGGCCAGCGCGTCCGCGGTACCGAACCTGCGGCCGACGCCGTCGAGTCTGAGCTGGCCGAATCCGCTCACGACGTCTTCACCTTGCTGCCACCGACCTCGCGGTCCCACTTGTCGAAGGCGGCGACCAGGCTCTTCGCGTCCAGCGGCACCTCGGTCGGGTTGTCCGCGATGAGCTTGTCGTACTCCGCGCGGCCGAACTCCTTGATCGCGTCCTGGCTCTCCTGCGGCGCCTGGGTGAGCTCGACGCCCTTGATCGCCGGGCCCGGGTAGAAGTAGCCCTTGTCGTAGGCCTTGGCCTGCTGCTCCGGGGTGAGCATGAACTGCAGCAGTTGCAGGACGGCGGCCTGCTTGTCGGTCGAGACACCCTTCGGTACGACGGCGTAGTGCGCGTCGGTGACCCAGTGGAAGCCCTTCAGGGTGCTGATGGCGGCTTCCTTCGGCACCGTGCCGAGCACGCGCGGGTTGATGTCCCAGCCGGTGGTGCTGACGATGATGTTCGACGAGCCGTTGGCCAGCGCCTTCATCGTGTCCGCCGTGCCGGACGGGTAGTAGTCGACGTACTGGTTGAGCTCCTTGAGGTAGGCCCAGGTCTTTTCCCAGCCGTTGACCGGGTCCTTCGGGTCCTTGTCACCGAGCACGTACGGCAGGCCCATCAGGAAGGTGCGGCCTGGTCCCGAGTTCGAGGGACGGGCGTACATCACCTTGCCCTTGTTGGCCTTCGCGTAGGCGAGCAGTTCCTCGGCGGACACCGGCGGCTTCGCCACCTTGGCCGGCAGGTACTCGAGCAGCGGGCCGGACGGGTAGTAGGTCACCGTGACGCCGCTGTTGCCGGCGAGCTCCTGCATCTTCTGGGCCGGCGGCAGGTAGTCCTTCATGCCCGGCAGACGATCGGCGTACTTCGGGAGCAGGTCGTTCCAGATGCCTTGCTGCCGGCCCGCGGACAGGCCGTCGGTGCCGGTCAGGACGAGGTCGATGTCGACGCGGTTCGCGTTCTGCTGGGCCTTGATCTTGCCGGCCAGCTCGGGCGCGGGCGACTTGGAGTAGGTGACCTTGGAGATGACGTCCGGGTGCTGCTTGACGAACTCGTCGATCATGGGTTGGGTCAGCTGCAGGTTGCCGGCCACGTCGAGGATGTTCAGGGTCACGGCCTTCGACGGCTTGTCCGGCACGTCGCCGGCACTGTCGGCCGCGGGTTGGTTGGTGGTCGGGGCACCGCACGCCGCGAGAACGGCGAGGGTGCCGACGGCGGCGATCATCCGGTAGGGGCGCATCGGACTTCTCCTCTGTCAGGGTCGTGCAGGGTCTGAGGCCACTCCCGTGGAGTCCCGCACGATCAGCTCGCCGTGCAACGTGCCGCGGGTCCCGATGATGGTGTCGGGATCCGGGTCGTCGAGGACGGCGAGCAGCAACTCCACCGCGATCTGGCCGGCCTTCTGCTTCGGCAGCCGCACGGTGGTGAGGGCGGGGCGGGTCATCCGGGACATGGCGATGTCGTCGATGCCGACCACGCTGAGGTCGTCGGGCACCGAGATTCCGCGGGCGTGCAAGCGGGCCAGCAGCCCGATCGCGACCAGGTCGTTGTAGGTCACCACCGCGGTGGCTCCGGTGGCGACGGCCTGGTCCGCGGCGGCCATGCCGCCGTCGTACGTCGGTGCGAAGTGACCGACCTCCAGCAGGTCCACGCCGTTGTCGTTGGCGGCCGCGTAGAGGCCGATGATGCGGTGCGCGCTGGACCAGGAGGTCCTGGGTCCGCCGACCCAGGCGATCCGGCGATGGCCGAGCGCGACCAGGTGGGCGATCGCCTGGCGCATGCCGCCCTCGTTGTCGAAGGTGACCGCGGGGACTCCCTCGACCAGGCGGTTGACGAGCACGACGTTCGTCTCCTGCGCCACGGCGAGCAGGTCCTCCTCGCTCGCGCGGGGCGAGCACAGGATCAGGCCGTCGACCTGCTTGGCCAGCGCGCGGACCAGGACGACCTCCTCGACCGCGTCCTCGTCGGTGTCGGCCAGGAAGACCGCCACGTCGGACTGCCGGGCGCGGGCCTGGACACCCTTCACCACGCTCGGGAAGAACGGGTTGGCGAGATCCGGCACGACGAGGCCGATGTTCCCGGTCCGGCCGGTGATCAGTCCGCGGGCCGCCCGGTTGGGCTGATAGCCCAGGCGCTCGGCGGCGGCCTGCACCCGCGCCCGGGTGGCCGCGTTGACGACCGCGGGCGTCGACAGGGCCCGGGACACCGTGGACGGCGACACCCCGGCCAGGCGTGCGACATCACGAAGCGTTGCGGGCATCTCCACCTCCAGTGCTGGTCGTTCGCTGAGTCTGCAATCGCTTGCATTGTTGTGTCAAGAGCTCGATGACCGGATGTGGACAACCGCTTGATTTCCCTTGTTTCATGGACTTGTGTGAGGATCGGATGCCTGCAATCCTTTGCATCAGCCGTTGCAGCCGACCCCTCACGGAGGACTCATGCCGAAGGCTCTGCGCCCCCATCCGGACCGTGCCCTGCCCGTCGGCGAGGCCCGCGAGGTGGCCCGCCGGATCCACGAGTCCACCCGTGACCTGCCGCTGCTCTGCTTCCACGGGCATGTCGATGTGGCGCTGTTCGCCACCGACGAGGCGTTCGGCAACCCGGCCGAGCTGCTGGTGGTGCCGGACCACTACGTCACCCGGATGCTGATCTCGCAGGGCGTCGCCCCCGACCGCCTCGGGCTCCCCCGCCGCGACGGCACCAGGACCGCCGAGCCGCGCGACATCTGGCGCGAGTTCTGCTCCCACTGGGACCTCCTGCTCGGGACGCCGAGCCGGTACTGGCTGGAGCACGAGTTCGCCGAGGTGCTCGGCGTCGAGGTGGCGCCCTCCGCGGAGACGGCCGACGTTTTGTTCGACCAGATCTCCGCGCGGCTGGCCGAGCCGGAGTTCCGCCCGCGCGCGTTGCTCGACCGGTTCAACATCGAGGTCATCTCGACCACGGATGCAGCCACGGACGACCTCGCGCACCACGCGAAGCTCGCCGCCGATCTGCCCGGCCGGGTGATCCCGACGTTCCGCCCGGACGCGCTCGTCCACCTAGACCGGCCCGGGTGGAGCGACCTGACCCGGCAGCTCGGGGAGCTCGCCGGCGCCGACACCTCGACGTACGCCGGGTATCTGGACGCATTGCGGCAGCGTCGTCAGGCGTTCCTGGCCGCCGGCGCGCTGGCCACGGACCACGGGCACCTGAGCGCCGCGGCGACTCCGCTCGACGACTCAGCGGCCGCGCGGATCTACGAGAGCGCCTTGCGGGGCGAGGTTTCCGCCGACGACGCGAGCAGCTTCGCCGGGCACATGCTGTTCCAGATGGCGGCGATGTCGGCCGAGGACGGGCTGGTCATGCAGCTCCACCCGGGCGTGCTCCGCGATCACCACCCGGACATCCACGCGGCGTATGGGCCGGACCAGGGGCACGACATCCCGGTGGCGACGGAGTTCACCCGCTCGCTGCGGCCTGTGCTCGAGCGGTTCGGGCACGCCGACGGGTTCCGGATGGTGCTGTTCACCGTGGACGAGACCACCTATTCGCGCGAGCTGGCGCCGATCGCCGGGGTCTACCCGACCGTGCGGCTGGGCGCGCCGTGGTGGTTCCTCGACAGCCCGGACGGGATGCGGCGGTTCCGCGAGCTCGTCACCGAGACGGCCGGCTTCTACAACACCTCGGGCTTCGTCGACGACACCCGTGCCTTCCTCTCCATCCCCGCCCGGCACGACCTGGCCCGCCGGATCGACGCCGGCTACCTGGCCAACCTCGTCGTCGAGCACCGCCTGGAAGAGGACGACGCCTTCCAGGTCGCCAAGGACCTCGCCTACAACCTCGCCCGAACCACCTACATCCGCTGACCACCCGCCTGCGCCGTTAGAGCCCGAGCCTGCACGGCGTCGAGTACTGCGGTGTAGGTGGCGCTCACCGGTACGCCGATCCGCAGTACCAGCGCGTCGTCGTCGGCGGGGAGGAAGTCGAAGGTGAAGAAGGCGCAGCAGGCGATCTCGCGCCGGGCGAGATCGCGAGCTTCGGCTTCCGCGGTGGAGGCGATCGTCAGGTCGAGCGTGATCGGATCGACTCGGCGGACCGCCTGCACGGAGCGGGCGAAGAGCTGCTCGAACTCGGCGGCCCGGAGCGGTTGCTCGACCGTCGGCAGGGTGCAGGCCGACGGGACCCAGAGGTTCTCGGAAGTGCTCATGGTCCGACCGTAAGGCTGTAGCTGGGTACCGATTGCAAGCCCTGAAGTCGACGACCGGCCGAGGACCTATAGTTTGGGCGACTTCTTGGGGCCGGCGACGTGGGGGAATCGATGAGACGCGGGATCATGTCGGCGGGCGCAGCTCTGCTCGCTGTCTTCGTAGTTGCCGGATGCACCGACGACCCGGCCACGCCGGCGTCGAACCAGACCCCACCCACGCCGACGGTCGCGGTCCCCACCGCCGCTCCCCCGGCGGCGAACATCAAGCTCGGCCCGACCGGTCCGTCCACCGCGCCGAACTGCGACGGCGTACCGATCCCGGTCGGCACGGATCCCCAGCAGGTGATCGGCGCGAACCCGACGGCCAAGACGTTCTGCTTCGCCAAGGGACTCCACCGGATCACCCACGCGCTCCATCCCGAGGCCGGGATCACCCTCGCGAGCAGCGAAGGCGCCGTGCTCAGCGGATCGGTCGAGCTCACGGGCTGGCAGCAGGACCAGCAGCACTGGGTGGTGCGAGGCGCGCTGCCCGCGGCGTACAAGCTCAAGGGCAAGTGCGAGGACGAGAAGACCAATCCGTGTCAGCCCGGTGAGCAGGTCTTCCTGGCCGGGAAGCACCTCACGCGGGTGATGGCCCTCGATCAGCTGAAGCTGGGCACCTTCTTCGGGGATTACAAGGCGAATGCTGTGTACCTCGCGGACGACCCGACCGGCAAGGACGTCGAGATGTCGCGGACGCAGACCGCGATCGAGGCCGCCGCGCCGGACGTCACGATCGCCGGGCTGACCATCGAGCACTTCGCCAGCAAGCCGCAGGGTGGCGCTCTGCAGGTCGGTCCGGGCTGGAAGGTCACCGCGAACGAGGTCCGCTGGAACCACGCGGTCGGCATCATGGTCATCGACGGCGACCAGACCGTGGTGAGCGGCAACACCGTCGCCGACAACGGGCAGCTCGGCATCGGCCAGTACAGCTCCGAAGGCGTGAAGCTGACCGGCAACCTGGTCACCCGGAACAACACCGACGGTTTCTGGATCGCCGACTGGGAGTCCGGCGGGATCAAGTCGACCCGGTCGTCCGGCGAGGTGTCCGGCAACGACATCGTGGCGAACCGCGGGATCGGGATGTGGAGCGATATCGCCGAGTTCGACCGGAGGATCACCAGCAACCGGATCCGCGACAACGCCGCGGACGGGATCCGGTACGAGATCAGCTACCAGGCCACGATCGAGCAGAACGTTGTCGAGGGCAACGGGTTCGGCACCGGCCGCGGCTCCGGGCCGAGTCTGTGGGACGGCGGCGGCATCAACGTGAACACCTCGTCCGGTGTCACGGTGGCCGGCAACCTGGTCAAGCACAACCGCAACGGCATCGCGATCCAGTCCCGCACCCGCGGCGACGGGCCGCGCGGGAAGTACGTGCTGAAGGACATCGTGATCGAGGCCAACCAGGTGGTGATGGACGCGAAGACGGCCAGCACCGGAGTGGTCGAGAACAAGGAGTCGCCGGCCGGGGACGGCGCGATCAGGTTCAGCCGGAACAGCTACCTGATCGGCGACAAGCAGGCCGAGCGCTTCGCCTACCGGGGACAGACGATGACCTGGTCCCAGTGGCAGGCCGCCGGATTCGACCAGGACAGCGTCAGCAGCTAGCCGGCGACAACCACCTGCAAGCATCAGTGAGTGCTTGCAGGTGGGGTCATCGCCATCGGGGCGTGGGCGGCGCTGGTTTCTCGACCAGCGCCCTGGCTCTGGCGCGTAATCGGTCTGAGTCGCAGACCGCGGCCGCGACCAGCAGGTGCAGCGTCATCGAACTGAGGTCGGACAGCCCGCTCTCGTTGAGCGAGGCCGCCGAGACGTAGCCGAGCAGCAGCGCGCCGCTCGCCTTCACGAACGGCGTCGGCGCGCGGAGCACCGAGACCCAGGCGACGATCATCGCGATGCCCACGATCGTGACGGCGAGCAGACCTGTCTCCCAGTAGAGACTCAGCCAGCTGTTGTCGATCGCCATCACGTCGATGTCGCCCTCACCGCGCCGCAGCAGGACCCGCTTGTTGCCGAGTCCGTGGCCAATGATCGCGGTCTGCAGCGACACCTGTTCGTCGAGCACGTACTGCCAGCTGGTGGTCCGGCCGCTCAGCGAGCTGATCTGCTTGGCGCCCTGGCCGCGCAACAGCCAGGTGTGCAGCGACGGGATCATCAGGAACGCCAGCCCCATCAACCCCGGCACGGAGATCGACGCTATTCGTCCCCACCAGGTCTTCCGGGTCAGCAGCAGCGCGAGCACCAGCCCGAAGGCGACGGCCGCGGCCGCGGTACGGGTGCGGCTCAGCGCGACCAGCACCAGGCCGAGGCCGATGCAGGCGCTCGCCGGAAAGAAGGTCAGCTTGCGGGACACGAACGCGATGATCGCCAGGCCCAGCAGGATCGCGCCGACCTCGCCGACGCGCGGCGGCAGCATCGGGATGAGGACGCCCTGCAGGCGGTAGCCGGTGCCGAACGCGCTCAGCGGCCGCCAGGCCACCTCCGGTCGCCAGATCAGGCTCAGCACGACCGTCAGTGCCAGCAGCAGATGAGCCAGCAGGTGGGCCCGGATCAACCGCTCCGGCTCCCGGATCAGCGGCCGCCAAAGCATGAACAGCAGGAACAACCCGATCATCAACCGCGCCAGCCGCAGCAGCGGACCACCCGGATCGGCCAGCAGGAAGGCCGTGGCGCTTGCGAACATCACATAGCCGACGTAGATGCTCGTGGTCGGGCTGAGCCGGGTCCGGAAGCCCGGCTTGGTCGCCGCCAGGGTGACCAGGAAGATCACCCCGAGCAGCACGCCCTTCATCAGGCTGTTGGTCGACCCTGTCGTGCCTTGCGGAGCAGCGGCCCTGGACGACCACGGCTGCACGCCGAGCACCAGCAGGCACCACATGACCATCCACAGCCAGCTCGACTTGTCGCCCTCGGCCTGGGGGGTGGTTCCCGGCACCGGCGGTGCCGTCAGGGTCATCGGCGCACCGTCAGCGGATCGGCGGCGCGGCGGGCTCGGCCGGGCTGAAGTTCAGCGGGATCCCCAAGGTCTCGTCGTGCCGCGAAGCACCGATCAGTACTACGCCCAGCACCGGCGCGCCCGCGAACTTCAGGGCGGCGGTGAGCCGGGTCAGGTCGGTCTCCTTGTCGTGGCCGACCTGAACCACGAGCACCGAGGCGTCGACGGCGGCGGCCAACGGAGAGATCCCGTGCCGGCCGACAGAGGCAGGGCCGTGGATGACGACGGAGTACCCCGGGGGGAGGTCCGCCACGATGCCCGGCACCAGCGACGGGCCGACGGCGAGCGCCGACTCCTCCTGGCTCAGACCGGGCGGCAGCACGTAGAGGTCGGCCACCGTGCCCGGGCGGAACAGCTTGCGCGCCCGGACCGCACGGGTCGCGGCCGGCTCGGTGACGAGGTCGGTAAGGCCCTCGTGGTCGGTGACGTGCGAAAGCAGCGGCGTGCCGCGCAGATCGGCCAGCACCAGCAGGGTTTCCCGGCCGTCGCGGGCACTCGCCTCTGCCATCGCGAGCGCGATACCGGCCGAGTTCGGCGTCGGCGAGGCCGACACGACGAGCAGTGCGCCGGCGCCACTGGCACCGATCCCGCGCGGGTTCACCTCGCGACGCGCCAGCGCGCCACTCGCCTCGGTGCCCAGCGAGGTGACTTCTGAGGGCGGCAGTTGCGGCGCGGCGCGGCGCCAGAGCCGGCGGCGCCCGATGGAGGCGGTGATGACCGGCGAGCCGGCGGCGCGGGCGGCCTGGTCGCGGGTCAGCACGAACGGGCTCAGGTGCGTGAAGAGCAGAGCGACGCCGAACCCGAGCACGAGGCCGAGGATCGCGCCGACGGTGATGTCGCGCATCACCAGCGGCGACGAGGTCGCGGTGTCCTTGGTGGCCGGGGTGACCAGCTGGCTGCTCGCGCCGACGCCGGAGAGCGCCTTGTTCATCGCGGCGGCGTCGTCGGCGGCCTGCCGGGCCTCGGTGGCCAGGCCGACCCGCTGGTCGCGCAGGGCCGCGGCGGTCTGGGTGTCGCCCCGGTCCACCGCCTCGGAGATCTGGCTGACCAGCGTCTTCGACTGGGCCGTCGCGGTCTTCGCCCGGTCCGACGCCTGGCTGGCCAGCGTGATCAGCAACTGCTTGGCCTCGGTACTGCGCTGGGCCAGGTAGATCCGCGCGATCGCGTTCGCCCGGCGGACCGCCTCGTCGGCGGTCGGACCGTCGATGGTGATCAGGTAGGCGTTGTCGGTGACCGCCTTCACCCGGGTCACCCCGGCGAGCGCCTGCACCGAGTCGTCGGTGGTCGACAGCTCGAGGGACTTGGCGACCTCACGCAGGATCGTCGGGCTCGCCATCACCCGGGCCTGGGTCTCGGCCGGCAGGTCCAGGCCCAGCGGGCCGGTCTTGTCCGCGCCGGTCGGCAGGTTGCCGACCAGGGCCGGCGGCACGGCCGGACCGATCACCACCTGGCTGGACGCGGTCCACCGCTCGGTCTGCGACAGCGAGAAGACAGCGGCTCCGACGGTGCCAAGCAGGATGCAGCCGATGATCAGCCACTTGTGCCTGAGCAGCGCCTGGGCGGTGTCCCGCCAGACCACGGTGCCCGGTTCCATCCGGCCCCCCAATTCGAGTTCGACGGCCCAGGATATAGGCATCAGCAGGCCGTCGTGACCGGCCCCGGGCCAGGCCCCCGGCCGACCGGATTCCCGGCCGCCGGAACCGCAATCGCCGATAACGCCCACGCCGGTCACGCTTGCTGACAATTTGCTGAAATGAGGCCCGAACAGACTGGTCAAACCCTCACCTTGTGTGGCCTACTCTCCTGTCGGGGGATTCACGAACCATGTGCGGCGCCGGGATGGCGCCTGTCCGAGGGGGGACACCGCGGTATGAAGAAGAGATGGCTGCTCGCGCGCCTGGGGGTCGTGGGCATCCTGCTGGCGACCACGCTGGCACCGACGCCCGCCCAGAGCATCAGCGCCTCGCTCTCGGCGCAGGACAGCCCGGTCTGGCAGACCAACGCAAGTGTCCAGGGCATCGCCGTCGCGGCCGGGAAGGCCTACGTCGGCGGTCGTTTCACCAGCGTCCGTCCGCCGGGCTCGGCGCTGGGCACCAACGAGGTCGGGCAGGCCTACCTGGCCGCCTTCGACGCGACCACCGGGGACCTGGTCGCCGCGTTCAACCCGGTCCTCGACGGCCAGGTGTACGCCGTGGCCGCGTCGGCCGACGGCTCCCGGCTCTACGTCGGCGGTGACTTCACCACCGTGAACGGCGTGACCCGCAACCGGATCGCCGCCTTCGACACCGCCACCGGCGCGCTGGTGACGAACTGGAAACCCTCGGTCTCGTACCGGGTCAAGACCATCTCCGTGTCCGGCAACACCGTGTACTTCGGCGGCTCGTTCGGCCTGGTCAACAACGTGGAGCGGCTCCGGCTGGCAGCGGTCACCGGCGACGTCGGCACACTGTTGCCGTGGGCCCCGGCCGCGAACGGCGACGTGTATGCCGTGGACGTGGCGGACGACGCCTCCAAGGTCTATGCCGGCGGCCAGTTCAGCACGGTCAACGGCACCAACCAGAACACCGTGTCGAGCCTGGACCCGGCCACCGGCGCGGTGCTCCCGTTCCCCGCCGCCTCGGCGGTGCCGCCGCCGAACGGCTCCTGCACCACGCGGGTCAAGGCGATCGATGCCAGCGGCGACACCGTGTACTTCGGCAACGGTGGCGATGGCGTCGGTTGCTTCGACGGCACCTGGGCGGCGGACATCGCCACCGGCGCGCTGAAGTGGAAGAACCAATGCCTGGGCGCGACCGAGGCGCTGAAGGTTGTCAACGGCTGGCTCTACAAAGGCTCGCACGCGCACGACTGCGTCAACGGCGGCGCGGGCGGCTTCCCGCAGGGCGCCGGCTACCGGTTCCTGCTGACCGAGTCCCTCGAGAACGGCACTCTCGGCCCGTGGTACCCGAACACCAACGCCGGTCCGCCCACCGAGGTCGGTCCGCTGGCGTTCGCGACCGGCGGCTCGGACCTGTGGGTCGGCGGCGACTTCACCCAGACCAACGGCCTCGGCCAGCAGGGTCTGACCCGCTTCACCAACGCGGGCCCGGGCGCCGCTCCGGCCAAGCCGGCGAAGCTCCTCCCCTACAGCGTCCAGCCGGGCGTAGTGCAGGTGCACTTCCAGACCGTGGTGGACAACGACGACACCACGCTGACCTACCGGTTGCTGAAGGGCTTCAGCAACACCACGATCGCGACCTGGACGGCCAAGTCGACGTTCTGGGACCGCCCGTGGCTGCACTTCACCGACACCAACGTGACGCCGGGGGAAGTGACGAACTACCGGGTCGAGGTGACCGACGGCAGTACGACGCTCCGGGGCAACTACTCGGACCCGCTCACGGTGGCGACCACCGCGAACACCGCGTACGACCAGATCATCGCTTCTGACGGCCCGCAGGCGTACTGGCGGCTCGGTGAGCCGGTCGGCACGACTACTTCGGTAGACGCCTCCGGCCAGAGCAACAACGGCACCTTCACCGGGATGACGCTCGGCAGCGCCGGCGCCGTCGCCGGGAACACCGCGGCGACGATCAGCACCAGCACCGGCCGGATGGTCGGCGAGAAGGCCTACAGCATGCCGCAGCAGTTCACCGTGGAGGCGTGGGTCAAGCAGTCCGTCACCCGCGGCGGACGGATCATCGGCTTCGGCAACTCGAAGACCGGAAACAGCAGTTCCACCGACCGGATGCTGTACATGCGGTCCAACGGCCAGATCACGTTCGGCGTCAACGACGGCGTCAAGCAGACCATCGACAGCACGTCGAACAAGAACGACGGCCAGTGGCACCACGTCGCCGGCACCTTCGACAACGGCGCGATGAAGCTGTACGTCGACGGCGCGCTCGCCGGCACCCTGACCACCGGCCAGGCGTCCCTGTACTACGGCTGGTGGCGGATCGGCTTCGACAACGTCAGCAGCTGGTCCGGTGGCGGCGCGACCCAGACGAATATGGCCATCGACGAGGCGGCGGTCTACCCGTACGCGCTCACCGCGGCGCAGGTTCAGGCCCACTTCGGTGCCCGCTGAGCGGACGGCTAACCTCCTATAGCACAAAGTCATAACGCCGGTCGGAAGTCGCCTTCCTGACGACCTCCCACCGGCGCTAGATTCGCGTGCTAATGGCCCCGCCCAGCCCCAGTCCGAAGGACTTTGATGAAAAAGCTAGTTCTGGCAGTCGTGACGGCTGCCGCCGTACTTGCCGCCGCCCTGATCCCGTCCGGAGCTCCGGTGGAGGCTGCCCAGCCGGGCTTCGCCTCCGCGGTGTCGGCGATCAAGCAACTCTCGTGGCAGACCAACGCCAGCGTGAACGCGCTCGCGGTCTCCGGGAACACCGTCTTCGCGGGCGGTCTGTTCACCCGGATCCGCCAGCCGGGCAAGCCGGCCGGACAAGGTGAGGCTGTCCGGACCTACATCGCGGCGTTCAACCGCACGACCGGCGCACCGACCTCGTTCGCGCCGAAGCTCAACGGCGCCGTCTGGAGCATCGCGACCAGCCCGGACGGCAACTGGGTCGTGATCGGCGGCGACTTCACCACCGTCAACGGCCTGCCCCGCAAGCGCATCGCGATGTTCAGCGTGGTCACCGGCCGGATCGTCTCCGCCTGGGACCCGGCGGTCAGCTACCGCGTCAAGGCGCTGGCGATCAACCAGTACAACCAGGTCTTCCTGGGCGGCTCGTTCGGTCGGGTCGACGGCCAGGTCCGCAACCGGCTGGCCGCGCTCCGGCTGATCCAGGGCGACCTGCTGGCGTGGAACCCGAACGCCGACAACGACGTGTACGCGATCGACGTGTCCGACGACGGCAACAAGGTGTTCGTCGGTGGCCCGTTCGCCAAGCTGCGCGGCATCGACCACTACTCGCTGGCGATGCTGAACACCACCACCGGCGCGGCCTACAGCATGCCCGCCGCCGCGGCCATCCCGAAGCCGACGGCGACGTGCACCACCCGGGTGAAGGACATCGACACCCTCGGCAACAAGGTGTTCGTCTCCAACGGCGGTGACGGCTCGGGCTGCTACGACGGCGTGCTCGCCGCCGACGTGACCACCGGCAAACTGCTGTGGAAGAACAACTGCCTGGGCGCGACCGAGGCGATCAAGGCCATCGGCGACTGGGTGTACAAGGGCTCGCACGCGCACAACTGCAGCTCCAGCGGCGCCTTCGGCGACGGCACCGGCACCCACTACCTGCTGGTCGAGAGCGCCGTCAACGGCCAGATCGGCCCGTGGTTCCCGAACACCGACGCGGGCGGCACCACCAAGGTCGGCCCGCTGGCGATGGCGTCCGGCGGCAACGACCTGTGGGTCGGCGGCGACTTCGGCAAGGTCAACAACACCGTCCAGCAGGGCCTGACCCGGTTCACGAACGTGCCGGGGGGTGCGCTCCCGTTGATGCCCAAGGCGCCGACGTTGTCCAGCACGGTCACGAACCAGGTCACGGTGAAGTTCACCGACGGCTACGACCTGGACAACATCCTGCTGACCTACAACGTGTTCCGGGGTTCGACCCTGATCAGGACCTACAAGTACTACACGTACTACTGGCGGCAGCGGGCGACGACGACTTTTGTCGACACCGGTGTGAAGAAGGGCCAGACAGTGAGCTACCACGTCGAGGTCCACGACGGACGCAACATCCGGAAGGGGCCGGCGGCGTCGGTGACGGTCCGGTGATCCGGGCCGTGTGACCCTTCGCCGCACCAGGCGGCGCACAGGATACATCCTTGAGGGGGGATGTTTTGAAGAAGGTGGGGATTCTCGCGCTGGGTGGGGCGCTGGTGGCAGCTTTGCTGGCACCAGCGCCCGCTCAGAGCATCGGTGCTTCGCTGTCGGCTCTGACGAGCTCGGCGTGGCAGACCAACGCCAGCGTGCAAGGACTCGCGGTGGCGAACGGCAAGGCGTACGTCGGGGGACGTTTCACCACGGTCCGGCCACCGGGCGCCGCGGCCGGTACCAGCGAACAGGCGCGGACCTATCTGGCCGCGTTCAACCAGAGCACCGGTGCGCTCGACACCGGGTTCGACCACGTCTTGAACGGCATGGTCTGGGCGATCGCGGCCTCGGCCGACGGCGCCCGGGTCTTCGTCGGCGGTGACTTCACCAAGGTGGACGGCCAGACCCGCAACCGGATCGCGGCCTTCGACACCGCGACGGGCGCCCTGGTCTCCAACTGGAAGCCGTCGGTCTCCTACCGGGTCAAGGCCCTCGCGGTCGCCGGCAGCACGGTCTACCTGGGCGGATCGTTCGGGCTGGTCAACAACATCGCCCGGCCGCGGCTGGCCGCGGTGACAACCAGTACGGCGGCGCTGCTGCCCTGGGCTCCGCAGCCGGACAACGACGTCTACGCCATCGACGTGGCCGACGACGGCACCAGGGTCTTTGCGGGTGGCAACTTCTCGACCGTGAACGGCACGCCGCGGTGGTCGGTGGCCAGCCTGGATCCGGTCGACGGCTCGCTGCAGGCGTTCCCGGCCGCGAGTGCGGTCCCCGATCCGGTCCCCGGCTGCACCTCGCGGGTCAAGGACATCGAGACCAGCGGCGACCGGGTGTACTTCGCCAACGCCGGCGACGGTGGCGGTTGCTTCGACGGCACCTGGGCGGCGGACGTCAGTTCGGGAAGCCTGCTGTGGAAGAACAACTGCCTGGGCGCGACCGAGGCCATCACAGTGGTGAACGGCTGGCTCTACAAGGGGTCCCACGCCCACGACTGCAGCTACCTCGGCGGCAACGGGTTCCCGCAGGGCGCCGGCCGCTTCCTGCTGACGCAGAACCTCGACACCGGCGAGCTCGGCCCGTGGTTCCCGAACACGAACACCGGCGCACCGACCCAGGTGGGCCCGCTCGTGTCGGCGACCGGTGGTAGCGATCTCTGGGTCGGCGGCGACTTCACCACGGTGAACGGCGCTACCCAGCAGGGATTGGTCCGCTTCACCAACACCGGACCCGGCGCGGCTCCGGCCAAGCCCGCCAAGGTGGTTCCGGTCAGCTACCAGGCCGGGCAGGTCAAGGTGAACTTCCAGACCGTCGTCGACAACGACGACATCACCCTGACCTACCGCGTACTGCGCAGCTTCAGCAACACCGTGGTCGCCACCTACACAGCGGACTCGAGGTTCTGGAGCCGCCCGTGGCTGTCCTTCACCGACACGGGACTGGCCCCGGGCTCGTCCCAGGTCTACCGGATCGAGGTGACCGACGGGAACAGCACCCTCCGAGGCGACTACTCCCTACCGGTCACGGTGGCCGCCGCCGACGCGCCGTACGACCAGCAGGTGCTGGCGGACGGGCCCACGGCGTACTGGCGGCTCGGGGAGCCGAACGGTACGGCGACAGCCACCGACTCCTCCGGCCAGAACAACACCGGCCCGTACTCCGGGGTCAGCCTGGGCGTCACCGGTGCACTGACGAGCGGCAACACCGCGGG
This sequence comes from Kribbella orskensis, assembly GCF_004342085.1. Lineage (NCBI taxonomy): Bacteria > Bacillati > Actinomycetota > Actinomycetes > Propionibacteriales > Kribbellaceae > Kribbella > Kribbella orskensis. The sequence continues at coordinate 605,227 of NZ_SLWM01000002.1, forward strand.
TGACTTCACCGGGAACGGCCGGATGATCGGGCAGACCGCGATCAGCCAGCCGCAGACCTTCAGCGTGGAGGCCTGGTACCGCACGACCTCGACGCAGGGCGGCAAACTCGTGGGCTTCGGCAACAGTTCGAACGGGACGAGCAGCCAGTACGACCGGCACGTCTACCTGCAGAACGACGGCGCCGTCACCTTCGGGATCTATGACGGGTCCACCCGGACGATCAGTTCGGCGCCGGGCACCAACGACGGCACCTGGCACCACGTGGTCGGCACGTTCGTACCGGGCTCGATGAAGTTCTACCTCGACGGAGTCCTGCAGGGCACCCAGAGCGTGAACAACGCCGAGGGTTACACCGGCTACTGGCGGATCGGGAACGACAACCTGAACGCCTGGCCGAACCAGCCGGCCAGCAGCGGCCTGGCAGGCACCATCGACGAAGTGGCGATCTACCCGGCCGCACTCAGCGCGGACCAGGTCCAGACCCACTTCGACGCACGCTAGACGTAGCGCTTGGGGTCTGCCTGCAAAGGGCAGGCCCCAGGCGTCACGGTCTGCTGGCAGCAGCCTTGTGGACGGCGATGGCGCGGTGGGCTTCGTGCCACCACAGCAGCAGAGTGCAGAAGGATGCCGTGGCGAGTCCCCAGGCAGCGCCCTTGGCGCCGCCTAGGAACGCCCCTCCGATGCCCGCGACGATCAGGATCACCGAGGACACCAGCCGGACGCGCAAACCCCTGGTAGCGGCCGCCAGTGCCCGGATGATTGCGAACGCGCCGGCGTTCGAGGCTCCGAACGCCTGCAGCAGGATGACCGGCACCATCACGGCGCTCGCCTGGGCCCAGACGCCCTCGCCCAGCAGCCACTCCCCCACGTCCTCGGGTAGCAGAAGGAAGACCGCTCCCCAGGCCAGGGCCCCCGCGCCGACACCCAGCGAGATCGCCAGGCCGACGAGCAACAGCCGCCGGTAGGAATGCCTGAGCGCCCTGGCGGCCTCCGGTACTGCGACCACCCGGATCCCCTGGTTCAGCACGTTCACCGGGCCCAGGAGGACCTGCGCGCCGCGGATACCGGCCGTGGCCGCGATTCCCGCTGCGGCAGTGATTCCGAGCATGTAGACCTGGATCGTGCCGCTCACCGCGAGCATCTCCCCGACGTACTTGGGAGTGAGGTCCCAGTGGGTCTTCACCCACTCCTTGATGAGTTGCCGGCGCGGCGCCAACCGGGTCTGGAACCGCCCGGCGATCGCGGCCACCACCGCGCCCAGGCCCCACGCCAGCGTCAGCGAGAACGCCGTCGCCGCGTCGGCCAGATAGAGCGCGGCGAAGAACACTCCCATCGCGAGCAACCAGATCAGGTCGTTCAAGAACGCGCGACCGCCCTCGCCGACGACGAAGAAGGCCCAGCGCCAGGCGTCCTGCAGAAGCAGTCCCGGCATCGTCACCGCGAAAGCGATGAGCACGCCCTTCGACGGAACAGCGGGGACCGCCGCGATCGCCAGCGCGACGAGCATGGAGAGCAGGCCGACGAGCACCGCGGTCGCGGTACTGGCCCTGACTGCTCGTTGCCAGTCCGGGTCGCGGTCGCCGGTGTAGCGCACCGCCAGCGGCTCGGTCGCGACGGCCCGCGAGACGTTCAGGGCGATCGTGTAGCCGCCGAACGCGAGCGCATAGACGCCGAAGTCGGCGACAGTGCCGCTACGGGCGACGAAAACCCCGACAGCCAGGTTGCTCAGGCTGGACAGGCCCTGATCGGCCAGTCCCCAGCCCGCCCGGCCGGCCGGTCCGGCCAGTTTCCGAAACTTCAAGAAACCGGCCGCGGCGGCCGGCGCAGGATGCCGACCCCGAAGCGCGGAATGCCCAGCACGTACCGGCGCCAGAGTCGGCGCGGCTCCTTGTAGAGCCGGTAGCTCCACTCCAGTCCGGACCGCTGCATCCAGCCCGGCGCCCGGTCGAGCCGGCCGGTGTGGAAGTCGAACGCGGCGCCCACGCCGATCAGGATCGCGGCGTCCAGCCGGTCCCGGTGCTCGGCCATCCAGCGCTCCTGCTTCGGCGCGCCGAGTCCGACCCAGATGATGTCCGGCTTCGCCTCGTTCAGCCGGTCGACGATCTCGGCGTCCTCGGCGTCGGTCAGCGCCCGGTACGGCGGTGAGTACACGCCGGCCACCCGCAGCCCCGGGTGCCGCGCGACGAAGTTCTCCCGCAACTGCTCGGCGACCCCGTCGGCACCACCGTAGAAGTACTGCGACCAGCCGCGCTCGGCCGCCTCGGCCATCACCCGCCCCAGCAGGTCCGGTCCGCAGACCCGGGCCATCCGGTCGAAGCCGGCCCGCTTGCCCGCCCAGACCAGCGGCATCCCGTCCGCGACGGTGAGCCCGGAGTTGTTGTAGACCTCGGTGAGGCGCTCGTCGGCGCGGGCGTGCAGCACGGAGTTCATGTCCGAGACGCAGACCAGGTGCCGCTCGCCCCAGTCGATCCAGCGCGCGAACGTCTCGACCGTCTCGTCCATGTCGGTGACGCTGACATGGATCCCGAGCACGTCGACCCGGGGATGCGGCAGGTCGGCGGGGCGGGCCGATCCCTGCGTGAAGTGCTGGTCCGTCAGCTCGGCAGTCATTGCTTCAGTCCTCGCGGGTCAGGATGTCGAGATCGGCATCCACCATGATGCGGACGAGTTCCGGCACGTGGACCTGGGCCTTCCAGCCGAGCTCCTCCAGTGCCTTCGAGGCGTCACCGACAAGCGAGTCCACCTCGGTCGGCCGCTCGTACCGCGCGTCGTAGTCGACGAAGTCCTTCCAGTCCATCCCGGCGTGCTCGAAGGCCAGCGAGACGAAGTCCCGCACCGAGTACGAAGTACCGGTGGCGATCACGTAGTCCGCCGGGGTGCCGTGCTGGAGCATCCGCCACATGCCCTCGACGTACTCCGGTGCGAAGCCCCAGTCGCGGCAGGCCTGCAGGTTGCCGAGGTACAGCCGCTTCTCCTGGCCCAGCTTGATCCGGGCCACCGCCCGGGTGATCTTGCGGGTCACGAAGGTCTCGCCGCGGCGCGGGCTCTCGTGGTTGAACAGGATCCCGTTCACCGCGAACATGTCGTACGCCTCGCGGTAGTTCCGCGTCATCCAGTAGCTGTAGAGCTTGGCGGCGCCGTACGGCGAGCGCGGGTAGAACGGGGTGTCCTCGTTCTGCGGCGGTGGGGTGGCGCCGAACATCTCCGAGCTGCTGGCCTGGTAGAACCGGCAGTCCAGCCCGATCATCCGGATCGCCTCGAGCAGGCGGGTGGTCCCCATCCCGGTGGTGTCACCGGTGTACTCGGGCTCGTCGAAGCTGACCCGCACGTGGCTCTGCGCGGCCAGGTGGTAGACCTCGTGCGGCTGGATCGACGCGAGCAGCGTGACGAGCCGCGACCCGTCGGTGAGGTCGCCGTAGTGCAGGAACAGCCGCTTGTCCTGCTCGTGCGGATCCGTGTACAGGTGGTCGATCCGGTGCGTGTTGAACGTGCTGGCACGGCGGATCAGGCCGTGCACCTCGTACCCCTTGCTCAGCAGCAGCTCGGCCAGGTACGAACCGTCCTGACCGGTGATCCCCGTGATGAGGGCCTTCCTCATGCCTCACCCCTCAGCTGCTCGAGGTACCAGGCATACGTGCTCGCGACGCCCCGCTCGAGGTCGGTCGCGGGCTTCCAGCCCAGGGCCCGCAGCCGGCTCACGTCCAGCAGCTTGCGCGGGGTGCCGTCCGGCTTGGACAGGTCGTTGCCGATCGCACCGGTGTAGCCGACGACGCGGGCCACCAGCTCGGCGAGCTCGCGGATCGTCACGTCCTCGCCGACGCCGACATTGATGGTCTGCGGGTCGTCGTAGTTCTCCAGCAGGAACAGGCAGGCGTCGGCAAGGTCGTCGACGTGCAGGAACTCCCGCCGCGGCGTCCCGGTCCCCCACAGCACCACCTCGGGGGCATCCGACTGCAACGCGTCGTGGAACCGCCGGATCAGCGCCGGCAGCACGTGCGAGCTGGTCAGGTCGAAGTTGTCGTTCGGCCCGTAGAGGTTGGTCGGCATCGCGGAGATCCAGGGCAGCCCGTACTGCCGGCGGACGGCCTGGACCTGCATTATGCCGGCGATCTTGGCGATCGCGTACGCGTCGTTGGTCGGCTCCAGCTCGCCCGTCAGCAGGCTCGACTCGTGGATCGGCTGGCCGGCGAACTTCGGGTAGATGCAGGACGAGCCGAGGAAGAGCAGCCGCCGTGTCCGGACCTCCAGCGCGGCGTCCATCAGGTTGACCTGGATCCGCAGGTTGTCGCTGAGGAACTCGGTCGGGTGGTCCCGGTTGGCCAGGATGCCGCCGACCCGGGCGGCCGCGTCGATCACCACGGCCGGCCGGTGCTCGGCCAGGAAGGTGAACGTCGCGGCACGGTCGCGCAGGTCGAGCTCGGCGGACGTCGCGCCGATCAGGTGGGTGAAGCCGCCACGCTCGAGCCGGCGCCAGATCGCCGACCCGACCAGTCCCCGGTGGCCTGCGACGTACACCGGTGACCGTCGGTCGATGACCATCAATAGGCTCCTGCTCCGTAGATCACCGCACGCGCGGTCTTCCAGAGGATGAGCAGGTCCAGCGTCATCGACCAGTTGTCGACGTAGCGGAGGTCCAGGCGGACCGACTCGTCCCAGGAGAGATCGCTGCGGCCGCTCACCTGCCACAGGCCGGTGATGCCTGGCTTGACGAGCATCCGCCGGGAGTCGTCCGCAGCGTACAGGGCGACCTCCTCCGACAGCGGGGGGCGTGGCCCGACCAGGGACATGTCGCCCCGCAGTACGTTGAACAGCTGGGGCAGCTCGTCGAGCGAGAACCGGCGGATCAGCCTGCCCAGCGGCGTCATCCGCGGGTCGTCCCGCATCTTGAAGATCACGCCGTTGCCGTCGCTGAGCGCGTACAGGTCGCCGAGGCGCGCCTCGGCGTCGGCGTACATGCTGCGGAACTTGAGCATGGTGAACTCGGCGCCGCCCTTGCCGACCCGGCGCTGGTGGAACAGCACCGGTCCGGGGCTGGACAGCTTGACCGCGATGGTCAGGCCGATCATCAGCGGTGCGAGCAGGATCAGCATGCCGAGCGCCAGCGTCCGGTCGAAGACCGCCTTCATCAGGTGCGGCCCGCCACTCACGGACGGCCGCTCCAGGTGCAGCAGCGACAGGCCTGCCACCGGGCGGATCGAGATCCGCGGGCCGGCCACCTCGATGATGCCAGGTGACACGATCAGCTCGACGCCGCGCTGCTCCAGCGCCCAGGACAACCGGCGCAGCGACTGGCCGGCCAGCTCGGGATCGGTCGCCACCGCGACCACGTCCACGGCATGCCGGTCGACCGCGGCCAAGATGTCGGCCTCGTCGAGTTCGTCGGGCTGCAACGGGCCGTTCGAGCGGGAATCACCGCGCGGCCGGCAGGTCGCCACCACCCGGAACCCGTCCGTCGGACGGCTCTCCAGGTGCTCACACAAAGTCGCGGCCGGCCCTGTTCGGCCGACCACGAGGACGCGGTGCATGCAGCGGCCTCGGAGACGGTGCCGGTGCAGGTCTTTGCGCAGCCCGTACCGAAGGACCAGCGCGGTTCCCACGATCACCGGGATGGCGAGCACCACGAAGCCACGGGCGATCTCGGTCTTCGTCGCGTACGACGCCAGGGCGACCGCGGCGGTGAGCCCGACCCCTGAGCGCAGCAGCGAGCGGAACTCGTCCGGCCCGGCGCCGAAGTACCGGGAGTCGTACCCCTTGGACAGGGCGACCACCCCGACCCAGGCGAGCGGGAGCAGGCTGCTGATCAGCAGGTAGCTGCTGCCGACGTGGTACCCGAAGCGGGTCAGCAGGGCGATCGAGATGCCGATCATCGCGGCCAGCAGGTCGCCACCGACCGCGGCCCAGCGATAGACGCCCACCCAGCGCGGCTCGGTCCACCGCGACGAGCGCGGCACGATCGCCGGCACCTCGTGCGGCACCACCCACATGGGCCCATGCACGTCGACGGCATGGACATCGACCACGGGTGCGTCCACCCGGTCGCCCAGCTCGCGCACCCTCGGGGCGATGCTGGTGATGTCCAGGGCAGGGGCGCCGTCCGGAGCCGTGACCTCGCCGGGCGTCGCGGGCACGCGTCTACCTCCGCTCACACCGGCCCCTCGTCTCACGCTGCTGTCGCCCGGGCACTCTACGCGACCGCCCGGGGCAGTCCGCAGTCTGCCCGTCAGCACTGTCAATCAGTGGGAGCCTCGCCTCCGCACCGACCGTTTCTCCGCGGCCACCCCCCGGCGAACCAGTCCGCACCACCATGTGTCCCCGGCTCCACATCCCCAGAATTCACCAACCCGTCGGCGGCAAGTCACCGCAGGGTACTACGGGTGCCCCACGTCTGCGACCGACCTCCCGAAAACCTGGGGATAGAATTTGCATCGGGTGGGGGGACATGACTACAGACAACGCTGATCCCGCGCGTCTCGGCGAACGTGGACGGAAACCGGCGGTCATACCCGCGTTGCGGGGACCGGCCGTAGTGCTGATGGTCCTGGGGGCGCTGCTGCTCGTCGTACCGGCCCTCCTCTACGCCGGTGACAGCGGGCCGAACCGGATCGATCGGTGGATCCAGCCGGCCGTCAACACCCCTGCCGGGGTCTGGCAGGTCGCGCTGACCGTCGACTGGACCGGTGAGCCGGCCGGCCGGGTGGTCACGGTCCTGATCGTGGCGGCGCTCTGCTTGCTCACCGGACGCCGGCGACTCGCACTCGTCGCGGTCCTTGGCCCGTTCCTGACCACTGTGCTCGCTCTGGTGCTCAAGCAGCCCGTGGACCGGCGGATCCATGGAGACTTCCTGTCCTACCCCAGTGGCCACACCGCCGCCGCGACAGCGATCGGATTGGTGCTGGGCCTGCTAGCCGCCGATCTGCTCAAGGCGGGACGCCTCGTCGGTACTGCGCTGGTGCTGGGGCTCGCGGTGATCTGTGGCGGGCTGATGGCCTGGGCCCAGATCGACCTGACCGCCCACTACCCCACCGACACCATCGGCGGCTTCGGCGCCGCTCTGCTCGTCGTCCTGGCCACCGCACTGCTGATCGACCGGTTCGCCGGGAGGCGACAGGTGACCACCCGCCGCTAGGGCGTGCCTCCCGCTCCCGGAGACGCACAGGAGCAGGGGAGACACGCCCTGGGCCCGGCCGGCGCCGAGGGTTGCGCCGGCCGGAGAACTCACACCGTCGCGGGCTCGGAAATGTCCGTCCCGGGTGGCGGGATCTCCGCCGTGATCGGCGCGGGCTTCGGGATGTCGTACGCCGCGATCAGCCCCTCGGGCAGATGCTCGAGGTCGCTGGTCCGCAGGTAGTCGCCCATCGTCGTCCCGGTCGACTCCGAGTCGATGTTCGGCGCCGCCCGGTGGGCCGCCGCGTCACCGAGGTGCACGGTGCGCAGGTCGATGCTGAACCGCGTCCGTCCCGAGGTGTTCGGCACGCTGGAGTGCAACTGCGCCCCGGAGAACAGGATGATCCCGCCCGGTTGGCAGATCGGCCGGATCTGCGGCACCAGCTCGACCTCCTCCTCCGGCACCGGCTGCACCCGGGTGTCGGTGCCGATCTGGGTCGCCGCGATCAGCCGGCTGGTCGCGTTCCACTCCGCGTAGTTGTAGACCCGCGAACTGTTCTTCACCGGTGTCTGCCAGTACCGCGGGTGGAAGGCGAGCCCGTTGTCCGCGCTGATCGGGAAGATCGGCAACCACCAGTTGAGCTGGCAGTAGGGCGCGGAGTACCAGGTGTCGCGGTGCGGGTGGAACGCGAATGCGATCCCGGTGGTGAGGTAGTCGTTCGACGTCGAGCTCCGCATCCGCGGTACGTCGAAGTACACCTGTTCCGGGTCGCAGCCCAGATCGACCAGCATGTCCTGGATCAGCCGCTTCGACTCCGGGTGGTGGATGAACCGCGGCTTCAGCTCGGCGAGCAGCGCGGCGTACTCCTCGACCGCCATGTCGAACTGCGCGGTCTCCGGATCGAGTGGAGCGAAGGCCTCGCGGGCCAGCTCCGCGGCGAACTCCGTCAACGCCAGCGTCGACGGGCGCGGCGAGTAGACGAACAGGTCGCCGTCGTACAACTTCTGTCTGCGTTCATCGTCGGTGAAATCCGCGTCGATGTAGATGGCGTGCAAGGTGGAACCCCCTCTGTCACGAGCGAAGCGCTCAGTCATGGCCGAGGGCAACAGATCGTGCCCGGGCCTCCCCCAGTCAGGTCCGGTCACAGACCGTCCTAACAAGCTTTTGTGTCACGCGAACCGGCGGAACACCGGTTTGACTGGCCGTCCTCCTGTCCATCCGCTGGGATCGCCGGCGTCCAGGGCCTTGCGGTAGACCGCGCAGGCTCCTGCGACCGTGTCCACCGTGCGACCGATGTCTTCATCGGTCAGCGCGGCGCTGACCACGAAGGACGGGCCGATCACTCCGCCGAGGATCAGTTCCCGGAGAAAGAGCGTGCGGTACGGCTGCGACGGCTGCAGTTCCTCATCGAGCGTTGCGAAGACCAGGTTGCTTGCGCGGCCGCGCACCACCACGTGGTCCGCCACGCCGGCCGAGGCCGCCACCTCCCGTACGCCGGCCGCGAGACGGTCCCCGATCTCGTGCAGGCGTTGGGCGATCCCCTCCTGCTCGTAGACGTCCAGGACCGCCATCGACGCAGCCAGGGAGTGCGTTTCGGCACCATGCGTGGTGGACAGCAGGAAGACCCGCTCCCGGCTGTCGTGCAGTCCGCCGCGCTCCATCAGCTCGCGCCGGCCGGCCAGAGCGGACACGGCGAACCCGTTGCCCAGCGCCTTGCCGAAGGTCGAGAGGTCGGGCGTCACTCCGTAGATGCCCTGGGCCCCTTTTTCGGAGAAGCGGAAGCCGGTGATCATCTCGTCGAAGATCAGCAGGGCGCCGTACCGGTGGGCGAGGTCGCGCAACCCGGCGAGGTAACCCTCCGGCGGGTCGTGCTGGGTGGCCGCCTCGAGGATCAGGCAGCTGACCCGCCCGTCGTGCTCGCGCAGCATCTGCTCTGTCGCCGCGAGATCGCCGTACGGGAAGCGGACGGTGAGCTCGGCCACCGCCTCCGGGATGCCGGCCGACATCGCGGTCGTCGCGATGAACCAGTCGTCGGTGGAGAAGAACGGCTGGTCGCCGCAGATGGCCACCAGCGGCCGGCCGGTGACGGCACGGGCGAGCTTGACCGCGGCCGTGGTCACGTCGGACCCGCTCTTGGCGAACTTCACCATCTCGGCGGTCCGGACGGTGCTGAGGAAGCGCTCGGCCGCTTCGAGCTCGATCATGCTCGGCCGGACGAAGTTGGTGCCCCGGCCGAGCTCGCGCTGGACCGCCTCGACGACGCGGGGATGCGCGTGCCCGAGGCTGACCGCGCGCAGGCCGGACCCGTACTCGACGTACTCGTTGCCGTCGGCATCCCAGACGTGCGCCCCGAGCCCGTGCGAGATCACCGGCGCCATACCCGCGGGGTACTGGTCCTCACCCTTCGCGTAGGTGTGCGCACCACCGGGGATGGCCGCGTGCAACCTCGAGTTCAGGTCTCCGGACCTCTCGAAGGACCTGGCGCTCGTGCTCATGACAGCCTCCTGGTCGCGTCGGCCAGCGAGGGCGCCGCCTTGTCCCGGTCGGACATCAGCGAGACCGGGAGCGGCCAGGCGATGTCCAGGTCGGGGTCGTCGAACACGATGGACACGTCCTCGCTCGGATCGTGCGCCCGGTCGATCCGGTACGACACGTCCGCCGGGTCGGTCAGCGCCTGGAACCCGTGCGCGCACCCGGCCGGTACGTAAACCGTGACCTGATTCTCGCCGGTGAGGTCGAAGTACTCGCGATTGCGGTACGTCGGGGAGTCGGGCCGCAGGTCGACGACCACGTCGAAGACGGCGCCGTACGAGCAGCGCACCAGCTTCGCCTCGCCGTCGCCGGAGCGCACGTGCATGCCGCGGACGACGCCCCTCCTCGAGCGGGAGACGCTGTCCTGCTGGAACGCGTCGGGATCGAGGCCCGCGGTCCGGACGATCTCGCGGTCGAAGGTGCGGCAGAAGAAGCCGCGCTCGTCCACGTGCGGCGTCGGCAGGAACATCAGCGCCCCTGCGATCCGCGGTACCTGGATGACGTCCATCGTTACTCCCCCTGCTCGATGTCGACCGCGACGTGGGACCCGGTACCGGCGCCGAACAGCGCCGCGGACAGTACGTCGTACTGCCGCTCGAGCGACTCGGCGTACTCGGCGTTCTTGGCGCGCATGGCCGGCACGACCGTGGCCGCCCGGGCCTCGAGTGCGCGGAACTGTTCGATCAGCCGAGCCACGTCGAGGCTCTGGATCGGCTGCCGGAACTCGGCCAGCCGCATCTGCTCCATCACAATGTCGCTCTTGGTCCCGTAGCTGATCGAGATGGTCGGTTTCGACAGCTTCAGCGCGGACAGCACGTTGTGGTACCGCGAGGCGACGACAACGTCGACCCCGGCCAGCTGTTCCATCAGCTCGCCGAGCGACTCGGCCTGCTCGCCGATGAGCCGCTCCTCCACCAGGTCCGGCCGGGTGCGCCGCAGGTCGTCGAACACGGCCTCGACCACGGACTGGTCGGACGGGTCGCCGGTGACCAGGCGGATCCGGTAGCCCGCGTCGACCAGCCAGCGGGCGAACTCGACGATCTTCGCGGTGTACGCGGCGTAGATCTCGTCCGCCCGGGCCCGATCGGCGTTGGTGCCGTGGTAGGCCATCACCCCCAGGCCTACGGTGCGCTGCGGCCGGCCGGACGAGACGGGCGTGGGTTCCGGCAACGCGAAGGCGAGGTCGGGATAGACCTCGTCCCGGCTCGTGTCGAGACCCATCTGCCGCATCGCGTCCCGGGAATAGTCATCTCGGTAGGAGCGGTACGACGCCAGCCGCGCGGCCCCGGTGAACAACCAGCGGAGCGACCGTTCGCGGGCGACGTTCGCGCCCACGTTCACGAAAGCGGACTTCGCGCCGGTCAGCCGTGCCGACAGCGACATCAGGAACAGCGCGTAAGGCCAGCCCCACGGCCGCAGCTCGAGCGTGGTCTCGAACACTCCCATGCCGGGCACGATCACCACGTCGTACCGGCGGAGCAGGCGCGGCATCCGGACCACGTCCGCCACCTTGCCGAACGCCTTGCGGGCAACGGAGTCCAGCCTCGAACGGCCGGGGCCGTGCGCCTGGTACCAGGTGATGGCGACCGACGGAATACCGTACTGGCGCTCCAGCTCCTCGGGTCCGGCGCAGACGCAGCTGATCTCCGCGTCCGGGTGCCGGGCGCGGACGAAGGCCAGCATCGCGTCGAGCGAGCCGTGGTTGCCGAGGTTGCCGGATCCGAGCAGGCCGAAGAAGGCGACCCGCGGCGAGCTCCCTGCGCCGTCCATTCCTACGAGCCCTCCCGCTCCCGGTGCCCGACGACCGCCGAGCTGTCGGGGATCGCCGTCGGCGCAGTCGCCGGCTTGCTGTCCTCGATCCGCCCCGACGATCGGCGCACCGCGCGGCTGGCCATCCAGCGCGTCAGGTGGCCGTAGCACTCGCGCCGGTCGGCCGACGACAGCGGTGCACGCCGGATCCCGCCGACGAAACCGCTGACGTACTCGCTGATCAGCCGGGCGGTGGGATGCACCAGCCGGTTCGCCCGCCGCGGCTCCATGTTCGCCGAACGGGAGCGGATGGTCGGCTTGGCCCGCTCGGCCCGATCGGCGTGGTCCCGCCGGAAGAACAGCAACTCGGGCACCTGGTGGAACCGTCCGTACAGCGCCAGCTCGGCCATGATCGTCCGGTCGGAGTGGTGATAGCTGCCGTTCAGCGGTGTACGGCGCAGGATGTCCGAGCGCATCACGCCGTAGAAGTCGTCGCCGCCGACGGTGAACAGCATGCTGCGGAACCGCTCCGGTGCGTGCGGGTTGTCGGTGGTGAGCGGGTAGTCGACCTTCAGCACGATGTCGCCGGCCCCGTCGATGATGGCCTGGTAGGCGTGGGCGAGCACCAGGTACGGGTCGTCGTCCAGCGCCTCGACACAGCGCGCCAGCAGGTCCCGGCCATAGAGATCGTCGTACGACGCCCACTTGAACAGCTCGCTGCCGGACTGCTCGAAGCAGTAGTTGTGGTTCGGCGTGGCGCCGATGTTGACCGGCTGCCGGAAGTAGCTGATCCGCGGGTCCTTCGCCAGGTAGTCCCGGCAGATCTCCTCCGTAGCGTCGGTCGAGGCGTTGTCCGAGATGATCAGCCGGAACTCGCCGTAGCTCTGCCCCAGCAGCGCGTCCAGGGACTCCGTCAGGTACTTCTCGCCGTTGTAGACGGGGAGTCCGACGGTCAACCGCGGTGCCGCGTTCATGTGCTCCTCATTTCTGGCATCTCTTCTCGGTCCGTACCGACCTCGGCGACGTCCGGCAGGGCTTCAGCCTGGGCTTCGGCCTGCAGACGTTCCCGGATCCCGGCACGGAGGTACACCCACCAGACGATCGCGCCGACCAGGGTCGCGCACGCCGATCCCCAGGCTGATCCTTCGGCGCCGCCCAGGGCGCCTCCGGTCACACCACCGACCAGGTAGGCCGCGGACGCCCACAGCTGCGCCCGCAGACTCCGCCGGGCCACTCCGAGTGCGCGCAGCCCCGCTGCCGCCCCGGTGTAGAAACTGGCGTTCATCACCGACAACGTTGCCGGGAGCAACAAGGCCTGGGCCGAGGACCAGACCTCGCCGAGCAGCTTGTGGCCCCAGTCGTGCGGCAGGAAGATGATGAGAGCCAGGCCCCAGATCAGTGCCGCGGCGGCCTGAGCGCCACCGAGCATCAGGCAGAAGGTCCGCAGCTTCTTCACAGATCGCCGCAACACCCGCGCCGCTTCCGGTACCGCCACCAGACCGACACCGGACAGCACGATGAAGAACGGGCCCAGCAGTATCTCGGCGCCGCGGACGGTACCGACCGCGGCGATGCCGGCGAAGGCCCCCAGGCCGTACATGCGCAACTGGTACGCACAGCTGATCGTCAGGTTCTCGGCCAGGTAGCGCAGGCTGAGATCGCGATGCTGGGTGAACCACTGACGCGCCCGGAACAGCCTCGGCAGGATCCCGGCCTGCAGACCGCTCACCACCGCGGCGAACGCGCCGGCGGCACCCCAGGCCAGCACGAACATGGTCACGCTGGCGCGCTGTGAGGCCAGATAGAGCAGTGGCACCAGGGCGATGGCCCAGGTGATGTCGCTGATGAAGGCCTTGCCGCCCTGGCCGGACGTGAAGAAGGCGAACCGCCAGCTGTCCTGCAGCGTCAGGGCCGGCAGCACGACGCCCAGCGCGACGAAGGCCGCGCCGGGTTTGCCGCCGAGGGCGAGACCCGCGGCGACGCAGATCGCGCCGGTGCCGAGGCCGACGGCGATCGCCATCCCGGACGCGCTCGCCACCGCCGGCCGCCACAACGCCCGCGGTACCCCGCTGAAGCGGACCGCGAGCGGGTCCGTGGCCAGGCCGCGGGAGATGTTGACCACGACGCCGTACGTCACCCAGGCGAGGCTGAAGGCGCCGAACTCCAAGGCGCCCAGCGACCTGGCGACGACGATGCCGACCACGAAGCTGACCATGCTCGTCACGGCCTGGTCGGCAAGTCCCCAGCTGAGCCGGCTCAGGACCCCCCTCATGGTCAGCCCACGACTTCGTGCGGCTCGGGGAGCGGGACCAGGTACGTGGCCCCCCAGCCGCCACCATCGGCCTCGAGCTGCGAGATCACCTCGTCGGCGATGTCCCAGGTGAGCACCAGGACGATCTCCGGCCGGGCCGCCCGCAGTTCGTCGATCGAACGGATCGGTACCCCGGAACCCGGGATCCGCCGGCCGTGTTTGCCGGGCGCGGCGTCGACCGTGAAAGCGAGCAGGTCCGTGCCGACCTTGCTGAGGTCCAGCAGCACCGGCGCCTTCGAAGGTGCGCCGTAGCCGAGGACGGTACGGCCGGCCGCCTTGTGCCGGGCCAGTTCGTCATGCAGCGCACCCGCCGCGTGCCAAGCCGCCTCCTGCAGACCGGCCAGCTGGATCTCGTCGGAGATTCCGGCAGCGGCCTCGTCCCGCAGTGTCTCGGTGACCGACTCGTCCGGCCGGGCCTCGGCTTCGTGCCGGAGCATCACCCGGAGGCTGCCACCGAACATGTCGATCCGCTGGACCGACTCGACCGCCAGGCCGTACAGCGTGCCGAGGCGGATCACCGCGCCCAGCGAGAGGTACGACCAGTGGCCGTGCCGGATGGTGTCGAACTGGTTGCCGATGAACAGCGGCAGCAGGTGGTGGAACTCGAGCACCAGCAGGCCACCCGGGGCCAACCGCTCCGCGCGAAGCTTCATCATCTCGCCGACGGCCGGCTCGTGGGCGATGCCGTGCACGTCCACCACCAGGTCGGCTAGCCCGGAACCGGTCGCGACCCGGCAGCCCGCGGCCTGCAGGTGGTCGAGCCAGGATCCGCCGTGGTGACTGGCGAACTCGAACACCGTCTTGCCGGTCAGCTCGGGGTGATCGCCCAGCAGTTCCTTCACCGACGCCTCGGCGTGGGCCAGGCTGGTCGCCGACTCGACGGCCAGCGGCGGTTCGGGCAGCTGCGGCTCGACCGGTCCCAGCTGGACCAGCTTGCAGTCACGGCAGAGCCAGAGCTCCAACGGCCAGCGCGGGTCCTCGTCCGGTGTGTCGACCGGTGGGAAGTGGTCCGCACACGGCTGAGCGCCGAGATCCACCACCGGCACGACGTCGTCGCCGGCGCACCCACGACAGCTGAAGCTCTCCACTTCTCCCCCTCCGGTCCCCATGTCTCTCACGTCCCTCACCACGTCCCTCACCACGTCAACGTCGCCTTGGCCGTCGTGAACGCCTCGGCGTACTGCGCGCGGCACTCCATGCCGCGAAGCCGGGCCAGGCCGGCGAACACTTCCTCGTCGAACCAGTCGTGCTCGACCTGCGACGGGAAGGCCTTGTACAGCCGCGCGACCTTCTCGCGCAGCTGCTCCTCGGTCAGGGCGACATACAGCCACGGGCGGCTGAAGTCCCCGTCCCACTTGGGGATCTCGTAGTTCAGCACCAGGTGGTCGCGCCACACCGTGGGCGCCAGCTCGGCGATGGCGCGGTGGTCCTGGTGCGCGTCGGTCCGGCTCGGCGCCAGCACGAGATCCGGCCGGCGCCCCCGCGCCGTCGTCTCGAGCAGTTCCTTGACGTCCTCCCAGTACGTCGGGAGGCGGCCGTCCGGCAGCTCGGCCGACGTGATCGTCACCTCGCACCCGGGCAGGAAGAGCTCCGCGCTGCGGCGGGCCTCCTCCAGCCGGAGCGGACTACCGGTGGCGATCACGAACTCGGCGGTCAGGCCCGGCACCGTCTCGGCGAGCCGGAGCAGCGTGCCCCCGCAGCCGATCTCGATGTCGTCCGGATGCGCGCCGAGCGCGACCATGTGGCTCTCGCGGCCGCTGAGGCCGAGCTGGAACGGCAGCATCAGATCGCCACCACCGCCGGCGCCGGCAGCTCGACGCCGTTGTCCGCGGAAGGCGGAGCCGCAGGCACGGACGCGCTGTGCCCATTAGTGCTGGGCCCGTTGGCGCTGTGCCCGTTGCCGTTCTGGCCGCTCATGTGGAAGCCGTTGCCCTGGTGGCTGCTCGCCTCGCGGGTCCAGACCGCCCACGGCTTCGTGCCGGACCGGTACAGCTCCTCGAGCTGGCTGCGCTCCTTGAGCGTGTCCATCGGGGCCCAGAATCCGTGGTGCGGGATGGCCTGCAGCTTGTTCATCGCGGCCAGCCGCGGGAACGCGTCGCCGACCAGGTCCTCGCCCGGGTGCAGGACGTCGAAGACCTCCTTGCGCAGCACGAAGTACCCGCCGTTGATCCACAGCGGCAGCTCGGTGACCGAGCGCAGCCCGTTGATCCGGGCGTCGTTGCCGAACTCGACGATGTGGAAGGACGCCTGCGGCGGGACGGCGAGCAGGCTCGCGGTGACGTCGCTGGCCAGCACCTGGTCGACGATCTTGTCCATCGGGGCATCGGTCAGCACGTCGCCGTAATTGGCCAGGAAGACGTCGTCGTCCTCCAGGTACGGGCGGACCCGGCGGAGCCGTTCGCCGATGCTGGTGTCGATGCCGGTGTCGACGAAGGTGATCTTCCACTCGCTGATGTCGGAGTCGAGCAGCTCGATCTGCTGCCCGCCCTTGGTCATCACGAAGTCGTTCGAGTGGGTCTCCTCGTACCGCAGGAAGTACTCCTTCACCGCGGCTCCCCCGAACCCCAGACAGAGGATGAACTCGGTGTGGCCGAAGTGCGCGTAGTACCGCATCACGTGCCACAGGACCGGCCGGTCGCCGATCGTCATCATCGGTTTGGGTGCGGAGTCGACTCCGCTGCGCATCCGCAGTCCGAGCCCCCCGCAGAAGATAACGACCTTCATGGAACCCCTCCCTGGTCGTTCGCCGGTGAATGCCGGCTGGTCAGATCACTTCGAGGCGCGGGATCGGGACGACGAACCTGGCGCCCCACTCCCGTGCGTAGCCGAGCT
Source organism: Kribbella orskensis (assembly GCF_004342085.1). NCBI lineage: Bacteria > Bacillati > Actinomycetota > Actinomycetes > Propionibacteriales > Kribbellaceae > Kribbella > Kribbella orskensis. The sequence continues at coordinate 621,757 of NZ_SLWM01000002.1, forward strand.
GGTGCACGATCTCCTCCCGCAGGTTCCACGGCAGGATCACGATGTAGTCGGGGCGGACCTCGGCGAGCCGCTCCGGCGGATGGATCGGGATGTGCGTCCCGGGCAGGTACATGCCGTGCTTGTACGGGCTGCGGTCGACGGTGAACGACAGCAGGTCCTCGCGGATCCCGCAGTGGTTCAGCAGCGTGTTCCCCTTGCCGGGTGCGCCGTAGCCGGCCACCGACTTGCCCTCGCGGGCGGCTCCGACCAGGAACTCGACCAGGTCGGCCTTGATCGCGAACACGTCCTTGGCGAAGCCCGCGTGGCCCTCGACCGTGTGCAGGCCCGCGTCCTCCTCGTTCTTCAGCACCTTGAGCACCAGGTCGGACGGCTCCCCCGCCGTCTCCACCGGTGTCGACATGACCCGCAGCGAACCGCCGTGGCTGACCAGCTCCTGGACGTCGACCACCTTCAGGCCGGCCTTCTCCAGCGCCGCCGAGGCGGTCTTCAAGGTCAGGTACGAGTAGTGCTCGTGGTAGATCGTGTCGTACTGCCGGCCCTCGATCAGCCGGAGCAGGTGCGGGAACTCCAGCGACACCAGACCGTCGTCCTTCACCAGCGCCCGCAGGCCCTTGGCGAAGTCGACGATGTCCGGCACGTGCGCGAACACGTTGTTGCCCACCACCAGGTCGGCCTTGCCGTACCGGGCCGCGGCGTCCTGTCCGGTCTCCTCGCCGAGGAAGTAGCTCTCGGTCCGGATGCCCTTCTCGTTGGCCACCTCGGCGATGTTGGCGGCCGGCTCGATGCCGAGCACCGGGATGCCGAGCGCCACCGCGTGCTGCAGCAGGTAGCCGTCGTTGCTGGCCGCCTCGACCACCAGGCTCTCGGCGCCGAGGCCGAGCCGCTCCTGCATGTCGACGACGAACCTGCGGGCGTGCTCCACCCAGCTGGTCGAGAAGGACGAGAAGTACAGGTAGTCGCTGAACACGTCGTCGGCCGCGACGTACGCCGGCAGCTGGACGAGCAGGCAGTTGTCACAGATCCGCACGTGCAACGGGTAGAACGTCTCCCCGTCCTCGAGCTGGTCGGCGCGCAGGTAGCTCTCGCACGGCGGCGACATGCCGATGTCCACGAACGTACGCGTCAAGGGCTCGCCGCACAGGCGGCAGCCGAGAGATTCCCCCATCAGTGCATCTCCTCGAAAACAGGTGACCCGGGTGCCGGGAACTGGTCGTCTGTGGTCCTGCGGAGCTGGTCGTCGACCAGTCCGAGCTTGAGCAGCTGGTTGATCCGGCGCAGCCGGACGAACTGCGCGGAGTTGAAGTCCTCGAGGGTCAGACCGTGCCGCCGGTACGCCGCGGCGAGCTCCTCGACCCCGGCGCGCACCGTCCACTGCAGCTTCAGCTCGGGGAAGGTGTCACCGAGCTTGGAGAAGTCGACCTTGTAGTTGCGCAGGTCCGGCCCGGCACCCTCCGCGAACGACACCTTCGAGCCGGGCACCGCCTCGCCGACCATCTCGGCGATGTCGCGCACCTGGACGACGTCCTCCGGCCGGCCGACGTTGAAGGCCTCGTCGTGGATCACCTCGCGAGGTGCCTCGAGCGCGGTGAGGAAGGCGCGGCTGATGTCCTCGATGTGTACCAGCGGCCGCCACGGCGACCCGTCGCTCTCCATCCGGATCTCGCCACTGGTCATCGCGATCGCGGTCAGGTTGTTCACCACGATGTCGAGCCGCAGCCGGGTGGACACGCCGTACGCGGTGGCGTTGCGCAGGTACGTCGGGCTGAAGTCGTCGTCGGCGAGCTTCGAGAGCTCCTTCTCCGCGAGCGCCTTCGTCTCGCCGTACGGGGTGACGGGGAACATGTCGGCGTCCTCGCCGACCGCCTCGGACCCGGCCGCGCCGTACAGGCTGCAGGAGGAGGCGAACAGGAAGCGCTCGATGCCGGCGGCCTTGGCGGCCTCGGCGACCCGCAGCGTCCCGTCCAGGTTCACCGAGTACGTCGTGTCGCGGTTCAGGTGGCCGAGCGGGTCGTTCGACAGCGCGGCCAGGCAGACGACGGCGTCGTAGCCGTCCAGGTGCTCCGGCCGGACGTCCCGCATGTCCACCGGCGGGCGGCTGCCGATCGGGTCCGGACCGCCGAGCAGGTCGCAGCCCTCGTACAGGCCGAGATCGAGGCCGTCGACCTGGTGGCCCGCGTCGCGCAGGAACGGAACGAGCACCGCGCCGATGTAGCCGCGATCCCCGGTGACCAGAACTCTCATCGACATCTCCTCGCCGCACTTCCCGCTGGCCGGACCACTTCCGGCTTCCGACTAGAAGAGATCCGCGACAGGGGCGTCTGATACATCGAAAAAATTCTGTATCAGGCCCGGTGTGCCGTTGCTCTCTTCAGCACTGCCTGGACCGCACACATTGGGGGCGTTATGAAGGTTGCCGTATTCGGCTTGGGCTACGTGGGGTCGGTGACCGCCGCCTGCCTCGCCGCCAACGGCCACGACGTCTGGGGAGTGGACGTCGACACCGCGAAGGTCGATCCGATCACCGAGGGTCGCAGCCCCGTCGTCGAGCCCGGTCTCGACGAGCTGATGGCGAACGGGGTCGCCGCGGGCAGGTTGCACGCGACCACGGATCCACACCTGGCCCTGGAAGGGGCGGACGTGTCCCTGATCTGCGTGGGGACGCCGTCGACCGCCAGCGGCAGTACCGATCTCACCTACATCCGCCGGGCGGTCCAGGACATCGCCGCGGCCGCGAAGGACGTCGCGCCGCCGGACTCCGGCTTCCACAGCATCGTCATCCGCAGCACCGTGCCGCCGGGCACCGTCGACGACGTCGTCGGCCCCGCCCTGGCGGGCGAGCTGTCGACCGGCGGTTTCACCTTCGGCACCGCGATGTGCCCGGAGTTCCTCCGCGAGGGCTCCGGCCTGGCGGACTTCTTCGCGCCGCCGTTCGTCGTGGTCGGCACCGCCGACGCCCGGGTCGGCGACGCGCTGACCGAGCTGTTCGGCTTCCTGCCCACGCCGGTCCAGGTGGTCGACGTGCGCACCGCCGAAGCGCTCAAGTACGCCTGCAACGCGTTCCACGCGACGAAGGTGTCGTTCGCCAACGAGATGGGCCGGATCTTCCGCTTCTACGGCGTGGACTCGCGCCAGGTGATGGAGATCTTCTGCCAGGACACCAGCCTGAACATCTCGCCGTACTACCTGCGGCCCGGCTTCGCGTTCGGCGGTTCGTGCCTGCCCAAGGACCTTCGCTCCGTGCTGCACCTGGCCCGGACGAACGACACCGACCTCCCGTTGCTGGCCGGCACGCTGGCCACCAACGAGCTGATCGTCCGCGACGTCGTCGACCGCGTCCTGACCAGCCCCGGGCGCGAGGTCGCCCTGCTCGGGCTGAGCTTCAAGACCGCGACCGACGACCTGCGCGAGAGCCCGAGCGTGGAGCTCGCCGAGCGGCTGATCGGCAAGGGCTACAACCTGCGGATCTACGACTCGATCGTGAACCCGAGCCGGCTGGTCGGCGCGAACAAGCGGCACGTCGAGTCGAAGCTGCCGCACCTGCAGCGGGTGCTGACCGGCGACCCGGTCGAGGCGCTGCGCGGCGCCGACCTGGCCCTGGTGTCCACCACGGACGCCGAGGCGGTCGAGGCGCTGCTCAGCCACCCGCCGGCCCGGACCATCGACCTCAGCGGCCGGCTCGGCGCGCAGGTCGAGGCGCTGGCCGGGTACGAGGGAGTCGGCTGGTGAAGACGCCACGCGTACTGATCATCATCCAGAACCTGCACATCCCGTTCGACCGGCGCGTCTGGCTGGAGTGCCAGGCGCTGGCCGGGGCCGGGTACGACGTGACGGTGATCTGCCCGAAGGGGCCGGGCGACCCGGCGTACCAGGTGATCGACGGCGTCGTCGCGCACCAGTACCGGGGCTACTCGCCGGGTGGCAGCAAGTTCGGCTACATCGCGGAGTACGTGTACTCCTTCCTGCAGACGCTCCGGCTCGTACTGCGGGCCCGCCGCGCGGGGAAGTTCGAGGTGATGCAGGCGTGCAACCCGCCGGACATCTTCTGGCCGATCGCGATGCTGCTGCGCCGGATCGACGGCACCAGGTTCGTCTTCGACCACCACGACCTCTGCCCCGAGCTCTACCAGTCGCGCTTCCCGGACGCGGCGGGCCTGCCGTACAAGGGCCTGCGGTTCCTGGAGCGGATGACACACCGCAAGGCGGACCACGTCATCTCCACGAACGACTCGTACCGCAAGATCGCGATCACCCGCAGTGGCAAGGCGACCGACGACGTCACCGTCGTCCGGACCGGCCCGGACCCCGACAAGCTGCGGCGGGGCCAGGCCGACGAGTCCTGCCGGCGCGGCCACCGGTACCTGGTCTCCTACATCGGCGTGATGGGCCCGCAGGACGGCGTCGACATCGTCGTCCGGGCCGCGCACGAGGTGGTCAACAAGCTCGGCCGCACGGACGTGGCGTTCACCCTGATGGGCAGTGGTGACTCCTTCGACGAGGTGGTGGCGCTGCGCGACGAGCTCGGCCTGGCCGACCACGTCGAGTTCACCGGCCGGGTGCCGGACGAGACCGTCCAGCGGGTGATGTCCACCGCCGACCTGGGCCTGTCACCGGACCCGAAGAATCCGCTGAACGACGTCTCCACGATGAACAAGACGATGGAGTACATGGCCTACGAGCTCCCGGTGGTCGCCTTCGACCTGGTCGAGACCCGGGTCTCGGCCGACGACGCCGCCGTGTACGTCGAGCCGAACGACGTGGAGAAGTACGGCCACGCGATCGTCGGACTGCTCGACGACGACGTCCGCCGCCGCCGGATGGCCAGGTTCGGGCGCGAACGGGTCGAGCAGATGCTCGCCTGGGAGCACCAGCAGAAGGCCTACCTGGAGGTCTACGACCGGCTCACCGGTCGGGACAACACCGGGGTCGGCGACAGCGCGGGCGGGGCCGCCCGGGTTACGGGGTCCTGACGTGTGCGGAATCGCCGGCTGCTACCAGCAGCACGACGGGCTCGTCCTGACCGAGACGATGAGCGAGCGGATCGCGCACCGCGGCCCGGACGCGACCGGGGTCCACCGGGTCGAGGACGGCCGCATCAACGCCTACCTCGCGCATCGCCGGCTCTCGATCATCGACCTGTCCGGCGCGGCCGACCAGCCGCTGTCGAAGCAGGGCCTGACGATCAGCTACAACGGCGAGCTCTACAACTACAAGGAACTGCGGGCCGAGCTGGCCGCGTCCGGCTCCACCTTCGTCACCAGCTCGGACACCGAGGTGGTGCTGGAGGCCTGGCGTCGCTGGGGTCCGGCGGCGCTGCCCCGGTTCCGGGGCATGTACGCGTTCGCGATGCTGGACGAGCAGAGCGGCAGCCTGTACCTCGCCCGCGACCCGCTCGGCATCAAGCCGCTGTACTTCCTCCGCCGGCACGGCGGAGTCATCTTCGCGTCCGAGCTGAAGGCCCTCGTCTCGGCGGTCGGCCCGGAGCTGCGGACCGATCCCGGCGCGCTGATCGCCTCGATGCTCTACTACTGGCTGCCCGAGCAGCGCTGTGCGATCGAGGGCGTGGAGAAGCTCCCGGCCGGTTCGTGGGCCGAGTTCCGCCCCGACGGCACCAGCCGGCACGAGACGTACTGGCGGGTGGCGGACGTCGCGGCCGAGGCAGCCGCCGGGCCGCCGGCCGACCTGCGCCAGGTGATCGAGGAGTCGGTCGCCGCGCACCTCGTGGCCGACGTACCGGTGTCGACCTTCCTCAGTGGTGGGCTCGACTCGAGCCTGGTCACCGTGCTGGCGAAGCGCAGCGATCCGAACATCGACGCCTACACGATCACCTTCCGGGCGCAGGACCAGAAGCTCGAGGCGATGCCCGACGACGCGATCTACGCCCGCAAGGTGGCAGCGCAGTTCGGGGTCGACCTGCACGAGATCGAGATCGCGCCGGACGTGGTCGAGCTGCTCCCCCGGATCGTCGACATCCTGGACGAGCCGATCGGCGACCCGGCCGCGATCAACACGCTGCTGATGTGCGACGCGGCCCGCGACGCCGGGGTAAAGGTGCTGTTGTCCGGGATGGGCGCCGACGAGCTCTTCGGCGGCTACCGCAAGCACCTCGCCTGCGTGATGGGCGCCCGCTACCAGCAACTGCCCGGCTTGGTACGCAACGGCATGATCGGTCCCGCGGTCCGGCGACTGCCGGTCACGGCGAACGGCCGCGGGCTGCGGTACGCACGCTGGGCCAAGCGGTTCCTCACCTTCGCGGACCTGCCCGAGGAGGCCGCGTTCCGGCGCAGCTACACGATGTACGACGCCGACGAGCTGGCCGGGCTGCTGAACCCGGACCTCGAGCCGTACGTCGGGAAGCTGCTCGCCGAGCACAGCGACCTGTACCACGACACCACGCTCGACGACCACGTGAGCCGGATGTGCCTGGCGGACTCGCGGATGTTCCTGCCCGGCCTGAACCTGGCGTACACCGACCGGTCCAGCATGGCGGCGTCCACCGAGGTGCGGACCCCGTTCGTGGACCCGGAGGTGTTCCGCGCGGCGTTCTCGATCCCGGGCAAGGACAAGATCCAGGGGCGGCAGGGCAAGGTCGCGCTGAAGCGTGCGGCCGAGGCCTGGTTGCCGAAGGAGATCATCTACCGGCCGAAGGCGTCGTTCAGCGCGCCGCTGCGCGCCTGGGTCCGCAACGACCTGCGCGAGCTCGTCGACGACGTGCTGCTGAACGGCGAGCTGGTCGGCAGCGGCTTCCTCCAGCGGCAGGCCGTCGCCCGCCTCGTCGAGGACGAACGAGCCGGCCGCCAGGACTACTCCAAGCAGATCTGGCAGCTGCTGACCTTGGAGACCTGGTGCCGGAATCTGAAGGAGCAAGGCGTCAGTACATGACCCTCCTACCCGAGCGAGAGACGACCATGAAGCAGGTAGCGCAGAACTACAAGTCCGGTGAGCTCGCGGTTCTCGACGTGCCACCGCCCTCCTGCGCGCCCGGTGGCGTGCTGGTCCGGTCCCTGTACTCGCTGATCTCCACCGGTACCGAGCTGATGAAGGTCGGCGAGGCCCGGTTGTCGATGGTCGGCAAGGCGCGGGCCCGTCCGGACCAGGTGAAGAAGGTGCTGGACTCCGTCGTCCAGCAGGGCGCGGTCAACACCTACAAGAAGGTGATGAACAAGCTCGACTCGTACACGCCGCTGGGCTACTCGCTGTGCGGGGTGGTCGTCGAGGTCGGCAAGGGCGCCGAGGAGTTCAGCGTCGGCCAGCTGGTGGCTGCCGCGGGCAACGAGTTCGCGCTGCACGCGGAGTACAACTGGATCCCGGTCAACCTGTGCGTGCCGGTGCCCGACGGGGTGCCGGCCGAGCAGGCCGCCTTCTCGACGGTCGGCGCGATCGCGATGCACGGCGTCCGGCAGTCGGAGGTCCAGCTCGGCGACACGGCGGTGGTGATCGGGCTCGGTCTGGTCGGCCAGCTCGTGGTGCGGCTGCTGGTCGCGGCCGGAGTGCGGGTGTTCGGCATCGACACGGTCGACGACCGTTGCCGGATGGCGGAGAAGGCCGGGGCGATCGCGTGCTCGTCCGCAGACGAGGCGGGGGTCGCAACACTGGAGCGGGCCCTGCTCGGCGCGAGCAACGGGCTCGGCGCCGACCACGTGCTGCTGGCGGCCGGCGGCCACTCCAACGGACCGGTCGAGACGGCTGCACGGCTGGCACGCGACCGGGCCCGCATCGTCGACATCGGCAAGACCAAGCTCGACCTGCCGTGGAACGCCTACTACGACAAGGAACTGGACGTCCGGTTCTCCCGGTCGTACGGACCCGGCCGGTACGACGACCGGTACGAGCTCGAGGGCATCGACTACCCGGCCGGGTACGTCCGGTGGACCGAGCGCAGGAACCTGGAGTGCTTCATCGACCTGATCGCGCGCGAGCAGATCGACGTGTCGTCGCTGGTGGCGCGGATCTTCCCGATCGCGGACGCGACCGAGGTCTACCAGCAGCTCAGCACTGGTGCCCTGCCCGGCGTCGGCTTCCTCTTCGAGTACCCGGACTCCGGGCCACTCCCCCAGGCCACACCGCAGCCAGCTCAGCAGCCAGTGCGGCCGGAACGGACGACCACCGGCACTGCGGGCAAGGTCCGGCTCGGGTTCGTCGGCGCGGGCAACTACGCGTCGTCGATGCTGCTGCCGCACCTGGCGAAGAACGAGGACGCCGCCCTGGCCCATGTCGCCACGAACAAGTCGCTCTCGGCGGCCAATGCCCAACGCCGGTTCGGCTTCGAGAGCATCTCGACCGACGCGGACGCGGTACTCACCGACGACTCGCTCGACGCGGTGTTCGTGGTCACCCGGCACAGCAGCCACGCCGCCCTGACCTGCCGCGCGCTCGAACAGGGCAAGGCGGTCTTCGTCGAGAAGCCGCTGGCGCTGACCGCGGCCGAGGTGGACCGGATCGTCGCCGTCGTCGATGCCACCGGCAACGACCGGCTGATGGTCGGCTTCAACCGCCGGTTCGCCCCGCTGCTCACCGACCTGCGGTCGCGGTACGGCGATCCCGGCGGCGGCTCGTCGCTGCGCTACCTGGTGAATGCCGGCCGGCTGGACTCCAGCAGCTGGTACCTCGACCAGGACCGCGAGGGCACCCGGTTCGCCGGCGAGGGCGGCCACTTCATCGACACGGTGTCGTGGTGGCTGGACAGCCTGCCGACCGAGGTCTACGCAATGCCCGGGCCGGACGCCGGTGACGTGACGGTGAACATGCGGTTCGAGAACGGCTCGACCGGCACGATCAGCTACCTCAGCGGTGGCAACGCGCGGTTCCCGAAGGAGACGATCGACATCACCGGCAGCGGCCGGAACGCCCGGTTCGACAACTTCCAGAAGGCGTCGCTGTGGACCGGCCGGCGCCCGGCGACCCGCAAGGCTCGCGGTGGCACGGACAAGGGCCAGCGGCACGAGCTCGAGAGCTTCGTGGCCGCCGTGCGCTCGGGTGGGCCGATGCCGATCTCCTTCGACTCGCTGATCGCCACCACTCGCGCCACCATCGCCGTGGATCGGAGCCTGGCCAGCGGCCGTCCGGAGTCGGTGTGAGCCGCCAGTCAGTGGGTTGGTACGTCCGCCGCCTGCGGCGGATGTCGCCCACCGAGCTGGTCTGGCGCACCCGGGACCACGCCCGCCGGACGACCTGGGCGCACCAGCAGGTGCGACCCGGCGAGGACGTCAACGCGCACCCGCCCGGGCGGTACGAGCGGCCCTTCGCCTCGACGCTGCCGCCCGCCACGGTGACCGCCGTACCGGAGGAAGCCGCCAAGGCGGTGATCTCCACGGCGGACGCGATCATGGCCGGCGAGCTGGAGGTGCTCGGCGTCGATCGCACCGATCTGCGGTCGCCGGACTGGTTCCGTGACCCGGTCACCGGGCGGCGGTCGGACCCCGCGCAGTACGCGTTCCGCCTGAACCACCGCTCCGAGGAACTCGTCGGGAACGTCAAGCAGGTCTGGGAGTTGTCCCGGCACCACCACCTGACGCAGCTCGCCGCGGCCTGGTACCTGACCCACGACGACGCCTACGCCGACCGGGTGGCGGAGCAGCTGAACGACTGGTGGCGGACGAACCCGTTCCTGTCCGGGATCCACTGGACCAGCGGGATCGAGGTCGGCACGCGGCTGATCAGCTGGACCTGGATCCGGCGGTTGCTGGAGGACTGGCCCGAGGTCGGGGACCTGTTCGAGCACAACGAGCTCGCGGTCCGGCAGATCCACTGGCACCAGCGCTATCTGGCCGCCTTCCGCAGCCGCGGGTCGTCGGCGAACAACCACGTGATCGCCGAGGCGGCGGGACAACTCGTGGCCGCCTGCGCGTTCCCCTGGTATGCCGAGAGCAGCCGGTGGCGGCGGGACGCGGCGACGCTGCTCGAACGCGAGTTGGACGCGAACACGTTCCCGTCCGGGGTCAACCGCGAGCTGGCCACTGACTACCACCGCTTCGTGTCCGAGCTCGGCCTGTACGCCGCTGTCGAGGCTGACGCATCAGGTCATCCGCTGTCGGCCCGAACGTGGTCCCTGCTCACGCGCACGGTCGACGTGGCCGCCGCGATCGTCGACGAGAGCCTGCGCCCACCGCGCCAGGGTGACGACGACGAGGGCCAGGTGCTGGTGCTCGATCCTCCCGATCTGACCAACTGGTCGGCCTTCCTCTCCCTGGGTGCTGCGCTGGTGGGACGTGCCTCCTGGTGGCCACAGACGCCCGCCACGACGGCCGCCGTACTGGCTGGATCCCTGGTGAAGAAGCGTTCTCAGGCTGATCGGCCGGACGAGCGGCCGGAGCATTTCGCGGACGCGGGCCTCACGATCCTGCACAGCCGCGACGACGGCCCGGAGATCTGGTGCCGCGGGGACGCGGGGCCGCACGGCTTCCTGTCCATCGCGGCGCACGCCCACTCCGACGCGCTCTCGCTCGAGGTCCGGGTCGGCGAGGTGGACATCCTGGCCGACCCCGGGACGTACTGCTACCACGGCGAAGAGGACTGGCGGAACTACTTCCGCTCGACGATCGGCCACAACACCCTAGAGGTCGCTGGGGCCGAGCAATCGGTGCAGGGCGGGGCGTTCCTCTGGCTCCGCGGCGCGACCGGTCGAGCCCAGAACTTCTCCGCCGGCGACGATGTCTCCACCTGGAGCGCCGAGCACGACGGATACCAGGCCTCCGAGCCGCCGGTCACGCATCAGCGAGCGGTCACGCTCGACGACGGAGTACTGCGGGTCGAGGACCGGGTCGATGCGGCAGCGCCCGTCCGGCTGGCCTGGCACCTCGGGCCGGAGGTCAGCGTTGAGCTGGACGGCTCCGTCGCCCGACTCCAGTGGCCGACCGGTACTGCGACCGTGGAGCTGCCGGCGGGGCTGGTCTGGAGCACGCACCACGGGGACACCGAGCCGATCCTCGGCTGGTACTCGCCGCGCTTCGGGCACAAGGTGGCGAGCACCACGCTGGTCGGTTCCGGACGGGCCGAAGCGGGGACTCCGCTGGTCAGCAAGTTCCGATTCCGTCACTGACCGGTCTTTTGCTGTATCAGCCTCCGTTCAGCGCCCTCTATTACAGGAACCAACCGACGGCGTTCTACTGGAGGGGCCTGTGAGCACACAGGAGCTGGACGTCAAGAAGTCCTGGCGAGCGATCCGACGGCATCGCCGCTGGGTGGCACTTTTTGCCGCGGTGGGTCTGCTGGGCGGGATCGTCTACGCCCTGGTGGAGCCACCGCTGCACACCGCCACGTCTCTGGTGGTACTGCCACCGCCGCCCGCGACCGACGCGGAGAAGGCGGTCGGCACGCAGGCCATCGAGACGCAGGTGTTCATCGCCGACAGCGAGCCGGTGCTCAAGAGCGCCGGCCAGAACCTCGCCCCGCCGCTGGCCACCGAGGTGGTCCGCGACCGGGTGAAGGTCGCCGCCGTCACGCAGGACGTCATCAAGATCGACGCACGGGGAACCTCGGCAGCACAGGCGATGCGGTTGGCCAACGCCGTCGCCGAGGTCTATCTGGTCTTCGTCACCACGGACCAGAAGCTCCCCGGCGACCTGGGGAAGAAGACGGGGGCTCGCGTGCTGGAGGAAGCAACGACCGCAAGAGGCGGCAACATGGCGGTCCATCTGGGGATCTTCGGTCTGCTGGGGGCATTGCTGGGGGCCGTCGCCGGCTCGATCGGCGTGCTGGCCAGGGAGCGCGGCGACCGCCGGCTGCGACTGCGGGACGAGATCTCGGACGCGGTCGGGTTGCCCGTGCTCGCGTCGGTCTCCTCCTACCGGGCCCTGGACATCTCGGACTGGGCATACCTGCTGGAGCACTACTCACCGACAGCGGTCGAGGCGTGGAGTCTGCGCAAGACGCTGCACCACCTCGGCCTGGACGTGAAGGACGGCTCGCCGGTCTCGCTGACCGTCATCTCGTTCGCCGAGGACGACAAGTCGCTCCCGCTCGGCCCGCAACTGGCGGCCTTCGCGGCCTCGATCGGCATCTCCACCTCGATCGTGGTCGACACCCACCACGAACCCGCCGGCAAGGTTGCCCTCGGCATCCACCTGGTGGTGGTCGACCGGGACACGCCGCACCTGACCGGTGCCGCTCGCACCAACAGCACGATCGTCGCCCTGTCCGCCGGGGCGGTGACAGCCGAGGAACTCGCCCGGCTCGCCGTCGCGGCCGCGGCCGACGACCGCACCATAGACGGCCTGGTGGTGACCGATCCGGATCCGTCCGACCGGACCATCGGCCGGGTCTCGCAATCCACCCGCCGCTCCGGTTCGCGGCTGCCCACCCTCCTGTCCGGTGCGGCGAGGAGGACGACCAGATGAGCAACCAGCCGTACACCGAGCAGCCCTACCGCTCCGACCAGGTCTGGGACGATGACGACGACCTGTTCGCCGATGAGCGGTCGAGCGCCTTCCCGCCGGACAGCCTGGTCACCTTTCGGTTCCTGCGGGACGCGATCCGCCGGCACCTGCGGATCCCGCTCGTGCTCGCGGTCGTCGGGCTGGCGCTGGGACTCGCGATGCCCACGCTGCTGCCCGCGGCCGACTTCTCGTCGGCCCGGATCCTGCTGACCCACCGCGATGGCGACGACCCCGCCCGCGCGATGGCCACCGACGTAAGCCTGGTGACCACGCACACGGTCGCGCTGCGGGTGATCGACCGGCTCAAGCTGCCCGAGACCCCGGACGACCTGCTCAAGCAGTACACCGCGACCGCGCTCACCGACCGGGTCCTCGAGATCAAGGTGGGCGCCGAGACCAGTGACGAGGCCACCAGGATCGCCACGGTGATCGCGCAGACCTACCTGACCTTCCGCAAGCAGCAAATCGCACAGCAGGAGGTTCCGCTGCGCCGGGATCTCGTCACGGCCATGGCTGCGGCCACCGATGCCCAGGCCGCCGTTCGGGCCGCCGGCGGCGATCCGGACGACCCGGATCTCAACAGCCCGGAGATGGCGACGCTCGGTGTCGCCAATGACCGGGTGAAGTACATCCAGCAGCAGATCATCGACCAGGAGGTCGCGGCCTCCCGGATGAACAGCAGCCGGCTGCTCGACGAGGCCGCTCCGGTGCCCGTCTCGGCCAAGCGGACGCTGGCGATCAGCGTCGTCTCCGGGCTGATGGCGGGGCTCTTCATCGGGCTCGGTTTCGTGGTGGTCCGGGCGCTGCTGTCCGACAAGCTGTGGAAGCGCCGGGACATCGCCAAGTCGCTCGGGGCCCGGATCCGGCTCAGCACCGGACGGCCGCCGCGGATGCGCTGGTGGCCCTTCCCGGCCTATCTGAGCAAGTCCCAGCAGCAGCATCCCGAGATCCGGCTGATGGTGCAGCACCTCGACCAGCACATCTACTGGGGCAAGGTGCCGACTCCGGCGCTGGCCGTGGTCAGCGTCGACGACGTGCCGGCCTGTGCGCTGGCGGTCGCCTCGCTGGCGCTGTCCGTGGCCCGAGAAGGCAAGCACGTCCTGGTGGCGGACCTGACCGGAACGGGACACCTCGCGGCAACGCTCGGGGTGAAGACCACCGGCACCCACGAGTCGCTGTTCAGCGAACCGGGCACGCGCCTCGACGTCTACCTGCCGGAATCCGACGGCGGTCCGGTCGAGGGGTGCTACCTGCGGCTGGGCGACAACAACCGTCCGACGGAGTCCGGGAACATCTCGCTCGACGCGGCCTGGGACGTGGCCGACCTGGTGCTCACCCTGGCCACCCTGACGCCGGCGCTGGGCGCCGACCACCTGGCCACCTGGGCGTCGCGCACCGCCGTCGTGGTGACGTCGGGCCGCAGCACCGCGACCAAGATCCACGCCACCGGGGAGATGCTCCGGCTGGCCGGGCTCCAGATCGACACCGCCATCGTGCTCCGCGCGGACCGTACCGACGAGGGTGTCGGCGTCGCCGAGGCCGAGGCCGGGTCGAGCAGGACCGGAGACGTCGAGATGTTCGGCCGATGAGCGCCATCGCCTCGATCGGCGCGCGGCTGGCCGGCGACGCCGGTGGGCGGCGGGTCGTCTCACCGGAACGCCGGCGACGCCGCCGGGTCCAGGCGGTCTGGGGTCTGCTGATTCTGAACGTGCTGACGTTCTTCCCCGGCGCGCCGCATCTCCTGCCGATCCCGGGAATGGTGGGCAAACTGATCGCCCAGGCGTCCCTGCCGGCCGCACTGCTGCTGGTGCTGAGCGTGAACCGGCCCGCGCGGATCCGGCCGAGCGTCTGGATCTTCCTGGTGGCGCTGCTGGCCGCGGAGTCGCTGCTGGCGAGCATCGGGGCCGAGTTCCTCTTCGGCGCCCTGTTCCGCGCCGCCCGGTTGTTCCTCTTCGTCGCGGTGCTCTGGCTGCTGACCCCGTGGTGGACCCGCCGCGACATGCTGCTGCTGCGAACTCACCTGATGTTCCTGTGGATCGTGCTCGGCTCGGTCCTGCTCGGCGTGCTGGTCGCACCAGGAGTGGCACTCACCGACGACCGGCTCGGAGGTATCCTCTGGCCGATCCCGCCGACCCAGGTCGGTCACTACGCGGCGGTGGCGACCGGTCTGACCACAGTGCTGTGGCTGTCCGGGCTGCTCCGCCGCAACCTGGCGCTGATCAGTGTCCTGCTGGCCGTGCCGGTCCTGCTGCTGACCCATACCCGTACCGCGCTGGTCGCCCTCGTGGCCGGCGTCGTGGTCGGCGGGCTGAGCCTGTTCATGTCGCGGGCGCGGGTGCGCAAGTCGTTCGCGATCGGTCTCGCCTTCTTCACCGTCGGAGCGCTGACGCTGGGGTCCGTGGTGACCACCTGGCTCGCCCGTGGTCAGGACACGGAGGACCTGGCGGCCCTGACCGGTCGCCGCATGGTCTGGGAGTCGATCCTGGCCGCGCCGCGCTCCACCTTCGAGACACTGTTCGGCTTCGGGCTGTCCAACAAGTCCTTCAACGGCCTGCCGATCGACAGCAACTGGCTGGGCACGTACTACGACATCGGTCTGGTGGGCGTCGCCATCAACGTGGCGATGCTGCTGTTCCTCCTGACCGCCGCGTGGTTCCGGCCGCAGGGTCCGCGCCGGGCCCTGGCGCTCTTCCTCGTCGTCTACTGCGTGGTCGCCTCCTTCACCGAGAGCGGCCTCAGCGACGCGTCGCCGTACCTGCTCGAGCTGACCCTGGCCGCGTCCCTGGTGTACTCGGGGAACTCCCGTGAAGGAGTGCGATGAAGATCCTGCTGGTGCACAACACCTACCGGTCCACCGCACCGAGCGGCGAGAACCGCGTGGTCGAGCAGGAGGGTGCCGCCCTGGCCGCCCTCGGCCACGAGGTCGAGACCTTCGGACGGCTCAGCGACGAGATCGAGAGCTGGCCGGCCTGGCAGAAGGCGACGCTGCCCGCCCGGGTGGTCTGGAATCCCACCAGCAAACGGGATCTGGCGCAGACCCTGGCCGAGTACCGGCCTGATGTCGTGCACGTCCACAACACTTTCCCGCTGCTCAGCCCGTCCGTGCTGTATGCGTGCCGCGACGCGGGAGTCCCCGTCGTCGCGACCCTGCACAACTACAAGCTGCTCTGTGCCAGCGGTGACTTCTTCCGCGACGGCCAGGTCTGCCACGACTGTGCCGGCGGCAACCCGACGCCCGCGCTGGCCCACCGCTGCTACCGCGGCTCGGTGCTCGCCACCGGCCCGACGGTGCTGGCCGCACGCACGCACCGGCGGAGCTGGCGTGACCTCGTCTCGGCGTACGTCTTCATCTCCGACTCGCAGCGCCAGTTGCTCGGCGCGATGGGCTTCGAGCCGGAACGGACCTTCGTCAAGCACAACCTGGTCCCGTACGACGGACCGGTCGGCGGAGAACGGCAACGTCAGGTGGCCTACGTCGGCCGGCTGGACGCGCCCAAGGGTGCGCCGCTGCTGATGAAGAGCTGGGACGCGTACCGCGCGCTGGCCGGTGACGACGCGCTCCGGCTCGTCATCGCCGGTGGCGGTCCACACCTGGACGAGGTGACGGCCTGGGCCGCGGACCGCCCGTCGGTCGAGCTCGCCGGCCATCTCACCAAGGAACAGTGCTTCGAGCTGATCGGCCGGTCCCGGGCGGTGCTCCTCCCGTCGGAGTGGGAGGAGACCTTCGGGCTCGTGGTGGTCGAGGCGATGGCGGTCGGCGTACCGCTGCTCGCCTCCGGCCACGGATCGTTCCCCGACCTGATCAGCGACGGCGTCGACGGCGCACTCTTCGAACCCGGGCAGCCGGACGCGCTGGGGAAGCTGCTGCTCGATGTCGACACCTCGCCCGAACGGTACGAGGAGTACGGCCGCCACGCCCGGGCGACGTACGAGGAACAGCACGACCCCGATCGCAACATCGAGCAACTGCTCGACATCTACCGGTTCGCCATCCGGCAGTCGGTGTCAGCTCACCACTAGCCCGCGCGAGCCGCTCGCCCCCCGAAGGAAGTGTCATGGAACAACGCGATTCGTCCCGGCCGACCGGCCCGGGCCCCGCGTGGTACCGGCGCCGAGGCGTCCTGATCACCGCGGGCCTGGTCCTGGTCGCCGGCCTGCTGGTGGGCACGTACACCTACGTCGCCGACGGTGAGCCGCCGGCGGACGCGGCCCGGACCGGCCCGACCGGGACGGGATCGGCGAAACCCGTCACCGCCCCGACCGCGCCGCCGGCCAAGATCTGCGGCAACAGGGCAGCGCTGTCCGGCCCGAGCACCGCACCGGCCGGCGCGGTCACCGTCGCCACGACGCAGAACCTGAACGACATCACCGAGAGCAGCCCGGCCGGCACCACCTTCTGGCTGGTCGCCGGCACGCACAAGCTCGGCGTCGGCCCGTTCGCGCAGGTGATCCCGAAGGAGGGCAACGTCTACCTGGGCGCGCCCGGCGCGATCCTCGACGGCCAGAAGAACAACCGCTACGCCTTCACCGGCTACGTGGCGAACGTGACCGTGAAGAACCTGACCATCCAGAACTTCGGCGTCCCGAAGACGAACAGCGACGAGGGCGTGGTCAACCACAACGCCGCCACCGGCTGGAAGATCGAGGGCAACACGATCCGCGAGAACGCCGGCGCCGGGGTGATGGTCGGCAGCCGCAACCTCATCCGCGGCAACTGCCTGCAGGACAACGGCCAGTACGGGTTCAACGCCTACAGCCCGAACAAGGTCACCAGCATCGTGATCGAGAACAACGAGATCGCCGGCAACAACCAGGACGACTGGGAGACCCTCAAGCCGGGTTGTGGCTGCACCGGCGGCGGGAAGTTCTGGGAGACGACCGGCGCGATGTTCCGGAACAACTGGGTGCACAACAACAACAGCGCCGGGATCTGGGCCGACACCAACAACGCCGGGTTCGCGATCGAGGGCAACTACTTCTCCGAGAACACCTCGGAGGCCATCGTCTACGAGACCAGCTACAACGCGGTCATCCGCGCCAACACCTTCGCCCGCAACGGGCTCGGCAAGGGCCCTGGGAACGGCGGCTTCCCGACCTCGGCCGTGTACATCTCGGAGTCCGGCAGCGACAAGCGGGTGGCATCCGACTTCAACGAGACGTTCGAGATCACCGGGAACCTGTTCACCGACAACTGGGCCGGCGTGATCCTGTGGGAGAACGCGGACCGGTTCGCCGGCTCGCCGGCCAACACCAGTACCGGCTCGGGCACGCTGGTGAACCCGAAGACGGTCACCGTGAAGACCTGCAACGCGACCACCATCAGCAAGCAGCCGTACCTCGGCGACTGCCGGTGGAAGACCCAGAACGTGCGCGTGCACGACAACGTCTTCTCGCTCGACCCGGACAAGATCGGCAAGTCCTGCGCCTCGCGCAGCGGCTGCGGCTACAACGGGCTGTTCTCCAACTGGGGCACCTTCCCCGCCTGGTCGCCGTACAAGGAGAAGACGATCCAGGACGCGATCACGTTCGACCAGAGCAACCGTTTCTACAGCAACACCTACGGCGGCCCGTGGAACTTCGTCGTGCACGGTCAGGGCACCCGGGTCAACTGGTCCGCCTGGCAGGGCGCGCCGTACGACCAGGACCGCGACAGCGTGATCAAGGTCCAAGGGCAGCGCTGAGGACCATGGCCGGCCCCCCGGAGCAGGCGGCAAGCGAGCAGCTCGAGCTGCTGCGCTCCGTCGGCTACGCCGCGTTCGGGCGGCACGAGCGGGATCTCGACGTACTGGACCTGGTGTTCGACAGCCTGGTGGACAGCCCGGGAAGCAGCGGCGACGAGGTACGGCGGCTGCGGTTCGCCGGGCACGGACACTCGCTCGACGTCGCGGTGCGCGGGCAGGCGCACCTGACGGTGGAGCTCAGGGTGTCCCCCGCCGGTCCGGTGCTGGTGGAAGCGCGCGGGACAGACGTGGACGGGCCGCTGGCGCCCCGGCTGGTGAGCTTCCTGCTCCGCTGGCCGGGCGGCGCCCAGCGCCCGGTCCGCACGGCCTGGATCCTGCTCTGAGGCTGCTCTGATCCACCCGCCGTCCCGGGCCGCTGGTGTGATACTCCGGCCCCTGCGTAGGGCTGCCCGGCGGTCGGCGCGCAGAGCAACCCGGCCGTCGGCTCGGGAGGAACCGGCGACCGGGCGCCCTGGGGGGAATCAGGAGGCGAGCAGCACTCTGAGTTTCTCCAGGCAGCGGCCGCGAATCGGGCCGATGCTGCCGATCGGGATGTCCAGCCTCTCGGAGATCTCGGCGTACGGGGCGGGCGGGTCCGCCATCAGCATGCCGAGCATCTGCTGCCAGCGATCCGGCAGGCTTTCCAGCGCACGCCGTACGTCGACCGCCCGCTCGTCGGCCAGCAGTTCGGCGTCCAGCTCCGGCTGGTCGCCGGCGACGACCTCGAAGGCGTCCGACTCGTACGTGAGCAGCACGCGCTTGCGGAAAGCCAGCACCCGCAGGCATTCGCGCCTCGTGGTGACGACCAGCCAGGCGCCGACCCGGACCGGATCGACCCGGTCGATGTGCTCCAGCAGCCGCAACCACACCATCTGCGAGACGTCGGACGCGTCGCTGTCGGTGAGCCGGAAGCTCCTGGTGACGGCCCAGACGAGCCGGGCATAGTGGTCGACCAGCTTGCTCCAGGCCGCCTGATCCCCGGCCGCGGCCAGGATGGCCAGGCCGGCGGCCTCGGAACGGGCCTGCATTTCATGATCGGTAACGCCGCCGACACTGAGATTCGGCATGGATTCCCCCCTCGGGAACACACATCTGTCTTTGATGCTCGTATGTGGTGGTGCTCGGAGATTTGGTGCGACTTGCGCACAGCCGGCGACCCCCCGCCGGGCTGTGGAACAGAATGTGGATCAGTAAGCGCCGTCGCGGCCGAACACGGCGCGCGCGGTCTTCCACAAGATGAGCAGGTCGAGCGCGATGGACCAGTTGTCCACGTAGCGCAGGTCGAGGCGGACTGACTCCTCCCAGGTCAGGTCGCTTCGGCCACTCACCTGCCACAGGCCGGTCAGGCCTGGTTTGACGAGCATCCGGCGGGCGTCGTCGATGGCGTACGTCGCGACCTCGGTCGGCAGCGGCGGCCGGGGCCCGACCAGCGACATCTCACCGCGCAGCACGTTCACCAGTTGCGGCAACTCGTCCACCGAGAAGCGCCGCAGGTAACGGCCGACCCGGGTGACCCGCGGATCGTCGCGCAGCTTGAAGAGCACGTCGTTGCCGTCGCTCAGCTCGTCCAGGTCCGCCTTGCGTTCCTCGGCGTCCACCACCATGCTGCGGAACTTCAGCATCGAGAACTCCTCGCCGGCCCGCCCCACGCGGGTCTGCCGGAACAGCACCGGCCCACGGCTGGTGAACTTCACCAGTGCCGCGGCGACGAGCAGGATGGGTGCGGCGAGCAGCAGCATGAAGAAGCCGACCACCCGGTCGAAGATGTTCTTCAGCAGGTGCGGTCCACCACTCACCGACGGCCGCTCGAGATGCAGCAGCGAGAGTCCCGCGACCGGCCGGATCGAGATGCGCGGCCCGGCGACCTCGACGATGCCGGGCGACACGACCAGGTCGATGCCGCGCTGCTCGAGGGCCCAGGAGAGCCTGCGCAGGGACTGCCCCTCGAGCTCCGGGTCGGCGGCCACCGCGACCACGTCGACGGAGTACTTGTCGACCGCGGCGAGGATGTCCTCCTCGGTCCGTCCCAGCTTGGCCAGGCCGGCCTCGGGCTCCTGCCTCACGTCACCACGTGGCAGGCAGGTCGCGACGACGGTGTAGCCGTCCTCCGGCCGCTCCTCCAGGTGCCTCCGCAAGGTGGTCACCTGCCCGTTGCGCCCGACGATCAGCACCCGGCGCATACATCGGCCGACGAAGCGCCGGCCGGCCAGGCTGCGATGCAGCAGCCAGCGCACCAGCAGCGCCGCCAGACAGGTCATCGGCACGGCCAGCACGACGAAACCACGGGCAACGTTGCTCTTGGTCGCGTACGACGTGACCGCGATCAGCGCCGTCAAGGCGACGGCGGCTCGCAGGATGGACCGGTACTCCTCCGGCCCGGTGCCGAAGTAGCGCGTCTCGTACCCGCGCTCCAGGGCCACACAGGCCAGCCAGGCAACCGGCAGCACCGCCCCCAGCACGAAGTAGCCCACGTTGATCTGGGCCCCGAACCGGGCCACCAGGGCCAGCGAGACGCCCACCAGCGCGGCGATCAGATCGCCACCGAGCGCGGCCCACCGGTACTTCGCGACCCAGCGCGCCTCGGTGAACCGGGCGGAGCGCGGCACAATCGCCGGAACTTCGTCCGGCACCACCCACAACGGCCGGCGACGGTCCCCTACCGCTACCGGCCTTCGATCGGCCGAGTCGGCCAAACCTTCGGACACGACAAAATCTGTCACAGAAAGTCACCCCCCACAGGCGAACCGACATCTGCGACATCCCCACACCCCGCCGCAGACCTCGATGTAATGCCGCCCCCACAACGGCAATGACCCAGAGAGTACTACGCCTGGAAGCGTTAGGACAGTAGCGAATCCCAGTGTTTACCGGGGAGCAATCGGCAGGCCCCCGGAACGCCGAGACCCCCGGGTCCGTTCGGACTCGGGGGTCTTGAAATGACTGCTTACGGAGGGCGATCAGCCGGCGATCAGCCCGTCGCCACTGATCAGCTCACGCATCTCGGCGAGGGTGCTGTCACCCGGCGGCAGGATCGCGTCGGAGTCGTGCAGTTCGTCGTCGGGCACCCGCTCGCCGCTGCGGACGAACTCCAGCAGCGCCGCGAACGCCGGACCGAAAGCGCCGTCGTCGCCCGCCGAGACAGCCTTCTCGAGGTCGGAGTCGATCACGTTCAACTGGTCGAGCTTCTCGTCAGGCAGCCGGTACTGGCCTTCACCCATGATCCGGACGATCATCACGCGTCTCCGTCCTGCGGTCGGGCCGGCTGCTGCACGGGCTGCTGGGCTGGTTGCTGGGGCTGGGCCGCGCCGGGCGTGTCCTGGGACAGCTGCTTCGGCGCCTCGGCCGGGGCCAGCTGGGCCTTCATCGCGGCCAGCTCGTTCTCGACGTCGGAGTTCGACGACATCCGCTCGAGCTCGAGGGTGATGCTGTCCTTGCTCGTCCCGGTGGCGTCGTCGAGTGCGCCGGAGGCGAGCAGCTCGTCGATCGCGCCGGCCCGGGCCTGCATCTGCTGGGTCTTGTCCTCGGCACGCTGGACCGCCAGGCCGACGTCGCTCATCTCCTCGGAGATGCCGGAGAAGGCCTCGTTGATCCGGGTCTGCGCCTCGGCCGCCGTGTAGGTGGCCTTGATCGTCTCCTTGCGGGTGCGGAAGGACTCGACCTTCGCCTGCAGCCGCTGCGACGCGAGGGTGAGCTTCTCCTCCTCGCCCTGCAGCTGGGCGTGCTGGGCGGTCAGGTCGTCGATCTGACCCTGCAGCCCGGACTTGCGGGTCAGTGCCTCGCGGGCGAGATCCTCCCGGCCCATCGAGAGCGCCTTCTGGGCCTGGTCCTGCAGCTTCTGCGACTGGGACTGCAGCTGCGACGCCTGCAGCTCCACCCGCTTCCGGCTGGTGGCAACGTCGGCCACACCACGCCGCACCTTCTGCAGCAGTTCGAGCTGCTTCTGATACGAGTAGTCAAGGGTTTCGCGAGGATCTTCTGCCTTGTCCAGCGCCGTGTTGGCCTTGGCCTTGAAGATCGTCGACATCCTCTTGAAGATGCTCATCGATATCCGTACCCCTTCTGAGCCGGAGAGTGGACCCGGCGTGCGTGTCAACCACCCTATGTCCCTACGGGTCACCACACCATCAGGTCCGGCCCCGATAAAGTGGTGCAATGGTCCGGGGACCACCCCGAGTCCGGACGCGCCGCGATCCCTGGCGTTCCCGGTGACCAGCGCAGCCAGTTTCCCGAATGAGGTTCAGTCCCCGTGTTCCGTCGTACCAAGTCTGAGACACCGCAGCAAACCTCGACCACGGCCCCCCAGCCGAAGCCGGGCGGCAAGGGACGTCCGACCCCGACCCGCCGGGAGGCCGAGGCGGCCCGCAAGTCCGCCCTGAAGAAGCCGCGCAACCGCAAGGAGGCCTCCGCGTACCGCCGCGAGAAGGTCCGGATCGAGCGCGCCAAGACGCAGGAGGCGATGAAGACCGGCGACGACCGGTACCTGCCGGCCGCCGACAAGGGCCCGGTCCGCCGCTTCGCCCGCGACTACGTCGACTCCCGCTGGTCGGTGATGGAGTTCGCGCTGCCGCTGCTGCTGGTGATCTCGCTGCTCGGCGTCGTCTTCTCGGGCACCTTCCGCTGGCTGCCCGGCCTGGTGAACATCCTGTTCCTGGTGATGATCCTGGCGATCGCGGCCGACTGGTTCCTGCTCTCGGCCGGTCTCAAGCGCGCGATCGGGAAGAAGTTCGCGAACGAGCCCACCAAGGGCATCGGCTTCTACGCCGTCCGCCGCACCATGCAGATGCGCCGCTGGCGCCTCCCCAAGCCGATGGTCGCCCGCGGCGAGAAGCCCAAGTAGTACGACTTGCACCTGGTTCAAGCGCCCCGGCGGCGTTCAAGCGCCCGGCGGCCGAGGTGACTTGAACTGCGTGCAAGTGGAGGGCCGCTGGACTACCTTGGGCGGATGCCGCGTGACACGCTGACCCGCGACCAGATCGTCGACGCCGCCGTCGGCCTGCTCGACGACGGAGGGCTCGAGGGCCTGAACATGCGGGCGCTCGGCAAGCGGCTCGGCTCGGCGGCGACCGCCGTCTACTGGCACGTGGGCAGCAAGAGCAACCTCATCGGGCTGGCCGGCGACCGGGTGTGGGACGAGATCACCTTGGCCGACCTGTCCACGAGCCACTGGCGCTCGGCCGCCACGACGATGGCCACCGACCTGCAGGCGATGCTCGCGCGCCACACCTGGCTGGTGCAGGCCTTCGGCGCGTACCTGATGTTCGGCCCTCGCAAGGCTCGCCACGACGAGCACAACCTCGCCATTTACGAGACCGCCGGGTTCACTCCCGCCCAGGCCGACCAGGCGGCGGCCGCGGTCTTCACCTTCGTCCTCGGCAGCGCCATCGGTACGGCTGCCGCGGCATCGCTCAGGAGAGAGCTCAGCCGCGACGGCGAGAAGCTCATGGACGCCGGGATGACGGAGGCGAAGGAGGTCGCGGCACAGTTCCCCCGGCTCCGCGCCCGCCTGGAAACAGCCGGCGCCGGCTACGGGGCCGCGCCCGACAGCAGCTTCGACTTCGGCCTCGAGGCAATCCTCGACGGCGTGCAAGCGCAACTCGTCACCGTGACCCCCAAGCAGACGTAGTACCCAGCGGTCGGACCGGCTCCGGGCCGACCAAGGGCCCTGAAGGGAAGAAGGCGTGGCCTGCCGATCGGCCGTGTGCTTGTAGGCCCGCGTCGCCCCGCTAGCGATCATGGCGGACGGTGAGGTGCTGCGACGGCGAGGGTCGAGTCAATGTCGAGGGTGGTCGTTGTGTCATCGTCGGGCGGCGTTGACAGGGGTTCCGTTGCCGGCCGGGTTGGGCGCCGGTGTCGTCGGGGGCGCCGCGGCGGACGAGGCGGCTTCTGCGGTCTCCCGGGCGAGGAAGGCTCCCACTTCCCCGATGGTGCTCATCAGCGGTGCGGGGAAGACCACTGTGGTGTTCTTGTCGACCCCGATCTCGATCAAGCTCTGCAGGTTGCGTAACTGCAGAGCCAAGGGGTGGGCCATCATGATGTCGGAGGCGGCGCCGAGGGCGTCGGCGGCGAGTGACTCGCCTTCGGCCGCGATGATCTTCGCGCGCTTCTCCCGCTCGGCTTCGGCCTGCCGGGCCATGGCCCGCTTCATGCTCTCGGGCAACTGGATGTCCTTGAGCTCGACCAGAGTGACGACGACGCCCCATTCGGCGGTCTGGACGTCGAGGAACTCGCGGATGCTGACGTTGATGCGGTCCGTCTCGGACAGCGTCTCGTCGAGGGTGTGCTGGCCGACCACTTTGCGCAGGGTGGTCTGCGCGATCTGGTTGATGGCCACCGCGACGTTCTCGATGTCGACTACCGACTTGACGGCGTCGACCACTCGATAGTAGGCGACGGCGGAGACGTCCACGCTGACGTTGTCGCGGGTGATGATGCCTTGCGATTGGATGGGCATCGTGATGATGCGCAGGTTGACCCTGCGGAGCATGTCGACGAACGGGATGATGAACCTCAAGCCCGGCTCTCGCACACCGACGACACGTCCGAGTCGGAACAGCACGCCCTGTTCGTACTGCTTGACGATGCGAGCCGACAGCGACAGGCCGATCACCGCCAAGACGACGATCACGACAATGACGACGAGAGCATTCATGAAGGGTCCTCTCCGGGGTGGTTCCCGTCTGGCGCTGCGCGGCGCCTGGCGAGCCGTCCCCTACCAGAGTTGCGCCCCGGCGGGCGTGGGTCGTCCCAGCCAGCGGCCATCTGCCCTGCCAGCCAGCGGGTAGGGCACCGGTTTGCAGCAGACCAGTAGCGAGAACGCAGGCTGGCGTGACCCCGAACCCCTACTAACAGATTCGGTCCTACTGCTCACCTGGCGCTGTGGCTACTGCTCCTGTGAGTATCCGTGGAGTGACTTCCCGTAAGCCTCCCGGCAGTGCTGACGCGTCGACCTGTCCGCCTTTTGTTGCCCTTGGCAAGCGGTCGAGGGGCCGGCCGGAGATGCGGTTCCGGGTAGCGGGTAGTCCCAGGGTGCAGCCAGTGGCACGAGACGAGGGGCGCTGGCGGTGATGCCGGTGGGTGGGCGTGGGGCGACGCTGTGTAGAGATGGAACCACCCTCACGACGGACGGATCGCGAGCATGCGTAGACCTGAGCCTCCTGTATCCCCAACGGTGGTCAGCAGCCTGGTGCCTTTGCGGATGGACCGGCTTCCGTGGACTTCGTTCCATACCAGGTTGGTCGCGGCGCTCGGGGTGGCTTGGGTGCTCGACGGCCTGGAGATCACAGTTGCCAGTTCGGTGGCGGGTGCCCTCACCGATGCGAACACGTTGCATCTAAGCTCGACCGCGGTCGGTGCTGTGGCCAGCGTCTACCTCGCTGGTCAGGTGGTCGGCGCGTTGTTCTTCGGGCGGCTGTCGGATCGCCTGGGTCGGCGGAACCTGTTCATGGTGACGCTGGGGGTCTATCTGGTGGGGAGCGGTCTGACCGCGCTGACGCTGGGCAGCGGCGCAGGGTGGGTGGCCTATCTGTATGCCACCCGCTTCATCGCGGGGATGGGTATCGGTGGCGAGTACGCGGCGATCAACTCCGCGATCGACGAGATGATCCCGGCCCGCTACCGAGGTCGTGTCGACATCGCGGTGAACGGGACCTACTGGGCCGGTGCCATCCTCGGCACCTTGGGCTCGCTGTTGTTCTTGCAGGTCATGGCGCCGTCGCTCGGGTGGCGGCTTGGGTTCTTGATCGGGCCCGTCCTGGCGGTCGTCGTCTTGTTCGTGCGGCGGAACCTTCCCGAGAGCCCACGATGGTTGCTGATGCACGGCCGGGCGGCCGAAGCCGAGCAGACCACGGCGGCCATCGAGGAACAGGCGCGGTTGTCGGGACATCGCATCGACGCGGTGGCGGAGAGCAGGAGCATGGAGATCCGACCGGCGCAGCGCACCGGATATCTCGTGCTGCTCAGGCTGATCTTCACCAGCTACTGGAAACGGGGCGTGCTCGGTGCGACCTTGATGATCACGCAGTCGTTCCTGTACAACGCGATCTTCTTCACCTACACACTGGTGCTGACCAAGTACTACGGCGTCAGTTCGTCGGCTGCGCCGATCTACCTGATCGCGTTCGCGGTCGGGAACCTGGCGGGTCCGCTCACCATCGGCCGACTGTTCGACACCGTCGGCCGCAAGTCGATGATCGCCGGGACCTACATCCTGTCCGGCGCCCTGCTGGCGGTCACAGCGTTCCTGTTCGACCAGGGTGCGCTCACCGCGCTCACCCAGACGATCGCGTGGTGTGTCATCTTCTTCTTCGCCTCGGCCGGGGCCAGCGCCGCCTATCTCACGGTGAGCGAGATCTTCCCGATCGAGGTGCGCGGGCAGGCCATCGCGGTGTTCTTCGCCATCGCGCAGTGCTTCGGTGCCATCGGCCCGATCTTCTACGGTCACCTCATCGGCAACGGCGGCAACACCTCATCGCTGTTCCTGGGCTATCTCATCGGCGCCGGGGTGATGATCCTCGGCCGCGTCGTCGAACTCCTGCTCGGAATCCCCGCCGAGCGTAGATCGCTGGAAGCCATAGCCCGGCCACTGTCTCTGCTCGGCGGCGCTACTGTCCCCCGGGCGGCGGGAGCGACCATCGCCTTCCCCCCAGACGCGCACGGCACAACACAGGGAGGCGGCCAATGACCGAACAGCTGAAAGCGGCCGCGACGAGCCCCGCCACGTCGTCCTCGGTTACCACCGGGACCGCAAGCCGCCCGGGCGACCACGTGATTGTGCTTTTCGGCGCCACCGGCGACCTTGCCAAGAGGAAGCTGCTTCCAGGGCTGTTCCACCTGGCCACGGCCGGCCTCCTGCCCCAGCGCTATCGCATCGTGGGTACGGCTCGCTCCAGGGGCCTCTCGGATGCCGGCTTCAAGCAACTCGCCCACGCTGCCGTCGAAGAGTTCGGCTCCACCAAGCCGACGGGCGAGACCTGGCGTGCGTTCGAGGACGCATTGTCCTTCGCCACCACCGACCACAGTGACCCCTCGGCGCTGGTTGCGGCCGTGCAGGCTGCCGAGAAGGAGATCGGCGGTCACCCGCAGCGCCTCTTTCACTTGGCCATCCCGCCGACAGGCTTCGGATCGACCATCGAAATGCTGGCCGCCTCCGGCCTGGCCGAGGGCGCTCGCGTGATCATCGAAAAGCCGTTCGGCACCGACCTGGCTTCGGCCAAGGCCCTGAACGACACGGTCCACCGGGTGTTCGACGAGTCCCGGATCTTCCGCATCGACCACTTCCTCGGCAAGGAGTCGGTCGACAACATCCTGGCGTTCCGCTTCGCCAACGGCCTGTACGAGCCGGTCTGGAACCGCGAGCACATCGAGTACATGCAGATCGACGTACCCGAGACGCTGACCATCGAAGGGCGGGCCGACTTCTACGAGGGCACCGGCGCCTTCCGCGACATGGTCGTCACCCACCTTCTCCAGGTTCTCGGCTTCGTCGCCATGGAGCCTCCGACCAGCCTCTCGGCCACCGCTCTGCGGGACGAGAAGCAGAAGGTGTTCGACTCCTTGCTGCCCCTCGACCCCAAGCACGTCCTGCGGGGGCAGTACGACGGGTACCGGACCGAGCCGGGCGTGGCACCCGATTCCCAGACCGAGACCTTCGTGGCACTGCGAGCGAACGTCGAGAACTGGCGGTGGGCCGGCGTCCCCTTCTTCTTGCGCACCGGCAAGGCACTGAGGGCCGGTCGGCAGGTGGTGACCATCGGCTTCCGGGAGCCGGTCTTGCGCATGTTCTCGGTAGACGGTTGCTCGACTCCATCAGCTCGACGGAACGAGATCGTCATCGACTTCGCCGATCCGGGCTGGATCTCGACGCGCTTCCTGGCCAAACAGCCCGGTCCTGAGATGCTGTTGGGCGAGGCCGAGATGACCTTCCGGTACGCCGACTCCTCCGGCGCCGCCAATGCGCTCGAGGCGTACGAGCGCCTGATCCTCAACGCCATGCAGGGGGACCAGTCGCTCTTCACCACGGCCGCCGGGGTAGAGCGGCTGTGGGAGATCTCCGCTCCGTTGCTAGAGCACCAGCCTCCAATCGAGCCTTACCTGCCCGGATCATGGGGGCCGTCCACCGTCGGGCAGGTCACCGCCCCCTACCGCTGGCACCTTCCCGAGGACTGCTAGCACCACGCTCGTAGGTCAGCCTCCACGTCACCTGAGGCCGGCGTGCTGTTGGATGGTGGGGTGGATGTCGAGCTAGCGGTTGAGGCGGCGTTGGCTGGTGCCGGGGTGGTTCGGGAGAAGTACGGGAGGCCGGTGGGGCGGTACGACAAGTCGGCCACTGACTTCGCGACCGATGCCGATCTAGAGGCGGAGCGAGCGATCGTGGACTTGATCCGGCAGGCCCGGCCGGATGATGCCGTTGTGGGTGAGGAGTACGGCGCCGAGGGTGGCTCCGATGACGGGCAGAACCGGACCTGGCTGGTGGATCCGCTCTGCGGGACGCTCAACTTCGCGGCCCAGACTCCGCTGTTCTGCACGAACGTCGCGCTCCAGGCGAATGGTCAGCGCCTCGTGGCCGCGGTGGCGGATCCACTCGCCGACGAGGTGTTCTGGACCGACGGGACCACAGCCGCAGTACGGCGTGGTGGTTCCGACGCGCCGCTCGAGCCTTCGGCCGGTTCGCGGATCGTGGACATCGACGTCGATGCGCCGCCGGACGCGGAGTTCAGGCAGGCGAAGGTCCTGCTCGACCCGGAGTTCCGGGACACCTTCGGGCCGCGGGTGTCGTCGACCACGCTGGCGCTCGCTTGGGTGGCGGCCGGGCGGCGGGCGGCGTACGTGACCAACGGTCAGTTGCGCGACAGCGTCCACTTCACCGCCGGCATCGCCCTGTGTCTCGCGGCCGGCTGCGTCGTCACCGACCTCCGCGGGCAACCCCTGCACACCGGCCCGGGCATGCTCGCGGCCGCCGACCCCGCCACCCACGCGAAGCTCGTCGAACTCATCGCCCGCAACCCCTGACCAAGTGTCGGCCGGCTCGCGGTCAGCTGGCGCCGGTCACTCCACCTCGTCGTCGAAGGGGGTGACCTCGACCGGCTGGCGGCAGGCCTTTGTCGCCTTGGTCGCCCACTCGAGCGCGGCGTCCAGGTCGGGCACCTTGATCACCCAGAACCCGGCCATGTACTCCTTGCTCTCCGCGAACGGCCCGTCGGTGATCAGCACCTCGCCACCGTCGGCCCGCACCACCGAGGCCGTCGACCGCGGCTCCAGCCCGCCACCGAACACCCAGACGCCCTTCGCCACCATCTCGCGGTTCAAGGCGTCCACGTCGCCGTCCTCGCCCGGACCTTCCGGCACCTCGGCGCCCTCGATCGACTGCACTGCCAACAGATACTGTTTCATCTCGCCACTCCCTGGTCAGCAATCGTCCGGCCCGCAGGCCGCTTCTCACCACCAACACGAACACGCATGGTCCGGATCGACACCCACCCGGAGTTTCCCCCACCTCCGGCTCACCCGCACCCGGCGTCCCGCAGTACCGCGGATGTCCGGCGACGCGGGCGGGCGGGTGTCGGCGGGGCCGGGGAAGTAGGGTCGGGGTCATGGACTTTCGGTATCTCGGCAACAGTGGATTGAAGGTCAGCGAGATCTCCTACGGGAACTGGCTCACCCATGGCTCGCAGGTGGAGAACGAGCAGGCGAAGGCCTGCGTGAAGGCGGCCCTGGAGGCCGGGATCACCACGTTCGACACCGCGGACGTCTACGCCAACACCAAGGCGGAGACGGTGCTGGGTGAGGCGCTCGAGGGCGTGCGGCGGGAGTCGCTGGAGATCCTCACCAAGGTGTACTGGCCGACCGGGCCGGGCGGACCCAACGACGTCGGGCTGTCGCGCAAGCACATCCACGAGTCGATCAACGGGTCGCTGAAGCGGCTGAAGACCGACTACGTGGACGTCTACCAGGCGCACCGGTTCGACCCGGAGACGCCGCTGGAGGAGACGATGGAGGCCTTCGCCGACGTCGTCCGGGCCGGCAAGGCGCTCTACATCGGCACGTCGGAGTGGACGGCCGAGCAGTTGCAGGAGGGCCACCGGCTGGCCCGGGAGCTGCGCATCCCGCTGGTCTCCAACCAGCCGCAGTACAGCATGCTCTGGCGGGTGATCGAGGCCGAGGTGGTGCCGGCGTCAGAGGAGCTCGGGATCGGGCAGGTGGTGTTCTCGCCGATCGCGCAGGGCGTCCTGACGGGCAAGTACATGCCAGGCGAGCAGCCGCCGCAGGGCTCGCGCGCGACCGACGAGAAGGGCGGCGCCGACATGGTGAAGCGCTTCCTCACCGACGACGTGCTGACCCGGGTGCAGGAGCTGAAGCCGATCGCCGACGGGGTCGGGCTGAGCCTGTCCCAGCTGGCGATCGCCTGGGTGCTGCAGAACCCGAATGTCTCCTCGGCGATCACCGGCGCCTCCCGGCCCGAGCAGGTCACCGAGAACGTGAAGGCCGCGGGCGTGAAGCTCGAGGACGGCGTGCTGAAGCAGATCGACGAGGTGCTCGGCCACATCGTCGTGCGCGACGCGGCGATGACCGCGCGTAACTCGCCGCAGACCCGGCCGGGCTCGTGAGCTGGACCTGGCGGTTCGAGACCGCCGCGGGCGAGCCGGCCGACCCGGGTGACCTGACCGGCGCGGAGTTCTCCGCGCAGGGTGACGCGGAGAGCTGGCTGGGCGAGATCTGGCGCGAGCTGTCCGAGAAGGGCGTCGGCCAGGTCTTCCTGCTCGAGGACGGCCGCGAGGTCTACGGCCCGATGAGCCTCGCCGCACCGGAGTAAGCACCGGCCCTGGCACCGCTGAGAGCCCGTACCGCGAACTGTGGCCTGCCGCACGTTCGCAGTACGGGCTCAACTGTGTCCGGATGCTGGGCGGTAAGCTGCGGCGAGAACCAACTCCTGTGGCGCAGGGAAGCCGGTCCGAAGCCGGCGCTGACCCGCAACCGTAGGCCGCGTCCCGCCGCGGCGAGCCGGACCACTGCGCCTCAGGCAGACAGGCTCACCTACCCGCCGAGGTCCGCGGGTGGAGCCCGGCTCCCGCCTGCGCGCGGACAGCCCTCCTCCACCGGGTCCGGCCCGATCGAGGACACGAGATGACTGCACACAGGACCGCACGGGTGGTTCTCAGCCTGCTGGCCGGGCTGCTGCTCGCCGGTACCGTCACGACCACCGCGAGCGCCGAGGACGGCTACCGCTTCTGGGGCTACTACCAGTGGACGAACGGTCAGTGGGCCTTCGCCCAGAAGGGTTCCGACGCGGTGGTCCCGGCCGACGGCAGCGTCGAGGGCTGGCGCTACGCCGTGGGTGGCGCGAAGCCGCGGGTGCCTCGTGCGGCGGGCGACTTCGAGGCTGTCTGCGGCAAGACGCCGGCCGAGGCCGGCAAGAAGCGGGTTGCCCTGGTGATCGACCCGGGTACTGCGGCGGACTCCGGCACGGGCGACGCGCCTCCCCCGGCCAGCGGGACTTGTGTGGTCACCGATGTGAAGGCGACGGGCGCGAAGATCCTGTCCGCGGTGGAGCAGGTCCGGATCGAGAAGGGTCTGACCTGTGGCATCGCGGGCTACCCGGCCAGGGGCTGCGGTGACCCGGTCAAGAACATCAAGGTGCCCGCCACGGACGAGCCGGTGACGCTGGAGATCGGTGCGGCCGTCGGTGCCGCCAGCACTCCGTCCGCGGCGCCGACCAACTCGGCGCAGGTACCCACCGAGCAGAGTGACGATGGAGCGCCGTGGACCGGCATCATCATCGCCGCTGTGGTCGTTCTACTCCTTGCCGGCGGCGGCTTCGCTCTCAGCCGTCGGCGCGCGGGTCAGCGCGCCTAGTGCGTGCCGCCAATAACCTGACGCTCCCCCGGGCACTCCACCCGGGGGCCTGGTGGTTGTGGGCGCTGGGGCTCGCGGTAGCCGCCAGCAGGACGCGCAACCCGGTACTGCTGATCCTGATCCTGGTGATAGCCGGCTTCGTGGTCGCTGCGCGCCGCACCGACGCTCCCTGGGCCAACAGCTACGTCGCCTTCCTCAAGCTCGGCCTGGTCGTCATCGCGGTCCGGGTGGTCCTGCAGGCGCTCCTGTCGACCAGGTCCCAAGGCAACACGATCCTCTTCACCCTGCCGCTGATCCCACTGCCCGCGTGGGCCACCGGAGTGAAGCTCGGCGGCGAGGTGACCGCTGAAGCCCTCCTGACAGCCCTGTACGACGGGCTCCAGCTCGCGGTGATGCTGTGCTGCATCGGCGCGGCCAATGCGCTGGCCAGCCCGCGGAGGTTGCTCAAGTCGCTCCCCGGGGCTCTCTACGAGATGGGGGTCGCGTGCGTGGTCGCGTTGACCTTCGCCCCGCAACTGGTCACCGATGCCCGGCGGATCCGCGCGGCTCGCCGGCTGCGCGGACGCACCAGCGGGTCGTTCCGCACGACCGCGATGCCCGTCCTGGAGGGCGCTCTCGACAGGTCCGTCGAACTGGCTGCCGCGATGGACTCCAGGGGCTACGGCAGAACCGCCCAAGTGCCTCGCAACCAGCGGCGGATCACCGGCGCCTCTGTGCTCCTGGGCCTGCTTGGCATTGCTCTCGGGGTCTACTCGCTGCTGACTGATGCTATGTCCTTCCCTGTTGCCGCGGCTGCCCTGGCGGTCGGCCTCTTGCTGGCGGTCGGCGCGATGACCGTGGGACACCAGCGGGTCGCGCGGACGCGGTACCGGCCGGATCCGTGGGCTCTGCCCGAGTGGCTCGTCACTCTCTCGGGTGCCATCGCCGCGGGGACAATGATCGTCGCCGCCAACCGTGGAGTGGAGGGGCTCGTGCTGGCCGGACCTCTGGTGGTGCCGCCGGTCCCGCTGGTGCCGGTGCTCGGCCTGCTGGTCGGGCTGGCCCCCGCCATCGTCGCGCCGCCCTTGACCCGACGACGTGAGCTGGTGCCCGCATGATCGAGTTCGACCGGGTGTCAGTCACGTACGACGGTGCTGCCGGGCCCGCGCTGCGTGAGGTGAGCTTCAGCGTCCCGGAGGGCGAACTGGCGCTGGTGATCGGCCGGACCGGTTCCGGCAAGTCCACCCTGCTGCGGGCCATCAACGGCCTCGTCCCGCATTTCACCGGCGGCACCCTGGCCGGCCGGGTACTGGTGAACGGCCGCGACACCCGCGACTTCCGCCCCCGCGACCTCGCGGACGTGGTCGGCATCGTCGGGCAGGACCCGATGGCCGGTTTCGTCACCGACACGGTCGAGGACGAACTCGCCTACAGCATGGAGTCCCTCGGGATCGCGCCGGACGTGATGCGCCGCCGGGTCGAGGAGACACTCGACCTGCTCGGCCTGGCCGACGTACGGGATCGTGCTCTGACCTCCCTGTCAGGTGGCCAGCGGCAGCGGACCGCCATCGGCTCGGCGCTCACCTCGCACCCTGCGGTGCTGGTCCTGGACGAGCCGACCTCGGCACTGGATCCCCAGGCCGCCGAAGAGGTCCTGTCTGCGCTCCAGCGGCTGGTACACGATCTCGGCGTCACTGTGGTGATGGCCGAGCACCGGCTCGAGCGAGTCATCCAGTACGCCGATCGGGTGATCGAGGTGCCCGGTGGCTCCGCGGCCGTCTCGACCGGGCTCCCGGTCGACCTGATGGTCACTGCGCCGGTCGCTCCTCCCGTGGTCGAGCTCGGACGGCTTGCCGGGTGGTCGCCGCTGCCGCTGTCCGTCCGGGACGCACGGCGCGCCGCGGTCGCCCTGCGAAGCCGGCTGACCAACCTTGCCCCGCGGCGGCTGGTTGCCGTGGAAGGCCCCGAGCTGGCGCACTGCGAGAACCTGGTGGTTGCTTATGGCAACATCCCGGCGTTGCGTGGCGTCTCGGTCAGCATCAGGGCCGGCGAGGTGGTCGCTCTGATGGGCCGGAACGGCGCCGGCAAGTCCACCTTGCTCAATGCGCTCGTCGGACTCGTCCAGCCCCGCTCTGGTCGTGCCACCGCCGCTGGTGCCGACCCCCGGCGTACCAAGCCGTCCCAATTGGTCAAGGCAGTCGGACTGGTACCGCAGGAGCCTGCCGACCTGCTGTACGCCGCCACTGTGGCTGACGAGTGCGCCGGAGCCGACAGCGACTTCCGGGTGCCGGCTGGGAGCTGCCGAGCACTGCTGGATCGGCTGGCGCCCGGCATCGACGTACAGATGCACCCGCGCGACTTGTCCGAGGGACAGCGGCTCTGCCTGGCGCTGGCCGTCGTACTGTGCGGCGCTCCTCCGCTGTTGCTGCTGGACGAGCCCACGCGAGGTCTGGACTACGGCGCCAAGCGTCGCCTGGTCGAGATCCTGCGGGAGCTCGCCGCTGCCGGGCACGCGGTCGTGCTGTCGACCCACGACGTCGAGATGGTCGCCGAGGTCGCCTCCCGGGTGTTGGTGCTGGCGGAGGGCGAGCTGGTGAGCGACGGCGAGACAGCGACCGTCATCGCGGGCTCCCCCGCCTTCGCGCCGCAGGTGGCCAAGATCCTCGCGCCGCTGCCCTTCCTGACCGTCGGGGAAGTCGCCAGCGCTCTGGAGCAAGCCTCATGAGGCTCGAGCCCCGCAGTACTCCGCGACTCGTTCAGCTGCGGCCGCGTAGTACTGCGACGTTGCTGCTGGCGTCGATCGTCGGAGTGCTCGCCTTCGGCTGGCCCCTGCTCTGGGCGACCTCACAGGTGGGCGAATCGGCCATCGGGCACACCACCGACGCCCCCTGGCTGTTCGTGCTCCTCCTGCCGCTCCTGGTCGCCGTAGTACTGGCCGAGCTGGCCGAGTCCGGGATCGACGCCAAGGTGATCTCGCTGCTCGGCATGCTCGCCGCTGTCGGCGCCGCTCTGCGTGCACTAGGCCCTGGTACTGCGGGACTCGAGCCCGGGTTCTTCCTGCTGATCCTGGCGGGGCGTGCCTTCGGGGCCGGGTTCGGGTTCGTGCTGGGCGCCGTGTCGCTGCTGGCCGGTGCACTCGTCAGTGGCGGGGTGGGGCCGTGGATGCCGTTCCAGATGTTCGCCTGCGCTTGGGTGGGCTGCCTTGCCGGGTTGCTGCCGCGCGTGGGCGGTCGGCTGGAGATCCTGCTGCTTGCCGCCTACTCCCTCTTCGCCGGAGTGCTCTACGGGCTCGTGATGAACCTGTGGTTCTGGCCGTACGCCACCTTCGCCAGCGACTTCTCGTTCATCCAGGGCGACTCGCTGGCCGAGAACCTGCACCGCTATCTCCTGTTCGTGGCGGCCACGTCGCTCGGGTGGGACATCCCGCGCGGGATCCTGTGCGCAGTACTGGTGCTGGTGCTGGGACGGCCGATCCTGGTGGCGTTCCGGCGTACTGCGCGGAAGGCGGCGTTCGACGTACCGGTGACGTTCGAGAGAGGTACCCATGGCTGAACTGGTGACCGGGCCCGACGGCGCGGTGGTGGACGGCGTACTGCGGCTGGGCCGTGACGGGATCGCTGTCGCCGGCTACGAGGTCACGACCACGCGGACCGCCCGGGGACTCCGGTACGACGTACTGACGCCTGACGGGGAACAGGTGTCCTGGACGGCACCAACCGCGTCGCAGCGGACGCTGATCCTCGGTGGAGCCCGCTCCGGCAAGTCCACCGAGGCCGAACGCCTCCTCGCCGATAATGCGGACACCTTGTACGTCGCGACGGGTGGCGATGGGTCCGCCGATCCCGAGTGGGCCTCGCGGATCGCCTTGCACCGCGCACGTCGTCCCTCTGGTTGGGGTCTGGCTGAGACCATCGACCTCGTCCCGTTGCTAGCGTCTCCCGGACCGCCGCTGCTGATCGACTGCCTGACACTCTGGCTCTCCCGCACGATGGACGCTTGCGAAGTCTGGTCCGACCTCACCCGCGCGACTGTGGTCGAGGCACGGATCGCAGACCTCGCCGCGGCCTGGTCCTCGACCTCCCGCACCGTGGTTGCCGTAAGCAACGACATAGGCGCCGGCGTGGTCCCCGCCGACCCCGGAACCCGCCTCTTCCGCGACCTGATGGGCCGTCTCAACACCACCATCGCCCACCACTCCACCACCGTCCTCTGGACCCTCGCCGGCAGAACCATCCCCCTATGACCCCCACCCACCACCCCGCGCCCGCAGTCACCACCGCCACCGCCACCGCCATCGCCGCCACCGCCACGCCGCGGCGCGGACCGACCCAGCGCGACACCGCAGCCGGCGCGCGACGCCAGGCCGCGCCCCGGTGCCGACGGCGCCATTTGGTGAGCGATGGCGGTCCGCTGGTCTTCGGCCGGATGGACCGTGCCGGCGGCCGCGTCGGGGGTATGCAGTGAAGGACGCGGTGAGGTTGGCCGTGGGGACCTTGTCGGTGTTGCCGATGGGGCCGCCGGGGAAGGTCGATCGGGAGGTGGCTGGGCAGGCGATGGTGTTGGCGCCTGCGGTCGGCGTGCTGCTCGGCGGGATCGCTGGTGCGGTGGTCGCCGGGGTTGAGGCACTGCGGCCGGATGCGCCATTGCTGGCGGCGGTGCTCGGGGTTGTCGTGCTGGTGGCCCTGTCGGGAGCGCTGCATCTGGACGGGTTGGCCGATACCGCGGACGGGCTCGGGAGCCGGCGGGATCGCGAGACGATGCTGCGGATCATGAAACAGAGCGACATCGGCCCGTTCGGAGTCACCTCGATCGCGGCCGTGCTGCTGATCGACGTCGCCGCCCTCACCGCGTGCATCCAGTCCGGCTACGGCTGGCAGTCCCTCCTCGTCGGAGCCGTCGCCAGCCGCCTCACCCTCCCCTGGTCCTGCCGAACCACCATCCCCTCCGCCCGCCCCGAAGGCCTGGGTGCCATGGTCGCCTCCACCGTCCGCCCCACCACGGCAGCCCTCCTAACCCTCACCACCGCCCTCCTGGCCGCCCTCCTCTTCCGGCTGACGGGCAACCACCTACTCGCAGTACCAGGCGCCGCCGCAGCCGTCCTGGCGTCCACCGCCGTAGCCCTGGCCGCCACCCACAAATCCCTCAGAACCTTCGGCGGCATCACCGGCGACACCCTCGGCGCCACCCTCGAACTAGCCCTCCCCACCACCCTCCTAACCCTCGCCCTAACCACCTAACCCCACCCCCGCCACCCACCCGCCGCCCGGCTGCCGACTTCACCCGCCCCGGGTCCCCGACGGCGTACCGACCGACAGGCAGTACTCCGCACCCGCAGCCGAGCCAAGCGCGGCATCAGCTCAAGACCGGCTGATCGAGGGGGTACTGTCTGTCGCTCGGTACACCGCGACTGGGCGGCATCACCGGCGACCGCCGGCGCCACCTGCCCCTCGGCCCACCGCCGAACTAGCTCCCACCACGCTCCCAAACCTCGCCCCCCAAAACCACCTGCCGCCCACCGCGGCCAGCCACCCGCCCACGACTGGGTGCCGAGTTCGCTGATCCACCCCGGCAGCCCGACTGCGTACCGACCGACAGGCAGTACTCCGCACAGGCACCCGAGCCGAGCGCGGCATCAACTCACAGACAGGCTGATCGCGGGGTACTGTCTGTCGCTCGGTACACCGCGACTCGGCGGCATCACCTGCGATCCTCAGCGCCCTCGGCGCCCTCGGCGCCCTCAGCGACCCCGGCGACCCCGGCGAGCCCGGCGAGCGACCCCATCGAACTAGCCCTCCTCAGCACCCTCCTGCCCCTCGCCCTAACCACCTGAGTCCCACCCGCGGCTCCCCACCCCCGGCTCCCCGCCCGCCGCCGTACCGACCGACAGAACGCGAACAGTGTGAGCCGCCACTCAGTCGTGGATCCGGGTTCTCAGCAACCGCTTTCCCGCCCCGGAAGGAATCCACGACTCGGCGAACGAGGCGGCGTACTCCGTGCGCATGCGGGTCGCCGGCACGAGCGAGGCGACTAGTCGCGTTGGGAATGGGGCCGCCGCTGCTCAGTCGTCGATCCGAGTTCTCCGTCGTGGATCCGGGTTCTCGGCGAGCGCCTCTCGCGCCGAAACCACGACTCGGCGAGTAGAGCGGCGGAGGCGGGGGGCGGGCGCGAGGGCGGTGCGTGCTCGGGGCGGGGTTCTGACGGCTGGGCTGGGCGGGGGTGCTCGGGGCGGGGTGCTGGGGGCGGCTCTGGGGCGGGGGTGCTCGGGGCGGGGGTGCTGGGGGCGGCTCTGGGGCGGGGGTGCTCGGGGCGGGGGTGCTGGGGGGCGGGTCTGGGGCGGTTGGGGTGGGGGGAATTGTGGGGGTGGAGGGGTGGGTGTTGGAGGGGTGGGCTGGGCGTGCATTAGTGTCCTCGCGGGGGTTGGGACGGGCAGGAGCGGGCGTGATGGTGAGGACAGATGGCGAGCACTCGCGGGATCGATATCGGTGATTCGGGAGCGAAAGCCCCGCGATCCGTTATCTTTATGTAATGAACGCAACCCGCCCAGCGCCTGGCTCGCAGGCTTCGCTTCGCGAAGCCAACCGCGAGCGCGTCCTGGGGGTTGTCCGGCAGCACGGCCCGTTGACGCAGGTCGAGATCGCCGCCGCCTCCGGTCTCTCCGCCGCGACCGTGTCGAACATGGTCAAGGAACTCGACCAGACAGGCATGGTCGCGCTGTCCCCCAGCATCCGGAACGGCCGCCGCGCCGTCCTCGTCGCCCTGGCCTCCGGTGGCGGCCTGCTCGCCGGTGTCGCCTTCGGTGAACGGG
Source organism: Kribbella orskensis (assembly GCF_004342085.1). NCBI lineage: Bacteria > Bacillati > Actinomycetota > Actinomycetes > Propionibacteriales > Kribbellaceae > Kribbella > Kribbella orskensis. Next base: position 660,480 of record NZ_SLWM01000002.1, read on the forward strand.
ACGTCCGCGTCGCGATCGCGTCGGAGAGCAGCGAGATCCTCGCCCAGCAACTGATGCCCCTGCAGGCCGACCATGTCGCCGACGACGGCATGGAGCGTGCGGCCCGCCTGATCGCCGACCTCACCGAGACCATCGGCGCCAGCGTCGAGGACATCGGCGCGATCGGCTTCGGCCTGCCCGCGCCGGTGGACTCGGTCAGCGGCGAGGCGGGGTCGGACGCTGTACTGCCCGGCTGGCGGGGGGTGAACGTCGCCGAGGCGATGGGCGCCCACCTCCGCGCGCCGGTCGCCCTCGACAACACCGCAAACCTTGCAGCCCTGGGAGAACTCCGCAGCGGCGCGCTCCGCGGCGTCCAGCACGGCTGCTACATCAAGTTCTCGTACGGCGTGGGCGCGGGCATCGTGCTCGGCGGCGAGGTCTTCCGGGGTTCGGCCGGTACGGCGGGCGAGATCGGGCACCTCACCATCGACGAGAACGGGCCGATCTGCCGATGCGGCAACCGCGGCTGCCTCGACACGTTCGTCGGGTCGCGGGCATTGCTCAGTTCGCTGCAGGCCTCGCACGGCCCGCTCCGGCTCCGGGACGTCGTGACCCGGGCGCTGGCCGGGGATCTCGGCTGCCGCCGGGTGGTCGAGGATGCCGGCCGTCGCGTGGGCGTGGCGGTCGCCGGTCTGGTGAACCTGTTCAACCCCGAGGTGATCGTTGTCGGCGGCAAGATGGCCGAGGCCGGCGACCTGATCATGCTGCCGCTGCGCGAGGCCCTGGACCGGTGCGCGATCCCCAGCGCCGCGGCGACGGTGGAGTTACGCGCGGCTGAACTCGGTGACGAAGCGGACGTGCTCGGTGCCCTTCAGCTGGCGTCCGTCCTCAGCCACTCGCGGGCCGCCAAGGCGTTGGAGACAACCGTGTAACAACGATATGTCTATTTCTTGAATTCAAGCCTTGACGTCAAGAGCGATGTGCCTTTGACTCTGGACAGGCCTACTCGGGCCCTCACGTCAAGGAGTTGCTCTATGTCCGTCTCACCAACCCGTTTCGTCGGCCTCGGCCTCGCCGTCTCGGCCCTAGCCCTCTCGCTGGTGGCCTGTGGATCGGACGAGCCGTCCTCGACCGGCGGCAGCTCCGCCGGCGGCCAGAAGATCGCACTGCTGCTCCCGGAGTCGAAGACGACCCGGTACGAGAGCCTGGACCGCCCGCTGTTCACCGAGGCGCTCAAGGCCGCCTGCGCCGACTGCGAGCTGATCTACAGCAACGCCGACCAGGACGCCGCGAAACAGCAGCAGCAGGCTGAGGCCGCGCTGACCCAGGGCGCCAAGGTACTGGTCCTCGACCCGGTCGACGGTAAGGCCGCGGCCGCAGTGGTTGCCTCCGCCAAGGGCCAGAACGTCCCGGTGATCGCCTACGACCGCTTCATCGAGGGCGCCAACTACTACGTCTCGTTCGAGAACGAGGCGGTCGGCAAGCTGCAGGCGCAGACCCTGGTCGACACCCTGAAGGCGGCCGGCAAGACGTCCGGCAACCTCGCCATGATCAACGGCTCGCCGACCGACCCGAACGCGGCCGACTTCAAGAAGGGCGCGCACAGCGTGCTCGACTCCAGCGGCTTCAAGGTCGCCGCCGAGTTCGACACCCCGGACTGGAGCCCGGACAAGGCGCAGGCCTGGATGGAAGGCCAGCTGAGCGCGATCAAGGCCGGCCTGGTCGGCGTCTACGCCGCCAACGACGGCACCGCCGGTGGCGCCATCGCCGCCCTCAAGGGTGGCGGCGTGAAGCCGCTCCCGCCGGTCACCGGTCAGGACTCCGAGCTCGCCGCGATCCAGCGGATCGTCAGCGGTGACCAGGCGATGACCATCTACAAGGCCGTGAAGCCGCAGGCCGAGGCCGCCGCCAAGGGCGCCGTCGCGCTGGCGACCGGTGGCAAGCCCGAGTCGACCACCGAGAAGTCCGGTGTCCCGTCCACCATCCTCGACCCGGTGGCCGTCACCAAGGCGAACATCAACGACACTGTGGTGAAGGACGGAATCTACACGGTGTCGGACATCTGCACCGCGTCGTTCGCGGCCGCCTGCGCAGCCGCCGGCCTCAAGTAACCCCGGCCCCGAGGCCGGTCCCCTGAGCGGGGCCGGCCTCGAGGAACGCCTCGGTCCGGGTGGGCACCGCGAACCCACCCGGACCGGAGCCGGATCGTCAAAGCCTCAGGAGGCTGATCGATGACTGTCACTCCCACCTCTCCGCCCCTCACCGGCACGGTGCTGGCGCTGCGGGGCGTTTCCAAGCGCTTCGGCGCGGTCCAGGCGCTGAAGAACATCGACCTGGACGTGCGCGCTGGTGAAGTGCTCGCCCTGGTCGGCGACAACGGCGCCGGCAAGTCGACGCTGGTGAAGACCATCGCCGGGGTCTACACGGCCGACGACGGCACGATGGTGTTCGACGGGCGGGAGGTGCGGGTGGCCAGTCCGGCCGAGGCGCAGCAGCTCGGCATCGCCACCGTCTTCCAGGACCTGGCCCTGTGCGACAACCTCGACGTGGTCGCGAACCTGTACCTCGGCCGGGAACTGCGCCGGGGCAGGGTGCTCGACGAGGTCGAGATGGAGCGGTCCTCCTGGGAGCTGCTCCGCCAGCTGTCGGCCAAGATCCCGAGCGTCCGGATCCCGGTGGCCAGCCTGTCGGGTGGTCAGCGGCAGACCGTCGCGATCGCCCGCAGCCTGCTCGGCCAGCCGAAGGTGGTGATGCTGGACGAGCCGACCGCGGCGCTGGGCGTGGCCCAGACCGCCGAGGTGCTCAACCTGGTCGAGCGACTCCGCGAGCGTGGCCTCGCGGTGATCCTGATCAGCCACAACATGGCCGACGTGATGGCCGTCGCGGACCGCGTCGCGGTACTGCGGCTAGGCCGCAACAATGGTGTCTTCATGGTCAGCGACACCAAGACGCAGGACATCATCGCCGCCATCACCGGTGCGACGGACAACGCAGTCTCCGAGCGCGCGGCGCGCCGGACCCGTGAGGAAGGTTCCGCATCATGACCACCCCGGTCGACGGATCGAAGGTCCCCGTGCAGGACACCGTGGAGGACCCGGCCCAGGAGGCCGCCGCGCTGCCGGCCGACCTGCAGGACGAGCGGCTGATCGCCAGCCACGGCGTCAGCGGCGCGATCGCCGCCTTCACCGCGCGGCTGCGCTCCGGCGATCTGGGCTCGGTCCCGGTGGTGGTCGGACTGGTCATCATCTGGGCGGTCTTCCAGATCGCCAACAGCAACTTCCTGTCCAGCCGCAACCTGGTCAACCTGACCCTGCAGACCACCTCGGTCGGTGTCATTGCCCTGGGCATCGTTCTGGTCCTGCTGCTGGGCGAGATCGACCTGTCGGTGGGTTCGGTCAGCGGTCTGTCCGCGGCCATCTTCGGCGTCACCTTCGTGAACAAGGGCTGGCCGCTGGCGGTCTCGATCCTCGCCAGTGTGGCGGTCGGCCTGGTCATCGGCCTGTTCTACGGGGCGCTCTACAACCGCTTCGGCGTGCCGAGCTTCGTGATCACGCTGGCCGGCCTGCTGGGCTTCCTCGGCCTGCAGCTGTGGGTGCTGGGCAAAGAGGGTTCGCTGAACCTTCCGTTCGACTCGGCGATCGTCAAGTTCGCGACGCAGAACTTCCTGTCCCCCGCGGTCGCCTACGGCCTGGTCGTCGTTACGGTCGCGCTCTACATCGCGAGCCGGCTGCGCGCCCGTGGTCAGCGCCTCGCGGCCGGTCTGTCGGCGGCGCCCAACTCGATCATCGGCCTCAAGGCGGTCGCGCTCGCGCTGGTGCTCGCCGTCCCGGTCGCGGTGCTGAACGGCGACCGCGGGGTCTCGTCGATGTTCGTGCTGCTCCTCGCCATGGTGGTGGCGACCGATTTCGCCATCCGCAAGACCCGCTGGGGTCGCTCGGTGATGGCGGTCGGCGGCAACGTCGAGGCGGCCCGCCGAGCCGGTATCAACGTGCGGATGATCTACCTGTCCGTCTTCGCCGCCTGCTCCACCTTCGCCGCCGTCGGCGGTCTGCTGGCCGCCTCCCGGCTGGTCGCGGTGAACCAGAGCAGCGGCGGCAACGACACCAACCTGAACGCGATCGCCGCCGCCGTGATCGGTGGCACCAGCCTCTTCGGCGGCCGCGGTTCGGCGTACTCCGCACTGCTCGGCGCGCTCGTGATCATGTCGATCTCCAACGGGCTGGCGCTGCTCAGCCTCGACTCCAGCGTGCGCTTCATGGTGACCGCGGCAGTCCTGCTGATCGCCGTCACGATCGACTCGCTGAGCCGTCGCAGCAGGCAGGCGCACGGGCGCGCATAGACCGGTGGGTTGCTGCCTGAACCCCCTGCATCGGCAGCAGCCCGCCGTACCAAACGACGGATCGCCACTCCCCGCCCGGAGTGGCGATCCGTTCCCGTCTGTACTGCGGTCGTGCGGTACTACAGCGAGTTGACCGCCCGGGTGGCCACCAGCGCACCCCGGCGTACGGCGCGCTCCAGGTCCCACCGGCGGGCGGCGAAATCGGCCGAGGGCAGGGAGATGGCCACCGACGCGAGCACGGCACCCGCGCTCGAGCGGACCGGCGCGGCCAGGCAGGACAGCCCGTCCTGGAACTCGCCGATCTCCAGCGCCACCCCGGAGCGCCGTACCTTGTCCAGGTGGGCCTCCAGCGCCGATCGGTCCGTCATGGTGTTCGCGGTGCACCGCCGGAGTCCGACCCGGTCGAGGTACGCGTCGCGCTCCTCGGGTGTCATCGCGGCCAGCATCACCTTGCCGAAGGCGGTCGCGTGCGTCGCCTCGTGGAAGCCGATGTCGAGCACCTGCACACGCGGCCGGCGTTCCGAGTCGACCACGTGCGCGACCACTACGTTCACCTCGCGGTAGACGGCGTAGTACGCGGCGGCGTCCGCCTCCAGGTGCAGCCGTCTGACCGCCGACGCGATGAGCGCCGGCACCTCCAGTTGCCGCTCGAGCCCCTGCTCCAGCAGCCGGACCCGATACCCGAGCCCGTACCGGTGGTCCTGCGCGAGGTGCACGAGGTATCCGGACTCGGTCAGCGTCGCCAGCAGGTGGTACGCCGACGGCAAGGCCAGGTCCAGGTGAGCGGCGATCTCCTTGGCCGTCACCCCGTCCCGGCTGGCCGCGACGAACTCCATTGCCCGCAGGGCCCGCGACACCGACTGCACCGTCCCGGACACGGGCGCGTTTGACCCGTTCACCGCTGTGGGGTCGAGGTTCGGCGCCGAGGTACTCATCCTGACAGCCTGCCCCGAAAGGAGAGCCGCCGCACCCCGACGCCGGGGCGTCCCCGCGGTCACCCGGCGATCACCTGGTCGACGCCGTCGGGGCGTGGCAGGCCGTAGCGGACGGAGAGGAGACCGCGACAGAGGCCCGAATTGCCCTCGATGCTGATCCGCGTCGTCTTCGCCAGCCGCAACTGCACCGGCAGGTCCAGCTGCCGGATCGGCGACCCGTCGTCCTGCAGCAGCAAGGCTGCAGACGGTCCCGAAGGCAACCCGAGCTCCGTACGCCGTCGCCGCAGCCGGTCGAGCTCGTCCCCGGGCAGCGCATCGGCGAGTGTCGCGTCCGCCAGGTCCGGCACCGACCACCCGTCCTTGAGCAGGCGAGCCGCCACCTGCTCCTGGCACGCGCGGTGGGCCTTGCGCTGGAACGTGATTCGGAGCTGCTCCAACTCTCCGTCCGCCAGGCCCGGGAACGAGCCGGCGAAACCACGTCCGCCCGCGACCCCGGCGTTGATCTCGTCCGACGCGAAGTGGTCGAGCAACCTGATCACCAGCGCCCGGGACCCCGCGCGCGCGGCGACCGCGTCGTACGCGTCGGCGACCATCAGGTAGGCGAAGTTCGGCGCGCAGAAGTACGTCGGCAGCCGGAGCTCGACGGTGACCACCTCGGCGTCCTCGGCCACGCCGGAGACGAAGCCGAGCTCGGTGACCGGCGCGTCCAGCTCGGGATCGCGGACCGTACCCAGCGCGGCCCAGATCCCGTCGTCGACTCCGGCCGGCCGGACGCCAGGCGTCCCGGCCGTCACCTCGGCCGTCATCAGGCCACCGACACCGGCTCGGAGCCGACCGCGGCCGTCTCGCCGGCGCTCTCCGGCACCCGCAGCTCGGCCGGTACGTCGATGCCGTACAGCTTGGCGGCGTTCAGCCCGAGGATCTTCTTCTTCGCGGTCACCGAGAGCTCCGGGTACTCGTCGAGGTCGGCCGGGTAGCCGAAGTCCACGAACCGCTCGATCAGCCACGCGGGTGTCCAGATCGCGTAGTCGCTGGCGAAGGTGATCCGGTCCTCCCCGATCCAGTAGAGCAGCTCACCGATGATCTGCGCGAAGTACTTCGGCCGGCTGTGGATGAACGGCATCGCGACGGCCAGGCCGCCGTACACGTTGGGCTCCTGGGTGGCGATCCAGCAGAAGTCCTCGAGCCGGGGCAGACCCACGTGCTCGACGATGAAGTTCAGCCCGGGGAACGCCGAGGCCACGTCGTCCACGTCGGCGACGTCGAACGCGTCCCGGTTCAGCGGGTAGATCGTCGGGCCCTTGTGGATGTGGATGTTCTTGATCCCGAGCTCTTCGCACCTCTCCAGGTAGCGGTACGACCAGGGGTCGGTGAGCTTCCACCCCTTGGAGTCGCCCTTCCACTCGGCCGTGTAGAGCTTCACGCCCTGCAGGTTCCAGCGCTCGGTGAGCTCGGTGAGCTTGTCCAGCCCGGCCTCGCCGTCGCGCGGGTCCCAGGCGCCGTTGACGATGAACTTGTCCGGATGCTTCTCGGCGATCTGGCCGTCCTGCTCGGTGGTGTTGAAGCCGTTCACGTAGAAGTCGGTGAGGTACGTCGGCTGGAAGATCGCCCGGTCGACGTACCCGTCGGTGAACAGGTCCTTGATGATCCGTTCCTCGGACTGCTTGTGGAACTCCTCCAGCGTCCACACCTTGTCCGCGGGCGACAGGTTGCGGTGGTAGTCGTAGAAGCAGTTGATGAAGCCCTCGCCGTACCGGTTCGCCTGGTTCGCCGGGGTCGCGTCCCAGGCGTGCACGTGGCTGTCGACGATGAAGTAGTCGTTCCCGTCCTTGCTGTACATGCTTGCTCCTTCAGTTCGTCGGACTGCTCAGCTAGTCAGGATGGCGCGACCGCCGGGGACCCGGCCGCCGTCCAGGTCGTCCAGCGCGGTGAGCGCGTCGTCCAGGGAGTACTGCTTGGTGGCCAGCCGGACCCGGCCCTGCGCGGCCAGCGTCATCAGGTCGACCAGGTCGTTGTAGGAGCCGACCAGGTTGCCGACCACGTTGATCTCGCGGGAGATGATGTCGATCGTCGGCACGTCGACCTTGCCGCCGTACCCGATCACGAAGTACGAGCCGGAGTTGCGGGTCATCGCGATGCCGTCGGCCTCGGTGCCGTGCTCGCCGACGAAGTCGAGCACCACCTGGGCGCCCTCGCCGCCGGTCTGGTCGAGCACCTGCTGGACCTGCTCGCCGTCGCTCAGGATCGTGTCGTGCGCGCCGAGCCTGCTGGCCTTCTCGAGTACTTCGGCGGCGCGGTCGACCACCGTGATCCGCGCGGGCGTCAGGGCGAGGAGGCACTGCAGGCCGATGTGGCCCAGTCCCCCGGCGCCGATCATCACCACGCGGTCACCCGGGTGCAGCAGCGGCGCCGCCTTGCGCACCGCGTGGTACGCCGTCAGTCCCGCGTCCGCGAGCGCCGCGACATCGGCAGGCGCGAGGCCGTCGTCCAGTTTCACCACGGAGCGGATCGACGTACGGAGGTACTCCGCCATCCCGCCGTCGCGGTTGATGCCGGGGAACTCCGAGTTCGTGCAGTGCACGTCGTCGCCGGCACGGCAGGCCCGGCAGAGTCCACACGTCACCAGCGGGTGGAGGATCACCTTGTCGCCAGGGCTCACCCCGGAGACCGCCTCGCCGACCTCGACGACGGTGCCGGCGTTCTCGTGGCCGATCACGTACGGCAACTCGACGCCGCTCTTCTCGGCCCACTGTCCTTCGATGATGTGCAGGTCGGTCCGGCAGACCCCGGCCGCGTCGACCTTGACTATGACGTCCAGCGGACCGTCCAGTTTGGGGTCCGGAATCTCGTCGAGGCTGGGGGGTTCGCCGTACTGATGGACTCGGACAGCTTTCATCTCGGGACACTTCCCTCCGGTCTTGGGGATCGGTGGGTCCGATGGTGTCGGTGCTCCCGGTGTGGCGAAAGGGGCGTTATCGCCTTCCGATAACCGCCTGATCGGACACAATGAGCCGCATGGCGAAACGCAGGACACCGATCCGGGTGCAGGCCACCTCGGAGAACCAGACGGTCACCACGCTGGAGCTGTTCTTCGATCTGGTCTTCGTCTTCGCGCTGACCCAGGTCACCGCGCTGATGGCCGACGAGCTGAGCTGGCACGGGGTGATCCGCGGCGTGCTGCTGATCGGGCTGCTCTGGTGGAGCTGGGTCGGCTTCTCCTGGCTGTGCAACCTGGTGAAGGCCGACGAGGGCTCGATCCGGGCGGTGATGCTGGCCGCGATGGCGGCGATGTTCCTGATCGCGCTCGCCATCCCGGAGGCGTTCCACGACCTGCCGGGCGGCCTGCAGGGCCCGGTGGTGATCGCGGTGGCGTATTTCGCCTTCCGGGCGCTGCACGTGGTGATGTTCTGGCTGATCGCCGGCGGCGACAAGGTACTGCGCCGCACGGTGGCCAGGTTCGCCCCCGCGATGCTGGCCGGTACCGCGCTGCTACTCGTCGCCTCCCAGTTCGACGGCACGACCCAGACGCTCCTGTGGGCCGCGGCGCTGGCCGCCGACTACGGCGGCACCTACCTGATCGACGCCCGTGGGTGGCGGCTCCGCTCGCCGGCCCACTTCGCCGAGCGGCACGCTCTGATCCTGATCATCGCGCTGGGCGAGTCGATCGTGGCGATCGGCGTCGGCGTCACCGACCTGCCGATCTCCTGGCCGATCATCATCGCCTCGCTCCTCGGCCTGGCCGTCGCCTCGGCGCTGTGGTGGATCTACTTCGACGCGGCGGTGCACTACGGCGAGCAGGCCCTGGCCGCCGAACCGCTGGAGACCCGCCCGAAGCTCGCCCGCGACGCCTACACGTTCCTGCACTTCCCGATGGTGGCCGGCGTCATCCTGCTCGCCCTCGGCCTGAAGAAGGTGCTCGAGTACGTCGGCGACACCGAGCACCACCACCTCGACGACCCGCTGAAGGGCATCGGTCTCTTCGCCCTCTTCGGCGGGGTTGTGCTCTATCTCTTGGGCCACGTCGGCTTCAAGTGGCGGACCACGCACACCCTAGGCGTCAGCCGGCTGATCACCGCCGCTCTCGCGATCGTGGCCGCGCTCACCCTCTCGGACGTGCCGGCGCTCGGCCAACTCGCAGTACTGGCTGGTCTATTGGCGGCGCTGGTCGCCTACGAGTCCGTCCACTATGCCCGCCAGCGAGACGAGCTCCGCCACCGTCACGAGTCAGCCGAGTGACGAAGAAAGGCCCCCGCCGATGGCGGGGGCCTTTCTGTCGGAGTTGCTCAGGCCGTGGCGGCGGTCAGGTCGACCTTCGGCTCGGCGAAGTGGCAGGCAGCCGTGTGGCCGGGGCCTGACTGGGCCTGGGTCATCAGCGGCGGCTCCTGGGTGGCGCAGATGTCCTCGGCCTTCCAGCAGCGGGTCCGGAACCGGCAGCCGCTCGGCGGGTCGATCGGGGACGGCACGTCGCCGACCAGCCGGATCCGCTCCTTCGGCGGCACGCCGCGGATGGTGCCGAGGTCCGGTGCGGCCGACAGCAGCGCCTGGGTGTACGGGTGCTGCGGAGCGCTGTAGATCTGCTCGCGCGGGCCCTGCTCGACGATCTTGCCCAGGTACATCACAGCGACGTGGTCACAGAAGTGCCGGACCACGCCGAGGTCGTGCGCGATGAACACGAAGGCGATGCCCAGATCGCGGCGCAGGTCCTCCAGCAGGTTCATCACCTGGGCCTGGATGGACACGTCCAGCGCGGACACGGGCTCGTCGGCGATGATCACCTCGGGCTCCACCGCGAGCGCCCGGGCGATGCCGATGCGCTGGCGCTGACCGCCGGAGAACTCGTTCGGGTACCGGTTGTGGTGCTCGGGGTTGAGGCCGACCCGCTCCAGGAGTTCCTGGACCCGCGCGAGCTCCTGGCCCTTCTTCACCAGTTTGTGCACCCGCAACGGGGTGCTGATGATGTTGCTGACCGTCTGCCGCGGGTTCAGCGAGCTGTACGGGTCCTGGAAGACGATCTGCAGCTCTCGCCGGAACGGGCGCAGCTCCCTCTCCTTCAGCTGGGCGATGTCGGTGCCCTTGAAGATGATCTGGCCCGAGGTCGGGGTGAGCAGCCGGGTGATCATCCGGCCGGTCGTCGACTTGCCACAGCCGGACTCGCCGACCAGGCCGAGGCTGCCGCCGGGCTGCAGGTCGAAGCTGACCCCGTCGACGGCCTGGACGACCTTCCTGGTCCGGCCCAGTCCCGCGGCCTCCTTGATCGGGAAGTGCATCGTGAGGTCCCGGACCTGCAGCAGCGGGGTGGCGCTGTTGCTGCCGGCCGAGGCTGCGTCTGCGTTGCGCACTGTCTTGCTCATCTCTCTCCTCAGCCCAGTCTCGGCGCGACCTCGGCCTCGTAGATCGAGGCCTTGTCGTGCAGGTGGCAACGGGACGTGTGCGCGCCGGCACCGTCGACCGGAAGCAGCTCGGGCAGGTCGGTGGTGCAGCGTTCGCCCTTCACGCGGTCCGTGTACGGGCAGCGCGGGTTGAACGAACAGCCACTCGGCAGGTTCAGCAGCGACGGCGGCAGACCCTTGATCGGGCGGAGCTTCTCGCTCGCGGCCGAGACGGTCGGGATCGACTCGAGCAGACCCCAGGTGTAGGGCATCCGCGGCCTGGCCAGCACGTCCTCGGCGGTGCCGTACTCCACGCAGCGGCCGGCGTACATCACCAGCACGTCGTCGGCCATCTCGGCCACCACACCCAGGTCGTGGGTGATCAGCACGATGGCGGAGCCGAACTCCTTCTGCAGGTTGTTCAGCAGGTCCAGGATCTGCGCCTGGACGGTGACGTCCAGCGCGGTGGTCGGCTCGTCCGCGATCACCAGCTTCGGGTCGTTGACCAGACCCATCGCGATCATCGCGCGCTGCCGCATACCGCCGGAGAACTCGTGCGGGTACTGCTTGAACCGGCGGATCGGGTTCGGGATGCCGACCAGGTCGAGCATCTCCAGGGCGCGCTTCTTCGCGACGTCCTTGGACACCTTGTTGTGCACCCGGTACGCCTCGGAGATCTGGTTGCCCACCGTGTAGAGCGGGTGCAGCGACGACTGCGGGTCCTGGAAGACCATCGCGACCGCGTCGCCGCGGACCTTCATCAGCTCGTTCTCGGGCATCCCGACGATCTCGTCGCCGCCGAGCTGGATCGAGCCGCTGATCCTGGTCCGCTTCCGGTCGTGCAGGCCCATCACGGCCATGCTCGACACGGACTTGCCGGAACCGGACTCACCCACGATCGCCAGGGTGCGGCCGAGCGGTACGGCGTAGCTCAGGCCGTTGACAGCGCTGACCAGCCCGTCCGCGGTCGGGAACTGGACCGTGAGGTCCTGCACGACCAGGTACGGCGTCTCGCCACTGGGCGTGTACGCCGTGTCGCGGCGTTCCCGGGTGGCGATCGACGGGTTGCGCTTGGCGTCCGGCAGAGCTGGGCCGTCGCCGGGTACGGTGCCGACCATCGTGTCGGGGGTGTCCTTCCGTCCTTCGTTCTCCGGTGTCGTCATGCCAGCCTGACCCGCGGGTCGATGATGCTGTAGGCGATGTCCACCAGGAAGTTCATGACTACCAGGATGACCGAGGCGACGAGCACCGTGCCCATGATCACCGGTAGGTCGTAGCTGTTCAGGCTGTCGAGCACCAGGACGCCGAGGCCTGGCAGGTCGAAGATGCGCTCGGTGAAGATCGCGCCGGCCAGACTGCCGGCCACGTCGAGGCCGAAGATCGTGATGACCGGGATCAGGCCCGAGCGGAGCGCGTGCTTGTAGGTGACCACCCGGTCGGACAGGCCCTTGGCCCGCGCGGTCCGGATGAAGTCCTCGCTCAGCGTCTCCACCATCGAGCCGCGGGAGTACCGGGCGTACGAGGTGCAGCTGTAGATGCCGAGCACCAGCCAGGGTGTCAGCAACCCGAGGAACCACTGCCCCACGCTCTCGGACGGTGGCGTCCAGCCGCCGCGGGGCAGGATCGGGTAGAGGATGGTCAGGTAGAGCGCGATCATCAGCGCCACGATGTAGTACGGCACCGAACTGACCACCAGCGTGCTGGTCATCAGCGCGCGGTCGCCGAAGGTGCCTCTTCGTTTGGCCGCCATCGACCCGACGTAGACGCCGATGGTGAGCACGATGACCGCGTAGCCGGCGACCAGCGACACCGTCACCGGCAACCGGTCGGACAGCATCTCGGTGACCGGCCGGTCGTTCTTGAAGGAGAACCCGAGGCACGGCGCACTGCAGTGCTGCACCACGCCGGACGTCTCGAAGTCCCGGCCGACGAAGATTCCGGCGGTGTACTCCGCGAACTGCTGCACCTTGGGCCTGTCCAGGTGCAGATTCTCTTTGATCTCGTTGTACCGCTCCTGGGTGCAGTTGCGTTCCCCGCAGATCGCTCCGGCCGGGTCGGTCGGAGCGATGAAGAACAGCGCGAAGGTCGCGATCAGCGTGACCAGCACGACGCTGAGGGCGCTCACCAGACGTCGCGCCACGAAGTACAACACGGGCTATCTCCTCACCGATCGGGGTGGTGCCCGGACCAGGTCCGGGCACCACCCCACCGTCGGAACTACTGAATCAGATGTTCGTCACCCTGCTTGAAGATCAGGGCTGCTTCAGGTAGATCGAGGTGAACTCGGGCAGACCCTGGGTCATGTCGTTGACGGCGTGACCGATGTTCTTCCCGACCGGCGAGTTGGTACCGGTGTAGTACAGCGGGATGACCGGGAGGTACTTCTCCAGGATCATCTTGTCGACCTTCGACCACTCCTTGAGCTGCTCGTCCGGGGACAGAGCGGCCACGCGGTCGATCTCGGCGTCCAGCGCCTTGTCCTGCAGCTGACCGACGGAGTTGCCCAGCTCGATCGCGTCGGACTTGAACAGCACCGGGAACCAGGAGGTGCCGCTCGGCCAGTCGGAGCACCAGCCGGCCGGGGTCTTGCCGATGTTGACCGGAGCGTTCTGGTCACCGACGAAGGTGCGCAGCTTGGCCTTCGGAACACCGATGGCGCGAACCTTGAAGCCGGCCTTCTCGTAGACCTGCTTGCGCAGCTGGGTCACCTGGGTGGAGATCTTGTCGTCGATCGAGTAGTACCAGCTCAGCTCGAAGTTCGACTTGCCCAGCTTGGCCAGCTCCGACTTCACCTCGGCGGCGACGGCGTCGTCCTCGGCGCCCTTACCGGTTCCGTTCAGACCCGGGAGCTCGTACTTCTCGAAGCCCGGAACGGCCGGCGGCAGGATGGTGGAGGCAGGCGGCGAGTCCGACGGGTTCAGACCGGCAACCTTGCGCCACGAGTCGGTCGGGTGCGCCTTGGCGATCAGCTTGCGCACCTCGAGCGGGATCTTGCGCGCGTCCATCGTGTACATCTGCGTGCACGGGCCGGGGCCCTTGACGAGCTGGCTCTGGTCCTTGACCTCGGGCAGCAGCGAGACGTCCAGGTTGGAGTAGTTCAGCGCGTTCGCGTCCGGGCCGGAGCTGGCCAGCACCTGACGCTGTGCCTTGATGGTGTCCTGGGCGAACTTGAAGTCCCAGCCGTCCGGGTACTGGTAGCGCACCGGGTCGGTGTTCGGGTCCCAGTTCGGGTTCTTCGCCAGCTTGAGCTCGGTGCCCGGGGTGTACGACGTGACCTGGTACGGGCCGGTCGTCATCGGGTGCTGCTCATAGTTCTTCTTGGTGTCCTTCGCCTTCGGGATCGGCGTGAACATCGGGAAGGCCGCGTAGAACGGCAGGTCGTCGAACTTCTTGGCCAGGTGGATGACCAGGGTGCTGTCGTCCGGCGTCTCGACACCGGCGTAGTTGTCACCGCTGGCGTACGGGCCCTTGTACTTGTCACCGTCCTTGAAGAACTGGATCTGGTACGTCGGTCCCGCGTCGTACAGGTCGTGCGCGAAGGAGCGCTTGATCGCGTACGCGAAGTCGGCGGCCGTGACCGGCGAACCGTCCTGGTACTTGATGCCCTTCTTCAGCTTGAAGGTCCAGCTCAGACCGTCGGCCGACTTGGTGCCCAGGTCCTCGGCGAGGTCCGGGACCAGGGTCGGCTTGCCGGTCGCCGGGTCCAGCCTGTACTGGGTCAGGGCCCGGTAGATCAGCTTCCCGATCTGGTTGCCGTCGGTGTAGTAGATGTTCGTCGGGTCGAAGGTGTCGGGCGTGACGTCCGACAGCACCGTGACGGTGCCACCCTTCTTCGCGCCGTCGATCTCCTTGGCGGGTCCCTTGGCAGTGGCGTCGATCGCCTTGACCTGCGCCCCGCCCAGATCGCCTGAGCCACCGGCCTCGTTACCACTGTTCGAGGACGGGCTGCCGCAGGCCGCGACGGCCAGCATGACCCCCGCCGACACCGCGGTAATCCGTTTCCACTGCATGATGGAGTTTCTCCTTTTCTGCCGCACGGGCAATCGCCGACCTACCGGCGAGTCTTGGGGTCGAAGGCGTCTCGAATCGAGTCGCCGAGAAGGGCCAGCGCGAGCACCAGTGCGGTGATGCCGACCACGGGAAGCCACAGGTAGACCGGGTCCGCCTTGAACCAGTTCGTCGCGTTCGCGATCGTCTGACCCCAGGACGGAATCGGCTCCACCAGTCCGACACCGAGGAAGGACAGGCCTGCCTCTAATGTCACATACGCGGGCAAGGAAAGTGACGCTGAGATAACGATCGGGGCGACCAGGTTCGGCAGCAGCTCCTTGAACAGGACTTGCCGGGTCGGTACTCCGATCGCCTTGGCTGCCAGCACGAACTCGCGTTCGCGCAGCGACAGAACCTCACCGCGGATGATCCGGGCCAGGCCGGCCCAGCCGAAGAACGACAGCACGAAGATCAGTACGAAGAATCTCGTGGATGCCTGCTCCTCGGGCGTCAGGTTGAACGATCCGCCCCGCATCGACTCGACGATCGGGACCAGCGCGATCGCGAACAGCAGGTACGGAAGGCTGAGGACGAAGTCGATGATCCAGGAGATCACCCGGTCCACCCAGCCACCGAGGAAGCCGGCCAGCAGACCCATCACGACACCGACGATGGTGCCGAACACCGTCGCGGAGAAGGCCACGATCAGCGACGGGCGGGCGCCGTACACCCAACGGGCGAAGCTGTCGCGGCCGGTCTTCGGCTCGACGCTGAACCAGTGGTCGGCGGTGACGCCGATGGTCGGGAAGCCGTACTCGTCGACCAGGTCGGGATGGAAGGTGCTGTAGTCCTGGCCCTCGATCTTGCACAGCAGCGGTGCGAAGACCGCGACCAGGACGAAGAAGAGGACGATCACGATGCAGATGACGGCGAGCTTGTCCTTGCGCAGCCGGTCCGTCGCGATCCGCAGCGGGGACTTGCCATGGGCGACCGCGGCCGGGCGAACCGGCTCGGCGGACGCCGGGTGGTCCTGGACGCCCACAGTCGAGTCAGGTTGCCCAATAGTCATTCGCGCTCCGTCAGCTTCTGTCGGCCAGATTCCGGTTTCAGACCCGGCAACGGTCTGTAGATCGTGCCGAGTTTTTCCTTGCAGTGGGCTAGCGTCAAATTGCCTTGACGCCGCCGATCCGCCACAACCGCGGGCTAGCCTGCCTGACACTGTGACACCAAACCAGCGGTGTCCGGCAGCAGTGCACAAATCGTTACCGGAACAGGTACCGGACCGGAACATTTCCCCCCGCTGGTGACCGACTGCGATCAATCCTTCGCGAAATGCGGCGGCACAGCACCGACACTGGCCAGATTGTGCCAGATTGTCACCCGGAGTGAACATCGTCACGCGTCCGGTGACGAGTGACGAGAACCACTCGAACAACGCATTCCGGAATGGGTGAACGGCCTCGAAACGCGGTCTTTCCAGCAGGCATCGGGCAATCCGGGACTTCCGGATGCGCCGATGAATGGCCGTTCCGAACGCCGTCGGGCCGCTGCGAAGGTGACAAACACCCGCGCAACGGCCCGACAAGTAAGGGTGGTTCTGGTCAGCTCTCGCGGACGTGGACGGTGACGAACGGAGGCTTCACCACCTCGAACGCCTCCTGCCGGCCGCGGATGTCCACGGCGACCTGATCGCCTTCCTTGACGCCCGCGTTCAGCAGGGCGAGGGCGATGCCCTTCTTCAGCGTCGGCGAGAAGGTGCCGGAGGTGACCTCGCCCACCGCGGTACCGGCGGCGTCCACCACGTTCATGTGCGGCCGCGGGATGCCCCGGCCGACCGCGCGCAGGCCGCGGAGGATCCGGGCGGGGCCGGCCTCCTTCTCAGCGCGCAGGGCCTGGTCGCCCCAGAAGTGCTCCTTCTTCCAGCCGACGGCCCAGCCGGACCGGGCCTGCACCGGCGTGATCTCCGGGGAGATGTCCTGGCCGTGCAGCGGATAGCCCATCTCGGTCCGCAGGGTGTCGCGCGCTCCCAGGCCCGCGGGGACGATGCTGTACTGCTCTCCTGCCGCCAGCAGCGCGTCGAAGACCCCGACCGCCGCTTCGTTCGGAACCACCAACTCGTAGCCGCGCTCACCGGTGTACCCGGTGCGGCAGACGACGATCGGAGTACCGGCGAATTCGGCGACGGCGAAGGACATGTAGTCGTGGCCGGTCGGCAGGCCGATCGCGGCGACCACGTCGTCGCTGTTGGTGCCCTGGACTGCGAGGATCGCGTAGTCGTCATGGGTGTTGATCACCTCGACCCCGTCGGGAGCCTGCTCGGCGAGCCGGCGGACCACCTCGGCGGTGTTCGCCGCGTTCGGGATCAGGAACACGTCGTCGTCGGCATGCAGGTAGGCGATCAGGTCGTCGACCACTCCGCCGTCGTCCGCGCAGCACAACGTGTACTGCGCCTGGCCCGGCGCGATCTTGCCCAGATCGTTGGTCAGGCAGGAGTTCACGTACGCCGCGGCGCCGGGACCCTTGACGGTCGCCTTGCCCAGGTGGCTCACGTCGAACACGCCCACGGAGGTCCGTACCGCGGTGTGCTCGGCGACGACCCCGCTGTACTCCAGCGGCATCTCCCAGCCGCCGAACTCGGCGAACTTGGCGCCGAGGGCGACGTGCCGCTCGTGCAACGGGGACTTCTTCAAGGCAGGAGACTCGGTCATGCAGCGGAACTTACCGGAAGCGCCTCGGCGTAGCATGCGGAGGCAGCATTCACGTACCGTCACGACCGGCACCTGCCACCCGGTCAAGGAGGACTGAGGATTTCGTGAGCACCATCACCCTGAGCAAGTCCGATGCGTCCGGCGTCAAGACCGACGTCCTGGTCATCGGCGTGGTCAAGCTCGACGGCGGCGTAGCCCTGCCCGCCGGCACCGAGTCGCTGAACGCCGCGTACGGCGGGAAGCTGGTGGAGGTGCTGTCCGGACTCGGCGCCACCGGCAAGACCGGCGAGGTCACGAAGGTGCCCGGCCCGAAGCCCGGCAAGTCGGCCACGCTGATCGCCGTCGGCCTCGGCGCCGCGCCGGACGGCGCCCTGAAGACCGAGGACCTGCGCACGGCCGCCGGTGTCGGGGTCCGCGCCGCCAAGACCGGCCAGTCGGTTGCGTTCGCACTGCCGACCCCCGACGCCGAGTGCGTCCGGGCCGTCGCCGAGGGCGCGCTGATCGGCCGCTACACCTTCAACGCCTACAAGTCCGAGGCCAGCACCGAGGCGCCGGGCAACCTGACCGTGCTGACCGACCTGGCCCGTGCCAAGGAGGCCAAGGCCGCCCTGGAGCGCGCCGAGATCGTCGCGGACGCGGTCCACCAGGTGCGCGACTGGGTGAACACTCCCCCGTCGGACCTGCACCCGGCCGAGTTCGCCCTCCACGCCCAGAAGCTGGGCAAGGAGCACGGCGTCAAGGTCGAGGTGCTGGACGAGAAGGCACTCGCCAAGGGCGGGTACGGCGGCATCCTCGGCGTCGGCCAGGGATCCAACAACCCGCCGCGGCTGGTCCGGATCAGCTACACGCCGAAGAAGCCGGTGACGCATCTGGCCTTCGTCGGCAAGGGCATCACCTTCGACTCCGGCGGCCTGTCGCTGAAGACCGCCAGCGGCATGATCAGCATGAAGGCCGACATGGCCGGCGCCGCCGCCGTGGTCGCCGCCACCATCGCGATCGCCCGGCTCGGCCTGCCGGTGCAGGTGACCACCTACGCGGCGATGGCGGAGAACATGCCGTCCGGGTCCGCCGCCCGCCCGTCCGACGTACTGACCATGTACGGCGGCAAGACGGTCGAGGTGCTCAACACCGACGCCGAGGGCCGCCTGGTGCTGGGTGACGCCCTGGTCCGGGCGTCGGAGGACCAGCCCGACCTGATCGTCGACGTGGCCACCCTCACCGGCGCCTGCGTCGTTGCCCTGGGCACCAAGGTGGCCGGCGCGTTCGCGAACACAGACACCGCCCGGGACCGGGTGGTCGACGCCGCGATCGCCGCCGGTGAGCAGATGTGGCCGCTTCCGATCCCGGCGGAGATGCTCGACAAGCTGCGCTCGCACTCGAAGGTGGCCGACCTGGCCAACATCACCGGCGAGCCGTGGGGCGGCGCCCTGGCCGCGGCCGCCTTCCTCGGCGACTTCGTTGCTGAGGGCATCGATTGGGTCCACCTGGACGTGGCGGGGCCGGCCTTCAACGACGGCGGGCCTTCCGGCTACACCTCGGCCGGCGGCACGGGGTACTCCGTTCGCACCCTGGTCGAGCTGGCCGCCGCCGCCACCTGACCCTTCTTGCCGGCCCTTCTAGCTGATCCTTCTAGCTGGTCCGGTAACGGATCTCCAGCATCGTGCATCCCTCGCCGGTCCGGTACGGCCCATGCGGCATACCGGGCCGGCGAGCGGCATAATCCCCCTGGCTGAAGGTCTTGCCGAGGGCGAGGTCGGTCAGAGTTCCCTCGAGCAGGTAGACCTCCTCGAAGTACTCGTGCTGGATCACGCCTTCGCCTGAGCTCGTCCCGGGCGCCCACTTCGCGATCCTGGTCAGCGTCCCGTCCGCCGGGTCGCTGCTGAGCACCCGTTGGCTGATTCCTTGTCCGCCGTCGGTCCACGGGACGTCCGTCGCGGTGAAGAACTCGTGCTGCGACTTCATTCCCAGGCCGCCGCGAGCCGCTCGACGGAGTACAGGATCCGGCTGGTCAGGCCGCGCGGATCGGTGAGTTCCACCCGCCACGCATCGGCGTACTGGTCGACGCCCGCGATCATCGGGATCGTCCCGCTGAGCAATACAGTCCCCGGCCGCAGCAACGAGCCCACTTCCTTCCCCCCGTCGCGCGGAGGTATTGATAGGCACGGTCCCGGCCGGAGTCCCCACTCAATTGCATACTCGACGTATACAGCATTTGGAGGGTTCATGACATCTCTGCGAGTGGCCGCGGCGCAGATCCGCACCGGCGCGGATCCCGTAGCCAACCTAGCCATCGCCACCGACGCCGTACGCCGGGCCGCCGCGGGGGCTGAGCTCGTCGCGCTGCCCGAGGCCACGTTGGCCGCCTTCGGCACGGATCTCCGCGCCGTCGCGGAACCACTCGACGGGTCGAGGCCTCCTACCGAAAGTTCCACCTGTACGACGCCTTCGGGTCGCGCGAGTCCGACCTGGTTGCCCCTGGCAAGGAGCTGGTGACGTTCGAGGTTCGTGGAGTGACCGTGGGGCTTGCCACTTGCTACGACCTGCGATTCGCGGATCAGTCCACGGCACTCGGGCGTGCAGGAGCCCACCTGGTCGTCGTACCGGCTTCCTGGGGCGCAGGGCCTGGTAAAGAAGAACAGTGGGATCTGCTGACGCGAGCACGGGCCTCGGACGCACAGTCCTGGCTGTTGGCATGCGACCAGGCATGGACGCCGCCTATCGGCACTGACCCGCTGGGGATCGGCCGCAGCGCGCTGGTCGACCCGATTGGGCATGCGTGTGCACGGCTCGGCTCAGAGCCGGACCTCTTGCTGGGCGCCGTCGACGCCGAACTGCCTGGCACGATCCGGGCCCGCGTGCCGATCCTCTAGGGCGGCGGGCGCTGGTCGGGACTGAGGCTCAAATGAGGCCGTTCTTCTTGCGGGCGTTGTATTCACGCATGCGGGGCGGGTAACCGACCACGGCTGCGTCATACGACGGGATGCCGAGCTTGTTGGCGAAGGTGTGCGCCCACTCGACCGACGGCACCCGGCGACGGGTCCACTCACCGTCGATGGCGACCAGCAGCAGGGTGTAGTCAGTCACCGCCGTACGTGGCTCCACGAATCCCTCGACGCCCTGACGTGTCTGGGCGAACTCTCGCAGGTGCGCCTGGTCGGGAGTGTCCGACTTGCGCATCGTGCCCGGCTTCTGCCGGCGACCGAACCACTTCATGGGAGCCAGTGTCCACCATTCCGGCAAATCCAGCCCGGGAGCGACGCGGCGGCGCGGCGGTGACAAGATGACGCCGGGCCGGAACTCCGCGATCCGGGGCCGCCCGCCGACCTGATGCCCACGGAGGAACCTGTGACGAACACGGCAGACAGCAGCACGAACTACGACCTGGTGATCCTCGGCGGCGGTAGCGGTGGCTATGCCGCCGCGCTGCGGGCCGCGGGACTGGGGATGTCCGTGGCCCTGGTGGAGAAGGACAAGCTGGGCGGCACGTGCCTGCACCGCGGCTGTATCCCGACCAAGGCACTGCTGCACGCCGCCGAGGTGGCCGACTCGGCCCGCGAGGGCGAGCAGTTCGGGGTCCGGACGACGCTCGAGGGTGTCGACATGGGCGGCGTGAACAAGTACAAGGACGGCGTCGTCGACCGGCTGTTCAAGGGCCTGCAGGGCCAGATCAAGGCCCGCGGCATCACCATGATCGAGGGCGAGGGGCGGCTCACCTCCCCGACCACGGTCGAGGTCGCCGGTACGACGTACACGGGCAAGAACGTGATCATCGCGTCGGGCTCGTACTCGAAGTCCCTACCCGGCCTGGAGCTCGACGGCCGGCGGGTGATCGCCAGCGAGCACGCGCTGACGCTGGACCGGGTGCCCGAGTCCGCGGTGATCCTGGGCGGCGGCGTGATCGGCGTCGAGTTCGCCAGCGCGTGGACCTCGTTCGGCACCAAGGTGACCATCGTCGAGGCGCTCCCCCGGCTCGTGCCGTCCGAGGACGCCGACTGCAGCAAGTCGCTCGAGCGCGCGTTCCGCAAGCGCAAGATCGGCTTCAAGACCGGTACGCCGTTCGAGTCCGTCGAGCTGGTCGAGAACGGCGTCAAGGTGACCGTCGCCGGCGGCGAGGTGATCGAGGCCGAGGTGCTGCTGGTCGCGGTCGGCCGCGGCCCGAACACCGCCGGCCTGGGTTATGAAGAGGTCGGGGTCGCCCTCGACCGCGGCTTCGTCACTGTCGACGAGCACCTGCAGACCAGCGTCCCGGGCGTCTACGCGGTCGGCGACATCGTGCCCGGCCTGCAGCTCGCGCACCGCGGCTTCCAGCAGGGCATCTTCGTCGCCGAGCACATCGCCGGGCTGAACCCGGCCCTGATCGACGAGGCCGGCATCCCGCGGGTCACGTACTCCGAGCCCGAGGTCGCCTCCGTCGGACTCACCGAGGAGCAGGCGAGGGCGAAGTACGGCAACGTCGAGATCCTCAACTACAACCTCGGCGGCAACGGCAAGAGCCAGATCCTCAAGACCCAGGGCTTCGTGAAGCTCGTCCGCGCCAAGGACGGCGCCGTGGTCGGCCTGCACATGGTCGGCTCCCGGGTCGGCGAGCTGATCGGCGAGGCCCAGCTGATCTACAACTGGGAGGCCTTCCCCGCCGACGTCGCCCCGCTGGTGCACGCCCACCCGACCCAGAACGAGGCTCTCGGCGAGGCGCATCTGGCGCTGGCCGGAAAGCCCTTGCACTTCCACGACTGAGTTTGGTGCTGCTGTGACGGGCGTGTCCGCCGTGACCCGGCGGGCGCGCGTTCCGGCGGCACCGTAGGCTGACACTCGACCGATCAGACGAAGGAGCAACGACCGTCATGCCGACCTCTGTATCCCTGCCGGCCCTCGGGGAGAGCGTCACCGAAGGAACCGTCACCCGCTGGCTCAAGCAGGTCGGTGACACGGTTGCCGTCGACGAGCCCCTGCTGGAGGTCTCGACCGACAAGGTCGACACCGAGATCCCCTCGCCCGTGGCCGGCACCCTGCTGGAGATCAAGGCCGCCGAGGACGAGACCGTCGAGGTCGGCGCCGAGCTCGCCGTGATCGGCGACGCCGGCGAAAGCTCCGGTACCCCGGACGCCGCTCCTGCTCAGGAGGCCCCTGCCGCCGAGGCTCCGGCCGCACCCGCCCAGGAGGCTCCGGCCGCTCAGGCTCCCGCTGCTCAGGCTCCGGCCGAGCAGGCCCCGGCCGCTCAGGCTCCCGCTGCTCAGGCTCCGGCCGAGCAGGCTCCGGCCGCAGGCCAGGCCACCTCCGGCACGTCGGTAACCCTGCCCGCGCTGGGTGAGAGCGTCACCGAGGGCACCGTCACCCGCTGGCTCAAGCAGGTCGGCGACGACGTAGCCGTCGACGAGCCGCTCCTCGAGGTCTCCACCGACAAGGTCGACACCGAGATCCCGTCGCCGGTCGCCGGCAAGCTGCTCGCGATCAAGGTCGCCGAGGACGAGACCGTCGAGGTCGGCGCCGAGCTGGCAATCGTCGGCTCCGGCGACGCAGCTCCCGCCGCCTCCGCCCCGGCCGCCGCTGCTCCGGCCGAGTCCGCCCCCGCTCCTGCTGAGGCTGCTCCGGCCTCCGCCCCCGCTCCCGCCGCGGCCCCCGCGGCCCAGGCTCCGGCTGCTGCTCCTGCCCCGCAGGCAGCTCCGGCTCAGGCACCGGCTGCTCAGGCCGCCGCCCAGGCCCCCGCGCCGCAGTCGGCCCAGCCCGCCGCGCAGGCTCCGGCCCCGCAGTCGGCACCGGCCCAGGCTCCTTCGGCCCCCGCACCTTCAGCTCCAGCCCCGGCCGCCTCGTCGAACGGCTCCTCCTCTGACGGCCCGAACTACGTGACCCCGCTGGTCCGCAAGCTGGCCGCCGAGCACCAGGTCGACCTCGGCGCAGTACAGGGCACCGGCGTGGGCGGCCGCATCCGCAAGCAGGACGTGATCGCCGCCGCCGAGGCCAAGAAGGCGGCCGCCGCTGCTGCTCCGGCGGCTTCGGCTCCAGCGGCGGCCTCGTCGGCTCCGGCCAAGGCCGCTCCGGCGATCAGCCCGCTGCGCGGTACCACCGAGAAGATGAGCCGGATCCGCAAGGCCATCGCCAACCACATGGTCAACTCGCTGCACGTCTCGGCGCAGCTGACCACCGTGGTCGAGGTGGACGTCACCGAGATCGCCAAGCTCCGGAACGCCAAGAAGGCCGAGTTCCAGGCCCGCGAGGGCGTCAAGCTGTCCTTCCTGCCGTTCTTCGCGCTGGCCGCGATCGACGCGCTGAAGCAGTACCCGAAGCTGAACGCATCGATCAACGACGAGGCCGGTGAGGTGACGTACCACGCCGCCGAGCACCTGGGCATCGCCGTCGACGCCGAGAAGGGCCTGATGGTCCCGGTCGTGCACAACGCCGGTGACCTGAACATCGCCGGCCTGGCGAAGAAGATCGCCGACCTCGCCGACCGCACCCGCAACAACAAGGTGCTGCCGGACGAGATGGCGGGCGGTACCTTCACCATCACCAACACCGGCAGCCGCGGCGCCCTCTTCGACACCCCGATCCTCAACCAGCCCCAGGTGGGCATGCTCGGCACCGGCGCGGTCGTCAAGCGCCCCGTCGTCATCACCCACCCGGAACTGGGTGAGACCATCGCCATCCGCCAGATGGTCTACCTGGCCCTGACCTACGACCACCGCCTGGTGGACGGCGCCGACGCCGCCCGCTACCTGACCGCGGTCAAGCAGCGCCTGGAAGAAGCCCAGTTCGACGTCTGATCACCCAGTGGCAGCCCGCACCATCGGCTGACCATCGCACCACCTCCGTCGCCGACCCGCCGCCTGAGCACCCCTCACGCGGCGGGTCGGCGCCTTTCCACCCAGCCAGCAACGTTGAGCGTCGATGGCAGCAACCAGAGCGAACCGGCGCCCCGCCTACATCGACGACGACTAACCCGGGTACCGGACCGCCGGGCGGCGAGTCACTCTGCACGGCGGGTTGCCCGGCGTGGCAGGCTCGACGCGTCGGCGACCTGGTGGCGGGTTGATGAACTCCGAGTCGATCCCGGGAGGATCTGACGATGAAGTACGTGCTGGCTGGTTCTTCCGGCTTCCTCGGCAAGTCCCTCGCGCGCGATCTGCTTGCCGACGGCCACCAGGTCGTCCGGCTCGTACGCCGCGCCCCGAGCCAGCCGAGCGAGGTCCGCTGGGACCCCGCCAAGGGCCAACTGGATCCAGCCGCTCTCGACGGAGCCGACGTCCTGATCAACGTCGCCGGCGCGAACATCGGCCGGCCGTGGACCCCGACGTACAAGAAGACAATCCGCGAGAGCAGAGTCAGCACCACCTCAACCCTGGCCGCCGCGGCCGCCCAGATGGAACGCCCACCCGTCTTCCTGACCCAGAGCGGAACCGGCGGCTACGGCAGGGACTGCGGCGATCAGATCCTCACCGAGGAGACCCCGCTCGGCGAAGGCTTCCTCTCCGACGTTGTCCGTCTCTGGGAAGGCGCCGCCGACCCGGCTCGCGAAGCCGGCTGCCGCGTCGCCACCCTCCGGACCGGCTTCGTCCTGGACAGCGCCGCCCCCTCCTTCCAACTCCTCTCCCTCCCCTTCCGCCTCGGCGTCGGCGGCCGGCTGGGTTCCGGCAAGCAGTTCTTCCCCGTCGTCTCCCTGACGGACTGGCTCCGAGCAGTCCGCCACGCGGCCGAGAACGACCAGGTCAGCGGCCCCGTGAACGTCGTCCTCCCCAATCCCGTCAGAAACAGCCAGTTCACCAAGGATCTGGCCGCCGCCCTCCACCGCCCGGCCTTCATCCCGATCCCCGCCATCGCCCTCACTACCGCACTCGGCGAATTCGCCTGGGAACTCATCGGCAGCAAACGAGCCCTCCCCACCACCCTCCAATCCACCGGCTTCACCTTCACCCACCCCACCTCCCCCGAAGCTCTAGCCTCCGCCCTCACCCGCTAGCCCCCACCACCACAAAGGTGGTCTGGTCGTTGGCTGGAGTTCTCGGTCACGTGGTGGTGATTGCTGAGATTCGCCAACTGGTGTTGGTGGCAGTGAGGGTTATTCGGCGGGTAGTTGGTGAACCAGCTGGGAGCGGTGTTCGTTGGCCGGAACCGGTCACAGCCGCTCCGGCGATCAGCCGGTCGACGATTCGGAGTACGACGGTCTCGTCGCCCGGGTGTTCGACGACGAGTGTTTCGATCTGCATGCGTAGGCCTTCCACGCGAACCTGCTGTTTCCGGTAGGAGGCAAGCAGAGATCGGTCGGACGACCACGGCGGACTACCGGGCACGTAGATCGCGTCGAGGCCAGCCGGATTCAAGGTGGAGAACGCTTGCGATCTGCGGCGGTCAAGGCTCTGCAGAGTCTGCAACCACCGCTTGCTGTCCTCAGCCGCCCGCGTGGAATTCCCCGGAGGCTCCCCCGGCTTGCCAGCAGTCGTGACCGGCCCCGGGCTCGCGCTCTCGCCCGGACTTGTTGCTGAGGAGCTCTGCTGGGTGCCTGCGGTTGTCGTCGACCCTGTTGCTGGTTGCCCCAGTACACCGACCGTTGCAAGACCAATGCCAAGCACGATGAGCGCAGCGACTCCGCAGGCCGCCAGGATTCCGTAAGCAGAACGCCTTGCCAGCAAGCCTTCTCGAACCCTCGCAACAGATCCATCCCGGTGAGCCCCCATCGTCCCCGTACTGCGAACGCGCGCAGCCCTCGTTCGCCGTGAGGAGCCGCCACGCGTGACCCCACGCACCACGCGGCCCATGGTGGTCCCCGGACCATCCACTCCCCCACGACCCACTACCCCTCGATCCCGGCCGGAGCCGGTGAGCCCAGCGCGGGCGGATCCCAGGCCAGGCGACCGCAGGCCGGCCAGCCGACGCCCGGCGGTGCCAGTCCTGGTAGAGCCAGAGCCGATGGAGCCAAGGCTCGTCGACTCGGGATTGGTGGTCGCCGGGCCGGTTGTCTCCGGGGAGGCGGTTGCCGGGGCGGCGGTTGCCTGGGCGGTCGACTCCGGGGTGGTGGTTGCCGGGTGGGGGGTGGTCGGGGTGAAGCCGAGGTCTATGGGGGTGGGTGGGGTCAGGGAGAGGAGGTGTTGGGCGATGTCGTCGCCGGGGGTGATGAAGAGGGTGGACGGGAAGAGTTTGGGGTCCGCTCCGGAATGGAGGGCTAGGGCGCCTAGGGCTTTGAGGTCGTCGGCTGGGGTGTTCTGGGAGGTCATGCGGAGGCCTGGGTCGGTTAGGACGGGGCGGCCGTCGGCGTCGAACATGATGTTGTCCGAGCTCAGGCGGGTGTGGGTTAGGTCGGCGCGATGCATTGCCGCCAGCCCTTGAGCGAGCGGGCTGATGAGGGTCACCAGTTCGTCCAAGGAAAGCGGTCCCCGTCGTTGGAGGAGGGCCGTCAGCGTGCCGGCGGCGACATACTGGCTGAAGAGGAGCCATTCTCGGTCGGTCTGGCGTACTTCGAGCAGGCGGGCCACGTGTGGATGGTCGATGCCCCGGGCGCGGGCCAGGTCGTCGCGGAAGTCATTGGGCGAAGGGACAGCGGACTTGGGGATGCGTTTGAGCACAGCGTGCCGGCCGGAGGCGAGGTCCCGGACCAGCCAGACGGCGCCGACCGATCCGGACCCGAGCCCACGGCGCAAGCTGTAGCCGGCGATGTCTTCGAGTGCCATGCCCAAGAGAGTGCACGAATCGGTGTCGCGGCCGCCGAAGTTATCCACAGCAAGCGGCCGGATCGGCGTCCTGTGGACGGGGGCGAACGGCGCCGCGGCGGTCCGCATACACTCGAAGGCGTGAGGGCTATCAACTATGTGGAGGCCGGCTTCGGCGCCGACGCGGTCGACTACGAGCAGGCGTGGGCCGAGCAGCGCCGCCTGCACGCGGAAGTTGCCGAGGGCACCGGATCCGACACGGTCATCCTGCTCGAGCACCCGCCGGTCTACACGGCCGGCAAGCGCACCGAGCCGCACGAGCGGCCGATGGACGGTACGCCGGTGGTCGACGTCGACCGGGGCGGCAAGATCACCTGGCACGGCCCGGGCCAACTGGTCGGCTACCCGATCGTGAAATTGGCCTCACACGTGTACGTCGTGGACTACGTTCGCAGGCTCGAGGAAGCCCTGATCGCGGTGTGTGCCGAGCTCGGCGTTCGGACCGGACGGGTGAAGGGGCGCAGTGGCGTCTGGGTTCCCGCGGACGAACGCGGGCGCGAGCGGAAGATCGCGGCGATCGGGATCCGGGTGGCGCAGGGCGTCACCATGCACGGGTTCGCGCTGAACTGCGACAACGACCTTGCCTGGTTCGACCGGATCGTCCCGTGCGGCATCTCCGACGCCGACGTCACCACGCTCTCCAAGGAGCTGGGGCGCGACGTCCCGATCGCCGAAGTCCTCGAACCGGTACGCCGGAACCTGGACAAGCTGCTCGCCTGGGAAGAGTACGAGCGCACCCCTGACCTGGACCACGAGGACGACCCGACCCCAGCAGGCATCACCTACGGCCTGACCGTCTGACGGCCCACCGGCGAACAACCGCCGCCCGACGTTGCGGGTGAGCCTCCGGACGACCACCTGACGTCGGAGGTGACCTGCCGTCGACCACCTGGGGATGGCGGTGACCTGCGGTCGACCATCCGGCGACGGCGGTGACCTGTGGACGCCTTCTGCTGGCGGAGGCGGTTCAGCGCGAGGCGGGTGGCGCCATACCTGTCGGCGGAGGTGGACCGCGTCCGCCGCTCCGCCTGGCCCGCGTCCCCGCCGTCTCTTTGGCGATCTCCAGACCAGCATGCGTTCTTGACGAGCCTTATTGGAATTGCTCGCCGGGGCCCGACGGAGCTCCAACGAGATGCTCCGTCGGCAGAGCCCTGCCCGGGAGGTTGGAGGGCTGGTCCGTCGAGGCTGGCATTTGCGTCTGCATGGAACAAACCCGGCGCGAAGGGGAGCACGCTGGTGCGGGATGGCGCCCTCCCACCACCCCGCAGTACGGCGGGGTGGTGCGCGCAGTGCCCGGGGTAGTGCGAGATGGTGCCGGCAAAGCCCGCAGCACTGCGAGGTGTTTGGTATTCATGCCGGTGGGCGGGAGATTCGCGGGACTGCCGTGTGTGACTGGGGTGGTGCGGGGAGTGCGCGGGGTGGGGTGGTGTGGGTGTGTTGCTGGGGGATCACGTGGGGATACGCGCGGGGTTAGACGTAAAGATTGCGCGAAGTGTCGGCGGGGTGCGGAGAGGAAACGTCGCTACGGTGGGGATGTGTCCAAATTTCTCGGCTTCCTCCTTGGCATCGCCGTAGCGCTCGCCGGGCCTGCGATGTTCGGCGTCCTCGCGGCGGACGGCGGTGTCAAGCTGAACGCGAAGGAGATGGCGCTTGCCTATGGCATCGGGGCGCTGATCTTCTGGACCGTGGTGTCGTACTTCTCGGGTGCCGCGGCGCTCGGTGCGGCGCTGACCTTCGGCGCGATGGTCTACACCGTGCACTGGATCCCCAACCGGATGACGAACTTCCTGAACGACGTCCCGGGTGTGACGACCGGGATGATCGACGGGATCAAGCAGTACACGCTGAACGGTGTGGTGCCGATCCTCGCGGTGATCTCGTTGGTCTTCGGGATCCAGCTGATCGTCCAGGCGGTGCAGCGCCGGCGGCGTGATCGCGCCGAGGCAGACCGGCTCCAGCGCGAGCAGGAACTGGCGCAGGCACAGGAGGCGGACGTGACCGGGGAGTATCCGGTTGCCGGGGGCGACTATCAGCCTGCCGCGGACACCCGGTTCGGCAACAACTTCGGGAACAGCAACTACGACGACCTGTTCGACGAGGACCCGGCACCGTACCCGCCGCGGAACCAGGCGGACGAGCAGACCGCGCAATTCGCCACGTCGGGCGTCGACCACGACGCGGTGGACGAGGGGCGGGACGACACCTCGGAGTACCGCCGCGCGGGCGAAGAGACGGAGGCCGGGGACAGCGCCGACGAGACCGTGCTCGTGCCGACGGATCGCGACGAGACCGTGACCGTTCCCGCCGCCGAATCTCGCGACGAGGCAACGAGCAAGCCGGACGAGCCGAACAAGACAGCCGAGGAGGACGTGACGGTCCAAGAAGCTGACCGTCAGGCGACTGCCGACAACGAGACTGTTGCTGAGGGCACCGGAAGCGCTGACGACGAGACCCAGGTCGCGCCCGCTCCCGCCTCGGCCGCGCAAGCAGCATCCTCACCGTCCCCGCCGGCACCCGCCTCCCCCAGCGCAGGCTCACCCGCACCCGCTGCGCCCACGCCTGCTGCTGCGGCCTCCCCGGTTGCACCGGCATCCCGTGTACCGAGCACCCCTGCACAGCCCGACGTACCGCAGGCTTCGCAGCCCGACGTACCTCGGGCTGCGCAACCCGAGGTGCCGAAGGCCGCCGCGCCGGAGGTTCCGACGGCAGCCCAGCCCGAGGCGCCGAAGGCCGCGGCACCGGAGCCGGCCGCGCACCCCGAGCCCAAGGCCGCGACGCCGGAGGTACCGGCGGCCTCCGCTCCTGAGCATGAAGCCCCGAAGGCCGCCGCAGCGCCGCAGTACGACGTGGCGGCGACCGGGCAGCGGCCGGTGCGCAATGAGCAGATGGGGCAGCAGTACCGGGAGCGGATGGACGGGCCGGATGTCGACGACACCGGCGAGTTCCACGTGGGAGCGTTCGAGAATCCTCCGGTTTCCGAGGCGGCGCGACCGCAGGGCCCGCGGATCATGGACATGCCAGGGCAGTTCCGCCCGGCCGGCGCCTGACCCCCGAATCACAGCCGAAGCACACACAGAAGGCCGGCACCCCCGAGGGAGCCGGCCTTCTGTGTGAGTTCAGGCGACGTGCATGCGCTGGTGCTGGCCCCAGCGGGCGTGTTCGGCGAAGGCCTCGTCGTAGGCGCGGATCGCCATCTGGCAGACGTCCGGCGCCATCTGCGCGCGCGGTGACTCGGTGCTCCAGGCAAGCATCAGGCGCCGGTGGATCGGGTCGCCGACCAGCGGCCGGGTCGTCACGTCGCTGGAGAGCATCCGGTACGACGTGGGCGAGATCAGCGCGACGCCCTGGCCACTGGTGACGAAGCCCATCAGCACGGAGGTATCCACCGAGTGGTGCTCGACCTTCGGGGCGAATCCAGCCTCTTCGCAGGCGGCGCGGAAGAGCACGTGGAAACCGCTGTCGTCCGGTGGTTCGCCGATCCACTCCTCGTCGGACAGATCGGCCAGGTCGATCTCGGCGCGGTGCCTGGTCGAGACCGCCAGCGGGTGATCCGCCGCCATCACGACGTAGGCGCTCTCGGACTCCACGATCGTGCACGCGTCGACCCCGGTCGGAAGCCGCAGCTCGAAGCCGGGGAACTCCCGCAGCAGGGCGAAGTCGAGCCGGCCGCTCCCCAGCTGCTGGAGCAGCACGCTGGTGGCCCACTCGACCTCGATGCTGACCTGCTCGATGTCGCCGTGGTCGCGCAGCCGGCCGGCGATCCCCGACATCGGTGCCGTCGGGAACCCGCCGAGCCGGACCGCGCTCGACTCCACCGCGGTCATCGCCGACACCGTCGCGGACAGATGATCGACGTCGACGAGGATCGCCCGCGCCCGGTCCACGGCGTACCGGCCCAGCGGTGTGGGGGTGACTCCGGTGCGGGAGCGCTCGAACAGCTCACCGCCGAACGCCGACTCGATCCGTTTCAGCTGCGCGGTCAGGCTCGGCTGGCTGACCTTCAGCCAGCGGGCGGCCCGTCCGACGGACCCCGCTTCTGCCACCAGGACCACCACCCGCAGGTGGCGCAGCTCGACGTTCATGCGTTGTGACCGTAGTCGAGTTGCCGTCCCCACACACAGTTGTCGCGTATTGCGGTTTTGTCACAGACTACAAAATTCCTGTAACGCTCGCGATCCTGTGACGATAAGTCAGGACGCCTTGATCGCAATCGCCTCTCGGTAACCGAGCCGGCGGCCGGTCTGCAGCAGCGTCCGCTCGTACAGGCGCGCCCCGAGGCGCACGATCAGGACCGTTGCCACCAGCAGTACCAGGATGGCGAGCAACGGCTGCCAGACCGGCACGTTCTCGGTCAGCATCCGGCCCGGCATCGCCATCGACGACGCGATCGGGATGAACGACGCAACCGTCTTGGCCTCCGCCCCGGCGAACACCGAGAAGAAGAACGGGATCATCAGGATCATCTGACCGGGCAGGGTGGTCGAGCCGAGATCCTCCTGCCGGGTGGCCAGCGAACCCGCCACCGCCCACAACCCCGCGAGCGCGACGAACCCGAGCACGAAGAACACCACGAACCAGCCTGCCACCGGCGCGATCACCTCGAGGATGTCGGCTCGATCCGTTGCCAGCAGCCCGATCAACGAGGCCGCCGCGATCACCACGATCTGCGAGAGCGCGAGCACGGTGTTGCCGATCACCTTGCCCCACAGCAGCGCCCGGATGGGCACCGCGGCGGCGAGGATCTCGACGACCCGGCTCTCCTTCTCCTGGACGACGCTCTGCGCGATCATCATGCCGAAGCCCAGCGCCGTCATGTAGAAGACCAGCGCGAGGCCGATGTTGACGAAGTCCGCCACGATCTCGGGCAGCGGTCCCGGATTGAGCAGCCGCTCCTGCACCTGCGTGTTCGCCCGCAACTGCTCCGGCGTCAACCCTGCCTGGGCTGCGTTCTGCTCCATCCCCAGGTTGACCGCCGCCTCGCGCAGGCTGTTCTGCAGGTCCGTGTCGACCCGGTCGTCGCCGAGTACGACGTACCCGTTGTCGCCCGGCAGCAGCGCGGCCTTGACGTCGCCGTCGACCACCATCCGCTCGGCCGCGGCCGGATCCTCCGCGCGGGTGACCTCGTAGCTTTCGCCGCCCTTGATCGCGTCGGCCGTCTGGACGACCTTGGCGCCGGCGTCGTTCAGTACCGCGATCTTGTCCGGGTTGTTGTTGCCCGCGATCAGCGCGGGAATGATCACCGCCGCCATCACGATGATCAGCATGAACGCGGTCGACCCGATGAAGGTCTTGTCCCGCAGCTTGGTGCTGATCTCGCGCTGCGCCACCAGCTGCCACGGGTGCCGGAGGGTCTCCTTGCGCGGGGTCGCCTTGCGCGGCGTCGCTTGTTCCTGGTTCGCCTTGTTCTGGGTCTGGGTACTCATCGGGTCGCCTCCCGGAAGACGTCGCTCAACGCCACGCGCTCGGGCCCGAACTCGAGCACCGCCCCGCGGCTGAGAGCCTGCTGCAGAATCTGTTGCTCCTGGCCCGCGACCTCCACGTCGAACAGCGCGGTCGCGCCGGCCACGTCCCGCACCTTGATGCCCGCGACGTCACGCAGCCAGCCGGCGTCGCCGTCCACCACCATCCGGTACGTCGCTGTCGGCCCGGCGGCGAGTTCCGCAACGGAGCCGGCGGCAACGACCTTGCCCCGGGAGAGCACCACAAGGTCGTCGCACAGGCGCTCGACCAGCTCGAGCTGATGGCTGGAGAAGAGCACCGGGACCTCCGGCGTGACCTCCTCGCGGAGCAGGTCCACCATCGCGTCGACGGCGAGCGGGTCGAGTCCGCTGAACGGCTCGTCCAGCACCAGCGCGATCGGCTCGTGCACGAGGGCGGCGGCGATCTGGACGCGCTGCTGGTTGCCCAGCGACAGCGTCTCCAGCACGTCCCCCGCTCGCTCCGCCAGGCCCAGCCGGCCGAGGATCTTGTCGGTCCGCTCGGCGGCCCGGGTCGAGTCCATCCCGTGCAAGCGCCCGAAGAACACCAGCTGGTCGCGGATCTTCATCTTCGGGTACAGCCCTCGCTCCTCCGGCATGTAGCCGAAGTCGCGCCTGAGCTCCTGGGTCAGGCGAGCCCCGTTCCACCGCGCCTCGCCACTGGTCGCGGCCAGCACGCCGAGGATGATCCGCATCGTCGTCGTCTTACCGGCGCCGTTCGCCCCCACGAACCCGGTCATCCGACCCGGTACGACGTCGAAACTCACGTCATCCAAGGCAAGGTGATCACCGAACCGCCGGGTCAACCCAGCCACGCTCAGCATCCCGTTCACCGATCCTCTACTGCTCCGGCCCCCTGACCGGGCCTACGCCCAGCCACTCCCGTCAGGAAGTGACTCCCACGCTAGTCAGCACCCACCCCACCGCACGTCGCCCAGCAGAGTGATCACCCAGGTCATCCCCAGGGCGGACCACCACCCCGACCGGTCGATCCCGGGACACTCTCGGAGTGGCCGCCAAGCGACACCGGCTCGCCATACGGTTGGCAGGTGAAATCCGTCCGCGCGATTCTGCGTGCCGCCCACCGCCTGTTGACCGATGAGAACGTCGACCTCTGGCTGCTGACCCTCACGGCCGCTGTCTTCACGGTGCTGGGCATCGTCGATGTCGCCGGCATGAACGTGCTGAGCGCCGCCATCCTCGCCCTGCTGGCCGCGCTGGCGTTTGCTCAGATCAAGTCCCGCAAGCTGGTCGCCGAGATCGCGACGGCCGGCGCGGCCTCCCGCGAAGTACTGCTGCGCGAATTCCCGGAGGACCTGACCAGGCAGCGAGCCGAAGCGAACGACATTCTCCTCATCGGGATCGCCATGGCTCGGACGATCCAGGGCTCCCGCGACGACTTCTACCGGGCGCTGACTCGCGGCGCCAGGCTCCGCGTGCTCCTGCTGGACCCGACTGACGAGCAGTTGGTTCGCCAGGGAACCCTGGTTCGTCCCCCTGGACGTACGGCGCTGCTGTCCCAGCGCATCAGGACCACGCTGGAGGAACTGGACGAGCTACAAGCCAGTACCGGCGGAGATCTGGAGATCCGGGTGGCGCAGTTCGTGCCGCCTCTCGGCGTGAACCTGTTACGCGGTACGAAGTCGGCCAGCATCACCATCCAGCACGCTGAGCATCATCCCGCCGGCGAGCCCGGACCGATCATGCGATTCGACGAATCCGCCGGCGGCTGGTTCAGCTTCTATGAGCGGCAGGCCGAGCGACTCTGGGTCGCGGGTACGCCGTGGCCGCCAACCCACCAGCAGCGACTCGACGCGATCGCCCGGCCCAGCTTCGTCGATTCGTTCGGGCCCGAACTCCTCACGTCGATGGAGTCCGCGAAGGATCTGTTCATCACCGGCGTCGCCCGCACGACGTTGCTGACCGAGAACTACACGAGATTCGAGAAGTGGCTCCAGCGCGGCTGCAAGATCCGGTTCCTCCTCATCGAACCCAGCTCGCCGGCGGTCGGCATCGCCGCCGGGCGGTACTACGCCGAGCGGTCCCAGGACACGGCCAAAGCTCGCATCGAGCAATCCCTGCGCTTACTGGCCGAACTGGCAGTGGCCACCGGCGGCTCCCTTGAAGTCCGCCTCACCGCGCATCCGATAGCTACCGGCGTGATCGCCGTCGATGCTCCAGAGATCCAGCGCGGACCGACATCAGCGATCTTCGTGGAGTACTACACCTGCCAGGCTGAAGGCGAACCGAAGTTCGTTCTCCAGCCCACGGATCCGTGGTTCGACCAGTTCCTCGCCGAGGCGGAGCGTGTGTGGATCGGCGCCCAGCGGGCGTAGCCCCAAACGTTGTCGGAGGCGCCGCTCAGTGTTCGTCGCCTGGTACAACGAGGCCGCATTCGTAGGCGAAGACGACTGCTTGGACGCGATCGCGGAGGCTTAGTTTGAGGAGGACGCGGGAGACGTGGGTCTTGACGGTGGCCTCGCCGACGAAGAGCTGGGCGGCGATCTCGGTGTTGGTCAGGCCGCGGGCGATCAGGCCGAGGACCTCGCGTTCGCGCTCGGTCAGGTCGGCGACCAGGTCCGGGCGGTAGACGCGTTCACCGCCGCCGGTGAACCGCTTGATCACCCGTCGGGTCACCTCGGGGGCCAGCAAGGCGTGGCCGGAGTGGACCACCTGGATCGCCTCGACCAGGTCCTCGGGTGCGGTGTTCTTCAGCAGGAAGCCGCTGGCCCCGGCACCGAGTGACTCGAACAGGTAGTCGTCCCGGTCGAAGGTGGTCAGGATCACCACCCTGCCCGCATCGGCGGAGACGATCCGCTGGGTCGCGGCGATCCCGTCCAGCCCGGGCATCTGCACATCCATCAGGACCACGTCCGGGCGGAGCTCGGTCGCCAGCTCGACCGCCTTCTCGCCGTCGGCGGCCTCCCCGACCACCTGGATGTCGGGCTCCACCGACAGGATCATCCGGAACCCCGCCCGGACCAGATCCTGGTCGTCCACCAGCAGCACGCGCATCGGCGTACCGGCCTCGCTCATTGCTGTGCTCCTTCGACGGCGGAACTGTCTACCCCGGAATCCTCGGGGGTCTGCG
This sequence comes from Kribbella orskensis, assembly GCF_004342085.1. Classification (NCBI taxonomy): domain Bacteria; kingdom Bacillati; phylum Actinomycetota; class Actinomycetes; order Propionibacteriales; family Kribbellaceae; genus Kribbella; species Kribbella orskensis. Next base: position 696,063 of record NZ_SLWM01000002.1, read on the forward strand.
GTTCACCGGTGGACGGCGAGGAAGGCTGCAGCGGGAGCCGGGCACGGACGCGGAAGCCGCCGACCGGACGAGGCCCGATCTCGCTCTCGCCGCCGAGCAGGCCGACCCTCTCACGGATGCCGACGTGGCCGAGCCGGCTGCCGACCGGTGCGTGCTTCGGGCGGCCGTCGTCGATCACCTCGACCTCGACCGCGGTGTCACCGAGATAACGCAGCGTGACGTGGGCGGAGCGCGCGGTCGAGTGCCGCCGTACGTTCGTCAGGGCCTCCTGCACGATCCGGTAGACCGACACCGAGATCGTCTCCGGCAGAGTGACCGGCTGCCCGATCTGGTGGAAACCGACCGACAGGCCCTCCCCGCCGGCCGTGGCGACCAGAGCGGGCAGCCGGTCCGCACCCGCCTGCGGAGCCTTCAATGCCGGTATTCCGATCTCCTCGTCGAGGTCCGGGTCAGCCGCGCGGAGCATGCCGAGGAGCTGCCGCATCTCATTGACCGCGGTCCGGCTGGAGTTCTCGATCACGCTCAGCGCGTTCTTGGCCGCTTCCGGGTCGGAGGCCATCACCCGCCGGGCTCCCCCGGCCTGGATGCCGATGCTGCTGATGTGGTGCGCGACCACGTCGTGCAGCTCGCGGGAGATCCGCAGCCGCTCGTCGATCACCGCGCGCCGGGCGTTCTCCTGCTGCTGGGCGGACAGCTCCATCGCCTGCTGCTCGAGCTCGTGCCGCTGCCGGGCCACGCCCCACGCGGTCCGGCCCCAGAAGTAGGCGCCGAAGAAGTAGAGGGCGTTGAGCGCGAAGTTCAGCAGCACGAACGACACGTACGGCGAGAGCATGCCCTGGTCGGCACCCTTGATCGCGTCGGTCTGCAGGGCTTCCACGAACCCGTGGAACAGCCAGACGAACATGCCGACGAAGACGACCACCATCGTCACCTTCATCCGGCGGCGGTCCTTCGCCCACGCGGCCGCGGAGTACAGGGCCATGAACTGCGAGATCTGCGTCACCAGGTTGCCGGCGAAGGCGAACGGCACCCGCTCACCGGACGTGAAGAACAGCACCGACACGACCAGCAGCACGGTCAGCGGATACCGGCGGCGGAAGCACAGCGGCAGCGCGACGGCCGCGCTCAGCACGTACGCCTCGATGCCTCCGGCCCCCATCTCCACCGGACCGGGTGAGGTGCCCTTGGCCAGCTCTGTGCCGAAGACGCCGGCCGCGGCCATCCCGAGGCCGAGGAGGATGTCCCGGCGCTGCTCGCCGCGGGTCGGCCCCGGGCGGAGCCACTCGGTGTTCGGCGTACCGGTCGCCGGCGGCGTCCCGGGCTGGGAGGCGGACATGGTTGACCAGCCTACGGGTGGGCGGCCGGGTCACCCGGCGCGCCGCGTACTCTGGTGGGCGTGACGATCGTTCCAGAAGGACGGAAACTGCTCAGACTCGAAGTGCGCAACGCGGAGACCCCGATCGAGCGCAAACCCGAGTGGATCAAGACGCGCGCCAGGATGGGCCCGGAGTACCAGAAGCTTCAAGCGCTGGTGAAGTCCGAGGAGCTCCACACGGTGTGCCAGGAGGCCGGCTGCCCGAACATCTTCGAGTGTTGGGAAGACCGCGAGGCCACCTTCTTGATCGGTGGGGACCAGTGCACCAGGCGGTGCGACTTCTGCCAGATCGACACCGGCAAGCCGCTCGCCCTCGACCGTGACGAGCCCCGGCGGGTCGCCGAGTCCGTCACCAAGATGGGCCTGCGCTACGCGACCGTCACCGGCGTCGCCCGCGACGACCTGGAGGACGGCGGCGCCTGGCTGTACGCCGAGACCATCCGCCAGATCCACGCGCAGAACCCGGGCACCGGCGTCGAGATGCTCGCCCCCGACTTCAACGCGGTCCCCGAGCAGCTGGCCGAGGTGTTTTCGTCCCGCCCCGAGGTGTTCGCGCACAACGTCGAGACGGTGCCGCGGATCTTCCGCCGGATCCGCCCCGGCTTCCGCTACGAGCGTTCGCTGGACGTCATCACCCAGGCCCGCGACTACGGCCTGGTCACCAAGTCGAACCTGATCCTCGGCATGGGCGAGACCCGCGACGAGGTCAGCCAGGCGCTGCGCGACCTGCACGGAGCGGGCTGCGAGATCATCACGATCACCCAGTACCTGCGTCCGTCCGTGCGGCACCACCCGGTCGAGCGCTGGGTGCGCCCCGAGGAGTTCGTCGAGATGAAGGAGGAGGCCGAGCAGATCGGCTTCGCCGGAGTCATGTCCGGACCGCTGGTGCGTTCGTCGTACCGGGCCGGTCGGCTGTACCGTCAGGCTGTGGAGTCCCGGATGACGTCGGCGGCTTCCACGGCACAGACCACCCAGACCGCCTGACCGACTGAACCGCCTGACGAAGACAAGGTAGAGATGGCCAAGAACGACGCGCCCGCCGAGAAGACGAGCCGGCTGAAGCAGATCCGGTCGGCGTACCAGCTGACCAAGAAGTCCGACCCGCGGATCGGTCTGGTGCTCGCCGGGATCTTCCTCGGCGTCGTCGTCGTGTTCGTGGCCCTCGGCGTGTTCGTCGGGCCGCTGCTGGTCTGGATCCCGCTGGGCGTCGCGCTCGGCTTCCTGGCCGCGACCATCATCTTCGGCCGCCGGGTGGAGAAGGCGGCGTACAGCCAGATCGAGGGCCAGGCCGGCGCCGCGGCCTCCGCGCTGCAGACGCTGCGCCGGGGCTGGAACGTGACGCCCGCCGTCGCGGTCACCAAGAACGCCGACATCGTGCACCGCGTGGTCGGCCGCCCGGGCATCGTCCTGGTCGGCGAGGGCCAGCCGAGCCGGGTGAAGAACCTGCTCGCCGCCGAGGGCAAGAAGCACACCCGGGTCGCGGGCGGCGCGCCGGTGATCCAGATCGTCGCCGGCCAGGGCGAGGGCGAGATCGACATCCGCAAGCTGACCAAGCACGTGATGAAGCTCCCGGCCGCCCTGCAGCCGTCCGAGATCACCGACCTGCTGCAGCGGCTGAAGGCGCTCGACGCCGTCCGCCCGCAGGTGCCGATGCCGAAGGGCCCGGTGCCGACCAGCATGAAGGGCGCCCGTCAGGCCATGAAGGGCCGCTGAGCCCTTCGCTGCGCTGCCGTCCGGCCCGCCTCTCGTACTGCGGGTCGGATCGAGCCTGTACCCCGAGTCCCCTTGGGCGGGCGCTCCCAAGGTGTACCAGTTCCCGCCCCAGGGCGCCGCGGCGTACGTCAGCGTGCGCTTCGGCAAGGCTTCGCTGACCTCGGCCACGACCCGGAGTACCGGCGCCCGGCCGGCCGCCGGCTGAAGCTCCCGCTCCTCGTGTCGCGCCCGATAGCCATCCACCGGCCTTAGGGTGCGACCAGGAACGGCTGAAACCAGAGGTAGACAGATGACCGATCTTTACCCCGCGGTGCACGAACCGGCCGTGGAGACGTGGCCCTCGCTGGCGCCACCGCGCTCGAACCCGGTACGCCGGGCCGGGGCGGCCGCCGCGATCCGCTTCATCGCGCGGGATCTGCCTGCCACCATCACGATGGACAACCGGACGTACGGCCGGGGTGGTCCGGGGATGCTCGTGCACCGCACCGGGCCGTTCCTCGACCGGCTCGGGCAGGACGCCGGCTCCGGGTTCGGCGAGGCGTACCTGGCCGGTGACTGGGACCCCGAGCCCGGGACCGACCTGGCGGATCTGCTGATGCCGTTCGCCGAGCGGTTCAGCTCCGACCAGGACCGCCGCCTGCTGCCGAAGTGGGCCCAGTCGCTGCGCTGGCTCGTCACCCGGAGCCTGCCCACCGACCAGGAGAACGACCGCGCCGGCGCCCGCGAGAACGTCAGCCGCCACTACGACCTGAGCAACGCGATGTTCACGGAGTTCCTCGACCCGTCGCTGACGTACTCCGCCGCCTACTTCGACGACGTCACCGCCGACCTGGCGACCGCGTCGTACGACGAACTGTCACAGGCCCAGCTCCGCAAGCTCGACTCGATCCTGGACGCCGCGGGGGTGCGGTCCGGGTCACGCGTGCTCGACATCGGGTGCGGGTGGGCCAGCCTGGCGATCCGCGCGGCTCAGCGGGGCGCGTGGGTGACGGCGATCACCATCGCGTCCCAGCAGGCGCTGCTCGCCCAGCGACGGATCGCTGACGCGGGGGTCAGCGATCGCGTCCAGGTCGCGCTGCGTGACTACCGCGACCAGATCGGCGTGTTCGACGCGGTACTGAGCGTGGAGATGATCGAGGCGGTCGGCGAGAAGTACTGGCCGGTGTACTTCGACGCGATCGAGCGGCGGCTCGCCCCGGGCGGGATCGCCGTCGTCCAGGCGATCGTGATGCCGCACGAGCGGATGCTCGCCACCCGCAACACCTTCAGCTGGGTCCAGAAGTACATCTTCCCGGGCGGCCTCATCCCGTCCGTGAAGGTGATCGAGCAGATCACCGCGGAGCACACCGGCCTGCAGGCCCACGTGATCCGCCACCTCGGCGCCGACTACGCCCGCACCCTCCGCGTCTGGCGCGACCGCTTCATCGACCACTGGCCCCAGATCGCCGACCTCGGCTTCGACCCCACCTTCCGCCGCATGTGGGAGTTCTACCTCGCCTACTCCGAAGCCGGCTTCCGAGCCGGCTACCTGGACGACGTCCAACTCCTCCTGACCAAACGCTAGTACTCCGCCCACGCACCTCCTCCATCTCACCCGCTGGCGTGATCTTCGGCACATGGGCAGCGGCGGCAGGGCGAAGTACAGGTCAGCGGCGGACCACGACGGTGTTGGCGGCTTTGTCGTGGAGGCCTCGGCGGTCTCGGTCGTAGATGACCGCGGGGATGACCAGGCAGATGAGCAGGGCTCGGATCGCGCCGCCGAGGAGGCCTACCTGGGCCGCGTAGCCGGTGCCGCCCTGTTTGGTGGTGGGGATGACGCGGAGGCCTAGCAGGCGGTGGCCGATGGTGGCGCCGCCCAGGCCGGTGAGGATCGCGGTCATCGCGAAGAAGGTGACCAGTTGGGCGGTGCTGAGGTCGTTGCCGCCACCCCAGAGGGGTTTGCTGACGATCGCGGAGGCGATCAGGCCGGCGATCAGCCAGTCGACGAAGAGCGCGACGATGCGTCGCCCCCAGCCGGCCACCGACCGCGGACCGGCCTCGGGCAGGCCCAGGCGATTGCCCGGATATCGGAAATCGTCGGTGGGTCCTGCCCCGGACTGTGCAGATGATGCCATGATGACGAGGCTACCGAGGCGGCCCGGGATCTCACTCCCCTGCCCGCCCACACCAGTGGGTCAGCGCGGACACGCTGGGCGTAACATCCGCGAAACATTGGGGTCACGGCCGAGTAATCGGCAGGGCCTACGTTCAGAACAATCTCTGAGCCACCCCGAGGAGTATGTATGTTTTCCAGCGCTGAGGAGCTGCTCGCCTACGTCAAGGACGAGGGCGTCGCGTTCATCGATGTCCGGTTCTGCGACCTGCCGGGCATCATGCAGCACTTCACCGTCCCGGTGTCGTCATTCGGTCCCGAGGTCTTCGAGGACGGCCTGCAGTTCGACGGTTCGTCGATCCGCGGCTTCCAGCAGATCCACGAGTCGGACATGTCGCTGCTGCCCGACCCGACCACGGCGTACATCGACCCGTTCCGCCGGGACAAGACGCTGATCATCAACTTCTTCGTGCACGACCCGCTGACCGGTGAGGCGTACTCGCGCGACCCGCGCAACATCGCCCGCAAGGCGCAGGAGTACCTGAAGTCGACCGGCATCGCCGACACCGCGTTCTTCGCTCCCGAGGCCGAGTTCTACGTCTTCGACGACGTACGGTTCGAGACGAAGCAGAACGAGGGCTACTACCACATCGACTCCGTCGCCGGCGCCTGGAACACCGGCCGGGTCGAAGAGGGCGGTAACCGCGGCTACAAGGTCCGCTACAAGGGTGGCTACTTCCCCGCGCCCCCGGTCGACCACTTCGCCGACCTGCGCAACGACATCACCAAGCACCTCGAGATCAGCGGCCTGACCGTCGAGCGCGCCCACCACGAGGTCGGCACCGCGGGCCAGGCGGAGATCAACTACCGCTTCGACACGCTGCTGACCGCGGCCGACGACCTGATGAAGTTCAAGTACATCGTCAAGAACACCGCCTGGGAGGCCGGCAAGACCGCGACCTTCATGCCGAAGCCGATCTTCGGCGACAACGGCTCGGGCATGCACTGCCACCAGTCGCTGTGGAGCAACGGCGACCCGCTGTTCTACGACGAGTCCGGCTACGGCGGCCTGTCCGACGTCGCCCGCTGGTACATCGGCGGCATCCTGAAGCACGCCCCGTCGCTGCTGGCCTTCACCAACCCGACGGTGAACTCGTACCACCGCCTGGTGCCGGGCTTCGAGGCGCCGGTCAACCTGGTCTACTCGCAGCGCAACCGTTCGGCCTGCATCCGGATCCCGATCACGGGTTCGAACCCGAAGGCCAAGCGCATCGAGTTCCGCTGCCCCGACCCGTCGTCGAACCCGTACCTGGCCTTCTCGGCGCAGCTGCTGGCCGGCCTGGACGGCATCCGCAACAAGATCGAGCCCGCGGACCCGATCGACAAGGACCTGTACGAGCTGCCCCCGGAGGAGCACGCGTCGGTCAACCAGGTTCCGACCTCGCTGCCGGCCGTGATCGACTCGCTCGAGGCCGACCACGAGTTCCTGCTCGAGGGCGACGTCTTCACGGGCGACCTGATCGAGACCTGGATCGACTTCAAGCGCGAGAACGAGATCGCCCCGATCCAGCTCCGCCCCCACCCCCACGAGTTCGAGCTGTACTACGACGTCTGAGTCTCACCTGTACTACGGAACGGCGGCCGGCACTTCTCAAGTGCCGACCGCCGTTTCGTCTCGTCGGCTGCCGGTAGCCCTGCCAGGGAATGAGACGGGCTAAGTCTAGTAAGTTTGTTTGAATAGACTTCTTCGAGTCGCGACGACGGCTTCCGCTGGCCGTTGTCCTGGGCCGAAGGAGCCACCCATGAGTCTCGAGTTTCTCTGGTACATCCCGAACCAGGTCGCGCCTGGTCATCGTGGCGACGACACCGGACCGGGTCACAACAGCCTGGAGCGTCTGACTGAGCTCGCTCAACTCACGGAGCAGCACGGGTGGGGTGGTGCGTTGCTCGGCACCGGCTGGGGTCGTCCCGACACCCTGACGGTCGCGACCGCGCTCGCGGCCCGTACGAAGACCTTCCAGCCGCTGGTGGCGATCCGGCCCGGGTACTGGCATCCCGCGCACTTCGCGTCGGCGTCGACCACGCTGGACCAGCTCGGCGGCGGCCGCCTGCTCATCAACATCGTCTCGGGGCAGGACAACCTCGCGGCGTACGGGGACAGCGAGGGTGACCAGGCCCAGCGGTACGCGCGGACCAAGGAGTTCCTCCAGCTGGTACGCCGACTCTGGACCGAGGAGGACGTCACCTTCACCGGCGAGTACTTCTCCGTCACGGGGTCGACCGTCGCCACGCGTCCCGTAGTACGGGAGGGGCGGCCGCACCCACGCCTGTACTTCGGTGGCGCGTCCGCCGCCGCGGAACGGGTCTCGGCCACGGAGGCGGACGTGCAGCTCTTCTGGGGCGAGCCGCTCGACGGGATCGCCGAGCGCATCGATCGCCTCAAAGGCCTGCAGTCGCAGCTGGGCCGCGAACACAAGCCGCTCGAGTTCGGCCTGCGGATCACGACCCTGGTCCGCGACACCACCGAGCAGGCCTGGGCCGACGCGGAGGCGAAGGTCGAGAAGATGGCGCACGACGCCGATCACCGCGACCCCCGACGCTTCCGCGCGACCGGCCAGCAGCGACTCCTCGACCTGGCCGAACGCGGCGACGTCCTCGACGACAACCTCTACACCGCTCCCGGCAAGTACGGCGGCGGAGGCGCCGGCACCACCTGGCTCGTCGGCTCCCCCGAGGACGTAGCCAAGTCTCTCCGCAAATACCAGGACCTCGGCATCACCCACTTCATCCTCTCCGACACCCCCTACCGGGAAGAGATCATCCGCACCGGCGACCAACTACTGCCGCTCTTGGCCGAGGAGCGCTGACGGCGGCTCGGCGTACTGCGGGGTGGCTGGCTGAGGTCAGTCTGGGAGAGGTACTGCGGGGTGGCTGGCTGGGGTCAGGACTTGGAGAGGATGGTGGTGATCTGGGTCAGGCTTTCGGGGGTTAGGGGGCCGTGGTCGAGGGCGGCGGCGTTTTCTTCTACCTGGGCTACTGTTTTGAAGCCGGGGATGGGGATGAAGGCGGGGCTTCGGGCCCAGAGCCAGGCTAGGGCGCCTTGGGCGAGGGTGCGGCCGTCGGTGGTGAGGACGTCGCGGATCGCGTCGAGGCGGCGGAGGGACGCGGCCTGGTTGCCGGTGCGGAAGTCCCAGCCGTGCCGTACGTCGTCGGCCGGCAGGGTGCTGTCCTGGTCGAACTTCCCGGTCAGCAGGCCCATCCCCAACGGCCCACGCACGATGCTCGCCAGGCCGCGTTGTTCGCACAGCTCGAGCACGTCGACGTTGCCGCCGAACACGTTGAACGACTGCTGGATCGCCTTGCAGTGCTCGCTTTTCGCGAACAAGGCCGCCCGCTCAGGACTGTCCGTGCTCCACCCGATCGCCCGAACCTTGCCCGCAGCAACGAGTTCCTCGAAGACCGCCAGTACGTCGTCCACCCGGTCGAGGTCGAACCCGCCCAGGTGGAACTGGTACAGGTCGAGGTGGTCCGTCCCGAGCCGCCGGAGGCTCTGCTCACAGGCCCAGCGGATGTACTCCGGGTCGCCGTTCTCGCCCGGCGCCTCGCGGGTCTCCTCGTCGTAGGTGTAGCCCGCCTTGCTCGCGATCACGATCTGGTCCCGCATGTCGCCGAGCGCGGCGGCGATCAGCTTCTCGCTGTGCCCGCACCCGTACACGTCGGCGGTGTCGTAGAACGTCACGCCCAGGTCGAACGCCCGCCGCAACGCCTGTTTCGACTCGTCGTCGTCGATCACACCCCAGCCGACGGGACTCCCCTGCCGGGCATGCGGCCCACCGATCGCCCAGCACCCCATCCCGAGCGCGCTGACGGTCGGGCCGTCGGTTCCGAGCGAGCGGTCCGGTGTCTTCGTCACGTCATCCTCCGAGTCGTCGGCGAAACCTCTTCAGCATCCTCGGCGCACCGCGCGCGAGGGTCCAACAGGGAATCCCACTGAGGTCCACAACTCCCAGGCATGAATGAGTCGGCGGCCGGGGTCGTCCCTGCTCGAGCCGTACTGCGAACTGGCCTACTGCGAACTGGCCGTACTGCGAACTGGTTGGCCGACGCGCGGGCGGATCGCTCGACGGGGCGGTGGTCGGTCGATGGGTGCCCGGGCTTCTGCTGGGGGAAAACGTGGGTGAACTACCCCTAGTGGTCGAGACTTTCAGCGCCCTGCGGCTTTCAGGACCCGCAGGGCGTTGAGGGTCACCATCTCGTTCGGCCCGGAGCGGCCCCAGTCGACGACTTCCTGCGCGCTTGTGCCGCCCGCGGGCTTCCACCACTGCAGGCGAACCTTCCAGCGACCGTCGGGAAGTCGCTGCTGCTCCAACAAATCCAGTGCGTCCATTGCCCGTGGGTCCTTCGCCAGACCGAGCCGCGACAACACCAGGAGCGCCTGCAGGATGTCGTAATGCCAGTACGGCGGGTAGCTCGGTTGCAGCCACCTCTTGTTGATCACCTCGCCGGTAGTGAGGCTTCGGAACACCCGGTGCTCCAGGAACAACTCCCCCGCCCGTACTGCGGCGTCGCGCGCCGCCTGGTCGCCAGTAGCACGCCAGTACTCGTGCAGACCCCAGGCAGCCGAATGAGTCTCGTGGAAGGACGAGCGGTGGGCGCCGGGGTTCTTGTCGCAATTCCAGCCACCGTCCGGCCACTGCCAATCCAGCAGTGCCTGGACGATCTCCTGCGTGCGCGGGTCATCGGCCAGCCCGAGCAACGAGCACGCCGCCACCGCGTTGCCTTCGATGGACCCGTGGCTGCGTGGCAACCCGTTCACCACCGGTACGTCGTACCGGTGCGCCCGGGTGATCATCTCCAGCACCTCGTCAGCCGCAGCCATCGCCCGCGGCTCCCCGGGTGGTACCTCGAGCTCCACCATCGACACGATCCGCCAGTGGGCCCCGGTCCACTTCTTGTAGGGATGTTTCTCCGAAGGCGCATCCAGCAACGCCCGCACCTTGGCGCCTACCAGCACGTCCTCCCCGAACTCCTCCCCCAGCAGGTCCCGCCGAGCCATCCCGCGAACAGCCGGCTCCTCAGACTCCAGCAACCACTCGACTCCACCGTCCATCCCCCGATTCTGCCCACAACCAACGCCCGCGGTCACCCTGTCGGCGGCGGGTGATTGGGTAGCGAGGTGGAGATCGAGGAGCTGTCAGAGCGGATCGCGAAGATTTCAGCGCGGTACGGCGAGTACCTGGGGATAGAGCGCGACGGCGACTGGTTCCTGCTGAAGCTCCAGGAGGAGATGGGTGAGCTGACCCAGGCCTATCTCCAGGTCACCGGCCGAGCCCGCACCAAGGGCCAGACCCCCGAGCAGCTCCGCGACGCCTTCCAGCTGGAGTTCGCCGACGTGTTCTGCCAACTACTGCTCCTGGCCCGCCACTTCGACGTCGACGTACCGACGGAGATCACCCGTAAGTGGCTCTCCCACGAGGTCGCCTGACATCTTCTCAACCGTCGTCCCTCAGGCTGGTTCCCTCGCCCCGGAACGCGCGGATTCGCCGCCTACGGGGGACCGGCGTCATATGCTGACCGAACAGTGGATCCGATCTCCAAGCTTTCGCCGGCGCTGAGCCCGCTCTGGCGATCCGTGCACGCGCGGCTGTCTTCGGGCCGTCCTGTCCGCAGAGTGCAGATCGGACCACTCGATGCTCACCAGCAGGAGGCTCTGGCAGATCTTCTCGGCCTCGCGCGACTCCCGGGCGAGCAGACCATGGTGGACGTGGACAAACTCGACTCCCTGCTGCGAGAGACGCTCGGCGCCGGTCTGACCGAGGTGGTCGTCCAATTGATCGGGCCCATCGGTGATCGGGCCGGCGAACGGAAGCAGCACGACTCGGCGCGCGCTGAACTCTGGTCCTGGCTGAGTTCGGAGCCAGTGGTGCAGGCGCAGCCGGCTTTGACGGAGTGGGTCGCCGCGATCCGGCGTACGGGCCTGATCGAAGGGTCGGTCATGCGAACCCGCGCCGAACTCACCAAGGTTCTCCTCGTACTACGACAGCTGCCGGCGTCCGGAATACCGTTGCCGGTCTTCGCGGAGTCGGTACTCGGAGATCCCCATGCTCTCGATGAGGACCAACGATGTAGTGGCCTCGTCCTCAAAGCACTGGCGGCGATCTACCAAGCCGAGCCGCCGGCCGACGCCCAGAAGCGGCGTACTCTCTGGCAGCAGGCGGGCATCGCCGATGACGAGTTGTCCTCGACCGTGCTCGCCGCGGGCTTCCGGCCGGCTGGGGACGATCCGGTGAGCCGAGTGCTCCGCTACTGCGCCGAGGCAGGGCACGCTGCAGCGCTCACGCTCCAACAGGTCCGGTACGCCGCGGACCTGTTGGACCCGCCGCAGTCAGTCTGGTTGGTCGAGAACCCCAGTGTGCTCGCGATGGCACTGGCTCGATTCGATTCGCGTTGTCCGGCGATGATCTGCACATCCGGTTGGCCCAGCAGCGCCGGGGTCCTGCTGCTGACCACGCTCGCCCGCAAGGGGTCGACTCTCCACTATCACGGCGACTTCGACGGCGAAGGATTGCGGATCGCTGCCAATGTGATGGCCCGTACTGGGGCCGTCCCATGGCGGATGTCCAGCGATGACTACTTGGCAGCTGTCGCTGACGGTCCGCCGGTAGGACGGATCACCCCGGCCCCTTGGGACAAGGACCTGTCGATCCAGCTCGACCGAATCGGCAAGACCCTCTCCGAAGAGAGGGTGGCCACCGGCCTGCTCGACGAGCTGGCCACTCGCTTGGACGGCCGGGCCCTGTGTGATCACGCACAACAGTAATTGTCGGCCCGATCACCTACGGTGGGGACCGATCATCGCCGGCAGAGAGGCAGGGCAGCGTGGACTCCTTTCGCGTCCCGCCTGAGATGTTCCGCTTCACCAGTGGCGAGCGAGCCGGACTCTACGTGGCTGTCCTGCACGCTTTCGGGGAGGCCAACGAGCGGTTGGAGACGGCACTCGGGATCGATGACGTGCGGGCCAGGCTGCGATCGGTCGGGTGGCTGGACGTCCTCGACGACGCCGACCTCACCTCGGCACTGGACCAGTTGCGCGGCTGGAATCTGGTCGACGTCCTGCAGAACAATGCGGAGAGCTATCGGACGGCCGGTGAGTACGAACGTCGCAACCTGCAGTATTCCCTGACCCGCCACGGCGAGGCCGCCTTCGCCGGCGTAGTCCACGCGATGAGTCTGCTGGCATCGACCGGTGCGCTCCAGACCGCGGTCCTCGACGCAATCTCTGATCGCCTCGGGGACCTGATCCGCGAGTTCGACTCAGGGCCGGATCGGCGTCTCTACAGCACGCTGACCGAGCTCGAGGGTCATCTCGAGGCGCTGCGCGGCAACACCAAGCAGTTCAACGGGGAACTCCAGCGCCTGCTGCGGGCGGACAGCGCCGATCTGGCGACCTTCCACGATGTCAAGGCGGCGACAGTCAGCTACCTCCAGGAGTTCCTCACCAATCTTGATCACCGTAGCCATGCCATCGCGACGCGGATCCAGACGATCGAGGACCTCGGCATCGGCTTGTTGCAGCAGCGTGCCCTGCTGGGCGCGGACCTGCCTCAGCTGACCGGAACCGATCCGGGACCTGCCTGGATCGCCCGCCGTCGAGCGCGATGGGAGGGCCTTCGCTCCTGGTTCCTGCCGGCCGACGGCTCGGCCGCGCGAGTGGAGCAGCTCCACCTCGTCGCTCGCCGCGCCATCATCACCCTGCTCCAGGTGCTGGACAGGATCACTGAATCCCGTCGGCGGGCCAGCAGCGCCGTCGCGGACTTCCGCGAGCTGGCGCGATGGTTCAGCGTCGTCCCCGCCCAGGATGACCTGCATCGGCTCTGGTCCACCATGTTCGGACTCAGCTCGTCGCGCCACGCCCACCTGGCCCAGCCGGACCCCGAACTGGTGAGCTCCTCCACACCGTGGTGGCAGGCGCCTGCCGTCGAAGTGTCGCCGCTGCTGCGCACTGCCGGCCGCACCGAGCGATTCAGCCGAACGGGACGGGTCCGTGATGTCGCCAGGCTCAAAGCCGACCGGGCAGCACGGGCGGTGGAGGAAAGGGCACAACTCGAAGCAGCGTGGAACATGCTGGACACCGGCGGCGCGATCCGGCTGTCGGCATTCGGGTCACTCGACCATGGGGTGTTCGAGCGCCTGCTGGAGTTACTCGGCCGTGCGTTGGCCAACGCACCGGATACCACTGGTGTCCGGCGGAGCACCACTTCGGACGCGAGCATCGAGGTCGTCCTGCGCCAACCGGTGGATCGCGCGACCTGCAGCCTGAGGACTCCCCGTGGCGTTTTCAAGGGACCCGACTACGAGGTCGAGATCCGGACCTCGGGTCTGCGGCAGGCTCGCCGGACGAGCGGAGGCCGCTGATGAGCCAGCTCGCCAACCAGCTGGTGCTGGCGGAACGGGAAGAAGTAGCCCAGGGCATCCGGGTCCTGCTTTCCAGCCCGCTGATCAGTGAGAAGACGTCTGCGGGGTTGTTCGACCTGGTCCGCCGACGGCGTGAGCCAATCAGGCAATGGTTCGACTACTACTGCGGCTGGGCTCTCACAGTCGAGCCCAGGCAGGGATACGCCCGGCTCGTCAAGGTCCGCGCTGCTTCCGATGCCACTCGCCCGGCACGCCGGCTGCGATCTGGCCGGGCGGCCTTCGATCGCCGGCGCTATGTCCTGCTCTGCGTCGTCGGTGCCGAGCTGCTGACCGTCCCTGTCACGACTGTCGGGCTCCTGGCCGACCGAGTCGCCAGTGCGACCCAGGCCGACGAGGTGCTGGTTGGTTTCGACACTGCGAGCCGCGCCGAGCGGATGGCGTTCGTCGACGTACTGCGGTTGCTCGAGTCCTTCGGCATCCTCGACGTCATCGACGGTGCGACCGACGCGTTCGTCGACTCCGCCACCGCCAAAGTGCTCTACCGGGTCGATGCGACATTGCTACTCCGCCTTCTCGCCGCGCCCGTTGGCCCGTCCGAGCTGGCACTGCCGGTTGACGAGGTGGCGTTCAGATTCGAGGAACTGGTGGTCGCAGTCACCCACGAGAAGCGCTACGGCGCCTCCTCCGGCCGACACCACGAAGGCGCGGTCCGGTCGGACGTGCAACGGAATCTTTGGCTCCGCCATTCGGTGTTCCGCCGACTCGTCGACGACCCAGTGCTCTACTTCGATGATCTGACGGCCGAGGAACGGGCCTATCTGACCTCGCCCACCGGGCGGCAACTACTGCGCCGGGCGGCCGATCAGGCTGGATTCGCGCTGGAGGAGCGCGCCGAAGGCGTCATGCTGGTGGATACCGACAGCATCGCGACCGACCTGCGATTCCCGGACGACGCCGGTACTGCGAAGGTCGCCGCCTTGCTGATCCTGGATGCGATCACCGAGCCGACGACGATCGACCAGCTGGCGATCACGGCGGCCGGGCTACTCGAACGCTTCCCGCGCTGGGCCAAGACCTATCAGGTGGCGGACGGTCCGGCCGTGCTGACAACGGACGCGCTGGCCGTCCTGACCGAGTTCGGCCTTGTCCGTGTCTCCTCGGGAGTCGTCCACCCGCTTCCGGCGGCAGCCCGATATCTCGTCCGGGAGACCAGAACCGCTGATTCCGAAGGGGAGCCGGTGGCATGACCGTCACTGAACTATCTCGTCGCGCCGCCGCCCGGACTCCTGACGGCGCACCCCGCTGGGTACCGAGCCGGGCCGGCATCATCAACATCTGGCGCTACTACGACGAGATCTTCGAGTTCCATCACGGCCGGTTGCTGCTGCGCGGTCCCAACGGCAGCGGCAAGTCCAAGGCACTCGAGCTCCTGCTCCCGTTCCTGTTCGACGCGAACCTGCGATCCAACCGGCTGTCCACCTTCGGCACCAGCGAACGGACCATGCACTGGAATCTGATGGGCGAGGGTTCGTCCGGGACGACAAGAGTCGGCTACGTCTGGCTCGAGTTCGGCTTCTCCGGCGACCAGGACCGCTGGTTCAGCTGCGGAGCCCGATTGCAGGCCAGTTCGCACACCAGCACTGTGCATCCTGACTACTTCACCACGTCGACGAGAATTGGCGGCCCGGACGGCGTCGCACTGGTCAATGCCGCGGGTCAGCCCTTGACCCGGTCCGCGCTCGAGGAAGAGCTCGGCGACGCGGGTGTCGTGCACGGCAACGCGACGGAGTACCGCGCCACCGTCCGCTCGGCACTGTTCCCGGCGCTCAATGAGCAACGGTTCGACGCGCTGATCACCGCGCTGCTGCAACTCCGCACCCCCAAACTGTCGCAGCGACTCGACCCCGCTCTGCTGTCTACCTTGTTGTCCCGGGCACTTCCTCCACTCGGTCAGCAGGAGATCTCCGACCTGGCCGAGGGTTTCGAGCGGCTCGATGCGCAACGTGAACGTCTGAAGTCGCTGGAGGAAGAGGTCGCGGCCACCCGGACCCTGGCATCGCGGCAGCAAGCCTATGCCCAGCGCGTACTGCGGGCCCGCGCCGCGGCGCTCGTAACAGCGACCACTGAACTCGACAACATCACCAGGAAGGCGAGGCAGTCCGACGAGGAGCATCGGCTGGCGCACGAAAAGAAGGAATCAACCGAGACCCTTGTCGAGACTCTCGAGCAGCAGATCGAAGAGACCGATGCTCGCATCACGGGCCTGACCGAGAGCGAGGGATACAAGCAGGGGCAGGAGCTGGATCGGCTGCGCCGGCAGACGGCGGCCGCCCAGACCCGGGCCGGTTCGTTGCGTGCCGATGCATCCGCCAAACAAGCTGACGCCTCCGGTGATGCGGGCCTGGCCCGAGAGGCAAGGGCGCGACAACTCAGCCAGGAGAACCTGACAACGATCCGGGGTTCGGAGGCGCATCAGGCCGCTGTCCGATCGGGGCTGGTCAGCCTTCACAACGAGCTTGCCGACAACCCGGCCGGGTCCTCGTCGGCTCAGAAGAACCTCTTGCGGGCCGCGATCCAAAGCCGGACGGGCCAGCTGGAGGTGGTGGGTGAGGCTCTCACCAGTCACGAGCAGGCGATCATGCGCAGGGAGGAGGCGGAGGCTGAGCTGGAGGCCGCAAGGTCGGCGCACTCCGAGGCGAAAGCACAACTGGACGCAGTCGTCGATCAACGTGCCGTGGCGCTCTCTGAATTGGAGGCACAGGTCCTGGCCTGGGCTGCCGCCTGCCGCGAGCTGGCCTTCGAGAATCCCGAAGAGCTCGCTGACCACCTCGAGCCGGAGACTGATCTGATGGCTCAGGTCGACGCCGCTGCAGCTGTCACACTGCAGCAGATCAGCAGGGACGAAGCGGTACATGAGGGGTTGCTCGGCACACTCACCGCCGAACTGAGGGACCTCGAAGCCAAGAAGGCACGCCTCGATGCACACCACGACATCCCGCCGACGGCTCCGGCCACCCGGACAACAGACCGGACGCGGTCAGTGGGCGCACCTTTGTGGCGGTTGGTCGACTTCGCCGAATCCGTCTCCGATTCAACCCGCGCAGGCGTGGAGGCAGCGTTGGAAGCATCGGGGCTGCTGGACGCCTGGCTGGGTCCTCGTGGCGAGATCGAGGGACATGACATCTTCGCCGACCCGGAGGTCTTGGTACCGGTCTCCGGCCGTTCGCTGGCCGACGTCCTGATCCCGGAGCACGACGCCCCTGTCGACCCTGCTGACGTAAGGCGTCTACTGTCCGCTGTTGCCTTCGACGAGCAGCTACCGCCCGGGTCCCCCGCAGCCATCGGCGCGACCGGTACCTGGCGCATGGCAGCTCTGACGGGTAGCTGGCACAAGGACGACGCGGCGTACATCGGATCAGCCGCACGTGCACGTGCCCGCCAACGCGAGCTCAGCACGCTGATCAGCCAGCTCCGTGAGCTCGAGTCCACCATCGCCGCCCACGAACAGGAACTGGCCACTCTACGAACCCGGCGCGAGGTCGTCCGCGCTGAGCGTGCGGCTCGTCCCAGTCACGACGAGTTGTCGAGAGCGAGCCACCTGCTGACTCAGGCCGAATCCGATCTCAAAGCAGCAGATCGAGTAGTTCGGGAACGCGTCGGGACAATGGCTGAACGGGAGAGCGCAGCGACTCGGGCCCTGCACGATCTGATGCGCCTGGCCTCGGAGCACGCGGTACCGACCTCGCGATCGGCTCTGTCGGAACTGACGACCGCCATCCGCGCCTTCAGCAGCCGAGCCGAGCTGTGGCTCGACGAGCGGGACAACCTCATTTCGGCGACCGAACTCGTCGCGAATCTGGATCGCCAGGCAGAACGGTCGGCCGCCATCGCCAGTGAGCGGGAAGTCGAGGCGGCGGCCGAGGAGGCGGAGCATCGGCGCCTCGCTTCGATGCTCTCAGCTATCGACAGCACCATCAGCGCGGACTACCGCGAGGTGCTCGCCGAGATCGACACCGCACGCCGCGAACTGAAGGAGCTCGACACCACCAGGCGGAGCAAGAGCCACGAGGTCTTGGAGCTGGCGGAGCAACTTGGGGCTCTGCAGAGTCAGCGGGTGGCAGATGCCGAGGCACGCGATCAGTCGACGACCGGACGAGACATCGCCGCACAACAGTTCCGCCACCTGTCCACAACAACCTTTCCTGCGGACAGTGCACTCGGGGAGTTGGCCCGATTCACCTCGATCCTGACTGGATCCGATGGCGTGCGCGCAACTCTCGACGCCGCTCGTCTGGTGGCGGCTGCCTGGCCGCTGCTCCCTCATACCCCGAAGAGTCTCGGCGATGCGCTCCATCGGCTGTCGGAATCGGTTCACGCTTCCCGGACCGCGCTCAGCTCACGAGCGGATCTCGATCTGGAAACCGACGAAGATCTGCAGGTCTTCACCGCGGTGGTTGACGGTGTTCGGGTCGGCGCAAGCGAACTACTGCGGATTCTTCGCGAGGACGCCGAGCGCAGCCGGCACGAGATCACCGACCGCGAGCGGGAGCTGTTCGATCAAACGCTCACGGGCGACACACGGCGCCACCTCGCCGCCCGAATTCGGCAGGCCAACGAGCTGGTCGACGGGATGAATGCCCGCCTCGACCGAGTCCGGACGGCCTCGCAGGTCGCCGTCCGGCTGGTCTGGCAGGTAGCGCCGGACCTCCCCGCCGGCACCAAGACCGCGCGGGACCTCCTGCTCAAGGATCCGGTCCAACTGTCCGAGTCGGACCGGCAGTCCCTGCATCAGTTCTTCCGTGACCGGATCGACCAGGCCAAAGCAGACGACACAGCGACCAGCTGGGAGCAGCAGTTGGCTCAGGTCTTCGACTACACCGCATGGCACCGGTTTGCTGTGAAGGTCGACAGAGCCAATGGCGCGGGGTGGCAGCTCCTGACGAAGAAGCTCCACGGTGCCCTGTCCGGTGGTGAGAAGGCCATCGTTCTGCACCTACCACTGTTCGCCGCAGTGGCTGCGCACTATCAGGCCGAACCGCAAGCACCTCGGGTGATCCTGCTCGATGAAGTCTTCGTCGGCGTGGACACCACGAACCGCGGCCAGATTTTCGCGCTGTTGTCGACTCTGGACCTCGATCTGGTTCTGACCTCCGACCACGAGTGGTGCACCTATGCCGAGCTGAGCGGGATCGGCATCCACCAGCTCATCACTGGCAACGACGGCGACGACGCTGTGACGACGGCACGCTTCACCTGGGATGGGTCGACTCTGCTTTCCGCCGAGGACTAGTTCTGTTTGGGTTTCACCGAGAAGAGGATCAGGAGGACGATCGAGGGGATCACCAGTACCCAGGTGTCGCTGAGGCCGAGGAGGACGGGGGCCAGGCAGACCAGGAGCAGGTCGAAGCCGCGGATGGGGGTGGAGAACAGGCCGGGTGGGATGGCGCCCATCGGCGACGCCACCAGAGGTCCGCTGTACGACGGCGGCCGGGCTGAGGCCTGACGTACGGCGCCGGTGAGCATGCCTGCGGCAACAGCGAACGCCACAGCAGGGCTCCCCAACGCGGGGGTAGCCAGCGCCGCCCACAGAGCCGCGAAGGCGCCCGGCGCGACGGACATGATCACCCGTAGCTCGCGGAGGTCCATGCCGAGCGCGCGGACGAGCCCGATGGAGCGGCAAACCGAGCGCAGCCCGTCCATGAGCGGCCGCACGGCTATGAAGCCGGCCAGCCCAGCCGCGATGGGCACCAGTACGTCGTACCCGGTGCCGGCCACGGCGTACGGGACCACCAGCAGGGCGAAGCCGATCACGAGCCGCCGTGGCCACCGCAGTACGCGCACGAACTCGCGGTGGATCATCGCGACTCCCCGCGAACCACGGCCGCGCCGCGACTTCACCCGGCCGACCTGACGCCAGTGGCGCCCGGCAACCACATCTGCCAGCAGGCTGACGTCCAGTGTGATCGCGGCTCCGGCTATTCCGGCCAGTAGCTCTCCCCCGGCGACAACGCTCTGCCGACTCAGGTTGTTGAGCGTCCGCGAGGTGAACACGACCAGGGCCACTGCCACCAGCACAGCGATCGCGCTGATCACCACCAGCCTGATCTGGGCCGAGCCGTTGTTCAGGTCAACCAAGGTGGAGGTGACTGCTGCCTCCTCCCTCGGACGGATAGCGAGAAGCAGCGCGGGCACGGCAGCCAGTACCAGAAGGCCGTCAGCTACCCACAGCGCGCGGCGAGACCGTGCGGCCGTCTGCTGGGCCCACACGGTCACACAAGCCGTGCAGAGCAGCACGACCGTCGTCAGCACCGCTGCCTCACCAACGGTCGACCAGTTCGTCCCGAACAGCGCCCAGCCGACCACCGCGGCCAACGCGCCCACCACGACCGCCCCAACCATCACCAGCCGGTATGACGGCCGCAGGAGCGACGCGCGATCCACCGGGGTCGCCAGCAGCCAGAACCCCGTCGCCCGCGACGCGGAGACCGGGCCGATGCTCAGCAGCACGCGGAGCATCCCCGACACCAACAGCGGAACCAGGATCAGCGGCACCGTGTCCAGCAACCACCCGCACGACGCCGTAGTACAGCCGGCACTGCGGTCGTTCAGGTTGAGGACGACGTTGCCACCCGTGGCGCCGAGCATCGCCAGCGCGAAGATGACGAGGTAGATGTCCTCGAACTGCTGCCAGACCGAGCGATCCGCCTTGCCGCGGCGGACCTTGCGCATCCAGCGGCGCAGTTCCTTCGACGTCGGGATCGCGCCGAAGTCCGCCGGGTCGAAGACGACCGGCCCGTCCACCGGGTCCGCCGTACTCATGGCAGCGGGGTGAGCGCGACGGTGTGGTCGGCGACGGCGTCCACCAGGGTCGTGTCGTGACTCGCGAACAGGATCGACGTACCGGACTTCTTCTCCTCCACCAGGCGCTCGGCCAGCCAGGTGACGCCCGCGGTGTCCAGACGCTGCTCGGGCTCGTCCAGCACCAGCAGCTTCCGCGGCCGC
This sequence comes from Kribbella orskensis, assembly GCF_004342085.1. Classification (NCBI taxonomy): domain Bacteria; kingdom Bacillati; phylum Actinomycetota; class Actinomycetes; order Propionibacteriales; family Kribbellaceae; genus Kribbella; species Kribbella orskensis. The sequence goes on from NZ_SLWM01000002.1 coordinate 716,660, forward strand.
ACCAGGGCGGTCGCCAGGGCGAGCCGGCGACGCTGACCGGAAGAGAGGGACCCAGGCAACTGATCCGCGGCCGCGAGCAGGCCGACGTCGTCGAGCAAGGTGTCCACCAGGTCTTCCGGCTCCGCGTTGCCGTGCGCCCGGGCCAGCAGGTCCAGGTGCTCGGCGGCGCTCAGGTCCGGGAAGAAGTCGAGGTCGTCGAGCAGCGAGGCCACGTCCCGACGGACCACCTCGACGCGCTCGTCGATCGGCAACCCGTCCAGCAGGATCTGGCCGGCGGCCGGCTCGGCCGAACCCACGATGCACTTGAGCACCGTGGTCTTGCCCGCGCCGTTCGGGCCGACCAGGGCGATCGCCTGGCCGGCCCGCAGGGTGAAGGTGAGGTCCTCGATCACCGGGCGCTCGGCGTACAGATGCCGGAGGCCTTTCACGGCCAGCCGGGGCACGGCCTTGCTCATCGCTTGCGGACCAGGGTCAGCCCGTCGCCGATGCCGAGGATGACAACGTCGACGCGCTCGTCCCTGGCGATGTGCGCGTTGAACTCCTTGCGGTCGACCGGGTCCTGCTCGTGCTGCCCGACCACCCGGCCACCGGCCAGCGTGTTGTCGAACAGCAGCAGGCCGTTCGTCCGGATCCGCGGTAGCAACTGCTCGAAGTAGTCGATGTACCCCGGCTTCTCCGCGTCCACGAAGGCCAGGTCGAACTCGCCCTCCAGCTTCGCCGCCGACTCGTGCGCGTCGCCGATCCGCAGGTCGATCCTGTCCGCCACGCCGGCCCGCTCCCAGTACCGGCGGCCGATCGACGTCCACTCGTCGCTCACGTCGAGGCAGATCAGCTCGCCGTCGTCCGGCAGACCGCGGGAGATCGCCAGCGCCGAGAACCCGGTGAAGGTGCCGATCTCGACCGCGCGGCGGGCCGAGACCAGCCGGGTCAGCGTGGTCAGCAGCGCCGCCTGGTCGGCAGTGGTCAGCATCACCGACACGCCGCCCAGCTTGTGGGTCTCCTCGACCAGCTCCCGCGCGATCTCGTCCAGCGGCATGCCGTGGGCGACCATGTACTCGTGCAGCTCGTCGGTGACCAGAACCTGATTGCCCATCGAATTCCGCCATCCTCTGTGGTGTCGTTGTCTCGCCTGTAGTCTCTACGCGCTGTCCAACCGCACGACACCGACCCCTTCCGAGGAGCCTCCGTATGCGTATCGCCGTCGCCGGATCGATCGCGACCGACATCTTGATGACGTTCCCTGGACGCTTCAAGGACCAGTTCCTCGAGGAACAGATGCACAAGGTGTCCCTGTCCTTCCTGGTGGACGAGCTGGTCGTGCACCGTGGCGGGGTCGGCGCCAACATCTGCTACGGGATGGCCCAGCTCGGCCAGCCGTCGCTGCTGGTCGGCTCGGTCGGCTCCGACTTCGCCGACTACGGCGCCGCCCTGGTCGCGGCCGGTGTCGACATCTCGCACGTGCGGATCTGCGACCAGGTGCACACGGCGCGTTTCACCTGTACCACGGACCTCGACGCGAACCAGATCGCCTCGTTCTACACCGGCGCGATGGCCGAGGCGCGGGAGATCGACCTGAGCGCGATCCACGCCGCGACCGGTGGCATCGACCTGGTCCTGATCGGCGCGGACGACCCGGACGGCATGCTCCGTCACACGGCGCTGGCCAAGGCGAACGGCATCGACATCGCGGCGGACCCGTCGCAGCAGCTGGCCCGGATGGAGGGCGAGCAGATCCGCGAGCTGATCGACGGCTCGGCGTACCTGTTCAGCAACGAGTACGAGTCCGGCCTGATGGCGCAGAAGACCGGCTGGAGCAACGAGGAGATCCTCAGTCGCGTCGGCGTCCGCGTCACCACCCACGGCGGCGACGGCGTCGTGATCGAGAACGCAGCCGGCACCATCGCCAAGATCCCCGCCGTCCCCACCCCGGCCCTGGTCGACCCGACCGGCGGCGGCGACGCCTTCCGCGCCGGCTACCTCACCGGCCGCGCCGCCGGCCTCGACCACGAAGCCGCCGCCCAGATCGGCTGCACGCTAGCCACCACCGTCCTGGAAACGGTCGGCACCCAGGAATACACACTGAACCGCCCCGCCTTCCTGGACCGCCTCGCCTCGGCGTACGGCGCTGACGCCTCGACCAAGGCCGCCACCACCCTCAACCTCAACTGACTGGTACTCCGCCCTCCACAGGCATGGGCGGAGGTGGTTCCAGCCTGCAGGAGCAAGGGTGGTTGCGTCCCCGGGCTGCGTGATGGTGCTGGTCGGGGTGGTGTGCGTCAAGAGCGCCTTCGGCGTCCCTTCGGGATCGGAACAAGTTCCGACTCTTGACCCACCCCACCCCGACCAGGGAAGGACGCAGCTATCCCGGAGCCGCTGGGAGGTGTGGCGACAAGGCCCAGGGAGCTCCTCCGCCCAGTCGCTCGGGGAAGCTCTTTTGCCCGGAGGGGCAGCGAGCGCCCGAAACCGGCACTTTGTGCACCACCTGAGCAGGTCCCAGCCGCTCCGGACGCTCAACTGGTACACAAGGTGGGGCCTCGGACACCAAGTCGGGACCTCGGACACGGCATGACCTGTCGTAGGTCCCCATACGGTGTTCGAGGTCCCCATAACCGCCCACCGGCTGGCACACCCCCGAGAAGGTGTCCGCCTCCCCACCGCCGCTCGCCGTCAGCCCCCGAGGCCGGCGATCGGCCTCCCGCTGACGGGCTGTTCGACCGCTGGCGCCTTACTAGCCGCCAGTCGGCGAACAACCGGCCAGTGGACCCGCCACGAGCCACAAGCCGGCCGAACAACCCGCCAGCCGGCCAACAACCTGCCAGTGGTCGAATAACCCGCCAGCACCAACCCCCGAATCGGCACAACCACCACCCACCGGGGCGAAACCCACCCCCGGGGAGCGTCTTGCGTACCGAAGGACAGGAAGTAGTCGCCGCACACGCCACCCGGGCAGGCCACCCACGCCTGGACCCTCCACGATCAGCCTGGTACTACCTGTCGTTGGGTACACCGCACCCCCGAAAGCACCACCTCTACCCGGCTCAGACCTCCCCGCGGGATCCGCGCAGCTGCGTCCTTCCCTGGTCGGGATGGGGTGCGTCAAGAGTCGAAACTTGTTTCGATCCCGAAGGGACGCGAAGCGCTCTTGACGCACCCCAGCCCGACTAGCACCATCACGCAGCGGAGACCGCGAACCACCCGCACCCATGCCGCGGGCAACCACCCGCACTGCAAGCAAAACGACCAATCCGAGCCACATCCGCAAAGACCACCTGCGTCTCGGACACTGGCGGACTACCTCGGACGACGGCTCGGCGAAATCGGTCGGGCTGATGGGATCCGGCAGGGCGACCAGGCGTACGGAGGTCATTCCAGGCGGGCAAGTATCCCGGTTTGGGCTAGCAGGGCGAAGCGGTCGGGGTTGCCCCAGTGTTCGACGATCCGGCCGTCGACGACGCGGGCTACCTCGAAGAGGGCGATGTCGACGGGCGCGTTGCTGGGCGGGCCGAAGAACGGCCCGGTCGCGGTACCGCGGGCTCGACCCCGGAGCCAGACGGTGTCTCCGACCGTCACGGAGTCCTCGATCGTGTAGACGATGTCCGGCATCATCGCGTGGACGTCGCGGATCGCCTGCTTGACGTGCTCGCGGGCCTCCGCGCCGCTGCCGGCGAGGCCGAACTGGTGCTCGATCAGGTCCGGCGAGCAGATCTCGTCGACGATGTCGGCGTTCCCGGCCGCGAACCCCTCCCGCAGGATCCGCTCGAGCGCGACGAAGGCTTCCGAACGCGTGGTGACTGGCATGGGTTCCCCCTGGAGATCTTGATGCACTGATAGTGCACTCGTTGCAGTAGTACTGCACTGAACACATTGATAGTGTGCCCATATGGCCGAGTCCGTCAAGACCTATCGCCAGCAGCAGGCGGAGGCGACCCGCGTACGGATCGCCGAGGCGGCACGGGCACTGTTCGCGGCCGACGGGTACGGCGCGACGAGCATCGACGCCATCGCCAAACAGGCGGGGGTCGCGACGCGGACGGTCTACTCGGCGTTCGGGACGAAGCGGGAGATCCTGTCGCTGATCTGCGACCTCTGGCTGCAGCGGGCCGGCGCGCGGGAGTCGGCGGGCGAGGTGCTGGCCGAGACCGAGCCTGCCGCCAAACTCCGGAAAGCCTCGCACTGGTTGACGAATCTGTACTCCGCCGGCTTCGACGTCGTCCTCATCTTCGAGGCCGCCACCGACGAGAGCGCCGAGACCCGAGCGTTGCTGCGGTCGAAACTTGCCGGTCGCAACGAGGTGATGGACGCCATCATCGCCTCGATGCAGCAGGACCTCGCCGTCCCGGTGAAGCAGGCCCAGGCGATCTACCGCGCTCTCGCCGCGCCCGGCGTCTACCGCGAACTCGTCACCGAGTCGGGCTGGACCACCGGGGAGTTCGAGGACTGGGTCGCCACCTCCCTCGAACGCCAACTTCTCTGACCACACCGCCCCGCTGCTGTCTGCTGATTCACCGCTTGTGTCCGCGGCTGACCGAGCTAATGTGAACTGTACGTTTAGTTTAGTTAGGAGAAGGACATGAGCGAAGCAGTTGCGGCCGCCGCCGGGGAGTTCACCATCGGAGGCGACCTCACTGTCAGGCGGTTGGGGTACGGGACGATGCAGCTTCCCGGCGAAGGGGTGTGGGGCGAGTCCCGGGATCCGGACGAGGCCGTCCGGGTACTGCGGCGCGCGGTCGAGCTCGGGGTGAACTTCATCGACACGGCCGACGCCTACGGCCCGTTCACCGCGGACCTGCTGCTCAAGAAGGCACTCCACCCGTATGCCGACGACCTGGTGATCGCCACCAAGGCCGGGTTCGCGCGGACCGGGCCGGGCGGCTGGGTTCCGCTCGGGCGGCCGGAGTACCTCCGCCAGCAGGTCGAGCTGAGTCTGCGGAATCTCGGGCTCGAGCGGATCGACCTGCTCCAGTTGCACCGGATCGACCCGAAGGTCCCCCTCGCGGACCAGATCGGTGAGCTCGCCAAGCTGCAGGTCGAGGGCAAGATCCGCCACCTCGGGCTGTCCGAGGTCAGCGTCGAGGAGATCCGGGAGGCGGCCGCGATCGCCCCGATCGTGTCCGTGCAGAACCTCTACAACCTCAGCCAGCGCGACGCCGAGCCCGTCCTCGAGTACGCCGAGCAGAACAACCTCGGCTTCATCCCGTGGTTCCCCCTCGCGACGGGTGGTCTGGCGAAGGCCGGCGGCCCGCTCGACGAGATCGCCCGTGAGCACGACGCCAGCCCCTCGCAGCTCGCCCTCGCGTGGCTCCTCAAGCGCTCCCCCGTGATGCTGCCGATCCCCGGCACCTCCTCGGTCGCACACGTCGAGGACAACGTCAACGCCGCCAAGGTCGAGCTCAGTGACGAGGAGTTCAACCGGCTGACCGACGCGGTGAGCCGGTGAGCGTCTGGTTCGTCACCGGCGCCTCGCGCGGATTCGGCGCCGAGATCGTCAAGGAAGCCCTTGCTCGTGGCAACCAGGTGGTCGCGACCGCGCGGAAGCCGGAGGACATCCCATTCAGCGGCTACGATGTGCTGGCACTCGCGCTCGACGTCACCGATGAGAGTCAGGCGCGCGCGGCGGTCGACGCCGCAGTACAGAGGTTCGGGCGGATCGATGTGCTGGTCAACAATGCGGGGCGCGGGCTGCTCGGCGCGGTCGAGGAGGTGAGCGACTCGGCGGCCCGGGCGGTCTTCGACACCAACGTGTTCGGCACGTTCAACGTCCAGCGCGCGGTACTGCCGGTACTGCGGAGCCAGCGCTCGGGCCGCGTGATCTCGATCAGCTCCGTCGGCGGCTTCACCGGTACGCCGGGCTGGGGTGTCTACGCGGCCACCAAGTTCGCCGTAGAGGGCTTCTCCGAGGCCCTGTACGCCGAACTGCAGCCGCTCGGGGTGCACGTCACGATCGTCGAGCCCGGGTTCTTCCGCACGGACTTCCTGGACGGGTCGAGCCTGCACACGGCCGACGGGCAGCTCGACGACTACGCCGGGACGGTCGGAAAGGTCCGGGAACTGATGGCCGAGCGCAACCACGCCCAGCCCGGTGATCCGGTCAAGGCGGCGGCCGCGATCGTGGACCTGGCCGATCTGGCCGAGCCCCCGCTGCGGATCCAGCTCGGGTCCGACGCGGTCGCCCGAGTCGAAGCCAAGCTCGACCTGGTCCGGTCGGAGCTCGATCGCTGGCGGAAGATCTCGGTCTCGACCGACCATGAGGATGTCGGACCGGCGTGACGATGTTCGAGCAGTCGTCGCACCCGCGCAGCCTGAAGGCGAAGGACTCGGTGCTCTGTGCGACCCAGGAACTCCTGGCCGACGGCGGGTTGCCAGCGGCAACGGTCGACGCGATCAGCGCGCAATCCGGGGTGAGCAAGGCAACGATCTACAAGCACTGGCCGTCTCGTACCGCGATCGCGGCTGAGGCCTTCGGAAAGCAGATGGCGGCCGCGATCCCGTTGCCGGACACGGGATCCGCGCGGGGTGATCTGACCGAGCAGGTGCGCCGGGTGAGCGCCTTCTACGCCGGGTCGAACGGGAAGGTGTTCGCCCAGTTGCTGGCCGCCTCCGTCACCGACCCGGCGGCCGCGCCGTACTTCCGGGAGTACTTCCTGGATGCCAGGCGAGCCGCGATCGCCGAGCTCTGGCAGCGCGCACTCAACCGCGGCGAGGTCCGTCCGAGCGTCTCCGCGGGCACAGCAACCGACATCCTCTTCGGCCCGCTGATCTTCCGCCTGATGACCGGCCACGCCCCGCTCACCGCCGAGGAGGCCGACGCAATCTCGTCGGCCGCCCTCGACGGCCTGCTCCAGGACCACTCTCGGGCCTAGGCCCCGCCCTGCCTGGCCACGGGTGCTCGCGACGCTAGAGCCGCGGGTCGACGGGCTCGGACTCCAGCGCCAGAACGGCGAAGACGCATTCATGGATGCGCCACAGGGGCTCGCCGCGCGCGGCCCGCTCCAGGGCTTCCAGGCCGAGGGCGTACTCGCGCAGTGCCATCGAGCGTTTGTGACCGAGGTTCCGGTCGCGAAGGCGCTCGAAGTTCGCCGGCTCGGTGTAGTCCGGTCCGTAGATGATCCGGAGGTACTCCTGCCCGCGCACCTTCAGCCCCGGCTGCGCGAGTCCCTTCGCGGTCCGGACCAGGTTCGCCGCCGGCTTCACAACCATCCCCTCACCGCCGGCACCCGTGAGCTCCTCCCACCAGGCGACACCCTCAGCCCACGACGACGCGTCGACGAAGAGCCGCCGAGTGGCCGTGATCAGCGAGGGGCCTGCGGCAACCATCCGGTCAGCCAACGCGAGATGCCAAGCGTGCGGCATCTCCTCGTAGGTCCGGCCCTCCGTCGCCAGCAGCTGGAACGGAGCCAGCCGAACTCCAGCGAGGCCTTCGGTCGGCCAGCAATACCGTCGATAGGCCTCACTGAAGAGCGAAGCGTTGACCGCCCGCTGCTGCGTCCGCGCGAGCAGCTCACCCACCTCAAGCCCTGCCGCAGCAGCGGATTCCAGCGCAGCAGTTGCGGCAGGCAAAGAAGAACGAGCGGCAGCGCCGACAGCGGCGTACTGGTTGCGTAGCAGGTCGATCGCCTTCGCACTCCACGGCAACAGCTCCGCATCCAGCAGCAGCCAGGACGTATCGAGCTCCTCGAACAGCCCGGCCTCCACAGCCACCTCGCGCAGCCGGAGCAGCAGCTCGCCCGTCAACGAGGCGTCGAAGAACGACCGCCCGGTCCGCGTGTGCACGGCACCCCGGCCGGCCAGTCCGAACCGCTTCTCCGCGACGTCGTCATCCCGGGTCAGCAGAACCACTGCCCGCGAGCCCATGTGCTTCTCCTCGCATACCAACTCCGTCACGCCCTGACCCTTGAACGCCTCGAAGGCCTGCTCCGGGTGTTCGAGCAGCCCAGGCACCGACGAGGTCGCCACCGGGCTCATCGTCGGCGGTAGATAGAGCAGGAAGCGAGGATCGATCGCGAACCGGCTCATCACCTCGAGCGCGGCCCCCGCCTGCTCCGCGCGCACGCTCAACCGGCCGTGGTGGGCGGTCTCGACGACCCGTCGCCCGGTCACATCGGTGATGTCCAGGACGTCGGGCTCGCGCGCCGGAGCACTTGCCACGTGCAACGGCTTCGCCGGCGCGTAGTACTCCTCAGCGGCCTGTACTGCGACCAGCTCCCGCTCGGGATATCGCAGGGCCGTGAGGGAGCCGCCGAACACGCAGCCGGTGTCCAGGCAGATCGTGTTGTTGATCCACTCGGGCTCGGGCGTCGGGGTGTGGCCGTAGACGACCATCGCGCGGCCGCGGTAGTCCTGAGCCCAGGGATACCGGATCGGCAGGCCGAACTCGTCCGTCTCCCCCGTCGTCTCGCCGTACAGGCAGAACGAGCGGACCCGGCCCGAGGCGCGTCCGTGCATCCGCTCGACCAGGCCCGCGTGCGAGACGACGAGCTTGCCCTCGTCGAAGACGTAGTGCGAGATCAGGCCGTCGATGAAGGTCATCACCTCGGCGCGGAACTCCTCCGGCTCGGCAGCCAGTTGGGCGAGTGATTCCTCCAGGCCGTGGCTGACCTTCACGTTCTTGCCGCGCAGTGCCTTGAGCAACTTGTCCTCGTGGTTGCCGGGTACGCAGTGCGCGTGGCCGGCGGCAACCATTCCCATCACCAGCCGCAGGACACCGGGCGTGTCCGGACCGCGGTCGACCAGGTCGCCGACAAACACGGCTCGCCGCGACGGGTGCGTGGCATCCACCGCGCGGCCATCGGCGTCGCGGCTGATCTCGTAGCCCAGAATCGTCAGCAGTTGCTCGAGCTCGGCCCGGCAACCGTGGATGTCGCCGACGATGTCGAACGGTCCGGTCTGGTCGGTCAGGTCGTTGAACAGCCGGGTCCGTTCGATGCTCGCGGCATCGATCTCGTCCACACCGGTGAGCACGTGGACACCGCGGAATCCCTCCCGCTTCAGGCTTTTCAGCCCGCGCCGCAGCTGCGACTTCTGGCGGGCGATCACCTTGGCGCCGAAGTTCCGGTCCGGCCGCTGCTCGTTCCGCTCCAGGCAGATCCGCTCGGGCGGATCGAGGACGATCGCCACCGGCAGCACATCGTGCTCGCGGGCCAGCGCGACCAGTTCCCTGCGTGCCTCCGGCTGCACGTTGGTCGCGTCGATCACCGTGAGGCGGCCGGCCGCGAGCCGTTTGCCCGCGATGAAGTTCAGTACCTCGAACGCGTCCTTCGTGGCGGCCTGGTCGTTCTCGTCGTCCGAGACCAGCCCGCGGCAGAAGTCGCTGGAGATCACCTCAGTACCGAGGAAGTGCTTCCGCGCGAACGTCGACTTCCCCGACCCGCTCACTCCGACCAGCACCACCAGGCTCAGCGCCGGCAGCTCGATCCGCGCCATCACCCGACCTCCTTCAGCCGAGCGGCCCGGCGGAACACCGCGAGCTGGGTCGGCGGACCGACCTCCGGGTCGTCCGGGCCGACCGCCCGGAACTCAACCTCATACCCATACGTGCGGCACACCGTCGCCGCCCACTCCCGAAACTCCTCCCGAGTCCACTCGAACCGGTGATCCGGGTGCCGGAAAGCCCCGGCTGCCAGCTTCTCGAACCGCACGTTGTACTCCGAGTTGGGCGTCGTGACCACCACAGCACCAGGCCGGGCCGCCCCGAAGACCGCCCGCGCGAGAGCCGGCAGCCGAGGCGGATCGACGTGCTCGACCACCTCCATCAGCACTGCGGCATCCAGCCCGGCCAGCCGAGCATCGGAGTACGTCACGGACGACTGGAACAAGCGCAGCCGCTCCCGCTGGCGATCGGACATGTCCGCCACGTGCAGCCGCCGCTCGGCGAATGTGAGCGCCCGAGCCGAGACGTCAGTGGCGACCACCTCGTCATACCGCCCGTCCTTCAGCAGTTCGGCGACCAGGAGCCCCTCGCCGCACCCCAGATCGGCGACCCGGCGCGCGCCCACGTCCCGCAGTACGTCCAGCACAGCAGTACGCCGCTGGACGGCAAGCGAGACCACGCCCGAGTCGTCCCCGACCTCAGCGCTGACCTCGTCCGCCAGAACGTCGCCGTCCGCCTCGGCCAGCCTCTCGAGCGCCGAGTCGGTCAGACTGCGGCGGTGTGCGAGGTAGCGCCGGGAGATCAACTCCTTCTCCGGGTGCGCGCCGAGCCAGCCTTCCCCGGCGCGGACCAGCTTCTCCACCTCGTCGGACCCGACCCAGTAGTGCTTGGCGTCGTCGAGTACCGGCAGGAGGACATAGAGGTGGTTGAGCGCGTCCGCGAGCCGGACGACGCCTTCCAGCCGCAGATCGACGTACCGCGAGTCGCCCCAGGCGGGGATCTCCGGGTCGAGCGGGACCGGGCGCGCGTCGACCGTCCAGCCAAGGGGGCCGAACAGCCTCTCCGCGAGCGCGGAACCACCGCTGCACGGCAGAGCCGGGACGCGGATCTCCAGCGGGATCGCCCGGGCCGCCAGTTCGGGACGTGCGTCGCAGCGGCCGTTCATCGCAGTACGGAACAACTTGCCCAGGGCTACGGCGAGCAGGCTGGAAGCGGCGTACGGGCGGTCGTTGACGTACTGGCCGAGCGTGAACCCCTCGGCGGCTTTGCCCTTGCGGGACCGGACCAGCGCGATCGGGTCGATCTCCAGCAGCACGGCCGCCGTGCACCGCTCAGCCGTCGCCTCCGGGTAGATCACGTGCGCTGTGCCGCCGGTGACCTCCACCGACTGCGGGCGCGCGGGGTTCTTGTGCAACAGGAACCCGAGATCCGTCGCGGGAACATCAAGGCCGGCCGAGCTGGTACCGAGGGTCAGGAACACCTGCGTATTCGACCATGCGAGCCGCTCATCCGGCCTCCGATTTGTCAGGACCAGACCCGCTTCCCGCCCCCGGCACCGAGAAACGCGTGTCGCGGAGTTTTCCGGGTACCGGGCGGGGCAAGATCGGAGACTGAGACACGCCTGAACTATCCCTGGCGTGTCACGGCTCTTTGGTTCTAGCTTGTTTTGCAGTGAATGAGTCGCTACAGACCGTCCTTCCCCGCTGACAGTCGGTACCGGTCCCCGGTTTGTGGCGAGATGCCCAACCACGCCGACACGGGGAAAGGACCATGGCAACTCTCTCACTCCACCCCACCAGCACCAGACCGTCCGCACGCCGTACCGCGGGGACCGAAGAGGTCCGCCGGTGAAACCCCAGACCTTCGAACTAGTGCGTTACGCGGACATCAGCGGAGTCTCCGGCACCGGCACGGTCGCCGAAGGATGCGTCTTCACCGACGGGTCGGTGGCGCTGCGCTGGCACGGTGAAAACCCCTCCACCGCCGTCTGGCCGGATCTCGACTCCATCCTCGCCGTCCACGGTCACTGCGGCGCCACCGTCGTCCGCTGGCTCGACGTCTCCGAGCTGGACCCCGTCCCCGGCACGGACCCGCTGCCCGGCGAGGTCGCGCACATCCTCGCCACCGGCCGCCACAGCCACCACCCACCCCCAGCCGTGGCCACCGCCTGATTCACCCCGTACTTCGGGGCGCCCGGCGCAGGTGCTGCCCGAGGCGGCGGATCAGGCGTTGACGCCGGTCAGGGCGAAGAACTCCTGGCGCGAGGCGGCGCTGTCGCGCAGCATGCCATGCAGGGCCGAGGTGACCGTGGTGGAGCCCGCAGCGCGGACACCCCGCAGCGACATGCACTGGTGCTCGGCCTCGATCACGACGCCTACACCCTTGGGCTCGAGGTGGTCCTGCAGCCAGTCGGCGACCTGCTTGGTCAGCCGCTCCTGGACCTGGAAGTCGCGGGCGAACAACTCCACCACGCGGGCGAGTTTCGACAGGCCGAGGATGCGCTCGCCCGGCAGGTAGGCGACGTGCGCGACGCCCTGGAACGGCAGCAGGTGGTGCTCGCAGAGGGACTGGACCGGAATGTTCCGCGCCAGCACCAGCTCGTCGTACCCCTCGTCGTTCGGGAACGTGGTGAGGTCGAACTCGCGCGGCGTCAGCATCTCGGCGTACGCGTTCGCGACTCGGCGGGGTGTGTCGGCAAGGTGGGCGCTGTGCGGGTCCCGGCCCAGCGCGGTGAGCAGGTCCGCCACCGCCCGCTGCGCCGCGGGCAGGTCGATCTCCGGCCGGCCACCCACGATGTGCAGCGGCACGCTCGCCTCCGCGCGGCCGGGGGCGCCGGTCAGGTCGCGGTCGTCGGTGAGCTCGCGGAAGTCCGCGGAATCCAGCTCTGAACGGACGGTCGTCATCTGGGCGCCTCCAGCGTCGGGAACCTTGAACAGTCAGCTTACTGTTAGACCAACCGAAGTTGTCGATAGAATCATCCCGTGGACAGGTCGCGGGACACCGGGGTACAGGCGCTCGCCGCGCTCGACGAGCCGACTCGCCGGCGCCTCTACGACCACGTCGTCGCCCAGCCCGAGCCGGTCAGCCGCGACGAGGCCGCCGCCGCGATCGATCTCCCCCGCACCACCGCCGCGTTCCACCTCGACAAACTGGCCGAGGAAGGCCTGCTCGAGGTCGTCTTCGAGCGCCGTACCGGCCGGACCGGTCCCGGCGCGGGCCGCCCGGCCAAGCTCTACCGCCGCTCCGACCGCGAGTTCGAGGTCTCCCTCCCCGAGCGCCACTACGACGTCGCCGGCCACCTACTCGCGGGCGCCCTGGAGGACGCCGAGGCCTCTGGCGGCTCACCGCGCGGCGCCCTGGAGCACCGAGCCCACCAGTACGGCGAGTCGGTCGGCCGGGCGGCTCGCGGCCACCCCGGTACGCCGCTCGCCCAGGTGCTCGAGGCGCACGGGTTCGAGCCACGCCGCAGCGGTGACAGCGTCGATCTCGTCAACTGCCCGTTCCGCGCGCTCGCCAGGGAGCACCCCGGCCTCGTCTGCAGCATGACGCTCCGGCTGGTCGGCGGTCTGCTCGACGGGCTGGGCGACACCGGCTTGCGAGCCGAGCTCCACCCCCGCCCCGCCCACTGCTGTGTCCGCCTGGAGCCCGCCGAGCCGACGTAGGAGGCCACTGGGCCGACGCTGGAGTCCGCCGGGCCGACGTAGGGTTTGTCGGGTGGCTAAGAGCAAGCAGACCGGGCAGGGCACTCCCGCGACGGTCGCACTGACGAAGGCTGGACTCCCCTTCAGCACCCATGCATACGAGCACGACCCGGCCGCCAAGTCGTACGGCCTCGAGGCCGCGGAGGCGCTCGGACTCGCGCCCGAGCAGGTGTTCAAGACCCTCCTGGTGGAGGTCGACGGCAAACTCGCGGTCGGCGTCGTCCCGGTCGACCGCCAACTCGACCTGAAGGCCGTAGCCGCCGCGCTCAAAGGCAAGAAGGCAACCATGGCCGACCCGGCGGCTGCCGAACGAACCACCGGCTACGTGGTCGGCGGCATCAGCCCGATAGGCCAGAAGCGCGCACTCCCGACAGTCATCGACAGCACCGCCACCGACCACGAAACCATCTACGTCTCCGCCGGCCGCCGGGGCCTAGACCTCGGCCTAAACCCCGCCGACCTCATCTCAATCACCTCAGCCATCACCGCCCCCGTCGCCCGCTGACAGCCGGCCCAGGCTCACGCGCCGGGAGCTGCAGAGGCCGGCTCATCAGCCGGTGACGCTCGCGTGGCCGGTTTCTCCGTGGCCGGTCAGGCGGCGCCGGTAGGTCGGATCCTCGGCGACGGTGATCTCGACGTCGTACCAGCCCTCGTCGGTCGGCCAGGTCACCTTGCGGGTCTGTCGTCCGCGCAACTCCTGGTGGATCGTCCTGCCGCGGTAACCGCGGGCCTTCAGCTTCACGCTGAGCGGCTTGCGACTGGTGTTCTCCAGCTCGAGCTCGACCGAACCGTGCACCACCCGAGCCTGTACGTCGAACCCGGCCGCGAGTCCGTCGACCGAGCCGGCCAGCTCCACCCAGAAGCGGTTCGGCCCCTGCACCGCGAGCTCGTAGGGACCACTGACCGGAAGGGATTTCACGCGCTCGCCCTTGACGTCGAGATGCGCCGGGGCGGGCAGCTCACCGCCGTACGGGTAGATCGCGAAGTGGGCGGCCTCGTCGGCTTTGTTGCCCAGTCGCAGCATCAACTTGCCATCGGCAACAAGGCCCGAAACCGACGGCTGGTAAGGCAATGCGCGAGCCGGACGACGACCCGGCTCCTGCAGCGGGACAGCTTGAGTGGCCGGCGGGGTCGGTTTCCACCGGGTGATCGGCGCGGGCACCGGACCAGGCGCGTCGACCGACGGCTGACGGTGCGAGCGGGTGAAGTCGAACGCCGAGGTGAGGTCACCGCAGGCCGTCCGGCGCCAGCTGCTGATGTTCGGCTCGCGGATGCCGGTGACGCGTTCGAGGAACTGGATCACCGAGGTGTGGTCGGCGACCTGGGAGTTCACGTGGCCGCCGACCGACCAGGGCGACACGACCGTCATCGGGACCCGCGGGCCGAGGCCGATCGGGCGGCCGGCGTACCAGTCGTCGCTCTCGCCGGAGTCGGGCCGCGGCGCGACCGGCGGCGGCACGTGGTCGAAGTACCCGTCGTTCTCGTCGAAGTTGATCAGCAGCACGGTCTTGGACCAGGTGTCCGGGTCGGAGGCGATCGCGTCCAGCACGTCGTAGACGAGGTTGGCGCTGCCGACCGGGGTCGAGGATCCCGGGTGCTCGGAGTCGACCGCGGACGGGACGAGCCAGCTCACCCGCGGCAGCTTGCCGGCCTCGATGTCGGCCCGCAGCCGCGGCACGAGCGACTCCGGCTCACCGCGGAACATCGCTTTGTAGAAGAGTTCCTGGTCCTTCTTCGGCTGCTTGGCGACCGCCGCCTCGAGCTGCTTCAGCGCCTCGGTCCGCTCGGCCGGCGTCTTCGCGAACAGCTTGTCGTAGAACTCCTCGGTGGTCCGGTAACCGCCCGGCACCGAGGCAAGGATGCGGTGGCCGAGCTCCTTGAAGGTCTTGAAGTACTCGACCGCGTTGTCGGTGAAGTTGTCCCACTCCTGGTAGATCTGCCAGGACACCCCGGCCTGCTCCAGCCGCTCGGGGTACGCCGTCCAGTCGTAGCCGGCGTGGTTGTAGTCGTACGCCGCGTTGGTCACCGCGCGCTTCGTCGTACCGGGCTCGTACCCCGTCGTACCGGACCACAGGTAGTTCCGGTTCGGGTTGGTCGAGCCGTTGACCGAGCAGTGGTAGGCGTCGCAGATCGTGAAGGTCTCGGCGAGCTCGTACTGCAAGGGGATGTCGCGGCGCTCGTAGTGCGTCATGGTCGCGGCGGTCTTGGCCTGCACCCAGTCGTCGTTCCAGCCGTTGCCCCAGGCCTGGGTCGCGTCGGTGAACCCGTGCGCGAGCGCGCCGAGGTACTGGATGTCGTCCGTACTGCGCCCCGCGGCGACCGCGGCCTCGCGGACGGAGAACGGCAGCACCTCGCGGCCGCCGGTCACCGGCTGGTGAAACACGGACTTGCCGTTGCGCAGCCGCAGCGGCAGGCGGTCGCCGTACCCGCGGACGCCGCGCAGCGTGCCGAAGTAGTGGTCGAAGAAACGGTTCTCCTGCATCAGCACGATGACGTGCTCGACGGCCTTCAGGCCGCCGGGTCGGATCGGCTGGGCCATCGCCGCGTGCAGCGACGGTGGGAGCAGCGAGAGCGCTGCCCCACCGGCTGCGGAACCAAGGACCAGGCGGCGGGAAATCTCAGTCATGCCCCGGACAGTAGGTCAGCACCGACCCGTCGCGGGATGCCTTCAGGCGTTCATTCGTCTGAAGTTCACGCGCCCGTACGACGCTGCACGACAGCGTCGCGGAGCTGCTCCAGAACGGCCTCGGTGGTGTCCCAGCCCAGGCACGCGTCGGTGATCGACTGTCCGTAGATGAGCGGCCTCGTCGGGTCGAGATCCTGCCGGCCCTCGACCAGGAACGACTCCAGCATCACGCCGACGATCGCCCGGTTGCCGGCCGCCACCTGCGCACCGATCTCGGCCGCCACCTGCGGCTGCCGGCGGTGGTCCTTGCGGCTGTTCCCGTGGCTCGCGTCGACGACGACCCGCTCGGCCAGACCGGCCTTGCTCAGCAGCGCCTGGGCTCCAGCGACGGACTCGGCGTCGTAGTTGGGCCCGGCGTCCGAGCCGCGCAGTACGAGGTGGCAGTCGGGGTTGCCGCGAGTGTGCAGGATCGCGGGCGCACCGTCGTGGTCGATACCGGTGAACACGTGCGGCACTGCGGCAGCCTTGATCGCGTCGACCGCGGTCGAGATGCTGCCGTCGGGGCGGTTCTTCATCCCGATCGGCATCGACAGCCCGGACGACAACTGCCGGTGCACCTGGCTCTCGACCGTCCGCGCCCCGATCGCGCCCCACCCGACGGCGTCCGCGATGTACTGCGGCGTAATCGGGTCGAGGAACTCGCAACCGACCGGCAGACCCTTGGCCAGTACTTCGAGCAGCAGCGCGCGGGCGGTCCGCAGACCCGTGTTGACGTCACCCGATCCGTCGAGGCCCGGGTCGTTGATCAGACCCTTCCAGCCGAGGGTGGACCGCGGCTTCTCGAAGTACACCCGCATCACCACGAGCAGACCGTCGGAGAGGCGCTCGGCCACCGGGCGCAGGCGTTCGGCGTACTCAAGGGCCGCCTGCGCGTCGTGCACCGAGCAGGGGCCGACGACTACCAGCAGCCGGTCGTCGACGCCGTTCAGGACGTCGGTGACGGCCTGCCGTCCGGCGACGACGGTCTCGGCCAGCTGATCACTGAGCGGCAACTCGTCATGCAGCGCCTGCGGGGTGATCAGCGGGACGGTCTTCTCGATCCGTCGGTCGACCACAGCCGCTGGGCTGGTCTGCTGGGGAAGGGTGTTCATCACTGGGACCTTTCCGCCGGAACTCCGCGGTGGACCCGAGGACAGCGCCGGCTGGGAATGAGAAAAGGCAAGGACGAGTGTCCTTGCCTCGGGCCGGC
Organism: Kribbella orskensis; assembly: GCF_004342085.1. Taxonomy (NCBI): domain Bacteria; kingdom Bacillati; phylum Actinomycetota; class Actinomycetes; order Propionibacteriales; family Kribbellaceae; genus Kribbella; species Kribbella orskensis. The sequence goes on from NZ_SLWM01000002.1 coordinate 733,603, forward strand.
TCTGGTTGGTTCAGGCGTCAGCAGCAGCTGAGTCGCCCGGCACCACAGCCGGCCACTCAAAAAACTGCCAATACCAACGCTTCACGTCGCCGACGATATCACCCACCGCAACGAGCACCTCCGCCACCCGCGAGCGCGACCGCCCGAAAATCGGTGGCCGGGCGGCGCGCGGCATGGTTGCCTCGGGCTATGAGCGATGGTGTCTCCGTCCGGGCCGCGCGGACCGGCGAGTTGGCCGAACTGCAGGCGATCGAACTGGCCGCAGGCGAGTTGTTCCGCGATATTGGCATGGTCGCGGTCGCCGACCACGCCCCACCGCCGCTGTCCGTGATGGCCGAGTACCAGCGGGACGGGAGGGCATGGGTCGCGGCGGACCAGGACGACCGGCCGGTCGGGTACATCCTGGTGATGCTGGTGGACGGGTGCGCCCACATCGAGCAGGTGAGCGTCCACCCGGCTCAGGCCCGACGCGGGATCGGGCGGCTGCTGATCGACGAGGTCGACCGCTGGGCCGCCGAGCAGGGCCTGCCGGCGCTCACCTTGACCACCTTCCGCAGCGTCGCCTGGAATGGCCCGTACTACGCCCGCCTGGGCTTCCGTGAGCTGTCTGCCGCGGAGTTCACGCCAGGGCTCGGGGAGGTCCGCGCCGCCGAGACCGCGATTGGCCTCGACCCGGCCGACCGAATCTGCATGCGGCGAGACCTCACGGGCTAGGCGTGGCCGGGAGCCGGGACGGTTGGTGTCACTGACTGGGGTCGGGATTTACCTGGGTGTAACCGGGGTGGTGCGTGCGTCGTTGAGGTCGCAACAGGTCGAGGTCATCGCGGCCCCCGCCGCGCTGCCCGGCAACCGGAGCGCCAGAGGCTGGGCGGGCGCCCGCCACCTCAGGTAGAACTTCACCGTGACCCAGATCTACCTGGTCCGGCACGGCGAGCCGGACTACGAGGCAGTCGACAGCCGCCGCCTGCCCGGGCTGGCCGCCGACACGGCTCCCCTGACTCCGGAGGGCGCCAAGCAGGCGCAGGTTGTCGCGGACCTGCTCAGTGGCATCGGGGCCACCTACCTGGTCAGCTCGCCGTTCACCCGCGCTCTGCACAGCGCCGCGATCATCGGCCACCGCCTGGCCCTCGGCGTACGGGTGGACTACGACCTGCGCGACTGGTTGCCCGAGAGCTCGGGCTTCTGGCGCGGGCAAGCCGACGTACGGGCCGCACAGGCCGAGCTGGACGAGTACGACGGGGAATGGCCCGAGGGGATCCGTCGGGCCTGGGAGCCCCTCTCACAGGTCCGTGAGAGGGCCCTGGCGGCTCTGGCACGGCATACGGCGAGCACGGACGGCCCGGTGCTGGCGATCACCCACTCGATGGTGATCCGTGCCCTCACGGGCGAGCGGGACATCCCGCACGGCGCCCACCAGTACTTCCGCTACGAGTCGAAGGCCTGAACCAGAGCCGCAGAGCTAGGCGCGTACCGCGGTCTCGGGCCGCACCGCGGTGACCAGGCTGGTGACGGCGTCCGCCAGCGAGTTCACCCAGCCGTCGGGCGTGCCGGGCACCTGCCAGCCAGGTCCGCCGACCACGAGCGAGTACGACGGCCGGGTGCGGGCCAGCATGCGCAGGGCATCCGTGTCCGCGGTTTCCGGCGCACTCGACCAGATGAACACCGCGGACGGGCGGATCCGGCGTACGGCCGTCGACAGGGAGCTCACCGGCGTCGCGGCGCCGAGGGTGCGGACCCGGATCGAGCGCTCGGCCAGAGCAGCCGCCACCGCGAGCAACGGCAGGGCGTGATCCTCCTTCTCGAGACAGGCCAGTACTACGGGCCGCTCCGTCTCGTCCGGCTTGTACCGCTCGACCGCCCGGCGGGTGTGGTACCGCAGGCCACCGGCGACCGCGTCCGACGCGAGGTGCTCGATCTCCACGCACGCGCCGGTGCGCTCCCACTGGTCACCGACCTCGACCAGCAGCGGCGCCAGCCGGCTCGTCCATGCCTCGACCGCGCCGGACCGGTCCAGACTCCGGGCGACCTCGTGGGTGAGCCGCTCGCCGTCCATCGCGTTGGCGAGTTCGAAGAGGTCCGCGAGTTTGCCCGGCCCGGCCGACTTCGCCCGCCCGGACGACCGGACGGCGAAGCCGCGCTTCTGGACGGAGTGCCTCAGGGTGCCTTCGGCAACGGACGTGGCCGATGTCACAGTAGGTGATTGAGCAGGGTAGATCCGGTCACGGACGGCGGACGCGGCCTCGGCCGTCGGAACTCCTTGGTTGACCATCCCGACCAACGCCTGGAGCCGGGCGAGATCCTCCGGGCTGTACCGCCGGTGACCGCCCGCTGAACGCGCGCTCGGGCTCAATCCGTACCTGCGTTCCCAACTGCGCAGCGTAGGCGCGGCGATGCCGAGACGTCGTGCCGCGGCACCCACGGTGAGGGTGTCTGCGGTCGAATCCGGCTTGGGCGGCACGGCGTTCATGATGCCCGTTCGCCGCCTCTGAACGGCAGGAATCGCCACGGGCCGATAACAAGTCGACCGAAGTTCGAGACAACAAGGGTTGAACTACGCATGAGTTGAGCATAGTTTTCACCGAGCGCCCGTCCGCGCTCACGGTGAGTCAAGGAGGTTGCCATGTCGAGAGGGATGCCTCGCCTACCCCGCCCGCTCATGGATCTGTGGGACTGGCAGTCGCAAGCCGCTTGCCGCGACGTCAACCCGGAGTTGTTCTTCTCCCCCGAGTCGGAGCGTGGCGTTCGCAAACGCGCTCGCGAGATGGTGGCGAAGTCACTTTGCGGGACCTGCCCGGTCCAGCCCGAATGCCGCCAGCACGCGCTCTCCGTCGGGGAGCCGTACGGCGTCTGGGGTGGCACCACGGAATCCGAACGGGACAACGTCGTACTCGCCGAACACAGGAAGTCCGCCTGACGGCCGCCGGGAGCTGAACCACCCCGACCCATCCGGGTCCGGCCGCGCACCGGCCGGGCCCGGCTCCGACCTCCAGCAGCCTCACCCGCGCGGAGGTCGATCATCCACCAGGGCGTGTCGGTAGACCTTGCGCGGTCGCAAGCAGCTGCTGGGCGCGTATCGCGGCGCACTGGCGCGACCAGGCTCGGCGTGTCAAGGCGATGTCGGCGCGGTGACGCGATCAGGGTTTGCCGTCGTCGGACTCGGTCGGTGCTTCCGACTCGGTCTCGTCCTTCGCCTTGCCACCCTTGGACTTGTTCCCCTTGGACTTCTCGTTCGGCTTGTCCGGGTGGACCTCGTCCTGGACGCCGTCCCGGGCCGGATCGCCGGGCTGGTCGTCAGCGGCGGGTTTGTCCTTGTTCGCGGGCTCGCCGGGCTCGCCGGGCTTCGGCGGCCGCACGGTGGTGCGCGGATCGCGGTACCGCTCGAGCGACGCCAGGAAGTCCGGGTCGTCGTCGGGCGCGACCGGGCGGGCCGTCGGCTTCACCGGCCGCGTGTTGCGCTCGCGTCTGACTCCGTCCGTGCGGGACACCAGCAGCCAGACGATCGGGCCCACGAAGGGCACGAAGACGATCAGGACGATCCACACCAGCTTGGGCAGGTAGGGAACGTCCTTGTCGCGGGTCTGGATGCAGGAGAAGAGCGCATAGACGCTGAGCACCAGGCTGATCAGGAACGGCAGAAATCGGACCACGCTCCAACAGTACGGCTACGGACGAGATCGGACCGGCGCGCCCACATCACAATGCGTGCCGCCCGTCCTGACATGTCAGCATCGGCCTTCGGCGACGCCGATGCCCTTGAGCAGGGTGCGGGCGTCACGAGTTGGGCGAGCGAGCCGAGCAGGGCGATCAGGATGAGACGTCGCAAGCATTGCTCCTTGGGGCGGCGGGGTCAGGTGGCCCGGGTGAGGCCGCGGGCGCGGAGTACTGAGTTCTCCAAGGGGCGGAAGACCAGCAGTTCGATGCCGACGCCCACCACGAAGATCATCAGGACTCCGGCGAAGACCATCGAGATGTCGGACAGGGACATGCCGTTGTGCAGGTACTGCCCGAGGCCCTCGCCGAGATCGGGCGAGGTGGCGATCAGCTCGGCGGCCATCAGCGATCGCCAGGAGAAAGCCCAGCCTTGCTTGAGTCCGCCGAGGAAGCCCGGCAGCGCGGCCGGCAGCAGGATGTACCTGATCCCGCCCAGACGACCGGCTCCGAGCGCCTTGCCGACCCGGGGCAGGATCGGCGGCACCTGGTCGAGCCCGGACACGAGGCCGTTGGCGATCGAGGGGACGGCGCCGAGCAGGACGACCCAGTAGATCGCCCGGTCGTTCAGCCCGAACCACAGGATCGCCGCCGGCACCCAGGCCACCGACGGCAGGCTCTGCAGCCCCGACACCAGCGGACCGATACCGCGCCGGACGACGGTGATGTTGGCGATCGCGAGCCCCAGCGGTACGGCGATCAGCAGCGAGATCGCGAATCCGATCACGGCCCGGTGCACCGACACCCAGAACAGCTCGAGGATCTTCCCGGTGGTCACCAGTTGCCAGATCTGCGACCACACGTCAACCGGTGCGGGCAGTTTGAACTCGGGCCAGAACGCCGCCGCCCAGAGGAGCTGCCAGACCAGCACGAGCAGCACGATGGCGGCGATCGGCGGCAGCACCTTGCCGACGATCCGCCACAGGAGGCTCCCCTGAGCCGAGTTGACCGGGGTGTCGAGCGCATCCAGCCCGGCCCTGACCGACCCGGCGTACTGATCGTCCGCCGTACGGTCCCGAAGGCCGGTGCTCTCAGGCTGCGGCATGACTGCTGATCACCTTCCGCAGTTCCGCGTTGATCTCATCGACTGCGTCGGTCTCCCCCGCGCCGGACAGGTCGTCCACATCCCACTGCCGCACGACCCGGCCCGGCCGCGAGGACAGCAGCACGACGCGCTGCCCGAGCCGGACCGCTTCGCGGACGTCGTGCGTGACGAAGAGGATCGCCGTCCCGGTGGCGCGCCAGATGCGCAACAGCTCGCCCTGCAACACGTCGCGGGTGATCGCGTCGAGGGCGGAGAACGGCTCGTCCATCAGCAGCAGCGAGGGCTTGCCGGCTCCGGAGCCGGTGTTGTCCGTCGTCGACGCGAGCGCCCTCGCCAGCGCGACCCGCTGCCGCATGCCACCGGACAGCTCGTGCGGACGCTTGTCCCCGAGCCCCGCCAGCCGAACCAGCTCCAGCAGCTCAGCGGCCTTCGCACGCCGAGCGGCCTTCGGTACGCCGGCCATCCGCAGCGGGAGCTCGACGTTGCCGGCGGCGGTCAGCCACGGCATCAGCGCGGGCTCCTGGAAGACCACAGCGGGACGCGAGGAGTTCAGCTCGATCCGGCCGCTGGTCGGCTGATCCAGACCCGCCACCAGGTTGAGCAGGGTGGTCTTGCCGCAACCCGACGCGCCGAGCAGGCAGACGAACTCACCGACGTGCACGTCCAGGTCGACCTGGTCGAGCGCGACCACGGTCTTCTGCCCGTGCCCGAAGGCCTTGCCGACCTGGTGGAACCGCACCGGCCGTACCTCGGTGCCACTCGTGATGGTCGTCTCGCTGGCTTCGACTGTCGCGGTCATCGTCTGCCTCCTCGTCGCGGAACCGGAGCACCTGTGGGCGCTGCGGCGCAGAACACTGGCTACTTCGTGTCGAGACCGGCGGCATCGACTGTCGGCTTGCCGGCCTTCGTCAGTACGTCGTTCAGTGGGCCGAGGTCGGCGAATCCCGAGACACTCGGCGCTTCCTTGGCGATCCCGGCGGTGACCTGGTCCTTGGCCAGCTGCGGGAACTGCGCGGCGATCGGGTCGGCGGTGACCTCGATCTTGCTGAAGGCGCGGTCGATCACGGCGGGCTTCAGGGCCTTGCCGGTCAGCTCCTTCAGCTGGTCGTTGACCACCGTCTTGGCGGCGGCCTTGTCGGTGTTGCTGAAGTCGATCGCCGCGACCAGGCCGGTCAGCAACTGCTTGACCGACTCGGGGTGCTCCTGCAGGAACTGGGTGCGGACGATCAGCACGGTGGTCGGGAACTTGCCGTCCGGCCACAGCTCGGCCTCGTCCAGCAGCACCTTCGCGCCGGCGTCGAGCACCAGCCGGGACGACCACGGCTCCGGCAGCCAGGCCGCGTCGACCTCGCCGTTCTTGAACGCGTCCAGCGTCTGCGCGTTCTCCAGGTTGGTCACCTTGACCTTGCCGGTCAGGTTCTTCTCGGCCAGCCACTTCTTCAGCGACACGTCCTGGGTGTTGCCGAGCTGCGGGGTGACCACGGTCTTGCCGGCCAGGTCCTCCGGCTTGGTGATGGTCGGCCGAACCACCAGCTGGGCGCCGCCCGACGTGCTGCCGGCGATCAGCCGGACGGCCTCGCCGTTCGACTTCGCGTAGGCGTTGATGGCCGGGCCGGAGCCGATGAACGAGGCGTCCAGCGAGCCGCCGAGCAGCGCGCCGACCGCCTCCGGACCGGCGTTGAACTTGGTCGGCACGAGCTTGGTGGTACCGAGCTCCTTGCTGAACAGGCCCTTGTCGAGGCCGATCAGCGCGGCCGCGTGGGTGACATTCGGGAAGTAGCCGAGCCGCAGCTCGGTGGCCGGGCCCTTGTCGCTCGAGGCGGCGGGCGTCTCGTCGCTGTCGGCGCGGGAGCAGCCGGCCACGGCGGCGACGAGGGAGAGAAGGGCGGCGGAGGCCGCCAGAACGCGGGCAGGACGGAAGCTGGTGATGCTCACAGGGAAACCCTCGGAGGTGCGGGCGACCACGGTCGCGGGCGGAGTTCAGAGCAGGCTGGAGAAGGACTTCAGACAGCGGGCTGAGAAAGTGCCGAAGGTCAACAGGTCGCGGAGGCGACGCGGAGCAGGTCGACGTGCCGACGGCGGGTGAGCGCGTCGGCTGGTCGGTTGGCGGTGACCTGCATGCACACCATGAAACCGGAGAAAGTCCATCAACGGGCTGTGGTTTCACGATCCGAGACGACAAATCACTTACTGAGACAGATCCGCACTGTCCGCCGATCACCCATCACCGGACCGATCGGCTCCGAAGTTCCTGCATGACTGGTTCAAAATTGTTCCAAACTTATGCAGCTGGAAGGCTTCCGGTATGAGCGGCCAGCGTCCCAGCGCCGCGGTCGTGGGTTCCGGGGTCTCGGGCCTGACCGCGGCCTATGTCTTGCACCGGACCCACGACGTCACCCTCTTCGAGGCCGACGACCGGCCCGGCGGCCATGCCCACACGCACGACGTGACGGACTCCGCCGGGCAGTCACTGCGGATCGACACCGGCTTCATCGTGCACAACGAGCGCACCTACCCGAACCTGCTCCGGCTCTTCCGCGAACTGGGCGTCGCAACCCAGCCGACCGAGATGAGCATGAGCGTGCACTGCGACGGCTGCGGACTCGAGTACGCCGGTGGTCGTGGCGCGGGTTCGCTGTTCAGCCAGGCGCGGCGCGCGGCAGATCCCCGCTTCCTGCGGATGCTCGCCGAGGTTCCGCGCTTCCACCGCGAGGCCCGCACCGTCCTCGACTCCGACGACGACTGGCTCACCTGGGGCGACTTCATCCGCACCCGCGGCTTCTCCCCGTACTTCGCGAACCACTTCGCCGTACCGCTGGTTTCTTGTGTCTGGTCGGCGGGTTCGGCGGATGCGGCGCTCTACCCGGCGCGATACCTGTTCCGCTTCCTCGAGCACCACGGCATGCTCTCGGTCGGCGGGGCGCCCCGCTGGCGCACGGTCACCGGTGGCTCCCGGAGCTACGTCGACGCGGTGACGGCCCGGGTCAGCGCAGTACGGACTTCGGCGCCGGTTCGCGCAGTACTGCGGCACGACGACGGGGTCGAGGTGATCACCGACCGGACCGAGGAGTTCGACAAGGTTGTCGTGGCGACGCATGCCGACACCGCGCTCGACCTGCTCGCGGACGCCACTCCGGGAGAGAAGTCGCTGCTCGACGCGTTCCGCTACTCGGTCAATCCGACCTGGCTACACACCGACACATCCGTCCTACCGGCATCGCGCCGCGCACGAGCCTCGTGGAACTACCGCATGCGGGGTTGCGCCACGGACGAGCCGCAGGTGCTGGTCAGCTACTGGATGAACCGGCTGCAGGGCCTGCAGAGCGCCGACGAGCACCTGGTCACCTTGAACCCCGACGGCTGGGTGGACCCGGCCAGGGCGACGGCGCGGATGAGCTATGCCCACCCGGTGTTCACCCCGGAGTCGGTCGCGGCCGCCTCGGCGTTGCGAGCCGCAGGCGGGGTGCGGCTTGCCTTCGCCGGGGCCCATCTCGGCTGGGGGTTCCACGAGGACGGCTGCCGCTCGGGCGCCGACGCGGCCGAGAGGCTCGGCGCTTCGTGGTAGCACTCCCCCAGTTGCCGGCCCTCGTGGTCGGCCAGGTCAGCCACTCCCGCCGGATGCCGGTGCGCCATCGATTCCGCTACCGCACGTACCAGTGGCTGGTGGATCTCGACCACCTGCCGCGGCGGCGTTTCTCCGCGGCCGACCACCTCGGCAAAGGGCCGTCGCTGAAGGAGAACGTCGCCACGTTCACTGCGGCGCACGGTGTCCAGCTCGCCCCGGACGACCGGGTCGTGATGCTGGCGAACGCGCGCAGCCTCGGCTACGTCTTCGATCCGCTGAGCGTGTTCTGGTGTCTCACCTCGACCGGTGCGGTGCGATGTGTCGTCCTCGAGATCCACAACACGTACGGCGAACGTCACGCGCAACTGGCCCGCCCGGACAGCGCCGACCGGTTCACGCTCGGCAAGGAGTTCTACGTGTCGCCGTTCTTCCCGGTGGCCGGGCGGTACGAGGTGACGCTGCGGCTTGACCCCGAGCGGGTGGCCGTGGCGATCGACCTGACCCAGCACGACCACCGGGTCTTCTCCGCCGCCTTCACCGGGAAGACCCGTCCGGCGCGGTGGATGCACCGGCTGGGTGTGGCTCTGCGCACACCGTTCCCGGCCTATCAGATCTGGGCACTGATCCGAATGCATGGTGTCTGGCTCTGGCTCCGCCGGTTGCCAGTGATCGAGCGTCGCCGGCATGTCCCACCGGATGGAGTTTGATGAGCACCCTGCAACTCGTCGATGTCGAACACTGGCCGGCCGTCGCCCGTACGCCGTACAGCCCGGTGCGGGCGGCCGCGGCACGGCAGATCCTGCGCTGGGCGGTCCGCGAGCTACCGGTCGTCGTGCTGCTCCCGGACGGCCGACGGCTCGGCGCGGGTGGTGCCGGCGCGCCGGTGATGGAGATCGTCTCGGACAGCTTCTTCCACCGGATCGGCGCCGACCTCAAGATCGGTTTCGGCGAGTCCTACATGGCCGGCAACTGGCGAGCCGGTAGGGGCACGGACCTTGCCGACCTGCTGAGCGTGTTCGCGAGCCGCCTGAGCCACCTCGTACCGCCAGTACTGCAGCGGTTCCGCAAGCTGATCGAGCAGCGGATGCCTTCGTCGGAGGACAACGACCGGCAGGGCGCTCGGGCCAACATCGCCCGGCACTACGACCTCTCGAACGACCTGTTCGCCACCTTCCTCGACTCCACCATGACGTACTCGTCGGCGTGGTTCTCCGCACCGACCGACGGGTTCGGCGAGCTCGCGGAAGCCCAGCGGCGCAAGATCGACGGCGTCCTCGACTTCGCCGCCGTCCGCGCGGGCAGCCGGGTGCTGGAGATCGGTACCGGCTGGGGACAGCTCGCGATCCAGGCCGCCGAGCGCGGCGCGACGATCACCTCCGTCACACTTTCCGCCGAGCAGCGCGATCTGGCCCGCAAGCGGATCGCCGACGCCGGTGTCAACGCGACGGTCGAGCTGCGCGACTACCGCGACGTACAGGGCCAGTACGACGCGGTCGTGAGCGTCGAGATGATCGAAGCGGTCGGCGAGCGGTACTGGCCGACGTACTTCGCGACCGTCGACCGGCTGCTCGCGCCGGGCGGTCGGTTCGGGCTGCAGTCGATCACCATGCCGCACGACCGGCTGCTAGCCACCCGGCACGCCCAGGGCTGGATCCACAAGTACATCTTCCCGGGCGGACTGATTCCCTCGTTGACCGCGATCGACCAGATCGCGGCGACCGCGGGTGGGCTCGAGGTCGTCGAACGCCGCGACCTCAGGCCCGACTACGCGCACACCCTGTGGCTCTGGCGCGACCGCTTCACGTCGCGCGCTGCCGACGTCGCGAACCTCGGCTTCGACGCCGTCTTCCGGCGGATGTGGGAGTTCTACCTCGCGTACTCCGAGGCCGGCTTCCGCGCCGGATACCTCGGGGTCTCTCAGCTGGCTCTGGCCAGGAAGGACTGATCGTGGAACTCGCCGGCCGCAGGATCTGGGTCATCGGCGCCTCCTCGGGTATCGGCGCCGCGCTCGCGGAGGAGTTGTGCCGCCGCGGCGCGCACGTCGCCGTGTCGGCCCGCCGTGGCGACGCGCTGAAGGAGGTCGCGGGCGAGTGGATGGCCGCGGTCACCTGCGACATCACCGACCGGTCGTCCGTCGAAGAGGCGGTGGCCGAGGTCGAGGCCGAACTGGGCGGCATCGACATCGCGGTACTGAGCGCGGGTTACTGGAAGCAGATGAGCGAGTTCGATGTCGAGTCGTTCCACCGGCACCTGGACGTGAACCTCGGCGGGATGGCGAACTGCCTCGGCGAGCTGATCCCGCGAATGAAGGCCCAGCGGGCCGGGATGATCGTCGGCATCTCGTCGGTCGCGGGCTACCGCGGTCTGCCCGGCGCCGAGGCGTACGGCGCGACCAAGGCCGCACAGATCAACCTGCTCGAGTCGCTCCGAGCCGGCCTGCGCCCGGACGGCATCGACGTGCTGACCGTCTGCCCGGGTTTCGTCGAGACCGAGATGACCGAGGACAACGCGTTCCCGATGCCGTTCATGATCAAGGCGCCGGAAGCCGCCCGGGCGATCGCCGACGGGATGGCGAAGCAGTCGGCCCGGATCGTGTTCCCGTGGCAGATGGCGCTGCTGATGAAGGCGGCCAAGCTGGTCCCGGACCGGCTCTGGGCGATCGCTCTCACCCCTCGGTCCTGAACTGTCCAGATCAGGACATGGCTGTTGCCCCAACGGGAGCAGGCTGCATACGGTCCTCCGGGATCTGCCCGCCATGTTGAGGAGCTCGCCTGATGCCTGTTGCCCCGGACAGCTGGACCCCTGGTGGACCATTGACCGCGGACAAGCTCACCGCCGAGTACGCCGACCGCCCGCTGGGCACGGACGTCGCCCGGCCCCGGCTCGGGTGGATCGCCTCGGCGCCCGGCTATGGAGCCACCCAGTCGGCGTACCAGCTCCTGGTGGCGTCGGCGCCTGAGCTGCTGACGCCCGAGACCGCGGACGTCTGGGACTCCGGGCAGGTGGATTCGGCGAAGACCTTCGGCATCGAGTACGACGGGCCCGCGCTGGCCCCGCGCACGAGGTACCACTGGGCGGTCCGGCTCTGGGACGGCGTCGAGCGGGGCGGTCGGTGGAGTGGGCCGACGTGGTTCGAGACGGGCCTGCTGGCGGAGGGCTTCGGGGACGCGCAGTGGATCGGCGCCCGCGAGGAGGTCCGCGACGAGGACGTGCCCGCGCCGCTGCTGCGCCGAGCCTTCGCTCTGACGGCTCCCGTCGAGCGCGCCCGGCTTTATGCCAGCGGGCTCGCGTACCAGGAGCTGAGGGTGAACGGGCTCCGCGTCGGCGATGCGGTGCTGGACCCGGGCTTCACCGACTACGAGGACACCGTGCTCTACGTCGCTCACGACGTGACGGGGCTGCTGCGGACCGGCGACAACGTGCTCGGCGCCGAACTCGGCCGCGGCTTCTTCGGGCTGAGCACACCGAACACCTGGCGCTGGCACCAGACCCCGTGGAACGCCGAGCCGAGGCTGCTGGCCCGGCTGGTCATCGAGCACACCGACGGCAGCGTGACCGAGATCCGCTCCGACGACGCGTGGCGCGTGACCGACGGACCGACGCGGTCCGACTCGCTCTTCTGCGGTGAGACCTACGACTCCCGGTTGAATCCGGTCGGCTGGGACGCGCCCGGGTTCGATGACGGCTCGTGGACCGCGGCGCTCGTGCTGCCCGCGCCGCGCGGCCAGCTCCGCGCTCAGGAGCACGAGCCGATCCGGGTGATCGAGGACGTTGCTCCGGTCTCGTTCACGCAGCCCCGTCCGGGTGTCTGGGTGGCCGATTTCGGTCGGACCACAGCGGGCTGGACCAAGCTCCGGGTCGACGCTTCCGAGGGGACGAGGATCAGCCTGGAGCACGGCGAGTGGTTGCTTGCTGACGGCACCGTCTTCGCCGAGAACAAGCATGTCCACAAGCCCCGGTTCCAGCGTGACGAGTTCATTGCCGCTGGCAACGGGGTGGAGGAGTGGGAGCCGCGCTTCTCCTACAAGGGATTCCGCTACGTGCAGCTCGAGGGCTTCCCCGGTGAGCCGACGCTCGGCGCGGTGACGATGCGGGTGGTGCACTCCGACGTCCGGGAGATCAGCCGGTTCTCCGCGAGCCAGCCGCTGTACGAGCAGATCGACCAAGCGATGCGGCGGACCGTGCTGAACAACCTGCACGGCATCCCGACCGACACTCCGAAGCTGGAGAAGAACGGCTGGACGGGTGACGCCCAGGTCGGCTCCCCCACGATGGCCGGCACCCTCGACATGTCACGGTTCTTCACCAAGTGGCTCGGCGACCTGCGCGACAGCCAGAACGAGGCCGGCCAGTTGCCGGTGATCGTGCCGACCGGCGACTGGGGATTCACCGAGCTCTCCCCGGCGACCGAGTGGTCCACCGTCTACCCGTTCATCCTGCGCGAGATGCACCGCTGGTACGGCGACGAGCGGCTGCTCGCCGAGCACTGGGACGCCGTACTGCGGTACGTCGACTACGAGCTCGGCCGGGTCGAGGACGGGTTGTCCCTGAGCGTGCTGGGTGACTGGATCCCGCCGGGATACCCGTCCGGTCCCCCACCGGAAGACCGCCGCCTCACCGGTACGGCGTACCTGTATCGCGCGGTGATCTCGGTGGCCGAGATCGGCGAACTCCTCGGGCACACCGGCGAGGCGGATCGCCTGCGGAAGGCCGCGGGTGAACTGGCCGACGGGATCAACCATGCGTTCCTCGACCGATCGGCCGGGGTCTATCGGTCAGATCTGGACCCGGACTACCGGCAGACCTCGAACGCGCTGCCGCTCGCCTTCGGGCTGGTGCCGGATGAGGTGGTTCCGCAGGTTGTGGCGAACCTGGTGGCCGACATCGAGGAGCGCGGGTTCCACCTCAACACGGGATGTCTCGGCGTCGTAGTACTGCTTCCGGTGCTGACGGCGTACGGGCATGCCGATGTGGCGGCGAAGGTGGCGCTGCAGCGGACGTACCCGAGTTGGGGTTATTGGTTCGACCAGGGCGCTGACACGATGTGGGAGATGTGGGAGACCGACACCCGGTCGCGCAACCACTACTTCCAGGGCACGGTCGCGCAATGGTTGCTCGAGAACGTCGCGGGTCTGCGCAATCTCAGCAACGGGTGGGAGCGCATCCTGGTTCGGCCCGACGGCCGGGAGCAGGTGGATTCGGCCGCGCTGCGTACCGACACCGTGCGCGGGCGGGTGGCCGTTTCGTGGCGGCGGGTCGGACGGGTGTTCCAGCTCGAGGTCCAGGTGCCGGTCGGCTCGACTGCCGAGGTGCACGTGCCCTCGGCCGCCATCTCCGACGTGACGGCGGTGCCTGCGCCCTTCGCAGGTGAGCCTGCGTTCGCGGACGGCTACACCATCTACACAGTGCCGGCCGGGCACTGGAGCTTCACGTCACGGACTTCGTAGCGCCGGTCCTGGAGGTTCAAGCAGCCTTTGTGAACATCAGGTCGTGGCAGATCCTGCCCTCGGCATGGGCGCGGGACTCGAACTTGGTGATCGGGCGCCAGTCGGGTCGCGGCGCCCAGCCGTCGTACTCGTTGCGCAGCAACGGTTCGGCGGTGCAGATCGCCAGCATCCGCTCCGCGTAGTCCTGCCAGTCCGTTGCCAGATGCAACCTTCCGCCCGGCGCCAGCCGCGAGGCCAGCAACGCGACGAACCTCGGCGTGATGAGCCGCCGCTTGTGGTGCCGCTTCTTCGGCCAGGGATCAGGAAAGAACACCCGTACTCCGGCCAGCGAGTCCGGCGGCAGGTGGTCTCGCAGAAAGTCGAGCGCGTCGCCGTGCAGCAGCCGGACGTTCTCCAGCTCGTACTTCTCCACCCACAACATCAACTGCCCAAGCCCGGCCGGGTAAACCTCGGCCGCCAGGTGGTTGACGTCCGGCGCCCGCGCGGCCAACTGCGCCGTCGCGTCCCCCATCCCCGACCCGATCTCCAACACCACAGACGCTTCCCGCCCGAACCAGCCCGCCAGATCGACCTCACCCGCGGGCAACTCCTCGAGCTTCCGCCCCAACTCACCCCAGTGCGTATCCCAAACCCGCTGCTGCCCAACCGTCATCCGAACGCTCCGCCGGATATGGCTGAACACCCCCGCCTGCCGAACCTCATCCACCGTCTCCACCGCGCAATCCTATGTGAGCCCCCACGCAGCCTCCTCCGACGCCCGCTCCAGCCCGCCTCGTCAGCAACAACCAGGTAGTCGCCCGGGCGTCCCGCATTTCGTGGGTGCGGGTGGTCTGCCCTCGGTGAGTGGAGCGGTGTTTGAAGGTGGAGGCGACCGCCCGGTTTTCGTTGAGGACGGGCGAGCGGCGTACGGATCGACAGGAGGTACTGCGTTCTCCGTGCGCCCTCAACCCCCCTCAGAAGGCGTGGAGGTTGACGCCACGAGCGAGTTCTTCCTGTCCTTCGGTACAGCCGGTGCCAGCGCAGCTGCTGACAGCCGTTGTTTGGCGTCCGGTGGAGTGAGCTTGTCGATCGGTGAGGATGGGCGGGTGGAGTTGGATGAAGAGGTGCTGACCGGTGGGAACGTCTCCGGCGAGGTTGTCCGGATCGGCCGGACTGTGCGCAAGCCGGCTACTCCGTCGACGGCGGGGGTCGAGGCCGTCCTGGAGCATCTCGCGGGCTTTCCGGCGTCGCCCCGCACCCTGGGCCGCGACGGGCAAGGGCGGCACGTCGTGGAGTACATCCCCGGGCGGCTGGCTGACACTTCGCCGCCGCTCACTCCGACCGAGCTCCACAAGCTCGGCGGGCTGATCCGTGAGCTGCACGACGCGATGGAGGACTTCCAGCCACCGGACGACGTCGTATGGAACGTCCCGATCCCGGATCCGGCAGAAGGCACGCTCATCTGCCACCACGATCTCGCGCCGTGGAACCTGGTACGGGACGGCGAGCGGTGGGTGTTCATCGACTGGGACGGCGCCGGACCGGGATCACGGTTGTGGGATCTCGGCTATGCGGCCCACGGCTTCGTGCCGTTCCTGCCCGCTGGCGATCCGGCGGTGGATGCACCGCGGTTGCGCGCCTTGGTGGACGGATACGGCCTGGACGCTGCAGGGCGTCGCGAACTGCCTGCCCAGATCGCAGCCCACACTCGCGGCATGTTCGACCTGCTCCGGCGGGGGCATCAGAGCGGCGAGCAGCCCTGGGCACGTCTGTACTCCGAAGGTCACGCCGCCCACTGGGGCCCAGCCGCGGAGTACATCGAGCGGCACCACGACGAGTGGGTTGCCGCGCTGTCCTGAGCGGGCCTCAATCACCCCAGAACAAGCGGTCCACGACATTCCGCGCCTGGCGGGTTCGGCGGAGGTAGTCATCGGTGAAGCGGCTGGTTTCGCCGGCGTTGTAGCCGCAGATCTGGGCTACGGCGGCTAGGTCTCGGGGGTCTCTTGGGAGGGAGTCGCTGGGGCGGGCTCGGACGAGCATGATGGCGTTGCGGATGCGGGTTGCCATCTCCCAGGCGCGGCTGAGGATGTCGGCGTCCGGCGGCTCGACCAGGCCTACGTCGACGGCGGCGCGCAGGGCGCCGAGGGTTCTGGTCGTGCGGAGGCCTTCCACTCGGTGGGCCTCGCGCAGCTGGAGCAGTTGCACGGTCCACTCGATGTCGGCGAGGCCGCCGCGGCCGAGTTTCGTGTGGGTCGCGGGGTCGGCGCCGCGCGGCAGGCGTTCGGCATCCACGCGGGCCTTGATCCGCTGGATCTCCATCACGTCGCGTTCGCGGACGCCGTCGGCCGGGTACCTCAGCGGGTCGATCAGTGAGCGGAAGGTGTCGCACAGCTCGGGATCACCGCAGAGCGGATCCGCCCGGAGCAGAGCCTGTGCTTCCCACACAGCCGACCAGCGCGCGTAGTACGTGGCGTAGGAAGCAAGCGTGCGGACGAGCGGTCCCTGGCGGCCTTCCGGCCTGAGATCCGCGTCCACCGCGACGGCCGGATCGGCGCCGGGCAGGGCGAGCAACCGCCGCAGCTCGGTCGCCACCTGGGTCGCGAAGTCGGTGGCCGCCTTCTCGGACGCACCCGGCAGCGGGTCGTGCACGAACATCACGTCGGCGTCGCTGCCGTAGCTCAGCTCGTGCCCGCCGAAGCGGCCCATCGCGACGATCGCCATTCGGGTCGGCTCGGGTTCGCCCTTGGACACGGTCCTCCGCGCGACCTCCAGCGCCGCGGTCAGGGTCGCGACGGAGATCGTCGTGAGCGCCTCGCCGACCTCCTCGACCTCCAGCAGCCCGGACAGATCCGCCGCCGCGACCCGGAACAACTCGCGCCGCCGCGCGCCGCGAATCGCCGCCACGGCCGCCTCGGGCTCGTCCTTCCGCTTGCCCGCTGCGGACATCTCCGACAGCAGGGACTCCGGGTTGCGCGGGGTCAGCTCCCGCTCGTCCGCCAGCATCGCCGTCGCTTCGGGGGCCCGCTGCAGCAGGTCGACGGCGTACCGGCCGCTGGCGAGCAGGTGCGCTAGCCGCTCGGCCGAGGCGCCTTCGTCGCGCAACTGCCGGAGGTACCACGGAGTCGAGCCGAGCGCGTCCGAGATGGTCCGGAAGGCGAGGAGCCCGGCGTCGGCGTCAGGCGATTCGGCGAACCAGCCGAGCATGGCCGGCAGCAACGCCCGCTGGATCGAGGAACGCCGCGACACCCCTTCGGACAGGGCCTCGATGTGGCGCAGCGCCGACGCCGGATCGGCGTACCCGAGTGCGGTGAGCCGCTGCTTGGCGGCCTCTGGTGTCAGCCGTACTTCGCCGCCGGGGATCCGCGCGACGGCGGCGAGCAGCGGCCGATAGAAGAGCTTCTCGTGCAGCCGGCGGACCTCCAGCGCGTGCTTCTTCCACGCTGCGACCAGGTCCGTGATCGGGTTCCTCGTGAAGCCCAGCGACCTCCCGAGCCTGCGCAGGTCGTCATCGTCATCGGGAACCGAGTGCGTACGCCGCAGCCGGTACAGCTGGATCCGGTGCTCCATCGACCGCAGGAACCGGTACGCGTCCGCGAGCATCGCGCCGTCGGTCCGGCCGACATACCCGTGGCTGGTCAACTGCTCCAGCGCGATCAGCGTCGTCCCGCTCCGCACCGAGTCGTCGCTGCGCCCGTGCACGAGTTGCAGCAGCTGTACTGCGAACTCCACGTCGCGTAGTCCACCCGGGCCGAGCTTCAGCTGGCGGTCCATATCAGCAGCCGGGATGTGGTCGACGACCCGTCGGCGCATCGCCTGGACGTCGTCGACGAATCCCTCCCGGTCCGCGGCCGACCAGACCAGCTCGTCCGTCTTCTCGGCGTACGCGCGGCCCAGCTCGGCGTCACCCGCGACCGGCCGGGCCTTGAGCAGGGCCTGGAACTCCCACGTCTTGGCCCACCGCTGGTAGTAGGCGAGGTGGCTGTCGAGCGTCCGGACCAACGGACCGGACTTGCCCTCCGGACGCAGCGCGGCGTCGACCGGCCAGAGGGTGCCTTCCGCGGTGTGCGCCGAGCAGATCCGCATCGCCGCCGACGCCAGCTGGGTGGCGGTCTTCAGCGCGGGCGCCTCAAGCTCGCCGTCCAGCGGTTCCGCGACGAACAGCACGTCCACGTCGCTCACATAGTTCAGCTCGCGGCCGCCACACTTGCCCATGGCAACCACCGCGAGCCGGCAGTCGGCAGCCTCGGGGTGCCCCTTGAAGTAGTCGTTCCGCGCGATGTGCAACGCCGTCTCCAGCGCACCCCCGGCAAGGTCAGCCAGTACTGCGGCCACCTCGTCGACAAGGAGTCCCTCGGCCAGATCGCGCGCCGCCAACCTCAGCAGCAGGCGGCGGTACTCGACCCGCAGCGCGTCCACCGGGTTCTCCGCGTCGACCGCGGTGGCCAGGCATGCGGCCACGTCGTCCGGCGTCGGGTGCGAGCTCGCCAGCGCCGGATCGGCCAGGTCGTACCAGTGCCGCGGGTGTACGCCGAGGTGGCGGCCGAGCGCCTCGCTCGCTCCGAGCACGGAGATGAGCCGCCGCCGGAAGTCCGGGTCCACGTCGAGGGTGCGCGCGAACGCGGCGAGGTCGTGGTCGTTCTGGTCGAGCGCCTCGGCCATCCCGAGCAGGCCGGTCAGCGCGAGGTCGGGGTCCGCCGACTCCGAGAGCGAGGTGACCACCTGGTCGCTGGCCATCGGACTGCGGACGTCCAACTCGTCGAGCCGGTCCAGCATCTTCGCGGCTCGCTGCGGATCGGCGAATCCCGCCCTCGCCAGCCGCCCTTCACCCGATACTCTCCGCGCCTCCGCCACCTCGCCAGCCTAGTGGGACCGCCAGACCGCCTTCACCGCCCGTGAGTCGCCCACTCCCCTGGCTGCGAGATGTCTCGGTCGCCGCGCGGCCGGATCGGAGGGGTTGCGGACAGCGCTCGGTCCGACACACGGAGTTGCTTGGCAGATTCGGTCCGTAGTCGGCATGATGGCTGGTTATGGTCATGATGACGGGGTCGCTCGCTGTCCGGGGCACGGTGGTCTGGTTGACGCCCCAGCAGGGCGGGCGAGTGTCCGGGCCGCCTGAGCCGGATTACGACTACGACTACACAGCAACCGCCTTTCTACCGCCGCGCACGGCCGAGGAGGGCCAGGCCGGAGTCGCGCTGCGCCGGTTCGCGCCGGGCGCCTGGCGATCATCCGCCGAGGGGATCCTGATCCCCGGGCCGGGCCACCGGGCCCAGCAGGTGGTGCCGGGAGGGATCGTGGTGGTCACCGAGGGAGTCCGCCCTGTCGGTCTCTTCACGCTCGAGGAGGTGCATGCGCTCGCACCCGACGGCACCCCGGTGATCGAGCGGCCCGCCGAGCTCGACATCACCGGGCTGACCTCGATCCGCCCGCTCGGAGCCGACGAGCTCCCGCCGTACCGGCACTCCACCGCGGCGGCCCGCTGGTCCGCCCACGAACGCACCGCCACCGAGCTCCACGAACCCGCCTGAGCTCCACGAACACGGCAACCTGGACTCAGCCGGACGAAGCAACACCGGCTGCAACGCGCGCCAGCGCCGGCTTTGGCAGCCGGCGCTGGACACGAGCCCGCACGTCCGGAGGATCTGAGGAGAGATCCCCCGGACGGCGAAGGACTACACCGCGAGGACTACCTCGCGATGGACTACTCGGCGGGGATCTGGTTCAGGACGGCGAACTTGTCCGCCGCTCCGCCGTTGGAGGCGACCACGAGCTTGCGGGTGATCGTGTGGTCACCGCCGGCCGGGATCTCCAGCTTGAACTTGCTCATCGTGAAGTTGCTCTGCGAGTACCCGGTGAAGGGCCCGCTCGCCGCGCTGTAGACCAGGCCGTAGGTCTGGTTGTCCGCACCCGTGCCGGCCTGCCCGATCCAGCGGGCCCACACCGACAGCGCGGCCGCCGAGTCGTTGCTGAACGTCGTCGCCGCGGTGATGAACTGGTCGTCCGCCGTCGCCGTGTACGTCGTGACGATCTTCAGCCCGGGGTGCTCGGCCGAAGTGCCGGTGACCCGGACGACCGCCTTCTCACCGGTGTTCTCGACGACCTGTACGTCGTTCGACCGGGTCTGCAGCTGCTGCCACGCGTTGCCGCCGACGGGTTCGGCGGTGCTCACGTACGGCAGGTTGATCCAGTCGAGCTGGTCCGGCTGACCGGTGATCGCCATGTCGAGCACCTTGCCGGTGGTCGACTGCGGCAGCTGCGGGTCGTTGTAGACCTTGGCGATCGCCATCGCGAGGTGCTTGTTCTCGATCACGATGTCGCCGGGTCCGCCTTCGACCAGGCCGCTCGGCAGCCGCTTGCCGATGCTCGCGTCGACGTTCACCGGCGAGATCTCGAGGTTGATCCCGGTCGCTCCGCCGGCGCCGACCTCGAGCTCCTTGGCCGCCGTGCCGAAGCCGAGCTGCGCCACCTGGACGGTGTACCTGCCCGGCCCCTGCGGCAGCCCGACCCGGTAGTTGCCAGCGGCATCGGTCGAGGTGAACCCGATGGCCGAACCACCCTGCACCACGGTGACCGTCGTACTGGCGGCCGGTGCTCCGGTGGTCTTGTTCGTCACATTGCCGGTCACGACCGGCCACGGCGCGACCGCCGTACCGCCCGGGGTGAAGGCGTACAGGTTGCCGTCGAGAGCACCGACGACGACCGTGTTGCCGCTGACCGCGGGACCCGCCGACACCCAGGTGCCGATGTTCTGCTGCCAGCGCGGCTGACCCGTCCCGGCGTCGAGCGCGTAGAAGCCGCCACTGTTGGCGCCCACGAACAGCGTGTTGCCGGACAGCGCCGGCGAGGTGAAGGACCCACCCCGGTACTGCGAACCCGGCAGCAACTGGTCCCAGATGACCGCACCGGTGGTCGCGTTGAGAGCGGTCACCGCGCCGCTCGGGAAGGACATGTAGACGGTGTTGCTCTTGATCGTCGCCGCGGACGGGGTCGCTCCGCTGCTGACCAGGGACGGATGCGAGCTCGTGTAGCTCCACAGAACCGCACCGGTGGCTCCGTCGCGGGCGACGATGCCGTTGTTCGAGCCGATGAACACTCGGCCGTCAGCCGCCGACGGGATGCCGTCCTGCCAGCCGCCGAGGGTGTCCGTGCCGGTCCACAGCTTCTGGCCGGTCTTCAGGTCGTAGGCGATCACGACGCTGCCGTCCTGGTTGCCGACGTAGACCCGGCCGTCCGCGACCGCCGGAGTACCGTCGCTCATCGTGTTGCCGGCCATCGGCGAGGCCCAGATCCGCTGACCGGTCTTGGCGTCGAGCGCCAGCAGGATGCCGGCCGCCGCCTCGCCGAAGCGGGTCTGGTACGGGAACAGAACCTTGCCATCGGCAACCGTCACTCCGTAGTAGCCGTAGGTGCGCTGGTTGTTGCCTTCCGGCGCCCCCTGGGGGTCGTTGCGCCACAACAGCGTGCCGGTCTTCGCGTCCAGGGCGAACAGCGTGCCCCGCAGCGTCGGCACGTAGACGATTCCGCCGGAGACCGCGATGCTGCCGTGCACCGAGGAAGGAACCGTGTAGCTCCAAAGCTTCTTGCCAGTGATCTGCGAGACCGCGTGCACCGCGCTGTTGCCCTCGCCGTTCTCGTCCCGCGTCCCCGCGTACACGACGCCGTCGACGATCGCGGGCGAACCGGTCAGGAAGGTGCCCTTGGTCCGGTACGACCAGGCCAGCCGCTGCCCCGGGCTGATGGCGTCGGCCGCGACACCCGCGTGCGACGCGTCGCCGTGGTGCTGGGACCAGTTCGCCCCGCCGACCGGTTTGATCGCCTTCTCGTTGGTGAGGGTGAACTTCGACGAGGTCTTCCAGGAGGCGCCGGTCTTGTCGAACACCTCCACGTCCATCGTGTGGTTGCCGATGTTCACTCCTGCCGGCAGGTCGGCGTACCAGGTGAACTCACCCGTCGAGCTGAGCGGCTTCCAGGGCGAGCCGTCGACCCGGAACTGCGCCTTCACCGGCGCGTCGGTGGTGTCGTACGCGTTGACCTGGATGCCCGGGAACTTGTCCAGCGGGACCGACGTGCCCGGAGCCGGACTCACGATGGTGAGGTCCTTCTCCGCGCCGTAGATCCGGAACGGG
Organism: Kribbella orskensis; assembly: GCF_004342085.1. Taxonomy (NCBI): domain Bacteria; kingdom Bacillati; phylum Actinomycetota; class Actinomycetes; order Propionibacteriales; family Kribbellaceae; genus Kribbella; species Kribbella orskensis. Next base: position 755,473 of record NZ_SLWM01000002.1, read on the forward strand.
TTGTCGAAGGTCTTGTTGTTCATGTTGATGAACCGGAACCCGCGCGGCGAGTTGTCGATCGTGTACGAGCTCGACACCGTCTGGATGTGCTTCGCGGTGCCGGCGAAGTCGCTCTTCGGCTCGACGTCGTTCGAGTGCTCGTGGCCGACCAGGATCAACTCGGCGCCGTACTGCTCCAGCACCTTGCCGAACTCGTCGTACACCGAGGGCGACCCGAACGGCACGTTCATCGGCTGGTGGGTGAGCACCACCAGGTGCTTGCCGTTCCTGACGTTCTGGGCGAGGTCGGTCTTGACCCACTCCAGCTGCTCGGCGAACGGCGCGGCGCCGTTGTTCTCCAGCACCAGGAAGTGCCGGTCGCTGTAGTCGAAGGAGTACCACTCGGGGCCGACGTGCTTGCGGTAGTTGTTGATCCGCGCGGCGTAGGTGCTGCCGGCGGCGTACTCGTGGTTGCCGACGGCCGGCCAGACCGGGACCTTCGACCCCGCGGTCCCCGCCTTGTAGAACTCGAACTCCGAGTCCGTGGCGTTGTTCGTCAGGTCGCCGCTGACCTGGATGAACGCCAGGTGCTGCTTGGTCGAGTTGATCTCCTCGATCTGCTCGGGCAGCTGGGCGTTGACGTGCGGGTCGGCGACGTTGCCGAAGGTGAAGCCGCCGTCGGCCGAGGCCTTGTCCTTGCGGAGGCCGAAGTTGACCTCGCGGGTGTCACCGGCGGCGAGCGAGCCGAGGTTCCGGTAGAACCTCGGCGTCATGTTGTCGTCGGTGCCGACGGAGTAGCCGGCCGGCTGGGTGACGAAGACCAGGTCGACGTCACGCCGCTCGGTGTCGGACTGGAAGGTGTAGCGGCCCTGCAGGTCGGTGACGACGATCTGCTGACCGTCGGACACGCTGACGCCGGCCAGGCCGATCTCGTCGTTGTCGATCCGGCCGTCGTTGTCGCGGTCTTCGAAGACCGTGCCGGAGATGGTGGCGCTGGGCGCGTCGACCGCGTCGGCGATCACGCCGGTCAGCGGCACCCCGATGACGAGCGCGGTCAGCCCGGCCGTGGTGCCGTAGAGCACCTTGTGCCAGGTACCGATCCGCGGTCGATCGGAGCGGGGCTTGCCGGGACGGGGCTTGCCCAAAAGGGGACTCATGCGAGGAAGAACCTTTCTACGAACCAGAAGAGGCCGAAGGCGGCGACGACCCCTGTCGCCGTACGTTGCGCCGGCACCCCGAAGCTGGTCTTCCGGACCAGCAGGAGCAACGGGAAGACCGCGACCAGCAGGAGCGCCTGGCCCGTCTCGATGCCGACGTTGAAGCTGAGCAGCGAGACCAGCAGGTCTGCGCTGACTTCATCGGTGATCCGCAGCGACCCGGCGAAGCCGAGACCGTGCAGAAGACCGAAACCGAAGACCACCGGCAACCGGTGGCGGGTGGAGCCGAGCAGGTTCTCCACCGCGACGAACGCGATCGACAGCGCGATCAGCGGCTCGACGACGATGGTGGGCACGCTGATCCCACCGAGCAGGGTGGAGATCAGCGTGACGCTGTGGGCCAGGGTGAAGGTCGAGGTGACCTGCAGCAGGCTGCGGAAGTTCTTGGCGCCGATGATCAGCGCGATCACGAACAGCACGTGGTCCAGGCCGAGCAGGATGTGCTCCACGCCCATCCTGCCGAACTGCACGCTGGACGTGACCATCGAGCTGTCACCGAGGCTGAAGTCGTGGTGGCTGCGGTCGAACACGGTCCGGCCGGTCCGGTCGCCGAAGTGGTACTCGACCAGGTTGGTGTGATCGTCGGCGACGGCCTCGGAGTCCTCGAAGACCTTGTACTGCAGGTGGTACGACCCCTGCGACCCGGCGCAGGAGAAGGTCAGCGCGAGCTCGGCGTACGCCTTCTGCGCGCGCTGCGAGACCGAGGTGCTCTGCAGCACCGGCTCACACGCGGCCCCGTCGAGCGAGACGACGACCCGCGGGTTCAGGTACACCTCGAGCCGGTCCCTGGCACCCTCGAGCGCCTGCTTGCGGTGGTCGTCGTCGGTCGCGGGTGCGCCGAGATCGACCGCCCGGGCCAGTACGTCGTACTCCAGGCTGAGCAGGTAGTTCACCTGCTGGCCGTCCTGGGTGACCGTCGAGTACCCCGTCGACGCGATCACGTGCGCCTGGGCGGTGCTCACCCCGAAACCGAGCAGGAAGAACACCAGACCGAAGAACGTCATCCATCGCCGCATGAGACGACATCCCACGCGACCCGGACGACCTCTAGGTGTCCGATCAGGAAACTATTTACCGTTATAACGCGGCAAGCAGTAACTATCTGCGACTCCGTCGCAGGGGATCGGTCACAGGACGGGCAGCAGCTTGTTCAGCTCGAACGGCGTCACCTGGCGGCGATAGTCCTGCCACTCGGCGCGCTTGTTCCGGAGGAAGAAGTCGAAGACGTGCTCGCCGAGGGTCTCGGCGACCAGTTCGCTGTCCTCCATCGCCTGGATCGCCTCGGCCAGGCTGCTCGGCAGCGGCTTGATCCCGAGCGCACGACGCTCGCGGCTGGTCAGCGACCAGACGTCGTCCTCGGCCTCGCGGGGCAGCTCGTACCCCTCCTCGATGCCCTTCAGCCCGGCCGCCAGCATCAGCGCGAACGCGAGGTACGGGTTCGCCGCGGAGTCCAGGGAGCGGAACTCCACCCGGCTCGACTGCCCCTTGTGCGGCTTGTACATCGGCACCCGGACGAGCGCGGAGCGGTTGTTGTGGCCCCACGAGATGAACGAGGGAGCCTCGTCGCCGACCGCGAGCCGCTTGTAGGAGTTCACCCACTGGTTGGTGACGGCCGTGATCTCGGAGGCGTGGTGCAGCAGCCCGGCGATGAACGCGCGGCCGGTCTTGGACAGCTGGTACTGCGCGCCGCCCTCGAAGAACGCGTTCCGGTCGCCCTCGAACAGCGACATGTGGGTGTGCATCCCGGAGCCCGGCTGGTCGCTCAGCGGCTTCGGCATGAACGAGGCGTAGATGCCCTGGCTCAGCGCCACTTCCTTCACCACCACCCGGAAGGTCATGATGTTGTCGGCGGTGCTCAGCGCGTCGGCGTACCGCAGGTCGATCTCCTGCTGGCCCGGGCCGCCCTCGTGGTGGCTGAACTCGACCGAGATGCCCATCGACTCGAGCATCGTGATCGCCTCGCGGCGGAAGTCGTTGCCGATGCCCTGCGGGGTGTGGTCGAAGTACCCGGAGGAGTCGACCGGTTCGGGGTACGTGCCGGGCGCGCCGGTCAGCGACTTGAACAGGTAGAACTCGATCTCGGGATGGGTGTAGAAGGTGAAGCCGAGGTCGGCCGCCTTCGACAGGGTCCGCTTCAGCACGTGCCGCGGGTCGGCGAAGGAGGCCGAGCCGTCGGGCATGTTGATGTCGCAGAACATCCGGGCGGTGCCCATCGTCTCGCCCCGCCAGGGCAGGATCTGGAACGTCGACGGGTCCGGCTTGGCCAGCATGTCCGCCTCGGTCACCCGGGCGAAGCCCTCGATCGCGGAGCCGTCGAAGCCGATCCCCTCGGCGAACGCGCCCTCCAGCTCGGCCGGCGCCACCGCCACCGACTTCAGGAACCCGAGCACGTCGGTGAACCAGAGCCGCACGAACCGTACGTCGCGCTCCTCGAGCGCGCGCAGCACGAACTCCTGCTGCTTGTCCATCGGCGAGTCCACCTCTCATGCGTCGGGAAACAGTTGTCGAGCGAGCCTCACACAGTCTGCCCCGGCTCTGTTAAGCAGACGTTACGTCCTGGTGGGCGCCTCCGGCGAAACCGGCCTCGGCGTACCGTACAGCTGTGGCCCCGAGTCCGATCCAGAGTCCGATCCAGACCCCGATCCTGATCTTCGACGGCGACTGCGCCTTCTGTACGACGAGCGCCCGCTGGCTGCAGGGAAAACTGGGCGGCAGCGTGCTGGTGGAGCCCTGGCAGTTCACCGACCTCGCGGCGTACGGGACCACCGCGGAGCGGGCGTCGTACGAGGTGCTCTGGGTGGACCAGGCCGGACGGATCCACGGCGGCGCGCAGGCGTTCGCGCGGTGGCTGATCCACAGCGGCGGCGCCTGGCGGGTGCTCGGCACGGTGATCACGCTCCCACCGGTGCGCCGGCTGGCGGCGGGCGTCTACCGGCTGATCGCGAACACCCGGGAGAGGATGCCCGGCGGCACGCCCGCTTGCGCCCTGCCGCGTCAAACCAGTACGCCGGAGGACTAATCTTCGTCGGGTGCAGACGATCTTCCACGCCGCCCTGATCGTGGCCGGGCTCCTCTGCGCCAGTGACCTGCTGCTCAGCACGGCCCGGTTCGTCCGCTCGGTCCAGCAGAAGCGACCCGCCGAGCTGGACGTCCTCGGGCGCCGCTGGCTGCCGATCCCGGAGCTCGGTTTCGGCATGTTCGCCTTCTGCTGCCCCGGCCTGGTCACGCTCGCCCTCACCGACGCCGACGGCACCCTGCCGACCAAGCAGATCCTGCTCGCCGCGTTCGTCTTCGGGTACGCCGGTGCGGTGCTGTCCCGAGTGGTCCGTACTCCGGGCCCCGGCGGCCGCCGCTTCCGGCTACGCGCCGGCCTGCTCCTTGGCCTGCCGGCCCTCTTCGGCCTGGTCTTCGGCCTCTCCGGCGTCGCCGGCTGAACTGCTCGAGCTGTCTGAGCTGTTCGGGCCCCAGCGCTGCTTGAACCAGGGCACGATCCGCTCCATCGGCGCGAACGCCAGCCAGCAGACCACGGTCGGCAGGAAGTGGATCAGCAGGATCGCCGTGTTGGCGAGATGGAACCCGATGAAGAAGAGCGCCCCGAGCAACTGCCAGCGGCCCTTCAGCCAGAGGATCACCGGGGACAGGAACTCGCCGATGATCCCGACCCACTGCATCACGTGCAGCATCCACGGGTGGTGCAGCAGCCACTCGCCGACCGGATGCGGCCGCCGCACGATCGCCCAGGTCAGGATCGCGCTCCCGGGCCAGGCCAGTGTCCACCCGGAGCCGCGCAGCTTCGCGATCGCGGACAGGAAGTAGGTGGAGATCACCGAGATCTGGACGCACTTGATCGCCCAGCCGGCCGCCTCGGACCTGGTCTGGTCCGCGTACGGCGAGACCTCCCGGCGCCAATTCCAGTTCCAGCCCTTGGTACGCGGGGCCACCGTCGGCAGCACCCAGAGCGCGACCACGAGCGCCAGGTGGTCGTGGTCGACCTTGCCGTCGCTCATCCCGATCAGCACCCACCAGGTGAACGCGGGGGCGACGATCCAGCCGGCCAGCCGCGGCAACCTGTTGGTGGACGCCACCAGACACGCGACGATCAGTACGACGTACAGGGTGGTCGTGTTCGCCACGGACGGCTTCGGCAGGTCGAACAGCCGGGCCAGGAACAGCGGCTGGTAGAGCCCGGGGTGCTCGCCCTTCAGCCGGGTGTCACGCACGAACGCGTGCATGTCGAGGATGACGAACAGGTAGAGGATCGTCCGCAGCCACGCGATCCGGGCCAGCGCGATCGCCGGGGTGAACCAGTTCAGGGCTCTCTGCGTCCGGGTGGCTTCCGCGCTCATCGGCGCACCTGCCAGGTGGCGAGGACCTCGGACTTCGGCGGGCCCTCGACCCGGCCCTTCACCAGCGTGGTGGTGTCCCGGATCAGCTCGAGCTTCACGTACCTCGGCTGGTCCGGGTGCTTGCGCGCCCACCCGTCGGCGACCGACTGGAGCAGCGACGGGTCCGCGACGATCTCCCCGGTCCGCGCCTCGATCTCGGCCCGGGCCACCCCGGCGCCCTCGATGTTCAGCGGTACGTCGACCGTGGTGCCGGCGTCGGTCTGCGCGCTGATCCGGGTGTAGGTGATCGACGCGTCGTCGGCCACCGCCCCGGCGTACTGCGACATCGGGCCGAACGGCCAGACGTCGTCGGTGGCGTGCACCGAGCCGTTGATCAGCAGCCCGATCCCGGCCAGCGCGACGAGGATCCGGACCGCCTTACCCACCCGGCCCAGGCGGAGCCGGCCGTCCGGCCCGTCGGGCCCCGAACCGTCTGGTCTGGAACCGTCTGGTCTGGAGCCGTCCTCCGTCCGCTGCTGCCCGCTCGTCACGCCGCCATTACACACCAGCCTGGTTTCACCCTCCGGCGGCGCCGTGGTGAGAATGTGGGCCGGACGCGCAGCGAAGGGACACCAGGATGCCCACCATCCAGCAGATCGCCGAGGCCTTCTCGAGCCACCGGTTCCGGGAGGTCTACGACTATCTCCACCCGCAGGTCGAGTGGGTGCTGGTCGGCGCCGCCCGGCTGGAGGGACCCGACCAGGTGAAGGTCGCCTGCGAGCAGTCCCTCGAGCAACTGTCCCGCACGTCGACCCAGTTCCTCCGGTTCAAGAGCGTGGTCGGGACCGACGCGGTCGCCGTCGACACCGTCGCCAAGTACGTCGACGCGAGGTGGCAGGGCTCGTTCGTCCGGTCCTGCGACGTGTACGAGTTCGTCCAGGGCTGGCTGGTCGGCATCACCTCCTACACCGCCGAGATCGAGGCCGACGACGTCCGGTAGGTGAACCGGCGGATCAGGACCTCCATCGCCCCCGCCGACCGGTGCGCCGCATCCAGTCGGCCATCAGCGCGGTCGTCAACCAGGTCGCTGTCGCCAGCAGCGCTGTCGTCGTGACGGTCGGTCGTCCGCCAGACCGCCCAGGTAGGGGGTGAAGGCAACGGCCCACACGACCGACAGCCGCCACGGCCTGGGTGATCGGCCGTCACTCCCCCACCGAAGCGGCTGCGCGGCGGTCCGGCAGCCGCACAAAGTATCGGCCGCCGCGACCTTCGTCTGTGCGCTCGCGCAGAAATGGTCAAGATCCTGCAGCCTTGGTCGAAAGAGGGTCGACCGACCAGTAGGGTGCTCCCGTGCCTCAGCTTCGGGTTGCTCTCGCTCAGCTCAACGTGACGGTCGGTGACATCGATGGGAATACCGACAAGATCGTTTCCTGGACGCGCAACGCCGTCGAGCGGGGCGCCCACGTGGTCGCCTTTCCGGAGCTGGCGCTGACCGGTTATCCGGTCGAGGATCTGGCCCTGCGCCAGTCGTTCGTCACGGCGTCCCAGGTCAAGCTGCGCAAGCTCGCGGCCCGGCTGGCCGAGGAGGGTCTCGGCGAGATCGTGGTGATCTGCGGCTACCTCGACCGCGCCACCGGTACGGCAATGGGGATCGATCGGCTGGGGCGCCCGAAGGGATCCCCCACCAACTCCGCGGCCGTGATCCACCAGGGTGAGGTGGTCGCCAGCGCGGTCAAGCACCACCTGCCGAACTACGGCGTCTTCGACGAGTTCCGGCACTTCGTCCCCGGCGACACCCTGCAGGTGATCCGGATCCACGGCGTCGACGTCGCCCTGGTGATCTGCGAGGACCTCTGGCAGGACGGCGGCCCGGTGGCGGCCACCCGCGCCGCCGGCGCGGGACTCCTGCTGGTGGTGAACAGCTCGCCGTACGAGGCGAACAAGGACGACGTCCGTGGTGAACTGGTCAGCCGCCGGGCCCGCGAGGCCGGCTGCCCGCTGGCCTACGTGAACCTGATCGGCGGCCAGGACGAGCTCGTCTTCGACGGCGACTCGCTGATCGCCGATGCCGAGGGCAAAGTGTTCGCCCGCGCGCCGCAGTTCGAGCAGGGCAGCATGGTGGTCGACCTCGACCTGGCCGCCCCCACCGGTACGCCGGGCGGCGAGCACGAGGGCATCCGCATCGTGCACACCGTGCTGCACGAGGACCCGCTGCCGGAGTACGAGCCGATCGCCGGCGCGCAGGCGCCGCGGCTGTCCGACGAGGCCGAGATGTACGGCGCGATCGTGACCGGGCTGCGCGACTACGTCCAGAAGAACGGGTTCAAGTCCGTGCTGCTCGGGCTGTCGGGTGGGATCGACTCCTCGCTGGTGGCCGCGATCGCCTGCGACGCGATCGGCGCCGAGCACGTGTTCGGCATCTCCAACCCGAGCGTCTACTCCAGCGACCACTCCAGGGACGACGCCGCCGAACTGGCCGCGCGTACCGGGCTGAACTACCGGGTGGTGCCGATCCAGCCGATGGTGCAGCCGTTCCTCGACACGCTCGGGCTGACCGGGCTGGCCGAGGAGAACCTGCAGGCACGGGTACGCGCGGTGATCTGGATGGGGCTGTCGAACGCCGACGGCCACCTGGTGCTTGCCTGTGGCAACAAGTCTGAGCTGGCCGTCGGCTACTCCACCATCTACGGCGACGCGGTCGGCGGGTACGCGCCGCTGAAGGACGTGCCGAAGACGGTGGTCTGGCGGCTGGCCAAGTGGCGCAACGCGGATGCGAAGGAACGCGGTCAGCAGCCGCCGATCCCGGAGAACGCGATCGCCAAGCCGCCGTCGGCCGAGCTCCGGCCGGGCCAGGTCGACACCGACTCACTGCCGCCGTACGACCTGCTCGACGACATGCTGGACGACTACGTCGAGCAGGACCGCGGTACGGCGGAGCTCGTCGCCGCCGGCTTCGACACGGAGCTCGTCAGCAAGGTGATCCAGCTGGTCGACAGAGCGGAGTACAAGCGACGGCAGTATCCTCCGGGTCCGAAGATCACCCACAAGGCCTTCGGCCGGGACCGGCGGCTGCCGATCACGAACGCTTGGCGTGAGGACGCGAGGAAGGTGACGGAGACCTGAGCGGATCCTGGCGTAACCGCCCATTCAACGACAGTCCGTTCTTCCCGCCGGAGTCTCCGGACGCCGCGGACGACTGGGACCTGCCCGAACGCGGCATCGATGCCGACCCGAACCCGCCTCGGTCCGGTGTGAGCGAGCACTCACCTACGGGCGGTAGCGCTCACCCTCCGCAACGGTGGGACGATGGGCGCATGGTTGACAACTTCATGTCGGCCGGTACCAACGGCGACGCCGATGACGAGATGCCGGCGCCGTACGGGACCGGACCGAAGAACCGGACAACCGAGGAGCCCCACCGCTCGGAGTACGGCTATGCCGAACCGGACCGTTCCGGCGACGGCTGGCGCGACCGCTCCACGGCGCTGGACGGCCTCGACCCGTCCCCGTCGCTGCCGAACGCGCCCCGGTCCTACGAGCGTGGACCCGTGCCTCAGCAGCCGTACGTGCCGAAGTCGCCGTTCCTGCCGGGTCCGCCTCCGGAGCCGGAGTACCCGCCGGCCGGTGGGTATCAGCAGGGGTACACCGAGCCGTCGTACGGGGAGCCGCCGTACCGGGAGCAGTACCGCGAGCCGTCGTACGACGAGTCGCCGTTCGCGCCGCGGCCTCCGTACGAGGAGCCGACGCAGGAACGTCCATTGCAGGAACGTGCTCAGCAGGAGCGGGCTGCTCAAGAGCGGGCGGCCCAGGAGCGCGCGGCACAGGAACGCGCCGTCCAGGAACGCGCTGCGCAAGAACGTGCTGCCCAGGAACGGGCTGTGCGGGAGCGGGCTGTGCGGGAGCGGGCTGTGCGGGAGCGGGCTGTGCGGGAGCGGGCTGCTCGTGAGCGTGCCGCGCAGGAGCGTGCTGCCCAGGACCGGGCGGCTCAGGAGCGTGCCACCCAAGAGCGGGTGTCGCAGGAACGTGCCGCGCAGGAACGTGCCGCCCAGGAACGTGCCGCGCAGGAGCGGTTGTCGCAGCAGGAGCAGAGTCCGTTCCGGGCTCAGCCGCAGCAGAACCCGTTCGCTCCCGGTGCCGCCGGAAGTCAGCCGCAGAACCGTCCAGGTGCGCCAGGTCCTGGTGGCCCTGCGCCGGCTGGTGGCCCTGCGCAACCAGGCGGACCGGCACAGACCGGTACTCCCGGGCAGGGACTGCGGCCGGGTGCGCCCGGTGCTGCCGGCAACGGTGTGACGCCGCACGGCTCAAGTAGCAACGGCTGGAGCAACGCCACCCCAGGCTCGTCGCAGTCCAACGGACTCTCGACTCCCACCCCGCCGCCATCGCCGGCCCAGCCCGCCGCGAACCCCTCGGCGAACGGACTCGGCTCGCACGGCCCCGGCTCCAATGGGCTGAGCTCGCACGGTGTCGGCTCCAACGGCTTGAGCTCGCACGGCCCGGGCTCGAACGGTCTGGGTTCCAACGGCTTGGGTTCCAACGGTGTGGGCTCCAGTGGTTCCAACGGCCTGACGTCGGGTCCCGCGTCCGGTGGTCCTCAGCCGAAGGCCGCGAACGGCACGACGCCGCCCGGCCCCGCGCAACCGTCCGCCGGCAACCCGGCACCCGACGGCCCGGCTGCGAGCCCGTCTCCTGCGAGCGCGGCTCCCAGCGAACCGGCCAACGGACCGACCGCAGGCGGCGCTGCTTCAAATGCCCCGGCCGACCCGACGAACACCGCGGCGTCCAACGAACCCGCTGCGACCAGGACCGGACCGAGCTCTCAGGGTCCGACGGGCTGGACTGGTCCTGCGCCGACTCCCGGTTCGATCCCACCCAGTCCCGCGGCCAGCGCGGCCAACGGTTACCCGTCGGACCCGTCAGCGGAGTACGAAAGCAATGCACCTGTGAGCAACGCACCTATGAGCAATGCACCTCCTTCGAGCGAGCAGCGGCCCGCCGGGGCTCGCCGTCGTGCTGATGTGCAGCAGGACGCACCCAGCCTGGTCCGCCAGGACGCGGCAGGCTCGCGCCGTGCGGGCCGTCGTGCCCAGCCGTCCGGCAGCACTCCCGGCACCGTCACCAACAGCACGGGTTCGACCGGCGCCTCGGCAACCAGCGGCGCGTCCGGCGGTACTCCGGCGGATGCGGGCAAGCGACCGCGCAGGTACCGGATCCATCACCTGCGCGACATGAAGAACCGCGGCGAGAAGTGGGCGATGCTCACGGCGTACGACCAGTACACCGCCGAGATCTTCGACGAGTCCGGCATCCCCGTGCTGCTGGTCGGCGACTCCGCCGCGAACAACGTCTTCGGCTACGAGTCGACCCTGCGGGTCACCGTCGACGAACTGATCCCGCTCGCGCGGGCGGTCGCCGGCGCCGTCGAGCGGGCGCTGGTCGTCGCGGACCTGCCGTTCGGTTCGTACCAGGCGTCGCCCGAGCAGGCGTTCCACACGGCCGTCCGCTTCATGAAGGAGGCCGGCGTCCACGCGGTGAAACTGGAAGGCGGCCGAACCGTCGTACCGGCGGTCGAGAAGCTGACCCAGGCCGGCATCCCGGTGATGGCCCACATCGGCTTCACCCCGCAGAGCGAGCACAGCATCGGCGGCTACCGCGTCCAGGGGCGTGGTGACCAAGCGGCCGCGCTGATCGACGACGCGGTCGCGCTGGCCGAGGCGGGTGCGTTCTCGGTGGTGCTGGAGATGGTGCCGGGCGATGTCGCCGCGGAGATCACCAAGCGCATCCCGGTCCCGACGATCGGCATCGGCGCCGGCCGCGACACGGACGCCCAGGTCCTCGTCTGGCAGGACATGGCCGGCCTCCGCTCCGGCCCCATGCCCCGCTTCGTCAAGCAGTACGCCGACCTCCGCGGCATCCTCACCACCGCAGCCACCACCTACGCCGCCGAAGTAGCCAACGGCACCTTCCCCACCGACGACCACACCTTCTGACCCCCGCAGATCTGGATCCAGGGCGGCCTAGATCCAAGGAAGAGCCGAGCGCTCCGACCAGTACTCGTAGGGCTCCTGGACGAACTCTGTGAGTGGGCCGCGGTTCTCGGGTGCGAGGTTGCTTTTCAGTTGCTCGGCGGTGGTTGCGCCGCTCAGTACTACGTCAGCCCAGGGCTGGGCGGCGGCCGCACCGATCGCCAGGGAGTCGGGCGCGACGCCGTGTTGTGCGGCGAACTCGTTGAAGGGGGTTTCGCCTGCCCGCGAAGTGAGGCGTCCGTTGGCGACGGCTTCCTTGACGACCACGAACCAGCCGGCGTCGTGGACCTCGGCCAGCGCCGGGCCGACCGAGGTCTCCAGCACGTTCCACGTCGCCTGGACCGCGGAGAACGGGCCGCCGAGCTTCAGAGCCTTCTGCAACGTCTCCGCCTGGCGCGGACCACTCGTCGACAACCCGACCCGTACTCCGGTATCCGCCAACTTCGCGAGTCGGTCGAGCAGGTCCTTGTCGCCGAGAGCCGGGCTGTCCGTCGTGAGGCTGTGGATGAGGTAGAGGTCGGGCGGACCACCAAGCGCCTGCAGGGTCTCGGGCCACTGCCGCTCGAAGGTCGCGAGCGAGTGGTCCTTCACCTCGTGGGTGTCCGCGTCATGCCGCCAATCGGCGACGTACGTGTAACCCCACTTCGAACCCACCGTCAGCTCGCTACGCCGTTCGGGAGTGAGCCACGCCCCCAGGAACTGTTCCGCCAGACCGTAGGAGCGCGCGGCATCGAAGTACCGGACACCCGCTTTCCAGGCCTGTTCGAGCAGTTCGTGCGTCCGGCGGCGGAGGTCCTCGACCTCACGGCCCGGCGGGAGGTCCTGGTCGTGTCCGAGGTTGATGTACCCCGGTCGTCCGATTGCCGCCAGTCCCAGTCCGATCCGCGCAGTCATGCTGCGATCGTCTCACCGGCGACCAACGCGGCCACGCTCGCTCGATGTGAGACGCGCCGCACGAACACTCGAAGGTGCGAAGCGGTCGGTAGCGTTTCGAGGTGTGACTGATACCCGCCTGCCACCACCTGGCACCGTCGTCCGGCGCAAGACGGCCCGCGTCCTGCCTGTCCGCCCGGACGGCAAGGTGCTGCTGCTGCACGGCTGGGACCCGCTGCGCCCGCAGACGCCGTACTGGTTCACCATCGGCGGTGGCGTCGAGCCCGGCGAGACGGTGAAGCAGGCCGGGATCCGCGAACTGCCCGAGGAGGTCGGCATCCTGCTGCCCCCCGACCAGCTGGGCGAGCCGGTGGCGACGAACGAGATCGAGTTCGAGTGGGGCGGCTGCCCGATCATCCAGCACCAGACGTTCTTCGCGGTCGGCGTCGACGCCGTCGAGGTGAGCTTCGCCAACCAGGAACAGCTCGAGCTGGAGACGATCAGCGATCACGGCTGGTGGCACCCGGACGAGCTGGAGGCGACCGGACAGGCCGCGCACATCACCATCCCGAACCTGCTGCGGCAGGCGGTCGAGGAGATCAGGTACCGCGAGGCGTCCTGATCAGCGCTCGCGGGCCGTCTTCAGGACCTTCTTCTTGAGCTTCTTGTCCACGATGTAGTTCCGCAGGTCGAGGCGCTCGGCGCAGCCGGCGTCACTCAGGCGCTTCAGGACGACCGGGCACTTCTTGCACCTCGGCTTGTCCTTGCAGCACTTCTTCTTCGCGGTCATGGATGGCATCCGGCAAGCGTAGGTGAGCCTGCCCTAACCGTCTACCTGACCTCGCAGCCATCGTGTCGCAACTCACTGCAGCTGGTCGATCAGCAGTGACCGGGCCTCCACCAGTGACGGTCCGTACCAGGTCAGGTGCCGTCCGGATATACACCGGCTCGGCCGCTCGAAGGCCTCCGGCCCGTCCGCGGGCGAGAACGGGTAAGGCTCGTCCGGCAACACCACCAGGTCGTACTCCGGTAAGGCGTCCAGGTCGACCTTCGGATAACGCTCCGGGGAATCCGCGAAGACATTGTCGACGCCGAGTCTTTGCAGCAGATCACCGGCGAAGGTGTCGCGTCCCAAAACCATCCACGGCCGCCGCCAGATCGGAATCACCGCCCGCCGGCGCGGTCCGCGGTACGGCGTCCGCCAAACCGCGCGGGCGTTGTCGAGCCACTGCGGGATCTCGCCGGTGATTGCCGAGAGCATTCGCTCCAGTGAGTCGAGTGATTCGCCGACGGTCGTCGGCGCGGTGACCCAGACCGCGATCCCGGCCGCGCGCAACGCGTCGAGATCGGCGTCGCGATTCTCTTCGGCGTTCGCGATCACGACATCCGGCGCGAGGTTGCGAATCAGTTCGACGTCCGGGTTCTTGGTGCCGCGCACGCGCGTCACGTCGAGGTCCGCGGGATGCGTGCACCAGTCCGTCGCACCGATCAGCAAGTGCGCGTGCGTTGCCGCGACAGCCTCTGTCAGCGACGGCACGATGCTCACCACCCGGCGCACTCGCGACGGCAACGAGACAACCGTTTGCTGGTCGTCGTGCATGCGTTCAGCACCTCTCTTCGATCGGCTGCACAACAGCATCGCAGACCCTTCCGACGACCGTTCGACGGTGCGTTCACCGTGCCTTCGAGGTGCGTTCGACATGTGCTGTGAGGAGAGGTTGCCGATGACAACACTTCGCCGCGACACCGCGAAACGGCTGTTCGGCACCGTTTTTCTGCGCGTGTCGCCAACAAATCTCACGGCCCATCGGGCAAGCTCGACGCGCACCGGAAACCCTTCTCTACAAGGATTCTCGGACTTTTCGCCCGGATTGGCCGCCGGGACGCCTTAACGTGCTGACGTTTCGGGTGCTTTACGTACGCACCAAGTGTTGTCATCATCATGACGACGAGGAATCCACCGTGGTTTTCCTCAGCCGCACCAAGGAGGCAGAGTGCCAGCCACAAAGGCAGCCGCAGGGAAGGCGACAGCCAAGAAGGCTTCTCCCGCCAAGAAGACTGTCGCCAAGAAGACCAGCGCCGCGACCACCGCGCGCAAGGTCACCGCAGCGAAGAAGACAGTGACGAAGAAGGTGAGTGCGGCGAAGAAGGCGGTCTCCAAGGCCCCCGCCAAGAAGACGGCCGCAAAGACGACGACTGCGAAGAAGACCGTCGCGAAGAAGACGACGGCGAAGAAGGCCCCGGCCAGGAAGGTCGCCGCCAAGAAGGTCGTCGCGAAGAAGACGACGGCCAAGAAGGCTCCGGCGAAGAAGACCGTGGCGAAGAAGGCCCCCGTCAAGAGGGCGACGACGGCGAAGAAGACCGTCGCGAAGAAGGCGCCGGCCAAGAAGACGACCGCGAAGAAGACCGTGGCCAAGAAGGCCCCCGCCAAGAAGACGACGGCCAAGAAGACCGTCGCCAAGAAGGCGCCGGCCAGGACGGTCGCGGCCAAGAAGGCACCGGCCCGCAAGGTCGCAGCGAAGAAGGCACCCGCGAAGAAGGTCGCGGCCAAGAAGGCACCCGTCCGCAAGGTGGCTGCCACGAAGGCCCCGGCCCGCAACACCGTCGCCAAGCGGGCGACGACCGCGCGGAAGGCCCCGGCTCGCAAGGCCGCGGCGAAGAAGGCCTGATCGCGAGCTCGCACCACGACACTGAGGGGCACCACCGAATGCGGTGGTGCCCCTCAGCCGTGCTCAGGTGATGGTCAGTCGTCGTTCCACCTGGGGTCGTTGTCCCAGGCCTCGTTGCGTTCCTGGACCTTCTCCAGCGCCCGGGCCGCTTCTTCCGGCGAACTGTAGGGACCTAGTCGCTCCGCGGCCCGGTCACCGTCGTAAGGCTCGACCTTGCCGGTTTTGACGTTGTAGTACCACTCGTTGCTGTGATCGTCGGCCATAACCGCTGACCACCTCCCGGGAGTCTTGTCGCAGCTAACTAGAATGATCTCACCATGTCGCTTCTCACTCCTGGCATCATCTCGCCTCGCCGTCCGGTACCCGCGTCCATTCCCCGGCCGGACTACGTCGACAAGCCCGCGCCGACGCCGTACGACGGGTCCTACGTCACCGCGCCCGAGCTGGTGGCGAAGATGCGCGTCGCCGGCAAGCTCGCCGCGCAGGCGCTCGAGGCTGTCGGTGCCGCCGCGAAGCCCGGTGTCACCACGGATGAGCTGGACGCGATCGGCCACGACTACCTGGTCGAGCGTGGCGCCTATCCGTCGACCCTCGGCTACCGCAACTACCCGAAGTCGCTGTGCACGTCGGTGAACGAGGTGATCTGCCACGGCATCCCCGACGACCGCCCGCTCGAGGACGGCGACATCGTCAACGTCGACATCACCGCGTTCCTCGACGGCGTGCACGGCGACACCAACGCGACCTTCCCGGTCGGCGACGTCGACGAGGAGAGCCGGCTGCTGGTCGAGCGCACCCGCGAGGCGCTGAACCGCGGCATCAAGGCGGTGAAGCCCGGCCGTCAGGTCAGCATCATCGGCCGCGTGATCGAGTCGTACGCGAAACGCTTCGGCTACGGCGTCGTCCGCGACTTCACCGGGCACGGCATCGCCACCGCCTTCCACTCCGGGCTGATCATCCCGCACTACGACGACGAGCGGTTCGACGACGTGATCGAGCCGGGTATGACGTTCACGATCGAGCCGATGCTCACCCTCGGGTCCTACGACTACGACCTCTGGGACGACGGCTGGACCGCCACCACCAAGGACCACTCGCGCACGGCCCAGTTCGAGCACACCCTGCTCGTCACCGACACCGGCGCCGAGATCCTCACCCTCCCGTGACCCCCCGGCGACCGTACTCCGCGACGCCGCCACCCACCGAGTAGACCTCGTCACCGACACCGCAGAAGCCTTCTACGCGTCACTGGACCACCACACGCTTTCAGGCCTCCGTCTCTACCCCTCCTGAGCATCTAGAGGGCCAGGGCTGTGGTGACTACCTCGCGGCCGTAGGGGACTGCTGATTTGGCGTCGGCGATGGTGAAGTGCTGGGGGTGGCCGGAGCGGTGGGTCAGGGAGCGGGTGATGAGGCCGGTCCAGGTGGGGAAGGTGGTGAGGGCGTGTTCGCCGGCGGCGGTCTTGGAGATTATGTTGCCGGTGGCAAGTAATGCGTGGAGCCGGGGGACGCCGAGGACCACCCACGGGAGGATCCAGTCGGGGAGGACCTCGTCGCCGGGCTTGTCGGCGACGGCTGCCTCGAGCTGGTCGAAGCTCGGGGTCCAGTACGACGTGAGGTTGGCGCGGGTGAAGTCGACGAGAGCCTGGTGGTCGTCATGGATCGTGAGGCCGGGCGCGCTCCGTACAGCCAGAGACTGGCGTGCCAGCTCCGACCAGAGGACCGGGCTGACCGGACCGCCGTACGGGGCTTCTTTGAAGACGCCGTCCAGGGTGAACACGACCGGCTTGCTGGGATCCGGCGCGACCGCCAAGTCCTCGGCGGTCAGGTAGGTGACGTCGAAGGCGGGCTTGGCCGGCAACTCCTCGTGCACCGACCGGACGGCGGCGACCTCCGTCATCGG
Source organism: Kribbella orskensis (assembly GCF_004342085.1). Classification (NCBI taxonomy): domain Bacteria; kingdom Bacillati; phylum Actinomycetota; class Actinomycetes; order Propionibacteriales; family Kribbellaceae; genus Kribbella; species Kribbella orskensis. Next base: position 772,462 of record NZ_SLWM01000002.1, read on the forward strand.
CTCGGCGACGACGACCACGCCGTCGATGTCACTCGACGCCGGGTGGAAGTCGCCGAGCGGCACCGACCCCGTCAGGTAGAGGCCGACCACCTGGTCCGGCAGCACCTTGTCGATCAGTTCCAGATAACGCGTGGTGGTCTCGGCGACTTCCGGCGGAAGGGACGTCATCGGTTGGAGGCTCCCTGGATGAAGGCCGCGAGATCCTTGGACTGCTGCACCCGCGACGGCTCGTGGACGTACATCATGTGACCCGCCGGGTAGTAACGAAGTTCGATGTTGTCGCGCAGTTCCGCCGGGATCTGCAGTCGGCCGATCGTGTGCTCGGTGGCGAAGTACGGCGTCGCGCAGTCGTAGTGTCCCGACGCCACGTGCACCTTCAGGTGCGGGTTCGCCCGCATCGCCTCGGCCAGCTTGTCCGCGACGCTGACGTGGCTGTTCTCGAACTCCTTGAAGGACCAGTCCTTGGCCGCCTGGCTGCTGATGATCTCGTACGGCAGGTCGTTGAGGTACTCGAGCTCCGCGCGCAGGTAGTGGTTCACCGCCGCCGTGTACGGGCCGATGATCGCCCGGAACGACGGGTCGTCGGTCGACACCTCGCCACCGGCGTCCGCGTCCCAGCCGGTGAAGCGCCCGTCCAGCCGGCCGGCCACCTGGCGGCGAGAACGCAGCAGTTCCGCGAAGAACCGGGTGTGCTCGATCCGCAGGTTCACCCGGTCGAGATAGTCCTCCGACAGACCGGTCAGCCCCGCCAGCCGGGTGAGCACCTCGGCCCGGTAGTCCGCCGGCAACCGGTTGCCCTGGGCAAGGGCATTGGGGTAGCGGCCGGCCGCGAAGCGCTCCGCGTCGGCGAGCACCTCCGCCAGTTCCCGGTCCGGGATCAACCCGTGGTAGTGCGCGACCGCGGCGTACGACGGCAGGAACAGCGTGAACGGCAGATCGTTGCCCGGGGTGAAGTCCAGCGTGCCGAACTCCAGTACCGCGGAGATCAGCATCACTCCGTTCAGGTACATCCCGTACCGGTCCTGCAGATGCGCGGCCAGCCCGGCGGCGCGCGTCGTACCGTAGGACTCGCCGGCCAGGAACTTCGGCGACATCCAGCGGCCGTTGCGCGACGTCCACAGCCGGATCACCTCGCCGACGGACTCCAGGTCGCGGGTGAAGCCGTGGTACTCCCCCGGCTTCTCCCCTGCCACCGCACGCGAGTAGCCCGTCGAGACCGGGTCGATGAACACCAGGTCGCTGTGCCGCAGCAACGTCTCCGCGTTGTCCACCAGCCCGTACGGCGGGGGCGCGAGTTCGCCGGCATCACCCGAGACGACGCGTCGCGGGCCGAGCAGTCCCATGTGCAACCACAGACTCGACGACCCAGGCCCACCGTTGAACGCGAACGTGACCGGCCGGTCCGAGGCGTCCGCGTCGTCGAGGGTGTAGGCGGTCAGGAACACCTCGGCCTTCGGCAGATGCCCGTCGAACTTGCCCTCGGTCAGCACCTCCTGGCGCAGCACGATCCGCCCGGTGGTGGCGGTGTACTTCAGCTTCCGCCGCCCGATCGTCAGCACGTGCTGCGTCGTCGTCAGGTCGTCCACCGGAACCTCGGCGGCCGGCGCGGTCGCGCTCACCGCCTCGTCCTCCGGTGCCGTCTGCTGCTTCTTCGGTGCCGCCTGCTTCTTCGGTGCCCGCTCCGCCGTCGCCATGGCCTGCACCCTAGAGGCTGGACAGTCCTGCACCGCACCGACCGGGCATCAGGTATGTTTGACACCACTGTCAAACATGGGAGCACCGATGACATCGAGCGAGCTCGTCGAAGCGTTCTGGGAGCAGGTCTGGAACGCGCACGACCCCGAGGCGGTCGACCGGTTCGTGGTCGAGGACTTCGTGATCACCAACGGCGGTCGCGACATCGTCGGTCGGGACGCCTTCAAGGCCTGGGTGGCCGCGTTCCTCGCCGAACTTCCCGACCTGCGCATGCACGTGGAGGAAACGTTCGAGAATGCCGACGGCAGCCGGGTCACCTCGCGCTGGCGAATCACCGGCACGAACTACGGCTACCTGCACAGCGCGGCGATCGGCGAGCCGATCGGCTTCACCGGGACGGCCGTCTGGGAGGTCCGCGACGGCAGCCTCGTACGTAACTGGGTCGAGCGGTCGACGCCTGCCGTACTGACGACCTAATGGCCGGAGTTCGGCAGTTCGACGAGCAGCAGGCGTACGCGGCGGCGCTCGACGTCTTCTGGACGAAAGGTTTCCGGTCGACGTCGATGCTCGACCTCGCCACGGCGACCGGAGTACAGCGTGGCTCGCTCTATCACGCGTATGGCGGCAAGGAGCAACTGTTCCTCCGCCTCTTCGAGCAGTTCGCGAACGACTTCCTAGCCCGGGTCGCCGACGCTCTCAAGCCGTCGGATCCCCACGAGGGGTTGCTCCGGTTCTTCGACTGCTGCATCGCTTCGATCACCACCGGATCACCGTCACGCGGTTGCCTCTCCACCCGTACTGCGGTCGAGGCGGACCCGGGCGCGGTCGAGGACGCCGTACGCAAGCTGCTCGATGACCTGGAGGAGTTGGTGTTCGAGGCGTTGCCAGCAGCCGGCCTGACGGTGGAACGGCGCGAGGCGGCGCGGCTTGTCGTCGCGCACACCCGCGCCCTCGCCGTCTTGGAACGGGTGTACGGCGACCCCGCGCGGTTGCGGGAGACGGCGGCGACGCTGGTGTCCGCGTTGGTCCGCTGATCCCGCTAGCGCGGCCGATCCAGCGTCCCGAACTCCAGCTCAGATGCGGAAGAACAGGTTGAGATAGCGGTCGGCGACGGCCCGATCGCCGCGGATCGTCCCGGAGTTGCTCCGGCCGAAGGCGGTCAGCACGAAACTGCCGGGGTCGAACTCGAGGACCGTACTCAGGTCGTTCACTTCTCCGGTCTCGTACGACATGCCCTCGGGCCTGACCAGGACCCGGGTGTCGCCGGCGTTCGGGCCGCTGGTGATCCGGATGCCCAGCTCGCAGGGCTCGTTGACTCCGGTCGTGTACTGCCACAGGACGTACATGAAGGGCACGAGCAGGTCGGCCGCCTCGCCGGTCAGGCCGTGCGCCCGGCCGGTGCCCTGCCGTACATCCCAGGAATGGACGCCGTAGTCCATCAACTGGAAGGCAGGGAAGAAGAACGAAGGCAACGGGCCCATGTAGAAGTGCGGCACGGTCAGCCCGCCCCAATCCTCCGGTCCGAGGGCGTCGAAGGTCTGCATGATCTTGTCGAAGTCGCCGCGAAGCCGTTCGACCAGCTCGGTCCGGGGGACGTCGCGCAGCGCCAGGGCCTGCTTGTCGACCCGCTCCGCCATGCCCGGCAGACCATAGGCCGCCGGCACCTCGGTATGAGCCCTGGCCGCGTCGAACGCGACGAAGTACGCCTCGGTGGTGTCGGCGATGTGTGCCACGGTGTCGCGAACCTGCCAGTGGCCCGCACCGGTCGGCGCCTCCCAGGCTTCCTCGCTGTCGACCAGGTCGAAGAACTGTTCGGCCTCGTCCCGGACCACCCGGAGAATCGTCTCCTTGCCCTCGTACGACATCGGGTTCCAGCTGCTCATGTCCCTACCTCCGTTGCAGCCTGAGGGGCTGGAGGTGGTGTCCGTCGAGCCGGGCGCACCGCACCCGGAACGGGGCGGGCATCACCTTGAAAGTTCAAACGTACTCCGGCCGGCCTGGGTTGAGCAGGGTCTGCGAACAAGCGCAGCCATTGCCGCGAGCAGGTCCGAGGGGCACTATCTATGTGTGATGTGAGTCACAAACATTCGGGCAGCCGAGGAGGTTGGTGATGACCGGAACCATTACCCACTTCACCGCGGAGCGAGCCCCTTGCGGACGGCTCGTGGACGGTGATCGCAGCAGGGACGACGACCTCGAGGGTCTTCGCTTCGACGACATGACGTACGCGTGCGGCTGCCGTCGGGTCAAGCACGAGTTCCACGACGGGAGTATGCGGATCAGGACCATCCGCCACGACGGGAAGGTCCTGATGGACGAGCACAGCGGCGACCACGAAGCATGACCGGCCGTCGATGAGCGCGTTCCATGACGTTCTGGTGATCGGGGGCGGCGGCGCCGGGCTGCGCGCGGCCATCGCGGTGGCCGAGACCAACCCGCGGCTGCGGGTGGCGATCGTGTCGAAGGTCTATCCGATGCGCAGCCACACGGTGTCCGCGGAGGGTGGAGCTGCGGGTGTCGCCGCTGCCGACGACAGCCTCGACGAGCACGCCTACGACACCGTGTCGGGCAGCGACTGGTTGTGCGATCAGGATGCGGTCGAGGCCTTCGTCGCCGAGGCTCCCCGTGAACTGCTCCGGCTGGAGCACTGGGGCTGTCCCTGGAGCCGCCAGCCGGACGGGCACACCGCCGTACGGGCCTTCGGCGGGATGAAGAAGAAGCGCACCTGGTTCGCCGCCGACCGGACCGGCTTCCACATGCTGCACACGCTCTTCCAGACCGTGCTGTCGTTTCCCGAGGTCGTCCGGTACGACGAGTGGTACGTCACGAAGCTCCTGGTCGACAACGGCAGAACGTACGGCGTCGTCGCCATCGAACTCGCCACCGGGCGGACCGAGACCATCACCGCCAGCGCCGTGATCGTGTGCACCGGCGGCTGTGGCCGGGTCTACCCGTTCACCACGAACGCCAACATCAAGACCGGTGACGGCATGGCGCTCGCCTACCGGGCCGGCGCACCGCTCAAGGACATGGAGTTCGTCCAGTACCACCCGACCGGCCTGCCCTTCACCGGCATCCTGATCACCGAGGCAGCTCGGGCCGAGGGCGGCTGGCTGCTCAACAAGGACGGCTACCGCTACCTGCAGGACTACGACCTCGGCATCCCCGAGCCCACTCCGGTGATGCGCAGCATGGAGCTGGGACCACGCGACCGCTTGTCACAGGCCTTCGTGCACGAGTTCGACAAGGGCCGGACCATCGACACGCCGTACGGGCCGATCGTGCATCTGGACCTTCGCCATCTGGGTGCCGAGCTCATCGACGCCAAGCTCCCCTTCGTGCGGGAGCTGTGCTCGCAGTACCAGAACATCGACCCGGTGACCGAGCTGGTCCCGGTGCGCCCGGTGGTGCACTACATGATGGGCGGCATCCACACCGACATCCATGGTGCGACGCCGATCCAGGGTCTGTACGCCGCCGGGGAGGTCGCCTGCGTGAGCATCAACGGCGCCAACCGGCTGGGGTCGAACTCGCTGCCGGAGTGCCTGGTGTTCGGTACCCGCGCCGGCCGGGCCGCCGCCGTGTTCGCCGGCCAGTACGGCGGCGCCATCCCGCCGGCGATTCTGGCGCAGGGCCGCGACGAGGAAGACCGGCTGGAGCGGGAGCTGACGCGGCACGCCGAGGAGGGGCGCGAGCGGATCGCGGACATCAGGACCGAGATGCAGACAGCGATGGAGAACGGCGCGGGGATCTACCGGGACGGCGACTCGCTGGCGAAGGCGGCCGATGAGCTGCAGGAGCTGCGACTGCGGTTCGCCGATGCCGCCATCGACGACCACAGCCGGACGTTCAACACCGAGCTGGTCGCCCTCCTCGAGCTGTCGTTCATGCTGGACGTTGCCGAGAGCATCATCACCTGCGCACTGCAGCGTGAGGAGTCACGCGGGGCGCATCAACGCACCGACTTCCCGGCCCGCGACGACGAGCGCTACCTCGCGCACTCGCTGGTCCACCGCGAACCCGACCGCCACGGCCGTCGGGTCCAGTACCTCCCGGTGACCATCACCCGCTGGCCACCGGGCGAACGCGTCTACGGGAGATAGCATGGCCGACCAGATAACCCTCGAGGTCGCACGCTACCGGCCGGGGCTGGACACCGAACCGGTGATGCAGTCCTACCAGGTGCCGCTGCGCGAGCACTGGGCCATCCTCGACGGTCTCACCTACATCAAGGACCACCTGGACGGCACGCTCTCCTTCCGGTGGTCGTGCCGGATGGGCATCTGCGGCAGTTGCGGCATGACCGTGAACGGCGACCCCCAGCTGACCTGCGCCACCTTCCTCACCGACTACGCGCCCGGTCCGGTGCGGGTCGAGCCGTTGCGCAACTTCCCGGTGGTCCGCGACCTCGTCGTCGACATCGGTGACTTCATGGAGAAGTTGCCGACCGTCAAGCCGTGGATAATCCGCGACGTGGACAGTCCGGTCGAGGAAGGCGAGTACCTGCAGACGCCCGAGGAGCTGGACGAGTACAAGCAGTTCAGCATGTGCATCAACTGCATGCTGTGCTACTCGGCCTGCCCGGTCTATGCCCTCGACCCCTCGTTCGTCGGCCCGGCGGCGATCGCGCTGGCCCAGCGGTACAACCTCGACTCCCGGGACGAGGGCGCCGCGGACCGTGACGACGTACTGACCTCTCCGGAAGGGATCTGGGCCTGCACCTTCGTCGGCGAGTGCAGCGCTGCCTGCCCGAAGGACGTCGACCCGGCCGCCGCGATCCAGCGCTACAAGCTCACCGCGGCCACCCAGGCGGTCAAGAACCTCCTCCTGCCCCGGGGCGCACGATGAGCCTGTACCACCGGCCGATCCCCATCTTCTGGTGGCTCGAGCGTCGCTCCTACCTCGTGTTCGTACTCCGTGAGCTCAGCAGCGTGTTCATCGCCTGGTTCGTCGTGTACCTCCTGCTGCTGATCAACGCGGTCAGCGGCGGCAGCGCCGAGTACGAACGCTTCCTCGACCGGAGTGGGCACTGGTGGGTGGTCGCCATCAATGTGATCGCCCTGCTGTTCGTGCTGCTGCACTCGGTGACCTGGTTCGGCCTGGCGCCGAAAGCGATCGTGGCGCGCCTGCGCGGTCGCCGCGTGCCACCTCGCCAGATCGCGGTAGCGCATTACGCCGCCTGGCTGGTGCTGTCTGCTGTCATCGCCTGGGTGATCCTCCGATGACGACCCGCCGACCGCCCGCGCCCGAGCCGTTCCTCTGGCTGCTGTTCAGCGCCGGCGGCATGATCGCCGCCCTGTTCGTCCCAGTCCTCCTGTTCCTGTTCGGCGTCGCCTTCCCGTTGGACTGGCTGACCGCGCCCAGCCACGCCCACCTGCTCGCAGTACTGCAGAATCCCATCACCAGGTTGGTCTTGTTCGGACTGTGCGCCCTGGCGTTGTTCCACTGGGCGCATCGGTTCCGGTACACGCTGTACGACGGCCTGCAGCTCAAGAGGTTCAGCGTCCCGATCATCCTGTTCTGCTACGGCGGTGCGGTCATCGGATCGATCATCTCGGCCTACCTCCTGCTCCGCGTCTGACCTCCCGACCGGCGGGCTGGTGGGCTGCCCGTGGGTTGCTCGCTGGTGGGTTGTTCGGCGGCTGGCGCCTTACGAAACGCCAGTCGTCGAAGAACCCGCCAGCCAGGCCCCTGGATCGACGGAACCGGCCGATTGAGCGGCGCTGCCGGGCGGCTGACTGGTGCACCGTTAGGGTCGGGGCATGGCGTTGATTTTGCACATTGCCTTTGTGGAGCAGTGGGAAGCGGCGCACCGGGCGGGCAGCTACCGGATGTCCACGCGAGGGAAGAGCCTGGACGACGGGGCCACGTTCATCCACGCGTCCCGGCCCGAACAGGTGAGCCTGGTGGCGAACTTCGTGTACGCCGATGCCACCGAGCCGCTGTGCCTGCTGGTGATCGACACGGAGCGGCTGGTCTCCGCTTTGTGCGACGAGGACCTGGACGGGATCGGGATGTCGTTCCCGCACATCTACGGCCCGCTCAACCTGGACGCGGTGGTCGACGTACGGCCGTACGAGCGGGGTGCGGACGGCCGATGGCCCGATGTCACCGCTCAGGCCCTATCCTGAAGCTGAACGGGCCGGTCGGGCGATCGCGTTGTTCACCGGAGACGGTGGGCGCCGAGGAAAGTCCGGACTCCACAGGGCAACGTGGTGGGTAACGCCCACCCGGGGTAACCCGCGGGACAGTGCCACAGAGAACAGACCGCCAGCGGCCTGGATGAACCCCGTGGTTCATCCAGGTGCGGGTGAGGGTGAAACGGTGGTGTAAGAGACCACCAGCTCCGCAGGTGACTGCGGAGGCTCGGTAAACCCCACGTGGAGCAAGGCCAAGAAGGACGGCGGGCGACCGTCGTCCGCGCGAGCGCTCGAGGGCTGCCCGCCCGAGCTCGCGGGTAGGCCGCTAGAGGTGTCCGGCAACGGGCACCGTAGATAGATGATCGCCACCGACAGAATCCGGCTTACATGACCGGCCCGTTCACTCACTCCCCCAGCCGGGCGCGGCCCTGGGGCTCGGCCGCACCCCCCGGCTGACGGTCTCAGTGGCAGTGGTCGTCGGTCTCGCGGTGCGTGATGGAGGAGTCGCCGGCCTTGGCGCCCAGGCCGGTGGTGCGGCCCGCAGGTTGTTCCCACGGCTCCTGGCGGCCCAGGGCTGTGAGGTCTAGGGCGTTGGTGGTGAAGCCCATCGAGTCCGTGCCCCGGCCGTAGGTGGAGTAGGTGTGGTGGACGTCGTCCGCCACCCGCAGGAAGCAACTCAGGCCGTGCAGGTCGAACGGCTGCCCGCCCTGCACATGCTCGTTGTTCGGCACCTGGTCCCACTCGGTCTTCGTCCGGTAGTTGTACTCGACCGGCAGCACCGACTCGTCCATGGTCACGTGGAAGTCGAAGTTGAAGTCACTCCCGTACGACGAGTACCACGGGAACCTCCACCCCATCCGCTGCTTGAACGCGGCGATCTTCTCGTACGGCGCGCGCGACACCGCCGCGAAGGTGGTCCCCCGGGCGTTGAGTGAGTCCAGGTGGCCGATCTCGTCCGCGAACCCCGAGCAGTTCGGGCAGCCCGCGTCCCACTCCGGCTGGAACATGAAGTGATAGACGACCAGTTGCAGGCGGTCCTCGAACAGGTCGATCAGACGCGCCTGTCCCGCCGGACCCTCGAACACGTAGTCCTTCTCGACCTTCACCATCGGCAGCCGCCGGCGGTTCGCGTTCAGCGCGTCCCGGCGCTTGGTGAAGTCCTTCTCCTCCGCCAGGAACTTCTTCCGGGCGACCAGCCACCTCTCGGCCGAAACCACCTCGGGCAGGTTCATCGACATCTCCTCGGTCGGCAATCAGATCACCGGGACGTCGGAGCCGGTCAGACCTTCTCGACATGCCTCAGGACGGATCTGTCAGCCCAACCGCCAGTCGTCCGCTCCGGACAGGGTTCTCGTCCGCACCAGCACGCCACCACCGGCTCGTAGCAAACGGCAAGGTGATCACGGCACCGAGCGTCGCCCATCGCCGCGGCTGGTCCACCCCGAGCGCCTTCATCGACGTCTTCCGCCGCGCCTTCGGCCAGACGCCCGGTTCTACTGCTCTGCATTACCTGGTCAGGTCTACCTCGTAGGTCTGACTGAGCACTTCCTCGCCGAACAGGTCGTGCGGCTCGGAGCCAGTCAGCTTGAAGCCGCGGGCGAGGTAGATGTGCCGGGCGGCGACGAGCGGGTCGTTCGTCCACAGCACCATCCGCTTGTAACCGGCCGAGCGGGCGAACTGCAAGCAGGTGTCGACCAGTCGCCCGCCCAGGCCCTGACCACGCCCATCTGGATGGAGCAGCAGCAACCGGAGCTTGGCGGTCCCCTCGTCGGGACCACGGACGCAGAAAACGCAGCCGACGCGTTCGCCGTCCTGCTCGGCGATCCAGGCCGCCTCCAGTTCGGGGTCGTGGTCGCTCGCGTAGTCGGCGACGATCCGCGCCACCAGCGACTCGAACGCCTCACCCCACCCGTACTCCGCGGCGTACAGCTCGCCGTGCGCCTGGACCACCCAGCCGAGATCCCCCGGCCGGCCGAGCCTTCTGATCTCCACTGCCGTCACATCCATCACAGCCATCACCCGATCTACTGACACGACTGTTTCAGTAGGAGATACTAGACCGGTGTCCACCACGAAACCAGCCCCGTCCGCGCGGGAGACGGAGTTGCTCGAGCTCGCCTACGCGTACTCGCTGACGCACGGGCTGGCCGATCTCTCGCTGCGTCCCCTCGCGGCCGCGATCGGGTCGAGCCCGCGGGTGCTGCTGTTCCTCTTCGGCAGCAAGGACGGGCTGATCCGGGCGTTGCTGGCGCGCGCTCGCAGCGACGAACTGGACCTGCTGGAGCGCATCACCGACCGGTACGACGAACCGCCCGGGCTCGACGTGATCGCCCGGGAACTGTGGACGTGGCTGGCCGCAGAGGAGCGCCGCCCGCTGATGAAGCTCTGGGTCGAGGCCTACGGGCGATCGCTGGTGGCGCCCGACGGCCCGTGGACGGACTTCGCCCGCTCGACCGTCGACGACTGGCTGGAGCTTCTCAGGACAGCCCAGACCGGCAGTGGAACCACCCAGACGCAGCAAGCACGGCGTACCGCAGTGCTGGCTGTACTGCGGGGTGCGTTGCTCGACTTGCTCGCGACTGGTGACGTCAAGCGGACGACTGCGGCCGTGAACGAGTACTTAGCTCACTAGTGCGAAGGCGATCGTGCGCTTCGCGATGTCGGCCTCGACCAGCTTCACCCGCACCGGCTGACCCAGCGGCAGCGCGGCAGAGCCTGTCACCCGGCCCTCGATCGCGAGCGTGGTCAGCGCGACGATGCCGCGAGTGGGGTCGCGCTCGTCGACATCCGTGATCACTCCGTCGAAGCTCGAGCCGAGGTGGTCGGCGACCAGGCCGGCCTCGACCATGCTGACGATCGACCGTTCGTACGCGTGCGCCTTGCGGTCGCACTCGTCCATGATCTTGGGGATCTCGTCGAGCGACTCGCGGATCCACTGCGGCACCTCGGCGTCCGCGCACAGCGCCACGCAGATCTCGCCGGTCCAGCGGTCCACCAGCCGCCGCAGCGGCGCGGTGACATGCGCGTACTCCGACTTCATCGCGGCGTGCTCCGGCTGGTCGGGCACACCACCCGAGAAGGAGGTGTAGCCGGCGCCGCGGAAGAGCACCGTGCAGGCCGCCAGCATCGCCGCGTGCGCGGGCACCTTCGGGTCGAGCCCGTGGATGAACGCCGCGTACGACGTGCCGACAGGCCAGCCGATCCCGAGGGCCTTCGCGGTGTTCTCCAGCTTGCGGCGCAGATCGTCGTGGGACTCGGGCAGCGTCCGGAGGATGCCGATCTCGCCGTACATCATCAGGTGCGCGGCGCCCATCCCGGTGAGCAGCGAGATCTGCGCGTTCCAGCCCTCCACCGGCAGCGGCGCGCGGAACTCCAGTGTCCAGTCGCCGTTCGCGGCGATGATCTCCTGGTCCGGGATCGGCAGGTTGACGCCGCCGCGCTCGAGTTCGCGCCGCTCGCGGAGCTTGCCGACCTCGCGGAGCAACTGCAACGACTCCGACGCGGTACCGGCGTCCAGGTCGCGCTGCACGCCGGCGTAGTTCAGCTTGGCGCGCGACTTCACCAGCGCACGCTTGCAGGAGACGTCCGTGCCTTCACCCGTGGCGTCCACCGCGATGGTCCAGAGCAGCGCGGGCCGGACCTCGTCGGGCAGCAGCGAGGCCGCGCCTTCGGACAACTCCGGCGGGTGCAGGGGCGTGCGCTTGTCCGGCGCGTAAAGGGTCTCGCCGCGCTTGCGGGCCTCGACGTCGATCGGGTCACCCGGCTGGACGAAGGCGGCGACGTCCGCGATCGCGTAGTACACGGTGTAGCCGTCGCCGGCGCGCTCGATGTACAACGCCTGGTCGAGGTCCATCGAGTCCGGCGGATCGATGGTGACGAACTCCAGGTCGGTCCGGTCGAGCTCCGGCAGCCGGGGGTTCGCCGCCGCGGCCAGCGCGGCCTCGACCACCTCGGCCGGGAAGTCGGCCGGCACCTCGAGCTCGCGCCGGATCGCCTGCAGCGACGCGCGGAACACCTCCGGCACCTCTTCAGCGAAATGCACCCTTTGCAACGGCACGCGACCACTCCGTCCCTCCGCCCCGCACCTCGTTGTGCGGGGTCAGGCTCAGAGTAGTGGAGCCCGCACCACTCACGAGGGTTGGAGGTTGAAGGACTTCAGCGACGCGAGGCCGTCGGCGTACCAGTGGATCTCGGTGATGGTCGCGGAGCTCAGTTCCATCCGGAACAGCGACGTCATCGGGGCCTGCAGCACCGATCGCACCATCAGCTTGATCGGCGTCACGTGGGTGACCACCAGCACCGTCTTGCCCGGGTACGCCGCGAGCAGGCCGTCGCGGGCCGACCGAGCCCGCCGGGCGCACGCGTCGAACGACTCACCACCGGGCGGCGCGATCGACGTCGACCCCATCCACGCCTTCAGCGCGTCGGGCCATTTCTCCTGCACCTCGGCGAAGGTGTACCCGTCCCAGTCGCCGAACGAGCACTCCACCCAGCCCTTCTCGACCTTCACCTCGAGCCCGAGCGACTCCGCCGCCACCGCGGCCGTCTGCTGAGTGCGCCGCATCGGCGACGCCACCACTGCGTCGATCCCGCCGATGGTCGACAGGTACCGCGCGGCCGCCTGCGCCTGGGCCTCGCCGGTCGGGCTCAGCCCCGGGTCGTCGCCACCCGCCCCGGAGAAGCGCTTGTCCACGGTGTGGGCGGTCTCGCCGTGCCGCAGGAAGATCAGCTGGGTCGGAGGCTCGGTTTGAGCACCCCAACCCTGCAGGGCCTTCTGCTGGTCCGATGGCTCTTTCGCGACCGCAGCACCGGCCCCCGGACCGGTAGGGGCCTCACTGGGGCGGAGCGGGACCGGCTTGCCGTCGAGCGCCATGTTCGCCAGCGCGTCGGCGGCCGAGTTCTGCTCCCGCGGCACCCAGGTCCACTCGGTGCCGAACGGGGCCAGGCTCTGCGCCTTGATCGCCAGCGGCTTCATGTCCGGGTGCTTGATCTTCCAGCGCCCGGCCATCTGCTCGATCACCAGCTTGGAGTCCATCCGGACCTCGATCGAGGCGTCCGGCGCATACTCCCGGGCCAGCTCGAGTCCCGCGATCAACCCGCTGTACTCCGCCACGTTGTTCGTCGCGACGCCGATCATGACGCCCTTCTGGACGATCACCGCACCGGTCGACGGGTCGCGCACGAGCGCGCCGTACGAGGCCGGCCCCGGATTGCCGCGGGAACCACCGTCGGCCTCGACGATGACGTGGGACAGGCCCTGGCTCATACGTTGCTCTCCGCGGTGCGGACCAGGATCCGCCCGCACTCCTCGCACCGCAGTACGGCGTCGGGGGCCGCGGCCTTGAACCTGGTCAGGTCGGACGGGGCGAGCTCCATCCGGCACCCCATGCAGCGCTTGCCGACCAGCGGGGCGGCGCCGATCCCGCCGTTGCGCTCGCGGAGCCGCTGGTACATCGTGTTCAGGTCCTCGGGGATCTCCGCCGCCACGGTCGCGCGCTGGTCGCCGAGGCTCGCGCGCTGCTCGTCGAGCTCCTTGAGCGCGGCGTCCCGGGTGCCCTCGAGCTCGGCCTGGCGGCCGGCGAAGGCGTCGGCCCGGGTCCGCAGGTCGGCCTGCGTGGCTTCGGCGGCCTCGAGCCGCTCCATCACCTCGAGCTCGGCGTCCTCCAGGTCGGAGATCCGCCGGTCCAGCGAGCCGATCTCGTGCTGCAGGTTCTCCAGGTCGCGCGGCGAGGTGATCTGACCGGAGTCGAGGCGCTGCTGGTTGCGCGCCTTGCGCTGCCGGACCTGGTCGACGTCGCTGTCGGCCTTCTTCTGCTCACGCTGCAGGTCGCTCACCTCGGTGTCCGCGGTGACGAGCTCCCGGTCGACGACGGACTTCTCCTTCGCCAGCTCGGCGAGCGCCGCGTGCTCGGGCAGCGACTTGCGCTTGTGGGCGACCTGATCCAGCTGCAGGTCGAGATCCTGCAGGTCCAGCAGCCGGAGTTGGACGGCGGGCTCGGCGTTCAGAGTCGGCTCCTTAGTAGCGCGTTCAGTTGTCAGCTCTGCGGGGTCGGCCTGGGCCGTCAGAGCCGCAGGGTCCAGGCGTCGGTGCAGAGCGTCGAGATGTGAGTGTCCACGGTACTGCCCTGCTCTGCCAACCCCACCTTCAGGAGTCGTTCCGCGTCCCGCAGCCACGGCCATTCGCTGGCCCAGTGCGCGACATCGACCAGCGCAGGCCCCTCGTCGTACGCGCGGGCCTCGGTCGCGGGGTGGTGCCGCAGGTCGGCCGTCACGTAGGCGTCGACGCCGGCCGCGCGGACCCGGTCGAACTCCGAGTCCCCCGCTCCCCCGACCACCGCCACCCGCTCGACCGTCCGCTCCAGGTCGCCAGACACCCGTACTCCGTGCTCCGTCCGCGGCAGCGCCTTCTCCACCAGGGCGGCGAAGTCCCTGAGCTTCACCGGCTCAGCCAGTACGCCGATCCGGCCGCCGCCGAGGTCGCTCGGCAGCGAGGCCGTCTCGAACACGTCGAACGCGGGCTCCTCGTAGGAGTGCTCCGCCTTGAGCGCGGCGACGACGGCACGACGGCGGCTCCGGGGCATCACCATCTCGACCCGGCTCTCCGGCACCCGCTCGATCTCGCCGTGTCGGCCGATCGTCGGGTTCGCGCCGTCGAGCGGGCGGAACGTGCCTTCGCCGGTGCTGCTCCAGGCGGCCCGGTCATAGTCGCCGATCCGCCCTGCACCCGCGTCGGCGAGGGCGTCGATCATCGCCTGGGTCTGGTCGATCGGTACGTAGACGACGATCTTGTCCATCGGTGCGGCCGGCATCGCCTTCAGCGGCGTCGTATCGGTCAGACCGAGTGCGGCCGCGAGGGCGTCACTCACGCCGGGGTTCGCGTTGTCCGCGTTGGTGTGGCACACGTGCAGCGCAGTACCGGCCCGGATCAGGTCGTGGATCACCTTGCCCTTGGGCGTGGTCGCCGCGACGCTGTTCACTCCGCGCAGCAACAGCGGGTGATGCGTGACAAGCAGATCGAAGCCGCCCCCGATGGCCTCGTCGACGACCACCCGCATCGGATCCACCGCGAACAAGATCCTCCGCACCGGCGCCTCCAGCTCGCCAGTTACCAGCCCGACAGCATCCCAACTCTCCGCCCAAGCGGGGTCGTACAGCCGGTCCAACACCCCAACAACATCACCCAGAGTCGGCTCCACAGCCCCATCCTGCCCTGGGAGCGGATGGAAGCTACCTGGAGGGGCAGGTGGTAGACGCGCGAGACGGACCGCCAGCGGCGGCGGCGGTGCGTCTCGCGGTACTGGAGATCAGATCAGCCAGGCAGTGGTGTCCGACGGGAGCTTGTCGCCCTCAAGCGGGCCGCTGGAGAGGACTACTGCGCCATCCGGGAGTTCGATGGGGGCGGCGCCGAAGTTGGTGACCGACTGCCAGCCGCCGGGCCGGGTGAAGTGGAGGGACCACTCGACGCCGTCCACCCACTCCAGCGACTGGCTCGTCTGCAGACCGCGGCGTACGGCGAGGGCCTTGCGGTAGAGGCTGAGCGTCGAGTCGGGATCGCCCTCCTGTGCCTCCACCGAGTAGCCGCCGAACCAGGTCGGCTGCAGCAGGTGCGAGCCGCCCGAGCCGAAGCCGAAGGACAGCCCGCCGATCGTCCAGGGCAGCGGTACGCGGCAGCCATCCCGGCCCTTCTCGGCGCCTTTCGACCGGAAGTACGCCGGGTCCTGGAGACTCGCCGCCGGCAGTTCGCCGACCTCCTGCAAACCGAGCTCCTCCCCTTGGTACAGGTACGCCGAGCCCGGCAGCGCCAACATCAGCAGCACCGCGGCGCGGGCACGCCGGAGACCCTGCGCGACGTCGACCGTCGGCTCGGTGCCGTTGCTCAGCAGCCAGGCCTTACCGTCCTGCCAGGCGCCCTCCGGATCCTTCGGCAGCCCGTACCGCGTCGCGTGGCGGACCACGTCGTGATTGGAGAACACCCAGGTCGAGGAGGAGCCGTTCAGCTCGGCCAGCGCGAGGTTCTCCTCGATCACCGCGCGGAACTTGTCGAAGTCCCAGTCGGCCTGCAGCAGGTCGAAGTTGAACGCCTGCCCGAGGCCCTCAGCGCTCGCGTAACGAGCCCTGCGGGTGGCCGGCACGAAGGCTTCGGCCACGGCGGACCGGGGCGGGTCGTACTCGTTCAGGACCTTGCGCCACTCGGTGTAGATCTCGTGCACGTCGTCGCGGTCCCAGAGCGGGTGCGCGCCGTTCGACTCCGACTGCCGGGGCAGCGTGGTCTTGGAGGGCAGCGGCTCGCTCAGATCCTTCATCAGCGCGTGCGCCACGTCCACCCGGAACCCGTCCACGCCACGGTCGGACCAGAAGCGCAGGGTGGTCAGGAAGTCGTCGCGGACCTCGGAGTTGTCCCAGTTGAGGTCGGGCTGCTCGGCGGCGAAGAGGTGCAGGTACCACTGGCCGTCCTCGGTCCGCGCCCAGGCGGAACCACCGAAGACCGAGTCCCAGTCCGAGGGCGGCTCCGAGCCGTCCGGGCCGGTGCCGTCGCGGAACACGTACCGGTCGCGGGCCGGCGATCCCTTCGGCGCTCCGAGCGCCTCCTGGAACCACTCGTGCAGGTTCGAGGTGTGGTTCGGCACGATGTCGACGATCAGCTTGATCCCGGCGTCGTGCAGCGCGGCGACCAGGTCGTCGAAGTCGGCCAGGGTCCCCAGCCGCGGGTCCACGTCGCGGTAGTCGTCCACGTCGTAACCGCCGTCGGCCAGCGCGGACGGGTAGAACGGGCTCAGCCAGACTGCGTCGATGCCCAGCGAGGTCAGGTACGGAACACGGCTGATGATGCCCGGCAGATCGCCCAGGCCGTCACTGTTGGAGTCGGCGAAGCTGCGGGGGTAGATCTGGTAGACGACGGCTTGGCGCCACCAGTCGGCGTCGATCGAGTCGCGTGCACGGGTCACCTGGGTGTCGGTGCTGGTCAAGAGTGCCTCACTCGGTTCTGAAAATGGTCCAAGGGGGTGTTCGGACGGCTGCGGGGCAGCGGGTGTTTCCAGCTCGTTCCGGCGACGTTGCCGCTTGATTTATATAGATTCTAAATTTAGATTCTGCAGTATTGTGCGCGGGGTTCCGCGACGAGGTCAAGGGGGAATATGGCGACGACGCCGGCGGCCACGCCGCCGCTGCTCCGCAGGGTCAACGCGAGCAAGCTACTGGGCGTGCTCTCGACCGCCGGGGTGATGACAGGAACCGGCCTGATCGAGGCCACCGGACTCACCCGGGCGACCGTGCACGCCGTCTGCAACGACCTGATCGCGATGGGCTGGGTGGTCGAGCTCGACCCCGGCCACGACGCCCCCGGTACGCCGGTCGGGCGCCCCTCCCGCCGGTTCGAGTTCAACAGCCAGGCGGGCTACGTGCTCGGCATCGACGTCGGCGCGGCCAAGACCACCGTGCTGCTGGCGGACCTGCGCGGCGAGACCGTGGCCAAGGCCGGGCGCTCGTTCGCCGAGGTGAAGACGCCGACCGAGCAGACCGAGGTGGTGAACCAGGCCGTCCTCGAGACACTCGCCGCGGCCGGGGTGTCGGACCAGGAGGTGCTGGCGGCCGCTGTCGGAATCGCGGCGCCGGTCGACCGGGACGGCAACATCCTGGTCGACGACGAGTTCTGGCGTCGGTTCGACGCGGGGCTGACGGCCAGGCTGAGCGAGCTGCACGGCTGGCCCGTCCTGCTGGAGAACGACGCCAACCTCGCCGCTCTGGGTGAGCGCTGGCGCGGCCAGGCGCGCGAAGTGGACGACCTGGTCGTGCTGCTCGCCGGTGAGCGGTTCGGTTCCGGCCTGATGGACTCGGGCCGGCTGCTGCACGGAAGCCGCGGCGGCGCCGGTGAGATGGTCTACCTGAAGATGGTGGAAGGCGTCGGCGACACCGCCGGAATCGCCCGCACCGCTCGCGAACGAGGAGCCAAGGCGGTCGCGGACCCCGCAGTAAAGACCAGTCTTCGCGCCCTGGCGGGAGACAAGCCGGTGACGGCCGAGCTGGTCTTCGCCGCGGCGGCCTCCGGCGATCAAGTTGCCCTGGGCATCCTCGACGAGGTGACCACCCGGACGGCAAGGGTGGTGGCAACGCTCGCCATCCTCTTCAACCCCGAACTGGTGGTGATCGGCGGTGCCGTCGCCGAGGCGGCGAAGTCCTTGCTGCCCAGCATCACGGAGCAGCTCGCCGGCTTCACGGCGACGCCGCCGCGGGTCGCCGCCTCGTCGCTCGGTGATGCGATCGTGTCGGTCGGCGCTGTCCGCCGGGCCCTGAACTACGTGGAGGAGCACGCTCTCGACCTGCAGCTGTTAGCTCGCCGGACCTGACGTCGCGGCTCAGCCAAGGGACCAGCGGGGTTCGGCAGTCGGGGCCGGCGGCCTCCAGTCAGGGCGGATCAGGCTGTGCATGGCGGAGTCCCGCCAGCCTTCGCGGATCAGCACGGTCCGGCGGAGGGTGCCCTCGTAGGTCATGCCGATTCGCTTGAGCACGGCTGCCGACGCGCCGTTGCGGGGGTCGCAGGTCGCCTCCACCCGCTCGAGCCCGAGGACCTCGAAGCCGATCGCGCACAGCAGTCGCCCGATCTCGCCGGCGATGCCCTGGCCCCAGAACTCGTGGTGCACCGAGTAGCTGATCTCACCGCGCCGCCAGCGGGCGTTGCGGATGTTCAGCTCACCGATGCCGAGCACGCCGAGCTCCGGTTCGGCCGCCACCCACGGGTACCGCAGTTGCGGCTCGCTCCCCCAGGCCCCGATCGCCGCGGCGACGAACGCCTCGGTCTCCTGCTCGCTGTTCGGACCCCAGGGTTGGTAGCGGGAGGCAACGGGTTGCGAAGCCCACTCGTGGATCCGCGGCCAGTCGCCGAGCTCCATCGGCCGCAGAGTGATCTTCGTCAGGTCAAGTTCGCTCATCCACAGCAGGTTAACCCTGCCGACGCGGATCAGTCGCGGGTGTGGTGCTCGAAGAGTTCCAGTTCGCCGTCCAGCTCCAGCTCGATCACCGTGCAGTCGCGGTCGAGGGCGGTGTCGGAGTCGGAGTCGACGTATTCCCAGCCAGGCAGGCCGGCGTGGCCGCCCTGGCGCTGGGTGCGCAGCGTGACGCCGGAGCCGAGGATCGTTGCGCTGAGCACTTTGTTCTGCAGGCCACGGACGACGACGTAGTCGTTGGGACGGTCGAACACGAACAGATAAAGCTTCCTGCGGTCGGCCGAGACCGTGGAAGCGCCGTAGAAGGCGCCCAGCGGCAGGCCGCGGGTGGTGCCGTAGATGGCAGGCTCGTGGCGGCGGATCCAGTCGCCGAGCTCCCGCAGCCGCTCCACCTGCTCCTCAGGGATCGTGCCGTCCTCGCGCGGACCGACGTCGAGCAGAAGGTTGCCGCCGCCACCTATCGTCTCGGCGAACAACCGCACCAGCTGGCGAACGGACTTGTACGCGTGATCGTCGTGCTGGTACCCCCACGACTCGTTGATCGTGACGCACAGTTCCCACGGCCCGTCCGGTGGCACGATCGGCACTCCCTGCTCGGGCGTCGAGTAGTCGCCGAACCCACCGCGCATCCGCCCGTTGATCACCGCCGCCGGCAACTTCGCCTCGATCAGCGAGCGGACCTCGTCCATCCGCCACTGCTCCGGATCCCGCTCCCAGTCGCCGTCGAACCACAGCAGATCCGGCGCGAACCGATCCATGATCTCGGTCAGCTGAGCCCGGTGGAACGCCAGGAACCGCTCCCACGCCGCCGGGTCCTCCTCCCCCGCCGCCGGTACGGCGTACGGGTTGCCGCGTTCTTCGGCGGGCATCCTGGCGGGCCGGATCGACGCGTAGTCCGGGTGCGACCAGTCGAGGTGGCTGAAGTAGAGCCCGACCTTCAACCCGCGCCGGCGGATCGCGTCGACGTACTCCGTGACGATGTCGCGCCGGGCGGGGGTGGCCTTGACCGTGGACAGGTCGTTCGCCGCGGTGTCGTACAGCGCGACCCCGTCATGATGCTTCGAGGTCAGTACTGCGTACCGGGCGCCGGCCGCCTCGAACAGCTCCGCCCAGGCGTCCGCGTCGAAGTTGGCCGCAGTGAAGCCGTCGAGCTGCAATAGGTAGTCCTCGTGGCTGATCTGTCCGTTGAAGAACGACCAGGACTCGGGGATCCCGTTCACCGCGTAGATGCCGTAGTGGATGAAGATGCCGAGCTTGGCCTCGCCGAACCACGGTTGGATCGCCATCGCGCACTCCTCAGCTGAGGGACAGAGCTGCGCAATAGGATATAGGATTCTGCGCGTGGCTCCGCGCCGGTCTTCAGGGCACCCGGGTCAGGACCTGCGCGATCGCCTCCAGCACGACGAGGTTGCGGCCGTAGGTGACCGCGGTCGGAACGGCGGCGGGCACGATCGCCCGGTCCTCCGGAATCCCCGTGCAGAGCACGAAGACGTCACCCTCGTGGCTCTCCAGGAGTTCCTGCAGCGCGGCGCGCATCCACGGAGTACGGACCGCGTCCTGGACGGCGACGATCAGCGGGCGGCCGATGGCGGCAGCCTGCGCCTCGGACAGAGCGGCGGCGTCCTCACTGCGCAGTACGACGCCGGCCGAGCCCGAGGCTGTTTCGGCTCGTGGTCGTCCTCGCTGCCGCCGTCACCGTTCCGGTCGACCTCTACGCCGTCATCTACGGCACGGTCGGCCCGGGTGGTGCCACGCTCGGCGACGTGGCCGGCCGCCTGCTGCTACTGAACGTCGCCGCCTCATGCGGCGTCGCTGCTCTGCACGCGTCCCTGCGGGGACCTGCCACCGCCACCGGAGCGGCCTCGGACGACTCGTCCGAGGCCGAGCACCCGGTGCGGATGGGCGTGCTGGGGTGGACCGGCCCAATGATCGCGCTCGTCGCGGTCACCGCCGTGGTCGCGCTCGGGTCCCGTGGGAACAGACCCGAATTCGGCGACGTCGGACCCGTCTGGGCCGTGTATTCCGTGCTCATCTGCGTGATCAGCGCCTACGCGCTGCTCCGCCGGCGGGCGGTTGGTGTGATCGATCCTCAGGAGGGATGAGGATCGACGCGGGTTCTGCACCGCGGACGGTGGGCCGGTGGCTGCGGGAGGGCTGCCACTGGACATCTGACCCCCGTCCACGGTGCAGAACCGAAGTACTGCGGTGACACGCCCACGCAGGCGCGGCGATCCCAGATGGGCGGGCGCTAGTCCTTCAGCCACTCCGGGTCCGGCAGTTGGGTGCGGTCGAGCTTGCCGTTGGCGTCCAGCGGTAGGTCCTCGACCGGGATCAGGTCGGCCGGGACCAGGTAGATCGGCAACTCCTTGGTCAAGTCCAGCAGAAGCCGCGCCAGTACTGCGGGATCGCTGTCCTCCAGTACGACGTATCCGAGCAGGCAAGTGTCCCCGGCCGGATCGGCGCAGGCGACCACGACCGCGTCGATGACACCGGGTAGATCGGCGAGCACGTGCTCGGTCTCTCCCGGCTCCACCCGATGGCCGCGGATCTTCACCTGGTCGTCCGCGCGCCCGAGATAGTCCAGCGAGCCGTCGGTCCGCCAGCGCCCGAGATCGCGGCTGCGGTAAAGCCGTCCGCCCGGATGCGCCGGGTCGGGCACGAACGCCGCCTCGGTCTCGTCCGGCCGGCCGAGGTAGCCGTGCGCAACGGCCACGCCACCCAGGTGGATCTCACCGACCGCCCCGACCGGTACCGGGCGCAACGCCTCGTCGAGCAGCCGGACCACCACGCCGTCGATGGGGCGACCGATCGACGGCCGGTCCTCCGTCGGGTCGACCTGGTGGATCGTAGTGACCACCGACGCCTCGGTCGGGCCGTACTCGTTGTAGAGCGTGCAGTCCGGATGCGCGGCCAGGAAGTCCCGGATCTTGTGGGTCAGCACCATCGCCTCGCCGCCGGCCACGATCTCCCGCAGCGCGGGCAGTTCCGGCAGTTTCCGCATCGTCGCGAGCAACGCGGTGAGCGGGGTGAACGCCATGAACAGCCGCTCCACCTGGTGCTGCACCAGCGCCGCGACCACGGCATCCGGGTCGTACCGGTCGTCCTCGCCGGTCAGCACCAGCGCGGCCCCCGAGGAGAGAGCGGTGAACATCTCCTGCACGTGGACGTCGAACCCGAACGACGTCCACTGCAGCGTGCGCAGTGAGCGACGGGTCCGCAGGTACTGCCGGACCAGGTTGACCGGGCCGCGATGCGGGACCGCGACGCCCTTCGGGTTGCCGGTGGCGCCGGACGTGTAGATGCAGTAGGCAATGTCACCAGCCGCCGACCGGACCGGCGGAGCCTGCTTGGCACGCGGATCTCCGTCCACTGCAGCCACCGGTACGAGCCGCAGGCCAAGGCGATCCGCCAGCGCCGCGTCGTCCCCGACCAGAGCGACCGCCCCGGCGTCGGCCGTCATGAAGGCCCACCGCGACTCCGGCTCCCCGGCGTCCAGCGGGAGATACGCCGCGCCCGACTTCAGCACCGCCAGTACGCCGACCACGAGCTCGGCGCCCCGGGACACCCGTACTGCGACGAGCTGCCCCGGCTTCACGCCGAGATCCACGAGCTGCCAGGCGATCGCGTTCGACCGGCGGTCCAGCTCGGCGTAGGTGATCTCGCGATCCCCTTGGATCAGGGCGATCGCGTCAGGGGTGCGGGCCACCTGCTGCTCGAACAACGTGTGCAGGCCGCTCAGCTCACCCGCCACCACGGCGTTCCGGCGTACCCGGCTGGTCTGGACCGTCTGCGGCGCCTCGCCCTCGAGCTCGCGGAGCGCCTCCTGGTCCGACTCGATCGGCAGCATCAGCTCGGGCAGGGATCGCCTGGGCTCGGCGATCGCGCGCCGCAGTACGGTTTCCAGGTAGTCGAGGAACCGGCGGATCGTGCTCTCGTCGAACAGCCCGGCGTGGTAGTCCGCGGTACAGGTGATGCCGTCGCCGTGTTGCTCTAGCCGGAAGCGCAGGTCGAGCCCGGGCGCGAGCTGCTCGTCGCCGGCCTCGAACTCGACGATCACCCGGAAGAGCGGGTCCTGCTCGAGTACGGCGAGGTCCACCGTCGCATGGTCGAACGCGGCCGTGGTGGTCTCGCGGACGCGCTGCGCCAGCTCTCCGAGATCCGGCTCGCCGGACAGGTCGAGGCGGAGAGGCAGCGAGTGCTGGCTTGTGGTCTCGCCCGCACGGCGGAGGGCGGCCGTGCCGACGGTGATGTCGTCCTGCGCGGCGAAGCGGGCGAGCACGGTTCCGACGGCGGCGAGCATAGTCATCAGGGGGCTGACGCGGCGGTCGCGACTGAAGGCGAACACGGCGTCGCCGAGGCCGGCATCCAGGTGATGCACGGTTGAGGCGAGCGCGTCACTCGCGGCCGGGCGCGGTCGATCGGTCGGCAGCACCAGCGGCTGCGCGCCGTCGAGCACGGTCCGCCAGAACTCCAGATCCCTGCCCCGCTTGGCCTTCTCAGCCTCCACCTTGGCCTCGGCGTCCGCCTTCGCCTGCACTTCGGCCGCCTGCTTTTCAGCCGCCTGCTTTTCGGCCGCCTGTGCTGCGGTCGGCTTGGGCTCGGGCTGTACTGCGGTCGCCTTCGCCTCGGGCTGTACTGCGGTCGCCTTCGCCTCGGGCTGTACTTCGGCCGGCTGCGGCTCGGCCTTCGCCTGGGCCTTGGTCTCGGGCTTTGGGTCGGGTTTCGCGTCGGGCACGAGCGGCGCGGGTGCTTCCGCTACCGGGCTGACCTCTGCGGTCTTGGAGGTGGAGTCGTTGAGGAGAGCAAGTTGTTCTTGCATCAGCTTGGTGACGCCGTCGACCAACTGGCCGGCCACCCGCAACTGCTGCGACATCAACGCCGCCATGCCCGAGCCGGGAAGTTCCGCTTCACTGGTCGCAGCCGCCGCTGCATCGACCTTCGCCGCCAACTCGGCCAGACCGGATCCGAGGACAGCCAGCACCGCCCGCGGGTCCCGCGTCACCTCCTCAGCCGGCACCCGCTCGGTCTTTGCCGCTGCCGGCTCGTCGACCTTCTGCGGCGCAACAACCTGCACCGCCTCGGTCTCCGCGGCTTCTGTTGTCTGTTGCGGCCTGTCGGGTGTCGTCGTGCGCACCAGATCGAGCGGATCCACCTCGCCGCCGGGAACGTTGCGCGACGCAATCGCCGAGGCGAGCTTGTGCGGGGTGTTCAGCTCCTCGAAGAGCTCGCTGACGGCCAGCTCGACGTCGAACCGCTGCCCGACCTCCTCGACCACCCGCAGCATCGACAACGAGTCCGCGCCGAGCTCGACGAAGGTGTGATCCACGGTCAGGTCATACGGATCCAGGCCGAGCTGCTCTCCGGTCAGATCAAGCATGACCTCCAGCGACTCCCGGTACCTTTCAGCCGCACTCAGCGCCGCATCAACCGGCAGCACTGCACTAACGACCGTCGGCTCTGCCTGGTCTTCGGCTGCTCCATCGGTCAGCTCAGCGTCCACTTCAGCCACCGCGCTCTTCGCAGTACCGGCGGCGACAGGCACCATCCGCAGGTACTCGACATCCAGCAGCGCTTCCGCAGCCCTCTGCACCGCCGCGTCGTCTGCCGCAGAGGTCTTCGAACCGGGCAGCATCTGCACACGGTCGTCGGCCAGCAGCTCGGCAATGCCGTTGCCAGCAGCACCGTTCGCCACACCGTTGCCGGCGACCCCATTCACAACACCGTTGCCACCAGCACCGTTGACGCAGCCGTTGCCACCAGCACCGTTGACGACGCCGTTGCCTGCAGCATCGTTCGTGGCAGGACCATCGACGGCTGCGACCATCTCTTCAGCTTGCTGCGGCCCGCGCCCGTCAGTGCCGTCCTCGGCCGGGATCGCGAACGGCGACGAGTCGTGTACCTCGCCCTGCTCGACCGGCGGCGCGACGACGCTGTTGGAGGCAGGCGGATCCAGCGGGATCTTCTTCAGCGCCGCCCCGCTCCGCTCGATCGGGCGGTTCTCGACGACCGGCGACTGAGTCCGTGCCACCGGGCGCAGGGACGCGGGGTCGACCGGGTGGTGCACCCGGCGGAACGGGTACGTCGGCAACGGAACCCGGCCGCTCTCCGGATAAACCCGCGCCCAGGTGATCTCGGTGCCCTGCTGGAACAGTTCGGCCAGCCCGTTCATCGTCGCGAGCACCGGGTCCTGGCCGAGGCGCTGCGTCGGGATCCACGTGCTGTTCGGCGCGATGCGGCGACCGGCAGGACTCAGTACGGCGTCCGGCCCGAGCTCGAGGAATCGCCGGCACCCGGCCGCGGTCAACGCCTCGACGGCATCGCCGAACAACACCGGCTGACGGAGCTGCCCGACCAGGTAGTCGCCGTCGAGCGCAGTACCGCTCTCGAGCAGCTCACCCGACCAGCTCGACACCATCGGCATCCGCAGCGGCTTGAGCTTGATCTGCGCGACCACCTCGGCGAAGTCCGCCAGGATCGGATCGACCAGCGAGCTGTGGAACGCGCGATCGACGTCCAGCCGCTGCCACTTGAGCTCGAGGCGATCGAGCTGCTCGGCGAGCTGCCCGACGATCACCTCGGTCCCGGTCAGCACGAACGACTGCGGGCCGTTGCCGGCGGCAATCTCCACGCCCGGCGTCTGGGCCAGCTCCCGCACGCGATCGGCGTCCGCCCGTACTGCGACCATCGCGCCCGGGACGGTTCCGCGCTGGATGAGTACTCCGCGCTGTGCGGTCAGGCGTACGCCGTCTGCCAGCGAGAGGGCACCCGCCACGCAGAGTGCGGCGTACTCCCCGACGCTGTGGCCGACCACCAGGGCAGGCTGCACGCCGAAGGACTGCCAGAGCCGCGCGAGAGCCAACTCGAACGCGAACAACGCGGGCTGCGCGGTCTCGGTCGGCCAGACGCCTTCCGACGGACCAGCGGGGGTCAGCAGGAGCTCGAGCAGGCTCCCGCCGAACTCCTCCTCGTAGACCTTGTCGCACTCGTCGAGCACCTGGCGGAACACGGGGAACCGGGAGGCGAGACCAGCGGCCATTCCCCGGCGAGCCGCGCCTTGACCGGTGAAGGCGAATCCGAGCGGGCCGGGTCCACCACGAGGCACCTCTACCGCGAGCGCAGTGGCTAGGGCCTCGGCCAACTCGTTCTCGGAGGAACCCGCGACGGCGAGGCGATGACGATGCGCCGGGCGACCGATCGACGCAGTACCGGCGAGGTCGATCAGGCGGTGGCCGGTGCCGTGCTCGAGCTCGGCGCGGAACAGCTCGGCCAGTTCGGCGAGGGCGTGCGGCTCGGGTGCCGAGATCGGCAGTACCACCGGGCCGTCGTCGCCGCGCCGGATCTGCCGCGGCGGCTCCTCCAGGATGACGTGCGCAATGGTGCCCCCGGCATCGAGTGCGCTGACGCCCGCGCGCAACGGCGTACCGGCTTCCCAGTCGCGGACCTCGGTCCCGATCACGAACGGGCTGCCGGCCAGCGGGAGCGCGGGGTTGGGCTTGCGGTAGTTGATCGTCGGGACGAGCATGCGGTGCTGCAACATCAGCACGGTCTTGATCAGACCTGCCATGCCCGCGGCGCTGTCCAGATGCCCGATGTTGGGCTTGACCGAACCGATCGTGCAGAACCCGACCTTGTCCGTGTGCCGGCGCAGAGCCGTGGCGAGCGCGCGGAACTCGGCCGAGTCGTCCGCGGCCGTGCCGGTCGCGTTGGCCTCGATATAGCTCAGCGATTCGGCCGGCACACCTGCCTGCTCCAGCGCACGCTCGATCAGCTCGGCCTGGCCTTGCTGGCCCGGCTCGCTGTTGGCCGCGGTGCCGTTCGTGACGGCGGAGCCCTTGATCACGGCGTACACGGTGTCGCCGTCGGCCACCGCCTGGTCGAGCCGCTTCAGCAGCACCGCCGCGACACCGTTCCCGCCAACTGTGCCGTCCGCCTCGGCGTCGAACGCCCGGACTTGTCCGCTCGGCGACAGGATCGACTCCGGACTCGCGTGATAACCCGTTGCCTGAGGCACATGTACTGCGGCCGCACCCGCCAGCGCGAGGTCCGCGTCCCCACTCCGCAACGCCTGGCAGGCGAGGTGAACCGCCACCAACGAAGACGACCAGGCCGCCTGTACTCCGATCGCCGGGCCGGTCAATCCGAGGCGATAGGCGACCCGGGTTGCGAGGGAATCCGGCGGCTGGTTCTGCTGGGTGTAGAGGTTCATCCCGGACCCGGCGAACACACCGATCCGGCCGCTGGCACCGGCGTACCCGCCGTGCTCCAGCGCGTGCTGGCAAACCTCGAGGAACAGCCGCTGCGCCGGATCCGTCAGCTCCGCCTCCCGGTCACTCAGCCCGAAGAACGCGGCATCGAACGACTCCACGTCATCCAAAGCCCCACTGACCGCGACAAGCTCCTCGTCCCCGAACGCCTGGTCCCCACCGGCGAGCTCCTCGGGCCCAAACCGCCGAAGACTCTCAACCCCACCCACGAGGTTGTCCCAGAACTCCTCCAACGACCCAGCGCCCGGGAACCTGGCAGCCAGCCCCACCACAGCCACCGGCTCCGCCACCGCCCCCTTGGCCGCTTTCCCACCCTTCTTCTTTCCCTTAGCGGCAGGCTTCTCGGCCACTCCACGTTCAGCACGCGGGGCACTCCCCTCGGCGCCGACCCCCTCCACGACCCGAAGGTCAGCCGCACCTTCAGCCGCCTCCAGCACCGCACCAGCAACCGTCTGCTCGCCACCCCCGGCAGCAACACCCTCCGCAACCCGCCCATCAGCCTGGGCTACTCCAGGCAGCGCCTCGGCGGACGCCGCCTCAGCCTCCGCGGCCGCGTCGTCACCGGCCCGCTCCTCCGCAGGAGCGTCCGCGACCTCGGGCAGCACAACCTCGCCAGCCCGCGCATCCGCCGAAGCGGCCTCCGCGTCCGACACCGCATCATCATCAGCCTGCGCAGGCGCAGCTTCGGCGGAAGCTGGAAGATCCACGCCCTCGCCGTCAGCCGTCAGCTCACTGCCTTCGTCAGAAACCGCGACCGCAGCATCCGGCACCTGCGCCCCGGCGTCTGCGGCATCTGATGCCGACACCTCAAGCTCGGCCGCCTCCACGTGCGCCGCCACTGACTCGATAGCATCGGAAGCGTCGGCACCCGGAGCATCCGGCTGCGGCTCGACCAGCTCGCCCGATTCCGCACCAGTGGTGTCGGCCGCCTGCTCCACGCCCTCAGCGACCTCCGCGTCAACCTCCGACGCCGCACCTTCCTCGGCGCCAGCCGCGTCGGCGTCGACGAGCGCCGACTCCACGTCCTCGACGTCATCCGCGCCGGCCCGCACAACTGCCGACTCCACGTCCTCGCCCGAATCCGAGCCCGCCTCAGCAGCCGCCAGCCCGGTGCCCTCATCGACCTCCGCGGCGGCGTCAACCTCCGGGGTCGCGATGCCGGCCACCGGCGCCGCAACCTCATCAGCCTGTTCACCCGCGCCAGCTGGCTCGTCGGCCTCCGCAGCCTCCGCAGCCTCCGCAGCCTCCGCAGCCTCCGGGACCGTACCGTCTGACGGCTCCGTGTCGGCGGCGTCTGCTGCCTCCGTGTCGGCGGCGTCTGATGACTCCGCGAGTGCAGCGTCTGATGACTCCGCGAGTGCAGCGTCTGGTGCGGGTGCTGCAAGGTCTTCGGCGTCAGTAGGCGCCGGCTCGGCAGCCTCCCCGACGCCAGCTGTGGAAGCGTCCGCAGACGACTCCACAACCTCGTCCGTACCCGCGGCGGCGGTCCCGGGAGTCTCGTCGGCGCTCTCGGCGGCCTCTGACTTGGCGGCTGCCGCCTCCGGTACTGCGTCGCCGTCGGCGTTGGTCGCGGTGACGGGCGACTGCTCGACCTCCGCGGCGAGATCTACCTCGTCGGAATCCGGCTCCGCGCCCTGGTCCGCGGTGTCGACGAGCTCCGCGGTGGTGGCGGGCTCCGAGGTGGTGGCGGGCTCTGCCGTTGTGGCGGTGTCGACGAGCTCTGCGCTGGTGGCGGGCGCTGCGGTGGCGGTGTCGTCCTGCGGGGTCGCAGCCTGGTCCGGCTTCGCCTCGGTTGCCGCTGACTCGGCCTTCGCGGTTGCGTCTGCGCTTGGGGCGTCGGCCTGCGAGCTCGAGGCTCGGTCAGCCTCTGCGCTCGCGGCAGGTGACTGCTCAGCGTCTGCGGCAGCATCCACGGCCGTATCCGCTCCAGCCTCCGGGGCGGCATCCTCCTCGGCTTGAGTGGCTGCGTCCTCGCCGGCCTCGTCAAGCGCGGTGACGGCTGCTGCAGAGGAGGGCGCTGGGGCTGCAGTTGCGTCCGCTTCGGCGTTTACCGTGGCGGGCGTGAAGGCGGGGCGATCGGTGGCGGAGGAGGAGGGATGCTGCGTGGCGAAGGCGGAGCTGTTGAAGAAGGCGCCGTCAGGGGCGTCCGGGGCCGTCTCCTCCGCGTCGACGGCGCCAGTGTCGCTGGGAGTGTGCTCGTCGGCGGTGGCTGGTGCGTCGCCGGCCAATGGATCTGCGGCGGTCGAAGCCTCTGGTGAGGTTGTCGTGTCTGCGGAGGACGGTGCCTCAGCGACCTCGGAGGTTTCGACGGGGATCGCCGTGACGTCTGGATCTACGTCGGGGACGAGCTCGGCCTGGGGATCCGGGTGGCGGTTGGCGCCCAGGGTGGGGCGTTCGGGGGGATGGGGGATGGAGTCGGTGATGCTGCGGCGCCAGGCCAGGCGGATCACCGGGAGTTCGGTGGTTCGCTCGCTGGGGTCCTCGTCGAAGGTGTCGGGGATCGGGGTGGCGCCCGGGCGTACGGGTTCGCCGTACGGGGAGTTGTAGGGGCCCGGGGCGGTCTCGAGCGTGCCGTCCAGCCAGCGTTGCTTGAGGAGCGGGCGGAGGATCTTGCCGCCGGGAGTCGTCGGGAAGTGCCTGCGCGGTACTGCGACCACCTGCGCGTCGAAGCCCAGGCGATCGAGAACGACAGCCCGGATCGCCTCAGTGGTCGCGGCGACGGGACCAGAGTCTGCCGGGTCTAGGGCGTAGAAAAGCACCAGGCGATCGGTGCCCGACTCCAGGTCCGCTACTCCACAGACAGCGACCAGACCTGCCACAGCCCCGGGGGCGGTCGCCGCGATCGCCTCGATGTCGTGGGCGTAGTAGTTCTGGCCGTTCACGATCAAGCGGTCGCTATCGCGGCCGGTGATGACGACCTGGCCGCCCGAGATGAACCCCTGGTCGCCAGTCGACAACCACTTCCGCGCCGGCCAGTTCCCCGCCGGGAAGGCGGCCCGATCCGCCTCAGGATTCCCGAGATACCCCGGAGTCACCCGCGCGGACG
Organism: Kribbella orskensis; assembly: GCF_004342085.1. Lineage (NCBI taxonomy): Bacteria > Bacillati > Actinomycetota > Actinomycetes > Propionibacteriales > Kribbellaceae > Kribbella > Kribbella orskensis. The sequence continues at coordinate 802,547 of NZ_SLWM01000002.1, forward strand.
CGATCTGCAACTGCCCGATACGGCCTTCCGGCAGCACGGCGCCGTTGGGTCCCACGATCCGTACGGTGGCTCCCGGCGCAGGCGCACCTACGGACACCAGACTCAGTACTCCGGGCGCATCGGCCCGGGTCTTCCCCGGCCGCGCGACGGCGACCTTCCCGCTGGCGGGAGTCCGCTGGTCGACCCACTCCACCACCCCGGTCGGGGGAATCCGGACCCGGTGCACGTTCGGCGTCAACCCGGGCCGGGCAAAGGTGATCCCGGTGACGGTCTCGGTCATTCCCCACGCCGCGACGAACGTCTCCGGCACGACGCCGAAGCGGTTCGTCAGCCGGAGGAACTCGCTCATCACGGGCACGGTGATCTGCTCGCCACCGCTGACCAGGCTCCGCAGCGCGGACAGGTCCCAGTGCCGATCGGGCTCCCCCGCGATGGCGGCGGCCGCGAGCCGGTAGCCGAAGTTCGGCGACCACGAGTGGTTCACCCGGTGCTGGTCCATCAGGTCGAGCCAGCGCAGCGGGTTCGCGAGCACCCAGTCGGTGGCCACGTGGATGTTCGTGCAGCCTGTGAAGACCGGCAGCAGATGGTAGAGCAGGAACGCGCCGCTCTGGTCCAGCGGCAGCCAGTTGAGCGTCGTCTGACCGGGCCGCACGGGGAGCATCGCCGGAGTACCGGCCGCGAACTCCACCAGACCGCGATGGGTCAGCTGGATGATCTTCGGCGTACCGGTGGTGGTGCCGGAGGTCATCATCAGTACTGCGACGTCGTCCGCCGCCGGCCGGTGGAACTCCGAGGTCGGCTCGTGCCCGGCGAGGGCGTCCGGGTCGAGCACCGGCAGGCCGAGGTCGTTCGGCAGGTCCGAGGGCCGCCCGATCAGCACTGTCCAGCCGAGCAGGTCCGTCACCTTGCGGAGCCGCTCGCGGCCCTCCTCGGTGGTGTCGCCCTCGGGCGCGGGCGCCATCAGCAGCGGGCGGATGCCGCCCAACGTGCAAGCCCAGAACGCGGCGAAGAACCCGACCGGCTCGGTGCAGTGCACCACGGCCGGGTCACCAGCCCGTACTCCGTTGGCGCGCAGGCCGGCCAGGATCCGCGCGGCGAGCTCGAGGAGCGTCGGGAAGTCGAGGCGGGTCTCGCGGCCGTCCGGGCCGATCTCGACCACTCCGGAGGTGCTGAAGTCGCGGGCGGCCCGCAGGAGTGCGCTCGGCAGATCGCGCGGGTAACCCGCGGGGATCATCAACGCCGGGCCAGTACTGATCGCCGGCCGGTCCACACCGTTCCTCATCGCACCCACCCCGCGACGGTCGCAGCCGAGGCAGCAACCCGGGCAGGCTGACGCGAAGCGGCCGGGACGGCAGAGGCGCCAGCCAGTCGGCGACCCACGGACACGTGCCTCCCCAACTGGACGGAGCCGGGTTCAGGGCATACCCGTCTCGCTCTCACACCGACAGAACAGGCCCCGTTGCGCCGGATCCGGTGACGCCATGACCGACCGGCCCCGGTGCGTCATCGTGTGATCCGACGAGCGTGAACCCTACCAGTCGAAATGAGACGTGGCCGAGGCAGTTCCGGCAGCCGATTGTAAAGAAAATCGGCGGGTCGCAGAGAGTGAAAATCGACGGCCCGCGAAGGGTCCGAGGTGTGGGTGCTGAGGGGATCGAACCCCCGACATCTTCCTTGTAAGGGAAGCGCTCTACCGCTGAGCTAAGCACCCTGGTCCGCCCTGCAGGCGGAGCGCCAGAGTCTATCCGAGATCCCGGCGCAAGCTCGCCAGGGCCTCGGCATAGTCGTCCGGATCGCGGGACTCGGTGTACGGGTTCACGACCGACCAGCGGATCACGCCCGCCCGGTCCACGACGAACGTGCCGCGCCCCGCACACCCCCGGTCCGCGTCGAACACCCCGTACGCCGAAGCGGTGGCCCCGTGCGGCCAGAAATCGCTCAGCAGGCCGAATTCCAGCCGCTCCGACTCGGCGTACGCGCGCAGCGTGAACATCGGGTCGCACGAGATCGCCAGGAACTCCGCGCCGGCGAGCAGGTCCGGCCGGTCGCGGAGCGCGCCGAGCTCGCTCGTGCAGACCCGGCTGAAGGCGTACGGGTAGAACACCAGCACCACGTCGCGCCGACCCCGGAAGTCCGAGAGCCGGATCTGCTCGCCGTGCTGGTTCCGCGCGATGAAGTCCGGTGCCTCGCTGCCGACCGGGGGGACGGCAGCGGTCACCGCGGTGTCACTTCCGGACCCGCGGGGACTTCGGCATCACCAGCTTGGTCGCCGACCAGTTCTCGGTCGGGGTCAGGCTGCTGGTCGTCGACAGGCCGGCCGTCTCGGTCGCCTCGGCGATGTCGCTGGCGTCGACATAGCCCTCGCGTCCGACCTTCGGGGTCATCAGCCAGACGATCCCACCGGTCTTCAGATCGGTCAGGGTCTCGAACAGGGCGTCCACCAGATCCCCGTCGTCGTCACGGAACCAGAGCAGCACCACGTCGACGACGTCGTCCATGTCGTCACCGACGAACTCCTCCCCGGTGAGCTCCATGATGGCGTCGCGGAAGGCATCGTCACAGTCGTCGTCGTAGCCGAGCTCCTGCACGACCGTGCCGCTCTCTAAGCCGAGGCGGCTCGCCATGTTCGGCTCGCCACTCTTGCCGTCCGCGTGGTCCGCGGTCGCGCTCACGTGTCCTCCTCCGTCGTCCCCGCTTGCCCGGGGGTAGGCGTCAGTAGCAGTAGTCCATCGTGGCCTACCGCGTCGCGCAAGTATGCACGAGGGTTCTCCCGCGTGTCCGGTATCCGCATGTCGGACACTATCCGTGTCCGGTGGGAACCGGCGGTTCACGCCGGATCCGGGCAGGTTGTGGATGCGAAGTAGAACGCATTCCGGTCAGGTGACAGGATTGCAAGAAGTAGGACCGACTAGACAGAACGGCAGGACACCGTGGCTTCCGGACACGAACCACCAGCCATCATCACCGAGGGGATGCCGACCCAGCTCCCCGACATCGACCCCGACGAGACTCGGGAATGGGTCGAGTCGCTCGACGCCGTGCTGGACGAACGCGGCAAGGCGCGAGCGCGCTACCTGATGCTCAAGCTGATCGAGCGGGCCCGGGAGCGACAGGTGGGTGTGCCCGCGCTGCGGAGCACGGACTACATCAACTCGATCCCGCCCGAGCGCGAGCCGTGGTTCCCCGGTGACGAGCACATCGAGCGGCGGATCCGCGCCTTCATCCGGTGGAACGCCGCCGTGATGGTGAGCAAGGCCAACCGCAAGGGCCTGGAGGTCGGCGGTCACATCGCCACCTACCAGTCGGCCGCCAGCCTGTACGAGGTCGGCTTCAACCACTTCTTCCGGGGCAAGGACCACCCGGGCGGTGGCGACCAGGTCTTCATCCAGGGTCACGCCTCCCCCGGTATGTACGCCCGCGCCTTCCTCGAGGGCCGGCTGTCCTCGGACCAGCTGGACGGGTTCCGTCAGGAGGTCTCCCGCGGCCCGCACCAGGGCCTGTCGTCGTACCCGCACCCCCGGCTGATGCCGGACTTCTGGGAGTACCCGACGGTCTCCATGGGGCTGGCGGCGCTGGACTCGATCTACCAGGCGCGCTTCAACCGGTACCTGCACCACCGCGGCATCAAGGACACCAGCCAGCAGCACGTCTGGGCGTTCCTCGGTGACGGCGAGATGGGCGAGCCGGAGTCGCTCGGCGCGATCGGCCTGGCCGCCCGCGAGGAGCTGGACAACCTCACCTTCGTGATCAACTGCAACCTGCAGCAGCTGGACGGTCCCGTCCGCGGCAACGGCAAGGTGATCCAGGAGCTCGAGGCGTACTTCCGCGGCGCCGGCTGGAACGTCATCAAGGTGATCTGGGGCCGGGAGTGGGACGCGCTGCTCGCGCAGGACCACGACGGTGCCCTGGTGAACAAGATGAACACCACCCCGGACGGCCAGTTCCAGACGTACTCCGTCGAGTCCGGGGAGTACATCCGGAACAACTTCTTCGGCGGTGACCAGCGGCTCCAGGCGATGGTCCGCAACCTGTCCGACGAGGACCTGCGCAAGCTGCCCCGCGGCGGTCACGACTACCGCAAGGTGTACGCGGCGTTCAAGAGCGCGACCGAGCACGTCGGCCAGCCGACGGTGATCCTGGCCCAGACGATCAAGGGCTGGACGATCGAGGCGCTGGAGGGCCGCAACGCGACCCACCAGATGAAGAAGCTCACCTCGGACGACCTGAAGGCGTTCCGCGACCGGCTCTACCTGCCGATCGAGGACAAGGACCTCGAGGACGCCTACAACCCGCCGTACTTCCACCCCGGCACCGATTCGCCGGAGTACCAGTACATGATGGAGCGGCGCAAGCAGCTGGGCGGCTTCCTGCCCGAGCGCCGGGTCCGGCCGAAGACGCTGAAGCTTCCTGGTGACGACGTCTACAAGCCGCTCAGCAAGGGCAACGAGAAGACCCCGGTGGCCACCACGATGGCCCTGGTCCGGCTCTTCCGCGACCTGATGAAGGACCCGGAGATCGGGCACCGGATCGTGCCGATCGCGCCGGACGAGTACCGGACCTTCGGGATGGACTCGATGTTCCCGACGGCGAAGATCTACTCGCCGCACGGTCAGACGTACGAGTCGGTCGACCGCGCCCTGCTGCTCGCGTACAAGGAGTCCGAGAAGGGCCAGCTGCTGCACGAGGGCATCAGCGAGGCCGGCGCGATGGGTTCGATGATCGCCGCCGGTACGGCGTACGCGACGCACGGCGAGCCGATGATCCCGTTCTACATCTTCTACTCGATGTTCGGGTTCCAGCGGACCGGCGACCAGCTCTGGGCGCTCGGCGACCAGCTCGGCCGGGGCTTCCTGATCGGCGCCACCGCCGGCCGGACCACCCTGACCGGTGAGGGTCTGCAGCACGCCGACGGGCACTCCCCGCTGCTCGCCTCGTCGAACCCGGCCGCGGTGCACTACGACCCGGGCTTCGCCTACGAGGTGGCGCACATCGTCAAGGACGGCCTGCGCCGGATGTACGGGTACGGGCTGGACGAGAGCAAGCCGTACGGCGAGGACGTCTTCTACTACCTCACGGTCTACAACGAGCCGGTCCCGCAGCCGGCCGAGCCGGAGAACCTCGACGTCGCGGCCCTGCTGAAGGGCATGTACCGCTTCAGCGAGTACCCGACGGCCCAGGGCGACGACGTACCGCGGGTGCAGCTGCTCGCGTCCGGTGTCGCGTTGCCGTGGGTCCGCAAGGCGCAGGAGATCCTGGCCGAGGAGTACTCGGTCGCCGCCGACATCTGGTCGGTGACCTCGTGGAACGAGCTGCGTCGCGAGGCCGTCGCCGCGGAGGAGCACAACCTGCTCCACCCGGACGAGGACGAGCGGGTGCCGTTCATCACCGAGCAGCTCAAGGACACCAAGGGCCCGGTCGTCGCGGTCAGCGACTTCATGCGCTCGGTGCAGGACCAGATCTCCCGCTGGGTCCCGAACGACTACACCTCGCTCGGCACCGACGGCTGGGGCCTGGCCGACACCCGGGCCGCCGCCCGGCGCCACTTCCACGTGGACGCCGAGTCGATCGTCGTCGCGGCCCTGGAGATCCTGGCCAAGCGCGGCGACGTCAAGCGGGAGGTTGCCGCCGAGGCCGCTCGCAAGTACCGAATCGACGACCCGACCGCGGTCTCCGGAGTCAAGCAGGAAGGCGCCGGCGCCTGAGTTTCCGCCGGACCCGCCGAGGGGCACCACCGAGATTTTCGGTGGTGCCCCTTCGCTTTCGCCCCCTTCGGGGTCGCGTTCTCGCTGGTCGTTTACATGCTCTCGCCGTGGATCCGCCGCGACGTCGACGCGCGCGACGACTGACAACGGACTGATTCCGCTCCGACGGGGGAGGGCGATCCCCCGCCGGAGTGAGGTCCGCAGCGTCCGCTCGGCGAAATGCTGGGCAGGTGACTACAACAGTCGAAGCTCCTCCCCGGACTCTGCCGCCGCGGCCTCTCCCGCCGGGGTCTCTCCCGCCGGGGGCTCTGCCGCTGCTGGCTCGGCCGCCGCGTGCTGCCCGCCGCCATACCAGCTCGGAGGCCGGCCGATGACAGAGCGACCTGTACCGCGCTGGGCGCTGCGTCTGGCACACGTGATTCCGTTCCTCACCCTGCCGTCGGGGCTGTGGCGTCTCGGGTTGGTGGCGGGCTTCTCGATGGGCATGCTCGACGACAATGGCCGGCCTGCCGCCTTGCAGAGCACTGGTGAAGCCGTCTACATCGTCTGCCTGAGCTTGTTCTCCGAGGCGGTCGCGCTCACGGCGTTCGGCCTGGTCAAACCCTGGGGCGAGGTGGCCCCCCGCTGGATCCCCTTCATCGGCGGTCGCCGAGTCGCGCCGTACGCGGCCATCATCCCCGCGACCCTGGGCTCGCTCGCCCTGATCGGGATCTGGACCTACGGCTTCCGCGACGTCTTCACCGACTCGTTCCTCCCCTTCTCCAGCGATGCCGCCGCTGCCCTGATGATCACCTGCTACGCCCCGCTCAACCTCTGGGGCCCCGCCTTGCTGGTGCTCACCTGGGCCTACTACCGGCGCCGGAGGCTCGAGGCACCGGTCACCGCGAGCGTGGACGCGGTTTGAGCTGGATGGCGGGGAGGGCCGGCGCCGGGAGGGCGTCGCCGTCGTAACCGGGGACGACCGGGAAGCGAGTAGTGCCGCGGGCGTCGATGGAGGCCATCCAGTCGTTGCGGGCGGCGACGATCTCGTCGTGGGAGCGGCCGATGAAGTTCCACCACATGACGAGCTGCTCCTCGAACGGTTCGCCGCCGAGCAGGAGGAACCGCACACCGCTGTCCGAGGCAACCAGCTCGATCGACTCCCGCCCGGTGCCGAGGTAGGCCATCTCGCCGAACCCAGGAGCCAGCTCGCCGACCTCGAGACTCCCGTCGACCACCAGTACGGCGTACTCGTACTCCGGGGTGAGTGGCAGGTCGATCGTGCGCCCAGGCTCGACCCGTACGTCGGCTCCGACCAGCGGCGTGTACGCCGGCGCGGGCGAGGTGATCCCAGCGACCGTGCCGAGCATCACCGTCACCTCGGCTCCCTCCAGGGTCACCTTCGGCAGATCGGCGTACGCGTTGAACGCCGGCGGCGTGGTCGTCCGGACCGAGTCAGGCAGGGCGACCCACAACTGGGCTCCGTGCAGCATGGGTGGAGCGCTGGGCAGCGACACCTCGGAGTGCGCGATGCCGTTGCCGGCGGTCATGATGTTGAGCTCGCCCGGCCGGACCATCGCGTGCGAGCCGACGCTGTCGCGGTGCTCGATCTCCCCCTCGAACAACCAGCTCACCGTCTGAAGACTTGTGTGCGGATGCGGCGGCACCAGCATCCCGGCATCACCCGGTACGTCGTACGAGTCGACGCGCTTGGTCAGGTCGTCCGGCCCGTAGTGATCGACGAAGCACCACGCCCCGACCATCCGGCGATTCTTGTTCGGCAACAACCTGCGCACCTTGGTCGTGCGGCCGAGCACGACCGGCCGAGCCTCCAGCAGCTCGAGCACCGGCCCCTCGACGTCCTCGCAACCCCAGGTGCCCTCGATCGGATCCTTCTCCAGATTGCTCATGATGCAGCCCATTCCAGAAGCTTGGACGAGTCCCAAGTGTTGATCACGACGTCGGGAGTGACGCCGCATTCCTCGGCGCGCTCGCAGCCGTAGACCTGCCAGTCCAGCTGGCCCGGTGCGTGCGCGTCGGTGTCGATGGAGAAGTTGCAGCCCGTCTCGACCGCCATCGAGAGCAACCGCTTCGGCGGGTCGAGGCGTTCGGGGCGGGAGTTGATCTCGACCGCGGTGCCGAACTGCTTGCAGGCCTCGAACACGATCTCGGCGTCGAACTCCGACTCCGGCCGCGTCCCCCGCTCACCGGTGATCAGCCGCCCGGTGCAGTGGCCGAGTACGTCGACGTGCGGGTTCGCGATCGCCCGGACCATCCGCTCGGTCATCGGCTCCGAGGCCATCCGCAACTTGGAGTGCACACTGGCCACCACGAGGTCGAGCCGGGCCAGGATCTCCACGTCACAGTCGAGCGAGCCGTCGTCGAGGATGTCCACCTCGATCCCGTTCAGGATGGTGAACCCGTCCAGCTCGTCGCCGAGCTTCTTGTTGAGCTCGGCAACCACCTCGAGCTGCTGCAACCGCCGCTCCCGCGACAGCCCGTTGGCCACGGTGAGCCGGGGCGAGTGATCCGTCAGCGCCATGTACTGGTGCCCGAGCGCTGCCGCAGTACGGGCCATCTCTTCGATCGGGCTCCCACCGTCGGACCAGTCCGAGTGCAGATGCAGATCCGCCTTCAGCTCGGCCCGCATCCCGGTACCGGCCGTAGTCAGCTCCCCGGCCGCACTCTCCAGCTTGGTCAGGTACGACGGCGTCGCGCCGTCCATCGCCTCGAGAATCACGGCCTCCGTCTTCGGCCCGATCCCCGGCAACTCGGTCAAAGTTCCAGCCCGCCGCCGAGCCCGAACCTCAGCCGCCGGCAACCCCTCGATCGTGTCAGCCGCCCGCCGATAAGCCTTGACCCGATGCGTAGGCTGCCGATCCCGCTCCAGGTAATACCCGATCTGCCGCAACGCCTCAACCGCCGCCGCCACACCCGCACTGTCACTCATTCCCCCATAATGACGCCCCCTCCGGACAAGTGCCCCGCCCGGCGGCTTCGCGCGCGCTCGAACCTCAGGCAGGCCGCCGGACGGTCGGGTACCAACCAACCCAGGATCCTCATCCACAAGCCGCAGGTGTGCGTCGCGCACGAACAGTCGGACGGCCTCCACGAGCTACGCGTCGACACCATCGACCGGACCAACGCCCCGAAACCATCCGGCCTCCGACCGTCGTCGCGGTCTTCAAGCACCTCCACCCCGAGATCCCCCACCGGCCAACTGCAGCGTCATCCCCGGGCGCGACGCAGCCTTCGCTACCCCCTTGGCGAGTCCACAGGTGCGGTGGGTTGTGGACAACTCGTCCGGATCCGATGCCTGCATCCAATTTCGGTCAACCTTCGGAATCCCTTACAAATAAGGGCCTCCCGGACCGGCAACTGTCGGCGGCGGTGTCTAGGGTCTGGGGTATGGAGATGTTGGGTGAGCGGCCGGTGTGGTCGATGAGCGACAGCGAGCAGCT